>NZ_JBVHXA010000006.1:0-413536 GCF_055563935.1 Streptomyces sp. NPDC029169
GAAAGAAGGGCGGGGGAGAGGGGGCTGGGGGGGGGGGGCGCGCGCCTCCCCCCCCCCCCCCCCCCCCCCCCCCCCCCCCCCCCCCCCCGGTGCGGGGTTCACTCACGTACGCCGGTCCGGTCAGCCGATCCGGGCGGGGCCGTTGCCCGCGGCTTCCACGACGGCGACATCGCGCTCGAACCACTCGTACTCGAGTTTCACCGTCGTGATGGCGACGGCGTTCGCCGCGGCGTCGAGATCCGGTACGGCCTGGTAGTCGGCCACCCAGGCGCGGTACAGGTTGTAGGACAGTGCTTTGGCTCCGGCCTCGTTGAAGATGTCGAGGGTGATGTTCTTGCGGAAGTCGCCGAGGTTGGTGCGGCTGTGGCTGGCGAAGTCGTTGACGAGGTTGGCCCAGTCCTCGAAGGCCGTGTCGTAGGTGATGCCCGCCTCCAGGGTCACCGCCTCGTACTTCGTCTTGCCGGGGAGCTTGCGCGCGACGATGTTCTCGCCGGCCTCCCGCCACTCCGTCATCTCGGTAGAACGTTTGAGGCCGGTCATCTTCGACAGCCCGGCGACGTAGACCCCGTCCCATTTGATCTTGAACCGGAAGTTGCGGTAGGGGTCGAATCGGTTGGTGCTCGCACTCATACGCATGAGGGGTCCGGCCCTTTCCTGGTACGGCCGACGGTCACACCGCCGACTGGTCGACCTTCTGGCTGAGGGTGAACACGACGAACTCGGCCGGCTTCAGCGGCGCGAACCCCACATGAAGGTTGACCACCCCGTTGTCGATGTCCTGCTGTGTGGTCGTCGTGGCGTCGCAGGCGACGAAGAACGCCTCGGCCGGTGTGGCCCCCTGGAAGGCCCCGGCCCGGAACTGCGTCAGCATGAACGCCCGGACGTTGAGCCGTAGCTGTGACCACAGCGGCTCGTCGTTCGGCTCGAAGACCGCCCACTGGATGCCCCGACGGATGCTGCCCCGCAGGAAGATCGCGGTGCGGCGGACCGGTACGTAACGCCAGGCCGCGTCGGTGGCGAGGGTGCGGGCACCCCAGGAGACGACGCCGTACCCCGGGAACCGGCGCAGGACGTTGAGGCCGATCGGGTTGAGGATGTCCTGGTCGGCGTCCTGGAGGTCGTCGCAGAGCCCGAGCGCCCCGGCCAGACCCGTTTCGGTGCCTGCCGGCGCCTTGAAGACGCCTCGGCTGTTGTCGATCCGCGCGTACAGGCCGGCGATGGCCCCGGACGGCGGCACCGCGATGCCGGGGTTGCGGCCCTTGCCGATCGGGTCCGACACCCGCAGCCACGGGTAGTAGGCCGCGCCGTAGTCGCTGGGCGTGGAGAGGGAGCGGATGAAGTCGCGGGCCGCGGCCTTGCCCCGCACGTCGGGGGCGGCCCCGGGGACCCGGGCGGCCTCGGGCATGAGCACCCCGACGTCGGCGACGAAGAAGGCGTCCTGGAACGGGCGGTTGCGGCAGTAGGCCATCCCCGCGCTCACGGTCAGGTCGTTGCCCGAGCCGGGGATGGCGATGATGTTGACGTCGTCGACTCCGTCGAAGGCGTACAGGCCCGTCCCCCGGTCGGGCCTGCCGACGAAGTGCCGGTCGCCCGGCGCCGGCACCCGGCCGTCCGAGCCGGGACCCGCCGAGACGGATCCGCCGGGGAAGCTGATTCCCGCGGGGAGCGCCGGCAGGGCGAAGGCGTGGACGGCGTCGACCGGACGCCCCCGGTCGACGTCGGCGGTCGGCGCCGGCTCGGTGGCGCGGATGCGCACGTGACGGGAGGCGGCGTTCACTTTGCGCTCGACGAAATTGCCCAGGGCGCGGTCCATGGAAAGGTTGTCGTGACTCTCGACAACCCGGCCGGCCTGGGTGACCTGGAGCGTGAACGTCGGGGGGCCGGCGGCGGTCGAGCGTGTGGTCCGTACGCTGAGCGGTTCGCCGAGCGAGACGTTCGACGAGACGGTGAACGCGGTCTCGCCATCCGTGTCCGCGAAGTCCAGGACATGTGCCTCGGCGGTGGCGGCGGGCCGCGCGTCGGCGAACGAGACCCCGCTCGGGACGACCGACTTGACGTAGACGTACCGCGAGGCGTTGTTGACCGCCGTGTCGACGAAGCCGTCGCTCGCGGGGTCCATGCTCAGCCCGTCGAAGGACTCGACCGGCACACCGCCGTCGAACACGGTGAGCCGGAACAGGTTCTGCGGGTCCGCGGTGCTCTCGGTGACGGCCAGGCCCACGGTGTTCGCCCAGGCGCCGGGCGAGCGGGCCACGACGGCCAGGGTCGGGTTGACCGTCGGGCTCTCGCGGTCGAGCAGGCCGACGCACGCCAGCGCGGCGTTGCCCGTGCCGGGGCCGTACCCCTCCTCCGGGTCGTCGTCGACGACGACCCGGACGATGTAGGCGCGCCGCCCGCCGTTGTCGAAGAACGCCTGGACGGCATAGGCCAGATAGCTGTCGCGACGGAATCCGCCGAAGATCCGGGTGAATTCCGTGAAGCTGGTGACGAGCGGTGCGCGCGGGGGCTCACCGAAAGGCATCCGGAATCCCGGGACGGGCCCTCTGTCCGCCAAGCCGACGAACCCGGCCGTCGAGGTGCTGACGCCCTCGATCGGCTTGACCGCGGAGGGCGCTTCGAGAACGTACACGCCAGGATGGAGCAACTCGGGCATCAGCCCTCCCATGGGGCGCAGACAGCGGGCCCGACGCCGGTCGCAGGCCTCGAGTCACAGGGCACCGACGGTCCCCAGGCAGCTTTCCAAAGCGGCTGGGCACTGTCAACGATCGGCGCAGGTGGCGGCCACCCGAATTCCCCTCGTACATCGCACTGCTGATGTGGCATCAGTCCTCCTCTGTTCGCGGTTCCGGAGCATCTGTTTCGCGGAGGTCCCGGCTTTCCCCTTCGACGCTCCGGCTGCGGAATTCGCGGCGGAACTCTCCGAGGATGGCGGTCTTCAGGCTGTGCACCGCCGGCGGCAGCGCCAGGTAGTTCGAGGCGTCGTCGGCACCGCCGAGCCACAGCTCACCCACGTGGTCCACCTGCCAGGCGACCCCGTCCGGGGTCCGTGGCCACCCGTCCGTGAAGCCCTGTGCCGCCGCGTCGCGGGTGGCGGCCTCGAACAGGGCGGTGTACTCGGGGCTGTAGCGCCCGGCCGCGATGCCTTCGCGTACCTGGCGTTGCATGGCCGCCGTACGGGCGACGTCGACGCCCGCGCTGCGAGGCGACTGGGCGAGCGTCAGCGCGTCCGCGGTCTCGATGTGCCGCATGATGTCGCGGACCAGCAGCTCACCCACCGGTGTGCCGTTGAGGGGGGCGAGGTGTTCCTCGAACCAGGCCGTCATCTGGGCCCGTTCGGCGGGATGGAGCAGGTCGACGTAGACCTCGTACTCCCGACGGGTGGCGCGGCGGGCCTGCCGGTCCAGCACGTCGTAGCCGGTCCGGGCGTCATAGCCGGGGTCGGCGGCCGTCCGGGCGGCGAGCCGGTCGGCCTCGTCGGCGATCCGGTTGAGCTCCACCGCGGCTTCCGGATCGCGCGTCCGGGCGGCCGCCCGCCGGGACCGGGCCGCGAGGGCGGTCACCCGGCCGGCGTCGACCGGCCGCAGGAGGCGGCGCTGGGCCGGGAGGTCCTCACGGATCCCGTGCAGCGCGCCCTCGACGTTCTCGCCGCGGCGCACGGCCGCGGCGAGGTCGCGCAGGGCGGCGAGGTGCGTGTCGATGAGGGAGGCGGCGGCGGGATCGCCGCCGGAGGTGCTCCGCCACCGGTACAGGCGCGCTCGCAGACGGGTGATCTCCGCGGTGGCCTCGGCCTCGGCAGGGGAGGGGACCCGTTCGGGCCGGGCGGTCCCCATGGCGGTGTGTTCCCCCGGCTGCCGGGCGGCGGGGTCGCCGGGTTCGGCCGTGCCGGTCCGGGTCCAGTCGTCCTCGCGCCGCTGACGGTAGAAGTCGTCGAGGTCGCGCATCACCCACTCGTACAGGGGACTCGCCGGGTCGAGATGCGTGGTCTCGTTGCCGTACTCGCGGCTGTATGCCTCCGGGGTGGGAACGTCGATACGTCGCGCGGGCTCTCCCGCGGCCGCCGGGATCTCGACCACGATCCGCATCGGGTTCGTGGTCACGGTGACCCGGGTGATACCCGTGGAGCCGTCGGGGCGTGTGGACTGGACGAACTCGGTGTGGCTGCCGCTGCGCAGGGCCGCCCGGACCGCCAGCGCGATGTCGGCGGGCGCCGGCATGCGCAGGACGATGACGTTCTCCGGGTTGGGGTGCAGGTGGACGAGCGCCTGCCAGCCGTCGCCGGCCGGGGCGCGGACGCTGAACTCGGTTCCGACCTGGACGGCGAACTCCCCGGTGTTCGGGTTGAAGAACAGCCCGACCTCGGCACCGCGGCCGGCGGCGACCGCATGGTCGTACGTCGCGACGGCCTGCTCGGCGGAGGTGGTGCGGCTGCCGAAGGGGCCGGGCCGCGGCGGCGGGGCCGCGGGATCCACCGGGCCGGGCGGACGCTCCTGCAAGAGCCGTACGCCGAGGATCTGGACGGCCAGGTCGCGCTCGGCGGTGTTGACGTCCGGCGCGTGGGGATCCCCGGGGCGCGTCGGCCGGGTCGTGCCGGCCGCCGTCCGGGCCTCGCCGGCCTCCTCGCGCGGACGGGTGGCTTCGGCGGTCGCCCGCTCGGCACCGCCCCCGGCGGCGGCCCGCCGGTCCGCCGCGAGCCGGCGGTCGGCCAGGGAACGGGCCTGGGCCACCAGGTCGGTGACGGCGGGTCCGACGGGGCCTTCCGCGCCGGCCGCGGCCCGCTCGCCGACAGCCGGAGCGGTGGTGCCGGCCGCTTCGGCGCCGCCCTCGGCGCGCGGCGGGGCGGCAGTGTCACGGACCGGCGGGCGGGGCGGCCCGCTCCCGTCGGCCAGGGCCTGCGCCTCCGGCGCGCCGGTGCCCGCGGGCAGCGGCGCTTCCTCGCCACCGGTGCGAGGCCGGGCGCCCTCCTCGTGGTGCGCAAGACCGCCTCCCATGGACACGACGGTGATCGCCCCGGACCGGAGCGCGCCGAGGAAGGCGCGGGCCCGCCGCGAGTCGCGCTCGCCCTCGGTCAGACCCTCGGCGCGGTCGATCTCGTTCCACTCGATGGCGAGTTGGACGGGGATGGTGATGAGCTGCTGGACGTTGCCCACGACCCCGTGGATGTGGAGGGCCGTCTCGGTCCGCTCCAGGCGGTTGATCCAGCTCGGCAGCCGTCCGGCCGCGCGCCCGCTCTCCGCGACGCCCCGAGCGACGAAGGCACCGACACTCAGCGTGGAGGCGAGGCCGCCCACGACACCGAGAACGTCGAAGAGGGTGCCGACCTCCCAGCCGTGTCCGGTACGGGCACGCCTGGCCAGCGCGTCGATGGCGGTGATGGCGCCCGCGATGCCACCGACGGCGCCGATGGCGACCCCGAGGCCTCCCGTGGCGAAGATCGCGGCGATCTCGGCGACGGTGGCGAGGTCGCGCAGCCGCTGCATGGCCCGGGCGCGGGAGCCGGGGGCCGAGCGCATCGCGGGCTCGATGGGGACGGGGGCGCCGAGTGCGGTGTCGAGGTCGGCGGGCAGCCGGATGGCGAGTGTGCCGCGGCCATACCCGGCGTTCTCGGCGAAGACACGGAACGCATCGCGAATGGCGGTGGCCTGTCCGGCGTGGCCGGGCAGGGAGCCGCGCCCGATGTAGATGTCGCGGGTGCCGGGGGAGGTGATGTCGACCAGGGCCCACCGGCGGGAGCCCTCGCGGGATTCGGCGAGTTCGCCGAGCATCGTGCGGACCTCGGTGACCTGGCCGTTCTCCTCGCTGGCGAGGGCGAGGCGCGGACGGAACCCGGTGACGCCGCCGACCGGCGTGAACCGGGCGTGCTGCTGCCCGACCCAGGCCGCGTGCTCGTCGTTCTCGCCGGCGAACTGGGTCAGCTGCCGCTGGGTGGCGGCGACGCAGTCCTCGACCGACTGGCCGGTGCGCAGGAGCTGGATGTCGAGCAGCACCTCGTCGTCGGACAGCTGCGTGAGAGGGGCCCGCTGCGCGCGGTGGGCCTGGAGCTGCTGGGCGGCGGTCAGACGGCGGCGCAGGGCGCTGAGCGTCTGGGTGTAGGTCTCGAAGCCGCCCGCGCGGCCGGCGGCGACGAGCCGCTCCAGGTTGGCGCGGGCCACCGCGATGCGGCGCGGGTCGCCGGAGGCGAGAGCCGCGTCGAGTTCGGCCCTGGCGGCGGCGAGCGAGGTGGCCTCGCGGTCCGCGCCCTCGGCGGCCCGGGTGCCGAGGGAGGCGATACGTACCGGCTTCACCGCGATGCTCGACGCCCGGAGCACGTGGTGCTCCGGGTCGGCGGCCGCCTCGTCCGACCACTGCGGCGTCGCCACGCAGCGCACGAGGAAGTCGCCTTCGCGGTCGAAGCCGATGGAGCGCTCGTTCAGTGGCTGGGTCACGGCGTCGATGAAGCTCCCGATGACGGAGCCCAGCAGGCGGACGGTGTTCGAGAGTCCGATGACCATGAGGTACGAAGCGCGGGCCTGCCAGGGCCAGTTCTCCTCGCTCATCATCTCGAGGTCCCGCTGCTGGTCCTCGGCGACCGCGGCGGCGTCGCGCGAGAGGGTGGTGCCGAGCGCGCCCAGGCCGGTCTGCGCCTCTCCCTGGCCCACGGCGGTCGTCCTCGACCGGCCCTCCGCCTGCGCGCGGGTGAGCCCGGTGACGTCGATGATCTCCCAGTAGAACTGGACGGTCTGCATCCGGTTGAAGACCTCGTCCTGGAAGCCGAGGGACCGGGCCGCGTAGTCGAGGGCCATGGTGAACCGGTTGGTCGCCCCCGAGGTGCTGATCGCCGGTTCCTCGGGCTCGATGCCCGCCATGGTGATCTGTGACGGGTAGGCCGGGGCGTTGGCGCCGGTGCGCCCGCCCGGCACCCGTTCTCCGGGGGTGATGGCGGCGCCCGACGCACGGGCCTGTGCCTGCGCTTCCTGCGGGGGGACGACGGCGGCGGCCGAGCCTGCGGGCGGCGGCGTGAAGCCGGTCGTACGGGCGCCGTCGGCGATGCTCTGGCGGGCGCTCGGGTCCCGGGACTCCTGGAGGGCGCGTTCCGCCGCGTCGACGCGCCGTTCCAGGGCGGCCGGGGACTCGCCCTCGCGCAGCGGGATCGTGGTCGCGGCCCGGTCGATGGTGATGGTGAGCTGCGGCGTACCGGTCCGGCTCACTCCGGCGCGGTACGCCGCCGGCCCGCGCAGCACGCCGGGCGCGCGGGGCGGGGTGCCGGCGCCCGGAGCGGTGGCGCCCGGCCCGGCTCCCGACGCGGTGGCCGGGTCGGTGCCCGGTCCGGCGCCTTCCGCGCCCGTACCGGTCGAGCGGTCGGCCGCGCCGCCCCCGCCGGCGCCCTCCCCGCGCGCACCCGCGCCGGGGCCCTCTCCCGTCCCGCCGGCTCCGCCTGACCGCCGCCGGCGCAGGCGGGCCGCCGCGTCGCGCGCCCAGCCCGGCGCCTCCACCTCGGTCCCCGCCGCCCCGCGGGCGCGTCGGCTCAGGGAGCGGGCCAGCTCCGGCGGGACGAGGACGCCGGGCATGAACGCCACGAGCACGCTCTCCCCGGCGCGGCGCCCGGGTTCCGGCACCCCGGTATAACGCCGGAACGACTGGATGGCGAGGTGCTCCGCGCGCAGGCCGAGGAACCAGACGATCCCGGTGCGGTGTTCGCGCAGGAGGACGACCGGCGCGTCGAGCATCGTCGGATGCGAGGTGTCCTGCTCGAACAGGTCCCGTACCGAGCCGTCGGGCCGCACGACCACGATGTAGTTCTCGATGTACAGGAAGCACTCGGACGGCCGCAGCACGTTCGGAGAGACCCCGCGCGCGACGGCCTCGGCGTCGAGGGTGATCGTTCGCAGGTCGGTGAAGAGGGTCGGCAGCACGGCGATGAACGCGGCCGGATCGGCTCCGGTGTCGATCGGATCGAAGGGCGCGGGCTGCTGCGACGCACGATGCAGGTCGTGCTGCACACGGGCCGTGCCCTGGTGCGCCTGGACCGCGACGTGCGCGAGTTCATGGGCGAGCAGTCGCCGCCCGGCGGGGGTTCCCGTGCCGTCCCAGTCGGCCCCCAGAACGACGTGTGCGCCGAAGGCGTACGCCCGGGCTCCGAGCGCGGCCGCGGTGCCCGCGGCCGCCGCCCCCCGGTGCAGCCGGACCGGCTTCAGGTCCACCCCGAGCGCGTGCCCGGCGGCCTCCCGCAGTGCGGGGGCGAGCGGTTCGCCCGGCGTGCCGGTGCCGACGGCGGCCTCGGGCGCGGCGGGGCGACCGGTGGGCGGGGCGGGTCCCTCGGCGAGGCCGCCGGTCGCGGCCCGTTCCCGGGCGGCGCCCGGCGGTGCGGCCGACCGCGATCCGGTCGTCTGCGGGCCGCGCAGCAGGGCGTCCTCGATGACCGGCAGCAGTGCCTCCGCGACGGCGTCCGCGTGCCGCTCGGCGGCTTCCGTCTCCGCTCCGCGGGGCGCGGCGCGCAGCAGGCTCGCCACGGCTTCGACGTGTGGCGGTCGCACCGGCGGCGCCGCCTCCGAGGCACGGGGCGCCCGTCCGCCGCTCACCGCCCCGGCCCCGCCGCCGCCGTCCCGACGGGCGCACCCGTACGGGCGGTTCCGGCCCGTGTCTCCGTACGGGCGGATCCGTGCGGCGCCCCGGCTGCGGACCCGGCTGGTGTCTCCGTACGGGCGGATCCGGCCGGAGTCCCCGTGCGGGGGGAACCGGTCGGTGGCTTCGTGCGAGATGCGTCGGCCGGCAGTCCGGCGTAGAACTTCCGGTCGCGCTGCGGCAGCCAGCGTGGAGGCGGCACCCGGCGCCACCCGGCGAGCCCGCCCGGGCCGCCCACGTCGAAGTGCCATGTGTTGCCGGGGTGGCGTACGTACACGAAACGGCCACGCGCCCGCACGGCCGCAGGGCGGGCATGGCGGCGCAACGCCGCCTCGGCGAAGTGCACGTCCTCGCCGAGCGAGGAGTCGGGGAAGCCGCCGCTGTTGAGCCACCAGGTGCGGGGGAAGGCCAGGGTGCCGCAGAGGAAGAGCCCGGCGAACAGGCACCAGTCGGGGGTGTCGCACTCCCAGTACCAGCCGGTCCGGATGTCCAGGAACACGGGCGCGCCGAGGCCGGTGACGTCCGCCGTGCCGGCCGTGATCGGCGCGGTCTGGGCGGAGATCCGGGTGGGTCCGTGCCAGTCGTCGTCGTCCCAGCCGACAACGATCTCCCCGCGCGCCGCCTGGGCGGCGATATTGCGCTTGATCCCGATCGACCGGGGCTCCCGCAGCCCGATGTAGCGCACGCGCGGGTCGGCCGGCATGAGGTCGGCGACCGGGTCCGCACCGTCGTCGACGACGATCAGTTCGCGTGCCGGATAGTCCTGGGCGAGGAAGCAGGCGAGTGCCTGCGCGACGAAGGGACGCCGGTCACGGGTCGGCATGACGCAGGTCACCAGCGGGTGTTCAACGGCCATGGGCGGAGCTCCCTGTGGGGGCGAGCGAGGAGTAGAAGGCGAGGTCCTCGG
The DNA here is from genome assembly GCF_055563935.1 of Streptomyces sp. NPDC029169. Taxonomy (NCBI): domain Bacteria; kingdom Bacillati; phylum Actinomycetota; class Actinomycetes; order Kitasatosporales; family Streptomycetaceae; genus Streptomyces; species Streptomyces sp. NPDC029169. The sequence goes on from NZ_JBVHXA010000006.1 coordinate 9,506, forward strand.
CGGACAGCGGACCGGGCCCCTCGACGCGGTTCCAGCCGGGAGGTCCGTCCTCCGGGGTGAAGTCGAAGCGCCACGAATTGCGTCCGTGGCGGATGTAGACGTACGTGCCGCGATTGCCGAGGGCCCGGATCCGCGCCCCGGCGTCGGCGAACCGCTGCACCAGCCCGACGTCCTCGCCGAGCGAGGCGTCGGGGTAACCGCCGACACGGCGCCACCAGTCCAGCGGGTAGGCGAGGGTGCCGGCCGCCAGCGCCTCGACGGGCGCGTACCGCGGATCGGCCGCCTCCTGCTCGCGCGTCGACCAGAGGCGCATGCTCCGTACGTCGAGCAGGAGGTTGACCCCTATGCCGGTGAGGTCGGCGGTTCCGCGCAGGAGGTTCTCGACCTGGCGGCTCACGCGCTCCGGGCCGAACCAGTCGTCGTCGTCCCACTGGATGACGAACTCGCCCCGCGCGCTCTCGCAGGCGATGTCGCGTTTGTGTCCGATGGTCGCCCGCTCGTCGAGTCGGATATAGCGCACGTGCTCCACGCCGGCCACGAGGTCCTCGACCGGCTCGGATCCGTCGTCCACGACGACGAGTTCGAGCCGCGGGTAGTCCTGACCGCTCAGGTTGCGCAGCGCCTGCGGGATGAAGCGGCGGCGGTTGAACGTCGGCATGACGCAGGTCACGAGCGGCAGCGCCGACCCGCGCAGCGCGACCCCCGCGGCGGCAGGACCGGCCGTCCGAACGGTCGCGGTCGCCGGCGGCGCGGCGGCCGCGCCGCCCGGAGCCGCCGGGCCCGGTCCCTCCGGCCCGGCCGTCGGTTCCGGCGTGTCGGAGCGCGGGACGTGACCAGGCGCGAGGGCCCCGAACCGCAGCCCCCAGTCGAACGCGGCGCCACCGAGCAGGCACTCGACGGTCCCTCGCGGAAAGCCGGGCTGACCGGGTTCGGGCGGGTAGGCCCCCGGGTGCACCAGGACCGCGAGATGGGCCTCACGCGGGACATGGAAGGGACCGTCGGGTACGTCCAGGACGAAGCAGCCCGCATCGTCGGTCAGGGTCCCGCCGCGCGCGGCGAACGGGCGGGCAGCCCAGGCCCGTCGGGTGAGGCAGACGGTCGCACCGAACAGGCGGGGCGGCTGCGACCACGGCGCGGCGTTCCCGGCCCAGCTCTCACCGGCCGCGGGGTCCCACACCACGGCCGAGGCGGCCGCCGACAGGTCCCGACCGCTGCGGAGCAGAGCGTCGGCCTGGTAGCGCAGCCGCCACGACGGGTACCAGGAATCCGGCTCCCACAGGGCCAGCAGATCCCCGTGCGCGGCCGCGCAGCCTGCGTCGCGCGCGGCGGCCGCGCTCGTGTCCGCGGGCACGGTGACCACCCGGACGGGCGGCCCGTCATCGGCGGGTGCGTCTTCACCGCCGGTGTCGCGCGTGACGAGCACCAGCTCGCGGGGCTCGTGGTCCTGTTCGGCGAACAGGCGCATCGCGCGGGCGGTCGTCGCGGGGTCGTCGCCGACCAGGACGCACGAGACCAGGAGCGCGCCCGCCCCGGTCGGTGCCGTCGCCTCCGGCGCCCGCGCGAGCCGCTGAGCCGTCCGCTCCGGCAGGGAGCCCCGGGGCGTCACCCTGCCGCTCCCGTCCACGCCCGGGGCACGGCCGTCATCGGTACGGCCGACGCCGGTACGGCCTTCACCGGTACGGGCGGCTCCCGCACGGCCGTCACCCGTCCGGGAGCCACCGGTACCGGCGGCTCCGCCTCGCCCGCGAGGAGGCGGTCCTCCATCCGCCGGAGGAAATCCTCCAGTTCGACCACGTCCATCACGGGGCCCGCGCCTTCCGTCTGCCACTGGAGCGCCGCGTCCACCAGCCACGGGTCCCGGAGCCGGTCGCGGGCCCAGCGGCCGCCCTCGATCTTCGAGCAGATGACGCCCTCCGCGGCGTAGCGCCAGTCACGGCAGGCGTTGAGCACGCGGTACTGCGGGGGCAGCCAGCGCATGGCGAGCTCGGCCCGCAGCGCGGACAGATAGGCCGCGCGGGCGACCGGGGCGAAGACCTGGACGGGGTGCGGGCCGGTCAGGGCGATGCCGTGGTCGAGGCAGCAGGCGAAGTGCATCACCATCCGCCGGTCGCCCCCGGGTTCCTCGTCCGCGGTCCTGGGCTCGCCCCAGAAGGTGAGGAGTTTCATCTCGCAGCGAGGAGCGGGCGAGCGGGTGGCCGCGGCGGTCCCGGTGACGACGGCCAGGTCCATCCCCTTGACGCCGTACGGGCGGGGCACCGCCGCGATCTGCCGGGCCAGGGCCAGCGCGGCGTCCCGACGCAGTGGCTCGGCGACCACGGCCACGACATCGACGTCGCTGCGGCCAGGGAGGAAGGTGCCGATGACCCCGGAGCCGTACAGGTACGCCCCGATGAGGTCGGCGCTCCGGTTGCGCCGCAGCACCTCGACGCAGGCCCGCAGATACCGGTCGGCGGGCGGGTCGAGCAGTCCCACGAGCGGCGGGCGGCCGCGCACGGCCGTCACCGCACCTCCCCGACCTCGAAGGACGAGGAGAACCGGCTGGGTTGGCCGTTGCCCTGTCCGTCCAGGGGGCGCCCGTCCCCGTCGAGGATGACGTGGGCCCCGTCACCGTGCAGGTCGACGATGTACAGGCCGGGGACGATCAGGGAGTCGCGGTCGGCGGGGGTGAAGGTGAAGCCCCGTACCATCCCGGGCGCTTCCTCGCCGAAGGGCGCCAGGGTGCCCTCCACCGTGGTGAAGCCGATGGGGTCCGCGAGCGGCGCCATGCTCACCTCCACCGACTGCGCGGTGAGGGTGTCGCGCTGGACGGGTTTGTCGAACTCCACCCGGATCACAGGCGGGAACTCCGGCAGCGAGGCGCCTTCGGGCGGGTCGATCACGCTGACGCGCGGCGCAGTCTGTGTCAGGGCCGGACCGAAGGTGAACGACGCGACGAAGGCGCTGGGCGTGCCGTCGCCGTCCCCGTCGAGCCCGAGCCCGTCGGTGTCGACGATCGCACTCGACAGGGTCAGCGTGTAGGAGCCGGGACCGGCCCAGCCCGGGTCCGCCGGTGTGAAGGTGATGCCCGAGCAGGTCTCGGCGGCGGGGTCGAAGGGGAACGGGTCGACGGTGCCGGCGACCCGGACGAAGCCGGGCCCGCGGACGACCACAGTGTTGAAGCCCGAGAGGCTCGCCCGGCGCACGTCCTTGGTGAACATCACGGTGATCGCCTGGGGCGCGAGGAGCAGCGAGGTCCCGGGCTCCGGGTTGACGTCGGCCACCCGCACCGGTGCGGGCTCCCCGGCGAGAAAGAACCAGCTCTCGAAGTCTCCGCCGGTGCGGCCGTCGCCCGAGGGCAGCCGAAGGTCGGTCACCATGTCGTACCCGTCGCGAGTGAGTCGGCCGAACACGGTCCCGTCGAGCGGCCGTTGCCCCGCCGCGTCGAGGATCTTGTCGCCGTGCAGGACGACGACGGCGCGCAGGTTCGGGGCGCCGTCCACGATCCGCAGCCGGTCCCGCCACTGGCCGACACGGATCGGGTCCAGCGGGGTTCGCGGCCGGAAAGCGACCTGGTCGGGGCCGGCCGTGACGATGCAGGGTACGCGCAGGGCGTGGACGAGGGGGTCGGTCGGGTCGGGCACCTGCAGCCATACTTCGACGGTGCGGTCGGTGAGTGTGGCGGGGGCCATCGGCTCGGTGAAGCGCACCGTGAGGCCCTGGTTGAACGTGGTGACGGGCAGCGGCCGGTCGTTGCGCCAGCTGATGCCGTCCTGCCGGACCCGCGGCTGGGTCTTCGGGGCGAGCGCTTCGATGGCCTCCTGGACATTCGAGGCGCCCAGCGCGGTGCGGCTGTCGTCGTACTGGACGTGCCGCGCCCGCAGGTCGGTGAGGGGATCGAACACGGGAACGCAGTCAATCGCGCGGTCGAGGGTGATCCCGGCCTCCGGGTCGCCTCTCCAGTGCAGGACCGCGAGGGGGGTGCGGTGCCGCCGGATCCCGTGCGGCGGTACTCCGTCCAGGTCCTCCACGGACGCGTCACGCGCCCGTGTCGTGAACCACCAGTACGAGGAGGCGCGGAAGTCGTACCCGCTGAAGCGGACCTTCACCCCCTCGCCGAGGTCCACGTCCTCGGGTCCGACGAACCCGAGGCCGTCCCACCGGCGCAGCACCACATGGTCCGCACGCACCTCGGCGCTGCGCGCCGGAGTGAGCAGCGGGTGGGCGGCGTCGAGCGTGACGGTGAGCGTGTCGGGGTCGGGGTCGGCCGCGATGCGGCACAGCATGCCGTGCCCCGGGCCCAGTTCGTCGGCGTCTCCGCCGATCTCGACGAGGTCCCCCACGCGCAGCATGCTCGCCCGGTCGCGGCCCAGGCTGCCGACCTGGACGGTGGTGGTCGCCGTGGTGAGGTCCGTGCGCAGCACGGCCGTGACCGCGGTGGCGAAACTCGCGTTGTCCGCCGACCACTTGAAGCGGGCCCGCGGTACGAGCTCGGCGCCGGCCGGGTAGGGGGAGCGCAGCGGGCCGGCGAGGGTGGCCAGGCCGGTCACGGAGTCGAAGCTCACGACTCCGACGGGCTCGGCCGACTCTCCCGTACGGACGTACCAGCCCCGGCGCGCGAGCCGTCCCGCCGCGGTCTCCGCGGGACTGGGTCCCTCTCCCGGCACCAGCCGCAGCGACGTGGCCCCGGCGGGGGCCGCCTCGGCGAGCCGGGCCACATCCCGCCGGGGGAACAGCGCCGCGCCGCTGGCCACGGTGTAGCCGGCATGGCGTGTCGGGAGGGTGAGCCGTACCACGCCCGTGTCGTCCACGGAGGAGATCGACACCGCCTCGCGCAGCGCCGTGGGACCGGGCCCGGCCACCAGGTCCCAGCCCCCGACGAGGAGGGCGGCCCGCTGGGGCGCGGTCAGCTCGCCCACCCTCAGCTCGGCGCTGCCGCCCGGCGCATCGGCGGTGAGGGGGACCGCGCTGGGCGCCAGCGCGCCGAGCATCTCGCCGGAGTCGTGGATCTCGACGCGGTAGAGACGGTTCTCCCGTCCGGTGTACGCGCCACCCGCGGGCACGTCGCAGGGGTTCTGCGGGGGAGCGGCGGAGGTGACGACGGTGGAGAGCCGGCCGGTTCCGTCGTCCGGCAGGTAGGCCGCGGCGTGCGTGCAGTCCAGGGAGGCGGGCCGGTGCGCCGCGGGCACCGGCACCACCTTGACCTGGGCGACGGTACGGAGCCGCACGGTGGTGTCGGGGCCGCCGAGCGCGACCTCGCGACGGTCCTCCTGGAGGTGGCCGACCAGTCGGCGCCAGACCTCCAGGTAGGCGACGGCGACCGTGGTCTCGACCGGGTCGAGCAGTTCGGCCGCCGGGGTCTCACCTCCCGCCCCGGCCGCCGGGTCCAGGGCGCTGGATCCGCCGGCGGCCAGGACCGAGCCGTCGTCGAGCACGGTGGCCCGGTGCCAGGCTCGGGCCTCGGCGAGGGGACGGCCCGCCGTCCACCGGTCGGCGCCGGGGTCGTACAGCTCCACCGAGGCGAGCGGGCGGTCGCCCCGGTGTCCGCCGGCGACGAGGACCTGGCCGGCCACGACACGGACGGCCGTGTGCCCGGTGCGCGCGGACGCGAGGGCCGCGGCGGGCCGCCAGGCCGGGGCCGCAGGGTCGAACAGCTCGCACGAGGACAGTGGCTGGCCGGCCGCGAAGCCCCCGACGACGAGGGCACGCCCGTCCGCGAGGAGTGTCACCGAGTGGCCCTCGCGCGCCGTGGCGAGGCCGGGTGCGGAGCGCCACTGGTCGGCGACGGGGTCGTAGAGCTCGGCGGACGCCTCGACGGTGCCCTGCCGGTGTCCGCCGGCGACGAGGACCGACCCGGCGAGCGGCGGCTGGTTCAGCCGTACCGCGGTGTGTCTGCCGCGTGGCCGCGTCATGCTCGCGACGGTGGTCCAGGTGCCGGTGGCCGGGGTGTAGACCTCGGCGTCGGCGAGGGCGTCGGTGCCGGACGTGGAACCGAGGGAGCCGCCGGTACGGGCGAAGCCGCCCGCGACCAGCAGGCGGCCGTCGGCCAGCATGGTGGCGGTGTGGCCGAAGCGGGCCCGCGCGAGCGGGGCGGTCGCCGTCCAGGTGCCGGTGGCGGGGTCGTAGAGCTCCGCCGCCGCGAGCGCGAGCCCGGCCGGACCGAGCCCGCCGGTCACCAGGATCCGCCGGTCGGGCAGCACGGTGACGGAGTGCCAGGCGCGGGCGAGGGCCATCGCGGCCGTCGGCGACCAGGTGGCCGTGACCGGGTCGAACAGCTCGGCCGTCGAGGTGACCGCTCCCGCGGAGGTGCCCCCGCACACCAGGACGCGGGCCACCTGGGTTAGTGCTCCCGGCCGCGCGAGGGCGGCGCCGTGGCCGGCCCGCGCGCTGCCCATGTCGCCGACGAGCTGCCAGCCGCTGCTGGTCGCGGACGGCAGTGGCAGCGGCGGGGCGCCGGGATGGTCCGGTTGCGTCGCGTAGGTGGTGCGGGCCGGGTTCACGACCAGGATCCCGTCGAGGTACAGATGCCCGGCGGGCCCCGCACCGCCCCCGATGGTGAGCTCGCCGTTCCCACCGTCGCCGAGTCGGAACGCGGTACCCGGCGCCGGCCGGCCCCGGGCGCCGACGACGTCACGAACGTGGAGTTCGAGCCGGCGCAGGCGGGCGAGCGTGGCCTCGTTCCAGTCCGAGTCGAGCCAGAGCCGCCCCTGCTGCTGCAACCATTCGTCCCCCGACGCGTCGTCGACGCGGAGTCGAGAGAAGTCGGCTTTCATGCGGCTCTCCTCCTGGAAGTGGGTTCGGTTAGAAGTGGGTCCGGGGAGGACGGACGGGGATCCGGTCCTCGATGACGATCACCGGCCGGAGCCCGGCCGGCAGGAATTCGGTGAGCTTGGCCTCGAAGTTGGCCCGCCGCAGACCCGGGTGGCCGCCGGCGAAGGCGCCGACCTGGTCCCCGGACTCGGACGCGGTGAGGACCAGCGGTGAGGCGGCCTCACCGATCGAGGCGAACAGCGGCGAACGCGGCCGCAGAGAACCGAAGGAGGGGTGGGCGGCGTCGCCACGGCCGAGGTCCTCGTCGCCGGGCACGCACCGGTACCGCCGCGGCAGCACCGACCCGGGCTCGGTACGGCTGAACCGCAGGCAGCCGCTCTGCCGGCTGTCGACCACGGCGAGCGCGGCAAGAAGCGACTCGTCGGCCTCGAGCTCACCGGCCCGCAACCGTCCCAGGACGGTCACCCGGCGCAGCCGGACCCGGCGCGCGGGGCGGTCGCCCGCCGGATCGGCGGCCTCGTCCTCGCGGGTCCGGCCGGGCACGTCCGGGCCGCCGACGGCCAGACCCGCGCGGTCCCCCGCCCCGGCCCGGTGGAGCACCGAGTCGTCCGCGGACACCAGTGCCACGCCGGGACCGGCCCGTACGCCCGCCAGGACGGAGGAGGCGACGACGAGCTCGCTCTGATGGCCCGGCTCCGGCGCGTCCCACCGCACGGACACGAGATCGGCGTCGGCGGCCGCCGCACCGGAGGGCGGGCCGAGCGTGCAGGCGCTGATCCGAAGGGCAGTCAGGAAACCGTCCTCGACGCGTACCTGCCCACCCATCAGCAGCCCGGACAGCTGAAGTGCGTGATCGACCGAGAGCGCCTCCACGGGGGTGGTGCCGGTGATGCCGCGTACGGTCACGAGGGCGGGTCCGGCACCGGCGGCGGACGTGCCGGGGGCCAGGAGGCACGGCCGAGCCGGTCCGGTCCGGCCACCGGCGCGGATGGTGATGTGCCGTCGGAGCGCCGCCGCCGGTACTCCGGGCGGCCCGAAGTCGAGGGTGATCCGCTCGGGGTAGCTGGCGCTGTCGGCGATCTCGATGACCTCGTCGAGCGGTGCCCGCACCGATGTCCACCGCGCGTCGGCGGCCGCGACGGCTTCCGACAGGGTGCGGTGGATGCGGTGGAGGGGCAGCCGGACGGCCGCGTCCCCCGTGGCGGCCACGATCCGCGTCGGTGCGCCGTCGTCCGTGTCGTCGTCGCCGACGGCGGGCGGCGCGGTGAGGACCGCGCGGGCCCCGACCGGTCCGGCGAACGCCTCGGTGTAGTCGACGGTGAGGTCGCGGGCGCCGGGGGCGACGGCGGTGAGCGGGTCGTCCTCGGCGAGGCAGAACCTGCCGCGCTCCGGGTCGATGCCCAACTCCCCGGAGCGGGCGGGCCCGTGCACCACGCGCCGTCGGCGCAGCGGGACGGTGCCCTCCAGGGGCAGCACCTGTCCCTGGGCGATGCGGGCGAGAGTCGATCCCGGCGGCAGGGTTCCCGCGGGGACGTCCCGGAGGTTGCCGGGGACGGTCCAGGTCGACCCGTCGGCGCCCAGTGCGAACAGCACCCCGGGGCCGGCTCCGGGGGTGCCCGCGGGCGCGGTGCCGGGGTCCGTCACGAGGGTGGCCTCGGGCACGTAGGCGAGCAGCGCCCGGCCCGCCCGGTCGGTCACGACGATCTCGCACGGCGGCGACACGGCGGGCCCCGGGCCCGGTGGGGAGCCGGCCAGCGTGCGGACCCGCAGCGCGACGAGGGTGGTCCGCTCCACCGGAATGCGGTCGGCGGCCGCCTCACGACTCGGCAGGTAGGAGAACGCCGGCCAGACGGTCTGTCCCGGCGGGACCGCGAGACGGGCCCGGATCGCCTCGCTGACGGGGGTGTCCTCGGTCACGAGCGCGCCGGCGAACTGCGGTACGCCCGCCAGTTCGTGGATCTCCAGGACCAGGCCGGGCCCGCCTGCGAACCGCGAGCGATCGGTGACGAGGAGTCCCCGCACGCGGTGGGTGCCGCCGTCGGGGAGGTGGGGCCAGGTCGAGGGGCGGGCCGCGGCGGCCGGTGGCCAGGCCTGGCCCTCCGACGCGCGGGCGAGCCGGCCGCGGACCGGCGGTCCCGCGTTCGAGGTCATCACCTGGTAGGTCGAGCCGTCGGTGGCGACGAGCAGGTCGACCGGACGCCCGGGCCAGACGAACATCTCCGGCAGGTAGGCGATCACCGCACCGGCGAACCGGCCGTCGGCCGTGGGAATCCCGTTGTGCCGGGCGGCCCGGGGCGGCGTGTCGTCGCGCACGGCGATCTCGCAGGCCGGGAAGCGTCCGGCGTCCGCCGTGCCGAGCTCCGCCCGGCCGGGTAGGCCGTCCGGCCGGCCGGTCTCGACGCGCAGCACAAGACGGCCCGCGCTGCCCATCGGCTGGTCGGGCCGGAAAGCCTGGGCGGCGTCCGGCAGGAGGGACGTCGCGATCGTGCCCAGGCGGACGGGGGCGGCCACGGGTCCGGCACCGACGGCGTCGGGGGACCAGAGCGCCGACACCAGGAAGTGCTCGGCCGGCCGTCTGAAGACCGAAGGATCGAGGATGCGCATCCCTTCTCCCGGGTGCAGGCGGGTCGAGGGGTGGGGCGCACCGAAGGCGAAGTCCTCGACGGGCCCGCCGTCCGAGGCGGCGCCGGAAGGGCCGCCCGCCGCGGCTCCTGACGGTGCGCTTGCGGGAGCCAGCGCGAGCGGCACCCCGGCACGCCGTACGACGAGGTCGCGTTCCGGCCCGAAGGCGGCGCCGGGGTCCGCCGCGAACGCCGCCGGTTCCAGCGGGAGTCCGTCCTTCCCGAACAGCGGGAGTTCCTCGTGCAGCGGGTCGAAGGTGTAGGCGCGGGCCCCGGCGGGGACCGGCTGCCCGGGGGCCGCGGCGGCCGGTGTCACGCCGCGCTGCGGGAAGGTCCCGAGCGGGCGCAGGAAGAACACCGCCGTGCCCAGGTCGTGCCGCCCACCCGCCGCGCCTCGCCCGGCAGCACCGGGCCGGCCGGGAGGACGGAGGTCGGGCAGGTGGGCGAACGGGTCGCCCGCGGTGCCGAGCAGGGCCAGCGCCACCGGGTCGCGCAGGCACGGGGTCAGCGGCCGGTCCGCCCGTACGTGGGCGATGTGCTGGGTCCAGGCCAGGGTGCGGAAGCCCTCGACGGCATCGGCGGGCCAGCCGGTGATGCCGCGGGCCAGCCCGGCGAGCATCGCGGGCGTGCCCCTGGCCCGTCGCCAGGCCAGCGTGTTGCGGACGTCCTGGCGGTTGCTCTGCCCGACGGGATTGGGCAGGAGCGTGGTCCCGACGAGCGCGCCGAGGTAGGGAACCACCCAGTCGTCGCAGGTCTCCAGGAAGAAGTCGTCCCACAGGTCGTCGATGTCCTGCCGGACGGCCGCCACCTGGCCGGCGAGTGTCCGCAGCAGACCACGCAGCGGGGCCCGCTCGACGGCCTGGCTGTCGTCGAGGCCGGGCGACCGCAGCCGGGCGATCTCCAGGTCCTGCTGGCGGTAGAACGCCGGAACACGTGCGTAGAGCCGCTCGAGCCACAACTCCGGGGTGTGCCTCACTCCGTGTACCCCCCGGTCCCGGGCGTCACGGTGAGCCGGCCGCGCAGTCCGGCGCCGTCGGTGGGGTCGTCCGCCACGACGACCAGGCCCGTGGCGGGGACGGGCAGGGTGTCGAGCACGGCGGGTCCGCCGCGTGACCCGGCCGGGGCCAGCCGGGTCACGACCGCCCGGGTCACCCCGGGGACCGCCTGCGCGGCGGCGTAGACACGGCTGAGGCGCAGCGCCTCACCGAAGCCGAGGGTGGCGAGGTGGCCGAGGGTGCCGTCCGGATGGGTGCGCTGGGCGAGCGCGGCGCGGACCAGGGCCACGGTCGTCCGACGGCCGTGCCGGTCGTCGATGTCGACGACGAGGGTGACGTCCGCGGCCACGGGGGTGAAGTCGACGATGCGCAACGGCTGGTTGACGTCGCGGCGAGCGTCGAGGAACCGGCGCAGGCGCGCGATCTCGTCGCCCGGCAGCGGCCGTCGGTCCGCCCGGGCCACGGTGAGGTGGATCTCTCCCGTGGTGCCGAGACCTTCACCGCCGGCCGGTACGGCGCTCGCCCGGGCTCGGGCGATGCCGGGGAAGGACGTGGCCAGGTCGGCGTGGTCGGCCACGGACACCGCCCGGTCCAGCGTCCGCAGGGACGCGGGGGCGTTGTGGCGGATGCCGGCGGCCCCCTCGGGGTCGGCGGTGCCTTCCGCGGGCAGCGGGTTGGTCACGGCGCGCAGTCCGGGGACGCCGTCCACGAGGCGGTTGACACCGCCGGCCGGCACGGCGCCGGAGGAGCCGAGCCCACGCCGGTAGGTGGCCGTCACGTTGTCGCGTCCCACGGGCGGCCGGGCCGTGGTGTCGCCGAAGCGGACGACGGCGGCCGGGGCGTCGCCGGGCGGGTACTCGACGGCGAAGACCGTGTCGTCGGGTGCGGCCCCGGCGAGGGAGGAGCGCTCGGTCCAGCGCACCCCGTTGACACTGACCTGCAGGGTGCTGCGCTGGGTTCCCTCGCTGTCGGGACGGTACGTCAGCGGACCACGGCGCAGCCGGAACCCCTGCCAGGCGGTCCCGTCGCCGCTGCCCAGGACCTCCGTGGGAACGGTCTCCCCGTGGCTGGCCGGCACCACGTTCCCCAGCAGCGCGGTGCGGGAGCGGTGGTGAATGCGGGTCAGCGGCAATCTGAGGGTGACGGCGGTCAGGGCCGAGGCGGTGAGCACCGTCACCGCCTCGATGGACACGGCCTCGGAGACGGTGCTCTCCCCCTGCTCGCCGGGCACCGTCGAGGTGACGACGGCCGACTGCCCCGGGGTGAGGCCCGGGTGGCGTCCGGCGAGCAGCAGTCGGTCGCCGCCGAGGGCCTCGGGCAGCGGGCGCGCGTCGTCGAGGGGCAGCCGCTGCGACCGGAGCAGGACGGTGGTGGCACGGCGCAGGAAGGTCGTCCGCGGGACGGCTGTGGCGAGCCGCAGCCGGGTGACCCTGCGCTCCAGGGTGAACCCGAGGTGGGTGACCGTGTCGGCGCCGGTCAGGCGGAACGTGCGGTAGTGCCGCCGTGAGCCGCTGAGGTCGAGCAGGACGGCGAAGGACGGATCGGTGTCGCTGCCGGCGGCCGCTCCGTCGACGACGGTGTCCAGGTGGAGCGCGGAGTCCTCGTCCGGCAGCCAGCGTCCGAGCCCCGTGTCCCAGTCGACGGGGAACCTGCCGCCCCGCTCGGTGAGTTCCCGGGGCAGGCTCGCCCACGCGGGGGCTCCGGCGCCGAACGGCACGGCGCTCGCCCGGAGCGCGTACACGGCCGGGACCCCGCCCGGCGCAGTGGCGTAGACGGTGTCGTCCTCGACCCAGGTCAGTGCGGTACGCCGGGCGCGCCGGTCCTCCCGGACCTCGGCGATCTCGCGCAGCAGGCCCTCTCCGGCCGGGACGCCCTGGTGGAAGCGGTCGAAGACCAGCACATGGTCGCCCGCCCGCAGCCGCAGCCCGGTTCCGGCCAGGTGCACGGTACGGCGCAGACGGCCGGTGGCTTCCGGCAGCGCCTGGTCGACGGGGTCCGGGGGCGGCGACGGCGGCCGCCCGGTGACCGGCTGCGTGCCGGACCGCAGCAGCGCACCGGCGAGCGTGGGGAACACCTGCCCGAGGTCGTCGGCGATCTGGTTGTAGTCGCCGGCCCCCGGCCCCGAGGTGCCTGGTCCGCTCGCCCCGGGCCATCGCGGTGCGGTCAGCGCCTCGACGGTCGCCAGCGCGGTCAGCGGGGCGAACTGGTTGGCCGGGCCGGAGGCGGCCATCGGGATGCGGTTGTGCTCGGCGCGCGCGGCCACCGCCTGGTCGGTCTCGAACACCACGGGCATGAGGTCCGGCGCGGCCCGCCCGCCGACCCGGGTGCCCTGGCGGACGCTGATCGTCTCACCGGCCAGGGCGGGGTCGATCGTGAGGGCGAGCAGCACGCGCCCGGCGGATCCGGGGCCCGGCCGGTAGCCGACGAGCCTGGCCAGGCGCTGCAGCGAGTCGGCTTGCGTGGCGGTGCCGATGAAGGCCTCGTTGGCGACGAGTTCGGTGTAGAGCGAGGCACTGTCCGCCAGGTAGGCCCAGGCCTCCACGAGGGCGGTGGCATGGTCGGGAGAGGCCTCGTTCTCACGCCATCCGGGAAGCCGCAGCGGCAGGTCGTCGAGCATGGCCCGGCGGAACGTCTCGAACGTGCCGAGCCGGTACCGTACCCGGCTGAGGCCGGGCGGGTTCGCAGGCCGACGGGCGAGGCTGCCGCTGCGGCCTTCCGCGCCGTCGTCGCCCCGCTGCTCGCCGCCTGGGGGCGTCCCGTACGGTCCGGCCATCAGCGCCCTCCTCGGGTCACGAGCGTGAGCCGGCCGCGCTCGGGGCGGGCCGGGTCGTCGTCCAGGCGCGCGATCTGGTCACGGCCCACGGTGAGCTGCCCGGCCGCCTTGACCTGTACGGTGTCCGCCTCCGGCGTGGCCGAGTCCAGCGGGGCGAGGACGTCGACGCCGACCGACTCGACACCGGGCACGGCCTGCACCGCGAGATAGAGGCGGCTGAGGAGGACGGGATCGCCGAAGCTCAGGTTCTCGGGGTCGAACAGCCCACGCGAACCACCGTCGTGGCTCCCGGGGCGCAGGGCCGCCGCCACGTCCTGGCGGACCGACCAGGCGAGGAACCCGGGCCGTACGCAGACCGTCAGCGCGAGTTGGAGGGGTAGGTCCCGGGCGGGCAGCAGCTGGAGGTCGTAACCGGTGAGCCGGCGCTGGTCGAGGAAGGCGAGCAGATCGGCGGAGAGCCGGTCGTCGAGTTCGGCACCGGCGGCCAGGTCCAGGATGAGGTCGACACCGGTCCAGCTGCCGGTCCAGCGGAACTCGGCCCGGGCACGCGAGATGACCCCGCCACCGAGCGAGCGGTCGAACTCGGCGACGGCGTCGGCGTAGTCCCGGGCGGTGACGGCGACCAGGCGGACGCCCGCGGCGGCCGGTCCGGTCCGGCGCGCGTCCTCGATGTCCTGCGGCTCGCGGCCGCCCGTGGCGGGGAGCGGGTTGGTGACCGAGACGAGCCAGCCGCCGGGCCCGGCGCCGGTCGCCGGGCCGTCGTCCACGGGCACCGTGAGCGATGCCGCGGGGACGTTGCCATCCGTGCCCCGGCCCACCCGGAAGCGCAGGTCGACGACCGCGCCGTCGTCCGGTCTCCGACCGAACGCGCCGCGGCCGGCGGTCCGCGTGCCGCCCTGGCCGAAGAGCATCGTCGCGCCCCCCTCGTCATCGGGCTCCAGGGTGAACACGCGCTCCCGCGGGCCGCTGTCGAGCAGGGTGGGGACCCAGCGCCACTCGGCGCCGTCGATCGTCGCCCACAGCTGCGGCCGGCCCTCGGCGTCGATGGTGAGCGGCGCGCCGGGTACCGGGACGCGCAGCCTCGGCCCCGGGGAGCCGGTTGTCCCGCGGGCCGCGGCGGAGCGGACCTCCCAGACCGCCACCGCCTGCGGCGCGGTGAGGGCGTCCTCCGCGGTGGCGCCGACGAGGGCCCGCCAGATTCCGGCGGGGGCGTCCGAGTCGATCGTGACCGGTTCGCCGTCAAGACCGCCGGCGATGTCCTGGGGGCGGGTGCGCACCTCCCGCTCGCCCAGGGGCGATTCGATGACGAGGACGACCTCCTGACCGTCCGCGAGTCCCCACACCGTGAGCAGGACCACGCCGCCGGGGGACAGCACCGCGGGGTGCGCGATCGCGAACGCGGTGGTGTCCGGCGCCCCGTCCGCGCCCCGGTCCACATCGTGCTCGCCCGGCGCCGGCAGCACGATACGGGCGCGATGGGTGCGCCCGTGCGTCGCGGGCACCAGGTTGCCCTGGACGACCGTCCCGGCGACAGGATGGTCGACGCGGGTGGCGGTGGAGCGGGTCCACGTGACCCGGGTGAGCGGTGGGGTGCCGTGCTCGCCGTACGGGGTGGCGGGGAGCCGCTCGGGGCCGCGGTCGAGCCGCACCAATTCCGCCCGCCCCGTGGCGGTGTCGCGCAGGGCGAGGGCGTCGCCCGCGGCGAGGGTGGTGAGGTCGCCGACGAGGTACGCCGACGTGGCACCGGCGGGGAGGTAGCCGTCGGGACTGTCCCAGTCATAGATGACCAGCTCGTTGTGCTCGGGCAGCAACAAGGCGTCCGCAACGGTCTCGAACACCACCGCGTCCTCGCCGTCGGAGGAGAGGCGGGCGGGCGCCGCGCCCCGCTCGTCGGTGGCCTGCTGCCGCACCGCGAAGCCCGCGGCGAGCAGATGCGGCCGGGTGACCCGGAACTGCAGGAGGGTTGCGGCCGACGCGCCCTCGTCGAGGCGGTGCCCGATGAGCGCGAGATGTCCGGCCACGGATCTGCGCCGGGTCGCGGTGTCGAGGAACGCCTCGTTGGCCACGCGGTCGAGTACGTAGCTGAAGCCGTCGGCGGTGGCGGCGAGCAACTCCACGAGCATGACGCCGACATCGGCCTCGCTGGACTCCGTCCAGCCGGGCATCCGGGTCGGGAGGAATCCCTGGAGGGCCCGGCGGAACCCGGCGAAGTCCCGTGCGAGGTAGTCGACCCGTACCGTGGACGGCGGTTCGGGGGCGGCCGGTCCGGGGGCCGGGCGGCAGTCCGTGTCCGTGGCACAGTCCAGCCGGAAGCGTACGGCCGCGGTGGAGTGGAACGGGTCGGCGTTCTCGCCGGAGAGGGCCAGCGTGTACGTACTGCGGTCGCCCTCGCCGTCGAGCCGCAGGGTCACCCGGTCGGTGTGCCCGGGTACGGGTTCCACATCGGCGATGCGCGGATGCAGCCGGGCTCTGCCGGTCAGGGAGTACCCGGTGCGGTCGAGCAGCCAGGGGGCCAGGCCGGTCGCGTCCGCGGGCTCCAGGACGACGGCGAGGCGCGGCGGGGCGCCGGTGGCGGGGTCGGCGTCCACGACATCCACCCGCGCGATGCCGACCATCCCGGCGCGCAGGAGCGGGCGCGTACCGCCCAGGGGCGGGGCGGGGACCCGGATGCCGGAACGGCCGGCGGGCGGCGTGCTCATGGTCCGCCCTCCAGGGACACGATCCCGCCGGTGGCACCGGTGGTCACGCCGAGGGACTGCCGGGTGCCGGTCTGTTTCACGACGTAGACGATCGTGACGTGCAGGACCTCCTCGGCGCCCGTCTCGGCCCGGACGTCGACCTGTTCGACCCTCAGCCGGTCGCCGAGCCAGCGGTTCAGGTTCTGTGTGATGAGGAACTGCGTGGTGGTGCGCAGGATCTCGTTGCTGCCGGAGAAGACCAGGCGCCGGATGCCGCAGCCGAAGTCGGGCCGGTTGACCCGCTCGCCGGGCTCGGTGAACAGGACCTGGAGGACCAGGTCGCGCAGATGGTCCTCGGGGCCGCAGGTGCGCAGGCCGCCGGTGAGGCCCACGTCGAACGGGAGGGCGAGGTAGCGCTCGGGTGTGTCGGCCATCTACAGCTCCACCTCGTGCCGGGACTTGGCGGCGTCGAGGCTGAGCACGAGGGGAGCGACCGGCGGCGAGGTCGGCGCGGTGGGACCCGTCGCGGTGTGGGTGTGCGTGGCGAGGACCTTGACCAGCGCCTGGAGCGCAGTATCGAGGGCCCGGTGGCCGACCAGGTGGTCGGTGCCCTTCTCGCCGATGGTGACCGTCGGGGCGCCGATGGTGATACCGCCGGAGTCCATGGTGACCGTGTTGCCGCCGGCGTCCTCGATGACGACGCCGGCGGAGTCCATGGTGACGGTGTTGCCGTGGGCGTCGGTGACGGTGAGCGTCTCCTCCTCGTCGTCGAGGAGGATGACATGTCCCTTGGCCGTGCGCAGGACCTTCTGCGCGGGGCCCGCGGACAGGGGCACCTCGTCGGTGCCCCACCAGGCGCCGGTCCATACCGGGTGGGCGAGGTCGCCGCCTTCGAACTCCACCCAGACGCCCGCGCCGACGCCGGGGACGGTGAAGAACCCTTCGCCGGGCAGCCCGCCGTACGGCAGGCAGGGCAGGGCCCAGCCGAGTTCCACGTCGCCCGTGAGGTGCGGAACGCGCACCCGGACGCGGCCCATGGAGCGGGGGTCCTCGACATCGGTGACGATGCCCCGGTACTTGCCGAAGTACCGTCCCTCGACCCGCTCGACAAGGCGGGCGACGATCTGCTCGAGCGGTTCCACGGCGCGCCTCACAGCCCCGGCAGCGACAGCCCGGGGGCCCCGCCGCCGAATGTTTCGGAGCCGTCGAGCCCGACCGCGTTGCGACGTGCCTCGAATCGCTGCCGGTACTCGCCGTCGGGACGCATCCGGTGGACGACGCGGGTCACGTAGTACGCACCGCTGTGCAGGGTCCCGGCTCCCTTGACGAGGACGGTCCGTCCCGCGCGCAGCACATGTCCGTACGCGTCGCTGTTGATCTCGCCGGATGCTTCGACGAACCAGGCCGCCTCGTCGCGGGCCGCCTGCGCCTGTTGCTGCAACTCGGAGGGATCGGCGGTGGGCGTTGCGGTCAGCAGCAGCGATCCGGGTGCGCGCAGCGGCCGGGCGGCCCGCGCCAGGGCACTGCCGGTCAGGGCCGCCAGGCTGGTCCGGCCGGTGAGGCGGTGGCCGGGTTCGCCGACCTCGGCGGCGGCCTCCTGCCTGCTCTCGGACGCCAGTTGAGCGGCGCGTACCGAGAGCGGACGGCGCCCGTCGAGGGTGGCCTCGAAGGAACGAAGATTGCTTGTCTCGCCGAACCGGATCGCGAGGTCCGGCTGCGGCGATCCGTCGAGGCCGGGCGGTCCGAACCGGCAGCGGACCTCGTCCCCTTCGGGAAAGAAGCGGACCTCGAAGCCGTTGCGGCGGGCGAGGGTGCGCAGGAAGGAGGCGTCGGTGCCACGCTGTACGACGAGCGTGTCGTCGGCCTGGCGGAGGGGCGCGACGGGGGTGACATCGGCCGCGAACCCGGCTGCCGCGAGGATCTGTTCCGCGATGTCGGAGTCGGACAGGTCCGGCCAGGCGACGACCTTCTCCTCCTGCCCCAGGACTGCCCAGGGGTCCTGGCCGAAGACGTCGAGGTGCGCCTCGTGTCCGCTCAGACGCAGGGCTGCCCCGATCGCGTAGCCCTCGACGAGCGCCTCGGGACCGCTGCCGCCGGGGGAGAGCAGTCCGCCCGCGGCCGTCGCGGTGCCCCCGAGGCCACTGCCGCCGCCGGAGAACCCGAGCGACACGCCGAGGCGGGCGAACGGGGTGAAGCGTTCGTCGGACAGGTGGTTCCACTCGCCGTCGGGACCGGTGGACAGCCGCAGCCGGATGGTGAGGGAGGTGCCGTCGACGCTCTCGTCCACCTCGACGTACTCGACGTCGGGGTACAGGTCGGCGGCCGGTGAGCCGCCGCATCGCAGTTCGAACACCTTGTCGGGAATGCGGATCACCCGGCCCGGTCGGGTGGGATGACGATCCGGGTGCCGGGCACCAGAAGCTCTTCGGGGTCGATGGCGGGGTTGGCGTCGGCGATGACCCAGAACCGGTCGGCACGGCCGTAGTACGTGGCGGCGAGCAGGTCGAGGCGGTCACCTGAGACGACGGTGTGGCGGTACCAGCCCGCGGCGGGCGGCAGGAACCTGATGGGAAGTACGGCGTGCACCTGACCGTCGGCGGTGTCGACGAGGAGGCTGCGCCGGGCGACCTCGGCGTACCGGCTGCCCGGATCGGTCACTGGACGGCCCCCAGCAGATCGCCGGCGACGTTGGCCAGATTGAGCGCGGCCATCACCTCGCGGACGGTCTGGGTGTACTGGTACGCGCCGATCTCGAGCTGCGCGCCGGCGGGGAGCCGGACCGGGGTGAGCACGCGCAGGGACACGTTCACCTCGACACGGATGGGGTTGAGCATCTGGTCGTACTCGCGCTCCATGACGTACAGGTTGGTGACGGTGACCGGCAGGAGACGGTACGGGCCCCAGAAGAACAGCACGGTGGGCAGCTGCGCCGGCGGACTGCGGTGTGGCTGGGGTCCGCCGCCGAACAGCGAACTGGCCAGCGAGGACTTCGGGTACATGAGCAGTTCGAGCGCCGACAGGGCGGGCAGCACACCGCTCACAGCCGCTACGGGGTTGCCCGCGGCGAGCTGATCGGTGGCGTCGAGGCGCAGGGTGAACGAGATGCTCTCGTCCGGCTCGCCCGGTTGGTCGGCGGGGGTCGGCCCCGAGCCGTCGGGGGCTTCGAGTGGGGCGGCCAGTCCCGGCGCGCGGCTCACGGACTCCGGATTGAACTGGAAGAGCACGATGTTCGGCAGACCGCCGAGCAGCCCTCCGTCGAACTTGACGAAGGCCCCCTTCAGTGCTGGCACCGTATGCAGCCCCCGTCCCGATGCGACGCGGTCGGCTCCCCCGGCTCACCGGAGCCCGGTTTGATGACTGCGCGTCAGTCTGGCCCAGCCGTAAGGGCCGCCGCAAGGGCCGGGTGCAAGTCCACCCGAACGGCAGACAGCGACCCGCGCGCATGGGCCTCCCACGATGTCCGGGAGACCACTCAGGGGCCTGGCCGGCTCTCGCGGATCAGGCCCCTTACTGGTGTTGCGGCCGATTACGGCGTGGCCACCAGGGAGTAGTTGGTGGTGTAGGCGTCGAGCTGTGAACTGCGGGCGCTGTACAAGATCTTCGTCGCCGTCGAGGCGGCGTCGAGGACGATCTTCACGTCCAGGTTGGCGGTGATGTTGTTGGTGGCCAGGTAGTTGCTGTCGCCGCCCTTGACGAGGACGATCGTCGGGCTGGCTCCGGGCGGGGTGATGTTCGCGGCGGGGACCTGGAAGGAGAACTGGTTGGCGGTGACGGCGTTGTTGCTGCCGTTGATGTGGACCAGGCCGAAGTGGTCGTCGAAGCGGGTGCTGGTTCCGTCGCCGTACACGCGGCGGAAGTGGTTGCCGGAGATGAGGTTGCCGGAGCTCGTGGCGAGCAGCGCGATCATGCTGGGGAAGTTGCTGAGCAGCTTGTTCGCCGAGATGGACGCCCGATGGCAGTTGGTCAGGGTGATATTGGCCGCCCACAGAAGGCTGTTGCCCGAGATGTGCAGGCCCTCGGCGTTCTCGGCGTAGATCGAGTAGCCGGCCCAGGCGCTGATCAGGAAGTTGTTCGTGATTCTCGCGACCTGCGACGCGCCGGTGAGCTCGATGCAGCTGCCGCACTCGGCGATGAAGTTGTTCGTGAACGTCGGGGCGTCGGCCCCCTTCACTATCAGGGCGTGTTCGAGGTAGACGAAGCCCATGCCCTCGAAGCGCAGGGCGTCGTTGTCCGACTGCACGGAGATCCCGATCTTGGAGTTCCCCGGCGAGTACGGCTTCGACGAAGACACTCCGTCGAGGCAGAAGTCCTGGAAGACGATGCTGTTCAGGCGGCCGACGGTGGCGGGGGCGCCGGAGCGCTGGACGAGGAACGCCTCCTTGTTCCCGTCGGTGTTCTGCACCCGGATGTGGCTGCCGCCGGGCTGGACCTCGGTCCAGGAACCCGTCGAGGACTCGTCCCGGATCGCGTTGGACAGGAACCCGTGCCCGGATCCCTTGATCTGGAGGAAGCTGACGTCGATGACGACCCGGGTGAGGAGGTCGTAGTGACCCGGCGGGATGTAGATGACCGCGCCGGGGCGGGTGTTCTGGGTGGTCTGCCTGCTCTTGACGTCCGCGATGATCTCGTTGATCACCCTGCCGATGTCGGTGTACGGGGAGACGGTCGCGCCGGGCCAGGTGGTGACGTCGTAGACGGTGTCGGCCATGTGCACTCCTTAGGGGGGAGGTGCGGGATCAGAGCAGGCCCACGATGGAGTCGTAGGCGGGATGGGGCACCGCCCCGACCCGTGGAAGGGCCGAGGGGGCGCCGTGCGTCGGGCGCGCGTGCCCCGTGGACACGGAGGTCAGAGTGGTCAGCGTCGTCAGCGCGGCGAGTGCGGTCGCCCGCAGCACCGTGCGTCGGGGCAGGGGGATGTGCTTCTCGTTGTCCATGGATGAGGCTCCTGGGGGATGGAGGGCTCGGTTCAGCGGACGGCGCCGGCCGTCATGCCGGCGATGACCTGCCTCTGGAACACGGCGTAGATGGCCAGTTGGGGCAGGAGTACGAGGGTGGCGGACGCCATCATCGCGCCGTAGTCGACGCTGTAGATGCCCTGGAACTGGGACACCCCGAGCGAGGCGGTGGTCAGCGTCGGGTCGTTGATGAGCGTGACCGCGAAGGGGAACTCGTTCCACACGTAGATGACGTTGAGGATGGCCAGGGTGGCGATGACCGGGCGCATCAGCGGGAAGACGACGCGCCACGCCATGCGCCACACACCGACCCCGTCCATGACGGCCGCCTGCTCGATCTCTTCCGGGAAGTCCCGGAGGAATCCGGTCAGGAGCAGGATGTTGAAGGGGATCGTGACCGCGATGTACGGCAGGATCAGCGCCAGATGGGTGCCGAAGAGACCCAGCGCGATGTCGATCCGGTACACGGGGAAGAGCAGGATGTACACCGGCACCGCGAGCCCGGCCAGGAAGTAGTACCGGACGGTGTTCTGTGTCCGGCGGCCGCCCCTTCGGAACACCATGCGGGTGAGCGCGAACGCGGCCAGGTACGAGACGACGAGCCCCAGCGTGACCGAGACGACGGCCAGGATCAGGGTGTTCTTGTACATCACCAGCAGGTTGAGCGTCTCCAGTGCCTGCCGGTAGTTGGCCAGGGTGAGATCGGCGAGCGTGAAGGGGTTCTCCAGGATGTTCTCGTTGCTCTGGAAGGACAGCAGCACGATCCACAGCAGCGGGAAGAGGATCACGAAGGTGATCAGGTAGGCGATCGCGGACACGAGGAGACGGATGCGGCCCTTCCGCCGAGGCGGCGGAGCGGAGCCGTGACGAGCGGGCCGCCGGTCGGCGGGTCGGGGCGCGCGCCGGCCGCGGGCTGCCGTGCCGCGCCGACGGGTGTCCGTGCTCATCACTGCGCCTCCTTGCGGCGGTTGCCGAGGAACGTGACCGCCGAGGCGACGGCGCCGACGACGAAGACGACGACGGCCAGGGCCATGCCGTATCCGTACTGCTGGGTGGTGAAGGTGATGTGGTACATGTAGCTGACCATGACCTCGGAGAGGTGGACGGGGCCGCCGCCGGTGAGCGCGTACACCAGCTCGAAGACCTTGAACACGCCGGTGACGACCAGGGCGGTGACGATGCCGAACGTCTCCCGGAGCATGGGGATCTGGATGTGGCGCAGCTGCTGGAGGCGCGTGGCGCCGTCGAGGCTGCTGGCCTCCATGACGTCGCGGGGCAGCATGCGGATCCCGGCGTAGAAGATGGTGACGGCGAAGCCGATCTGCTGCCAGAGGTAGACGAACGCGATCGAGTACGGACTGAGGGTGTCGCCGCCGATCCACTGCGGGTGCGCGGGGACGCCGATGGCCAGCAGGAATGCGTTGACCAGGCCGATCTCCGGATCCAGGATGAAGATCCAGATCAGTCCGACGAGGATCGGCGCGACGATGGCCGGGGCGAAGACCAGGGCGCGCAGGACTCCGCTGCCCCGGACGTTCCCACTGAGCAGGACCGCGAGCAGGAAGCCCAGCGGGACGAGCAGGAACACGGCGACGCCCAGGATGATCGCGGTGTTGCGCAGGGAGGTCCAGAAAGCCGCGTCCTGCGCCATGTGACCGTAGTTGTCGAGGCCGGTGAAGCCGGTGGCCGAGACGCCGTCGAAGTCGGTGAAGCTGTACGTGAGCGAGTACAGGATCGGGAAGACCATGTACAGGCTGTAGAGGAGGAACGCCGGTGCGACCATGAGGGCGAAGTGCCGGCGTGTGGTGAGCCAGTTCATGCCATTCCTGTGGTTCGGGCCCCGGCCTGTGTGCCGCCGGGGCCTGGTGACGAGCGGGCCGGCGTCCTACTCGAAGGTCTTCTGGACCCGCTTGACGGCCTCTTCCGGGGTGAGGCTGCCGCCCATCACGCCGTAGAAGCTGTCGTACATGGCGCTGGCGGTGGCCGCCTCGACGACGAGGTCGGGCTGGGCCTGGGGACTCTTCCAGCCGGGCTTGGAGACTTCGGCGAGGACCGTGGCGAAGACGGGGTTCTTCGCGGCGTCGACGTTCGGCCGGTACGTCGTCACCGGCGGCTGCGCGTTCTTGACGAGGATCTGCTGGCCCTCGTCGCTGTAGTAGAACGCGAGGAACGCCTTGACCGCGGCGTACTTCTTCTGGTCCTTCTTCACCGCGGCGCTGACCACGAAGGGGGCCGAGGGGGCGTTCATCGCGAGCTTCTGCTCGCCCACGCCGTCGGCGAACGTGGGTCCCGCCCAGAACCCGACGCTGTCGCCGACCTTGCTGTTCTGGATCTTCGCCGCCTCCCACACGCCGGCGTCGAGGAATGCGGCCCTGCCGCTGGTGAAGGAGGCGACGGCCTGCGGGTAGGTCTGCGTGGCCATGTTGGCGGGGAAGGCTCCGGCGTCGGCGAGCTCCCTGACGTACTGGTACAGGCGCAGGAAGTCGGCGTTGTCGTAGCGGGCCTTGCCGTTGAGGATGTCGGGGATCTTCTCCTCGTAGCCGAAGCGGTCGAGCATGGTGAGGAAGGCCCAGACGCTGTACGCGGAGGTGTTCGCGCCCTGGGCGATCGGCACCACGCCCTCGGCCTTGAGCTTCTTGACCGCCGCGAGGAACTCCTGGGACGTGGCCGGCACCTGGATGCCGTGCTCGCGCAGGAGGTCCTTGTTGTAGTAGAAGCCGGTCACGAGGGCCTGGTACGGGACTCCGTACTGGATGCCGTCGTGGTGGAAGCCGGCGAGCATGCTCGGGGCGAACTTCGGGTGGAGTCCGGTCTCGCCGAGGATCGGCGTCAGGTCGAGGAGGTCGCCGTCCTTGACCATGGTCCTGGCGAGCGAGTCGTACACCCAGAACATCTCCGGGAGGGTGTCGCTCTGCGCCGCGATGGTCATCTGCTGTTCGTGCTGCTCGACCGGCTGCCCGACCAGGTTGATCTTCATGTCGGGGTGCTTGCGGTTGAACGACTGGACTATGTCGTAGGTCGCCGGATCCTGCGCCTTGACGTCCGGGTTCTGCATGGACAGCGTGATCACGCCGCCCGAGGAGGGACTGCCGCCGGTGGCCGCGCCACAGGCGGTCGTCGCGGAGGCGAGGAGTACGAGAGCCGTGGCGCCGAGCGCGATTCTGCGGCGGATGCCCGGCCGGGGTGCGGTGCCGGGCAGTGAAGACGTCGCCATGATGCTGCCTTCCAGAAAGCGAGGGAGGGAGGGGAGGGAGCTCGCCGGTGCAGGCAGGGTGATCCCTGCGGCGGGGTCACGGGGCCGGGGGATCGACCCCTTGGCCATGCCGCGCAAACGTTTCGATGAAAAGTACTCGGCCGCGCCACGCTGTCAAGCCGGGGTGTCGAGAATGTTTCCGGACGGACGGGCTTCCGTCGCGTCCGCAGAGGCGTGATGACGGCCAAACAGGCTGATGGGAGGGGAGGTTGTCGGTGTCGCCCCGTCGACATACTCGTTTCCTGGCCGTTGACGACAGGTGGCCGACCATGTCAAGGTCGAAGCAATCGATTCGACAACTCTGGAGGCGGCGAACTACCAGTGGCGACCATCTCCGATGTCGCACGGATGGCCGGCGTGTCCACGTCCACCGTGTCTCATGTCATCAACGGGACGCGGCCCGTACGCGACGACACCCGGGCACGCGTCGAGGAGGCCGTGAAGGCCACCGGCTATCGCAGGGACAGCCTGGCCCGGGCCCTGCGCCGTTCACGTACGGACTCTGTCGGCCTGATCGTCTCGGACGTGGCCCAGCCGGCCTTCGCCGAGATGGTCCGGGGCGTCGAGCACGAGGCGACCCGCGCGGGGCTCACCCTGCTGCTCGCGAACTCCGGGGAGGACCCCGACCTGGAGCTGCGCGCGCTGGAGGCCCTCACCGAACGCCGGGTGGACGGCGTGGTCGTCGCACCCGTCGCCGGGTCCCGGCACGAGGAGCTCATCGCCGTACAGCAGCACGGCACCCCGGTGGTCCTGATGGACCGCCTCGGCGCCATTCCGGCCGATCAGGTGGGTGTGGAGAACACCGCGCCGATGAGGGACCTCGTCCTGCACCTGGTCGGGCACGGACACCGGCGTATCGCACTCGCCGGAGGCGACGAAAGGGTCCTCACCATCGCTGAACGGCGCCGCGGCTACGTGGAGGCACTCGGCGACGCGGACATCGAGACGGATCCCGAACTGATCCTCACCGGCACCGGCCTGGCCGACGAGACCCGCGAGCAGGTACGCGGCCTCCTGAGGCTCCCGCTCCCGCGGCGGCCCACCGCCGTGGTGGCCGTCAGCACCGAGACCGCCGTGGGGGTGTTGCAGGCCGCCGGCGAACTGGGGCTGCGTACACCCGCCGACTTCGCCTTCGCCACCTTCGACGGATTCCCGTACGCGGACCTCTTCCGCCCCGGAATCACCACCGTCACCCAGCCCGCCCGCGAGATCGGCAGCACCGCGATGCAGCTGCTGCTCAGCCGGATCGAGGGCAACCTCACTTCTCGCCGGCGCTCCGTCCGGCTGGATCCCGAGATCACCTACCGAGAGTCGTGCGGCTGCCCGGCCTGACCCGGCACGCACCACCGCCCCACCCCCGGCAGGGAGACAGAAAGGGGCGGCGAGGGACTGCCATCCCTCGCCGCCCGAGTTCAGCGACCCATATCACTGATATCACTGAAGGAAACACTTTCTCATGCCTTCTCCGCTCGACCACCTCACCCGTCCGGCCGCGGCCCGCACCGCCCGGGTCTCCAGCTGGGACCAGCGCGGACGCAACCAGGACTACTGGACCACCCCCGCACACTCCACGCGGGTCCTCGCCGATCTGGAGGGCCCGGGGCAGATCACGCACATCTGGATGACCCAGTTCTGCCGCAGGACGCTGGGGCCGGGTCTCATCGACCCGCTGGAGGCGGACACCGTCGCGCCCGTGATGGAGATCCACAACGCTCTCGGCGTCACGTGGGAGGAGCCCGACCCGGACTACTACCGCAAGGTCCTGATCCGTATCACCTGGGACGACGAGGAGGAGCCGGCGGTCCTCGTGCCGCTCGGCGACTTCTTCGGCATCGGTCACTGCTTGCCCAACAGCTACCAGTCCGCGCTGTTCACCGTCTCCGCCAAGCCGGAGGAGTCGCTGATCTTCGGCGGCAGCGCGGCCCTCAACTGCTGGGCGCCGATGCCGTTCGACAAGCGCGCCCGGATCGAGCTGATCAACGAGAACGACCTGCCGATCCAGCAGTACTTCTACATCGACTACGAGCTGTTCCCCGAGCGGCTCCCCGCCGACACGCTCTACTTCCACGCCCGCTGGAACCGCAGCAACCCCTGCGGCGGCTGGGCTCCCGACATCCAGACCAACAGCCCCGAGGTCAACATCGTCGACGTCACCGGCGAGGACAACTACGTCATCCTCGACACCGAGGGCAAGGGCCACTACGTCGGCTGCAATCTCTCCGTCCACCACCGCCAGGGCAGTTGGTGGGGCGAGGGGAACGACATGATCTGGATCGACGACGACTTCCTGCCCGACGGCACGACGAGCTGGCCGCCGTCGCTGCACGGCACCGGCACCGAGGACTACTTCAACCACGCGTGGGGCATGCAGAAGAACGCCTACCTCTACCACGGGGCGATCGTCCACGAGGCCGACGTCCCGGGCTACTCGGTCAACTACCGTCTGCACGTGGCGGATCCGGTCCGCTTCGAGGAGCGGATCAAGGTCTCCGTCGAGCACGGTCACGGCAACCACCTCAGCGACGACTGGGCCTCGACCGCGTACTGGTACCAGACCCTGCCCTCCCCGAAGGCGTCCATCCTTCCGCTCGCCGAGCGCCTCCCCGTCCGGCCCGCCGGTCAGCCGATGCCCGCCCCGGCCCCGCGCCGCGGAGCGGTCGCCGAGGAGATCGCGGTGATGCGCGAGCGGTACGAGGCCCGTCTCCAGCGGCACATGGACCGGCTGGCCGAGCGAACCCGGCAGCGCGGTGAGCGCTCCCTCCAGGAGTCCGAGGCCAACATCAAGCAGGCCGCCGCCGTCCGCCGCCGCTACGACGAGCGCTCGCATGGCTGAGGCGCGGACCACCACCGAGCAGCCGATCGCGACTGGGCCGCGGACCTCCGTGGGCGACCCGCACTTCCCCGCGGTCCACCTGCGGCCCCCCGCGCACTGGGTCAACGACCCCAACGGCCTTGTCTTCCACGACGGGCACTACCACGTGTTCTTCCAGTACAACCCTTACAGCGCCCGCCACGCGGACATGCACTGGGGCCACTTCAGAAGCACCGACCTCCTCCACTGGGAGCCGATGCCGGTGGCTCTGGCCCCCACACCTGGAGGGGACGACGAGGGCGGGGTGTGGTCGGGCAACGCCGTGGAGGCCGACGACGGCTCGCTCGTCGCCTTCTACTCCGCCCGTCACCCGGACCGCTCGCACCAGCCCGTCACCTCCGCCGTCTCGTACGACGGCGGTACGACGTTCACCAAGCGCGACCGGCTGCTGATCGCCGACGCGCCCGAGGGCGCCACCATGTTCCGCGACCCCTTCGTGTGGCGGGACACGAGCGGCTGGCGGATGCTCGTCGGCGCCTCGCTCCCCGATGGCCGCGGCGCGGCACTGGAGTACGCCTCCGCCGACCTGGAGCGGTGGGAGTACCGCGGCGTCTTCCTCGCCCGGCCACCCCGCCCCCTGCCTGGCGGGCTCACCACCGAGGAAGGCTGGGAGTGCGCCCAGTACGCGTCCTTCCCCGGCGGCGCGGGTGCGGTGCTGATCAGCGCCTGGGACCCGAAGGGCGGCGCTCGGTGCACGGCCGTCTGGCCGGGGCGCGAGCGGGACGGGGGGTTCGTCGCCGACGACCCCCAACTCCTCGACCACGGACCGGACTTCTACGCCCCGGCTGTACTGCCGGCGCCCGACGGACGATGGTTGCTGTGGGCGTGGATCTGGGAGGCGCGCGACGAGGAGTACGTCGGCGCCCCCAGCACCTGGACCGACGAGGCCGGATGGGCCGGGATGCTCACCCTGCCGCGCGAGCTGACCCTCGGCGAGGACGGCACCGTACGTCAGCAGCCGGCCCGGGAACTCCTCGGCCTGCGGGGCGAGCGGCGCGTCACCGCCACCGGTACGGCACGTCCCGACCGGCCCTCGGACCTCGGCGAGATCTCGCGCTGCAGCGATGTGACGGTCAGTCTGGAGCGAGGCGGGCGGCTGCGGCTGCTCACCTCGCCCGACGGCGGGGAGTACCTCGACATCGTGCACGACGCGGCCACGGGGGAGGTGGTCGTCGACCGCGACCACGCCTCCGCGGACCCGCGCGCCAAGGGCGGCAGCCGACGGCTGCCCGCGGAGGGCCGGCACGCCACTCTGCGGATCGTGTTCGACCACTCCGTCGCGGAGGTCTTCACCGCCTCCGGCCTCAGCCTCACGATGCGCTTCTACCCTCTGGGGGACGGCCCCTGGCGCCTGCAGGCCGGCGCCTCGGGAGCCCCGTCCGCCGCGTACACGGTGGCGGCATGGGACCTGGCCGCGCCCGCCACGGCGCGGGAGGGGGACGCATGAGTGTCCTCGTCGTGGGTGAGGCACTGGTCGACCTGGTGTGGCACTCCGGCGCCGGGGTCATCACCCCGGCGCCCGGCGGCAGCCCGGCCAATGTCGCCGTCGGCCTGCACCGGCTGGGCCGGCCGGTCACGCTGGCCACGTGCTGGGGAGACGACCGGCCCGGCGCGCTGGTGGAGGCGTACCTGCGGTCCACGGGAGTGCCCGTGGCCCGCGCCGAGTCCGCCACGGGCCGTACCACCCTGGCCCTGGCCCATGTCGACGACGCCACGGGTGCGGCGACGTACGACTTCATCGCCGCATGGGACCCCGTACGTCTGCCGATACCGCCCGATGTCTCTCTGCTGCACACCGGCTCCCTCGCCATCGCCGTCCAGCCCGGCGCCGAACGCGTCCTGGAGGCATGCCGCCGGATGCGTGAAAGGCCCGACGGGGTGGTCTCCGTCGACCTGAACGTACGTCCCGGGGCGCTCCCCGACCGTGCCGCCTACCGGCGGGCGGTCGAGGAAGCGGTGGCGAGTGCCGACGTGGTGAAGGCGAGCGACGAGGATCTGGCCTGGCTGTACCCGGACCGGTCGGCCGACAGCGCCGCCCGGGATCTGCTGGCCGTCGGCCCGCGCATGGTCGTCGTCACGTACGGCGCCCGCGGCGCCCGCGCGCTCACGACGGGGGCGGACGTGGCCGTAGCGGCGCCGGAGGTGCGGGTGGCCGACACCATCGGGGCGGGGGACGCGTTCCAGTCCGCGCTGCTCGCCGCACTGTTCGGACCGGGGCACGACGGCCGTACCGCGATCCGTCTGCCGCCCGACGCCGCCTCGACGGAGCGCATCCTCCGCACCGCCGTGACGGCGGGCGCGCTCGCCTGCACGCGCCCGGGGGCACAGCCACCCACGCGCGCGGAACTCGAAGCGGCGCTGTCCGGCTCCGGGGCCCTGTCCGGCTCCGGGGCACGCCACGACAGTGCAGAGGATCCTGAATTCAGCACATGAGGAACCGTCATGTCCGATCGTCGGTCGCATCGCCGGGAAGGGCTTCGCGGACGGCCTTGCGGGTGGTGCCCAGCTTCTTGAGGACGTGGGCGACGTGCTGCTCGACGGTACGGGGGGAGACGAACAGCGCCTGGGCGATGTCCTGGTTGGTGGCGCCCCCGGCCAGCATCTCGGCGACCTGCCGCTCGCGGGGGGAGAGCCGGTCGCCGTAGCCCCGGCGTCCGCGGACGGGGCGCCGTACCAGGCCGAGCCGGTTCAGGGTGTCCCGGCAGCGGGCGGCGTCAGCGGCGGCGCCGAGGCGGCTGAAGGTGTCGAGGGCCTCGGTGAGGTGCGCGGTCGCGGCGTCGGGCCGGACGGCGGCGAGTGTCCGGCCCGCGTACTCGGCCGCGCGGGCTGCCTCGTACGGGCGGCCGATCTCCTGCCAGAGCCGACGCGCCTGGGTGAAGTGCTCGGCGGCCGTGGCGGGTTCGTCGGCGGTGTGGAGCAGGCCGCGGGCGAAGCGGAGTTCGGCGTCGGCGGCGGGCGTGTCGGCGTCGCGCAGGCCACGTTCGGCATCGTCGGCGAGCTGCTCGGCGGACCGGTGTCCCTCGCAGGCCAGTGCCGCCTCGACCGCGACAGGGACCACACCGGTCGCCCGCGCCCAGGCGGCGGCCTCGCGCAGCATGGCCACGGCGGGCTCGGTGACGGCGAAGGCCTCCTCGGGTGCGCCCTGGGCCAGCCGGACCGCGGCGAGCCCGGACGCGGCCCGCAGCGCCGTGGTGACCTGTGACTCGCGCTCCCCGTACTCGGCGGCGAGCGTGAACTGTTCGAGAGCCCGGGAGCGTTGGCCCCGGGCGTTGGCCAACCGGCCGAACAGCAGGGCCTGTTCGTTGCCAGCCATGGCGATGTCGGGGAATTCGGCGCCGAGGGCGGCGAACTCCTCCTCCAGGTCGTCCCAGTGGCCGGCAAGGCCGTTCAGACGGACCAGGGCGATCCGGCTGTAGCACTCCAGGTGGGGGGTGCCCGAGCGGCGGGCGAGGTCGCGGCTCTCGGTGAGCAGGGTGCGGGCACGGCGGTCGTGCCCGAGTTCGATGGCGATGTCGCCGACGTTGTAGAGAGCGCGGACGGTCTGCCGCAGGACGCCGAGGTCGTCGGCGTCGCGGGGCAGCCGGTCGAGCAGCGGCCAGACGGCAGGGTCCCCCTGGCGGGCCAGGAGCGTGAGGCGAGTGGCCCGTACGGCGGCGGCCACCGCGCCGTCGGTGGTGCCGTGCAGGGTCCGCTCGGCCCGGTCGATCCACTTCCACGCCTGGCCGGAGCCGCCGCTGCGCTCGTCCATCGCCAGGGCGACCATCGCCCGCGCCGCCCGGTCAGGGCGGGTGGCCAGCTCCTCGACCGAACGGCGGATCTCCCAGAAGCCCGTGCGGTCTCCGCCGTGGTTGACCATGAGCAGGCCGAGCGCCAGACGGATCTCGCCTCGGGTCGCCTCCGACTGGCGTGGGTCGTCGATGAGCCGCCGCAGCAGGGTGACGGTGGCGATGTGGTCGGTGCTGTCGACCGAGATCCGGGCGAGGGCCAGGGCCGCCCGCGAGCGGAGCTCCTCCCCGAGGTCGGGCTGTTCGAGGATCCGGGACAGCAGTGCGGCGGCGGTGCCGGTGTCGCCGACGGCGATGGCCTGGTCGGCGGCGGCTTCGGCGCGGTGGAACCACCCCTCGCGGTCTCCGAGGGCGAGCGTGTGGTGGGCGATCTGGACCAGCGGGGGCGGGGAGTGCTTCTCCAGTTCCTCGACGGCCCGCCGGTGGAGACGGGCCCGCAGCGGCCCGGGAACGTTCCGGTAGGCGACCTGCTGGGCGAGGACGTGCCGGAAGACGTACCGGCCGGTGTCGTCCTCGCGGAGCACCGCGGCTCGCAGCGCGTCCGTGAGGCCCCGTGTGCCCTCTTCGGAATCCAGTCCGGCGACGGCGGTGAGCAGCGGCTCGGCGGCCGGGACGGCCAGGACGGCGGCGGCGTCGACGACCGCCGCTCCGGCCGGAGAGAGCCCGGCCAGGCGCTCGGTCACCGCCTCGCGCAGCCCTCTGGGTACCTGGGCCCGTTCGAGGGCCGCGACGGCGTCCGCGGTGCTGCCGCGCCGCCCCTGCTCGCCGAGGGTGATCAGGTCCTCCTCCGCGACCAGGGGCAGGCCCTCGCTGCGGTCGTACACGGCCCGGGCGAGCGCGGGGGTGGTGTGGGAGCCGAGGGCGGCGGTGGTGAGTTCCGCGACCTCCGCTTCGGTGAGCGAGGCCAGGGTGATCACCGTGCCGCCGGTTCCGGGCGGGTGACGGTAGGCGGCGCCGAGGACAGGGGTACGGGGCGGCAGGTCCTCGGCACGGTAGGTGAGGACCAGACTCAGCTCGGCCGGCAGGTCGCGGGCGAGCAGCAGCAGGAGTTCACGGGTGGCGGCGTCGACCCAGTGCATGTCCTCGACGACGAGCACCGTCGGGCCGAGCGCGGCAAGGAGGGAGTGCACGGCCCGGACGAGCTGGTGGCGTTCGGCCTGCGGGTCGCCGGGAGGCGCAGGGGGAGGGGGGAGCCGGCCGGCCAGGTCGGGCAGCAGCGGTGCCAGGGTGCCGGATGCCGGCGGGAGGCCGGTGGCGGGCAGCCACGGGCCGGCCTTGGCGAGGGCGTCGACGGCCGGACCGTAGGGGCACGGTTCGCGCAGCGGCTGGCAGTAGCCCGTCAGCACGCAGCGGCCTTCGGCGGTCAGGGCGTCGGTGGCCTCGCGCACCAGGCGCGACTTGCCGATCCCGGCCTCGCCCTCGATCAGCACGACGGCCGGCGGGTGCCGGACGGCGGCCAGCAGCGTGCCGAGCTCCCGCCGGCGGCCGACGAAAGTGAAGCCACCGCCGATCGGTGCCGCATCCTGGCTCCTCGGCCGTGCCACCCGATCACCTTCCCTGCCTGGTCAGGCTAGATCCGGCACTGACCAGCGGCAAGCGGCGGGCCGAGGCCGCCCGAGGTGTGCTCAGTAGGGGTGCACAGGGGGCACCGGGGCGAGGGACAGCTCCACCACCACCCGGGTGCCGCCCGCCGTACGCCGCAGGGTGCACCCGTCGGCGTACTCCTCGACCAGCAGCAGGCCGCGCCCGCCGCACGCCGGGTCGTCGACGCCGTACGGGAAGCCCTCGCCCGCTGCCTGCCGGGGGCGCCAGCGGCCGCGATCCTTGATGTGCACCGTCAGGGTGTCGGCGGCCGTGGTCAGGAGCAGGGCCACGTCCGGGCTTCCGCTGTGCCGCACCGCATTGGTGACCAGTTCGGTGACGACGAGGGCCAGCGCCGCCTCCACGTCCTCGGGGACGTCCCAGAGCCGTGCCGAGGTCCGTGCGAAGCGCCGCAGGGCGGGCACCGAGGCGGGAACGGCGGGCATCGTGCAGGCGGCGGTTCTCCCACGGGCGCCGGCCCGCTCCGGTACCGGGATGGCCGGGGTACGGAGGAGGGCGGTGGTCGTGGCGATCATCTCGGGCTCCTGGGGCATGTGCGGTGACCCCCTTCTGCCCGCCAGGCTCGCCGCCCCGGCCGGCCGGGAACAATGCGGGACGCTATAGGTAGGGGTACGCAAAACGAGGTTTTGGCCGCACCCTGGAGGTATGGCCCGAGCCAACGACCAGGTCGAGGCGCTGCTCCAGGAGTACGCCGACCTCATCGCGATCCGGGGCGGGGAGGCGTTCAAGGCGCGCGCCTACGAGAAGGCCGCACGTGCCGTCGGGGGCTACCCGCAGGACGTCTCGAAAATGGACGCGAAGGAGCTGCTCGAGATTCCGAACGTCGGCAAGTCCGTCGCCGACAAGATCGTGGAGTACCTGCGGACCGGCCGCATGTCCGTCGTAGAGCAGGCCCGCACGTCCGTGCCGGCCGGAGTGCGCGAGCTGATCGCCATCCCGGGGCTCGGGCCACGCAAGGCCATGGTCCTCTACGACGAGCTGGGCGTCACCACCGTCGACCAGCTGATCGACGCCATCCGCCAGGAACGGCTGCGCGACCTGAAGGGCTTCGGGGAGCGGACCGAGGAGAACATCCTGCACGGCATCTCCGTCCTGCAGAAGGCCGGCGAGGGCCGGATCCTCGTCAGCGCCGCCATGGACATCGCCGAGCAGCTCGTCGCGGAGCTGTCGGACATCCGCGGCTGCGTCCGGTGCACCTACGCGGGGTCCCTGCGCCGCATGAAGGAGACCATCGGCGACATCGACATCCTGGTGGCGGCCGGCCGGTCGACCCCGTTCATGGAGGCCCTCGCCGACCTTCCGCACACGGCCGAGGTCATCGCGCACGGGGAGAAGAAGACCTCCGTACGGACCGATACGGGCCTCCAGGTGGACCTACGGGTCCTCCCCCCGGACTCCTGGGGCGCGGGACTGCAGTACTTCACCGGCTCCAAGGCGCACAACATCCGCACGCGCGAACTCGCGGTGCGCCAGGGCCTCAAGCTGTCGGAGTACGGGCTCTTCGACGCCGAGAGCGGCGAGAGCATCTCCTCCGAGACGGAAGAAGCGATCTACGAGAGGCTCGGACTGCCCTGGATCCCGCCGACGCTGCGCGAGGACCGCGGCGAGATCGCGGCCGGGCTGCGCGGCGAACTCCCCGAGCTCCTTGACGAGAAGGACATCCGCGGCGATCTGCACACCCACACCGACCTCACCGACGGGCTGGCCCCGCTGGAGGACATGATCGCCGCCGCTGCCGACCGCGGATACGCCTACTACGCCGTCACCGACCACGCCCCGAACCTGTACATGCAGCGCATGACCGACGAGAAGATCCTCGCCCAGCGCGAGCGGGTACGCGCGATCGACGGCGAGCACCACAGGATGCGGCTGCTGCACGGCACGGAACTCAACATCGGCCCGGACGGCTCCCTGGACTGGCCCGACGAGTTCCTCGCCGACTTCGACATCTGTGTGGCCTCGGTCCACTCCCACTTCAACCAGAGCCGGCGGGAACTCACCCGCCGTCTCATCCGTGCCTGCGAGAACCCGTACGTCTCCGTCATCGGCCACCCCACCACCCGCCGGATCGGCAAACGCCCGGGCATCGACGCCGACTTCGACGCGGTCTTCGAGGCCTGCGCGCGGACGGGCACCGCTCTGGAGATCAACGCGCATCCCGAGCGGCTCGACCTGTGCGACGAGGACATCCTGCGCGCCAAGCAGTACGGCGTGAAGTTCGCCGTGAACTCCGACGCGCACTCCACCACGCATCTGCCGTACATGCGCTACGGCGTGGCCACCGCCCAGCGCGGCTGGCTGACCGCAGACGATGTCATCAATGCGTGGCCGCTGACGAAGCTCCGCCGGTTTCTGGGCAAGAAGGGCCGGCGTGAGAAGGGCGCCTGACGTCACACGAGGCCCTTCCTGTCGCATCCTTCACATCTGACCCGGCAGCCCCGATCGGGCCTCCGCTGTTACTTCTTCACGGAATGGACACCGTGTGATGATCAGTCGGTCCTGATGGCTTCTCATGGGCCTCGTGGCCGGATTAAGATTGCTCTGCGTGCCGGATTCGTGACTCACGGAATTGGGTGACCCATGCCTCCTCGGCTTGTCGGCCATCAAGGCTCTCTGGCAGGACAGCAGTTCCCGATCGGCGCCACATCGGTAACCCTGGGCCGCAATAGTGACAACAGCGTGGTGATAACCGGCGGTAACGTCTCACGCTTTCACGCAGAGGTGCGTCGCGAGCGCCACGGATTCGTGCTGTACGACAGCGGCAGCATCAATGGAACGCGAGTCAACGGGGCGCGTGTGACCTCGCATGAACTGCAGCCCGGAGATCTCATCGAGATAGGAACCGAGACGTTCCGCTTCGAAGCGGCCGATGCGATGGAGACCATCCTCGACCTCTCCGTCCTGGCGCCGCTCACCCCCTCCCAGGCGACGGTGGCGGCAGGGCCCGTGCTGAACGTCACGGTCTCGGGCGGCGGTCCCGTCGGCCTGAGTTTCGCTCTGCTCCTGGAACACCTCATGGGGCATCGCGTGGCCATCACCGTGTACGACGGCCGGTGGGCCAAGGACGGCGCGAAGGTCGTCTGGAAGAGCGAAGGGCAGGGCAACGTCAGGCGGCAGCAGGTCGTCACCGTCCAGAGCCGCCAGTACCTGAACCTCCCCGAAGAGGTGCAGGAACGGCTGTTCCGCGGCGATGCGTACTCCGAAATGTGGCCGGTCGGCCCCGATTCGGTCCGTGGCTACAACCCGAGGAACCTTCGGATCGCCTATATCGAGGATATTCTCCTGGAATTGGCGAACGAAAAGCCGGACCGGATCCGGCTGGTTCCCGACGCGTTCGACCCGGCCGAGTACGACAAGGCCGAGGCCAAGGATCACGTGCTCGCCATTTGCGAGGGAGGCCGCTCCCGAACACGGGAGTATTTCACCGACAAGTTCGGCAACGCCGACAAGTCCATCTACTCGCTGCACGGTCAGCATATTCAGGACGTCGTCCTGGGACTTCGCGTCAGATCGACTCTCACGGACCCCATGACGGTTCTGCTGACGGTCGCTCAGAACCGTTTCCTCCTCAACTCCCTTCGCGGGGAGGGTTTTCTGAACATGCGGCTCACCGACGCCGAGGCCGCAGAAGTGGTCGGTATCGATCCGGTCCGGCATGTGTTCGAGGACTGCATCGCCTCACGCCCGTGCGTCATGGGGCGGGACGATCACGGTGACTTCCAGTGCTCGACGCACAGCACACTCTTCCTGCCCGCCATGGTCAGGGGTTCGGCCCTGTGGAGGCGGGTGCTGGAGGGGCTGGCGCTGTTCGGTGTCGCCGAGAGGGACCTCAGTGCCGTCACGGCCTTCCGGCTCGACATGGTGCAGCGGCCCAGGTTCACCACCCGGCTGCGCTCGGCCACGTCGACCACCCCGGGGACGTACGGGTTCCTGCTCGGCGACGCGGCCAACGCCATCCACTTCTGGCCGGGACGCGGGCTCAACAGCGGACTGGGCTCTGCCATCTCGCTGGCCCGGTCCCTCAACGGCGCATGGACCGGCAGGCCGTTCCGCGACGCCGACTTCGCACGCCACGAAGCGGCCATGTCCATGCTCCAGTACCGGCACAAGAGCCGAGCCTGGAACACGATGATCACCACCGACGAGAACGGCGTCAGCCGTGCGATCAAGGAGAAGATCGCACAGAGCATCGACGAGTCGGAAGAAAGAGACTTCGACAAGAACGCCATGAACGCGGACACCGACGCGTTCATGGAACGGCTGCGGGCAATCCGTGACCGGCTGGCCGCACGCGTTCCCGGTATGCCCGACGACTCGACCCTCCGGAAACACCTGGAGACACTCAACGCCGACACCCTGCGCACCCTGTTGGAGAGCGGAGCGTGGGACACCCTGATCGTCGGGGGCGAAGAGGTGGACATCGACATCTTCTACCAGCAGGCCTCGTCGGCGACGACCGCCCCCACGAAGGCCCCCGCCACGAAGTGATCGGCGTACCGTTGGGAGCGTGGAGCCCGATCGCGACATCGACCGCCCGCCGTCCCGGGGGCGCGGCGTGAGTCCGTTGCGGCGGCTGGTCGTTCTGCGGCATGCCAAGAGCGCATGGCCCGAGGGTGTTCCCGACCATGACCGGCCCCTCGGACCGCGCGGCCTGCGCGACGCGCCCGCGGCCGGCCGCTGGCTGGTGGACGCCGCGTGCGTGCCCGAACTCGTCCTGTGCTCCACCGCCCTGCGGGCCCGCTCGACCTGGGAGCTGGCCGCCGCCGAGATGGACGGCACGCCGCCCACACGCCACGACGGGCGCCTCTACGCGGCGGACAGCCACAGCCTTCTCGATGTCGTACGCGACGTGCCGGACGATGTGGGGACGTTGCTGTTGATCGGACACAACCCGGGCCTGCAGGACCTGATCCTGCTGCTCGCCGGCGAGGCCCGCGACGACACACTGCGGCGCGCGCAGACGAAGTTCCCCACCTCGGCCATCGCCGTGCTGACACAGCGCGGCGCATGGGCGGCCTTCGCGCCGGGCACCGCACTCCTGACCGACCTTGCCGTCCCGCGCGGACAGCGGTGAGCGGCGGTACGCTCGCTGTGAGCGCCGGCACTGGGCATGATGGGGCCCAAGAGGTCAAAGAGTGCGTGTGTGGCTACGTACAGTGATCAGCTGGGCGGTGTCGACCACAGTCGTCGAGGAGGTGGACGATGGTCGGCAACACCATCGACTTCACCGAGGAACGGGCACCGTGCGGCTGCTTCGTCGATGGGCTGCGCTACCAGGAGGACGACACCGCGGGGCTGTTCATCGACCGGGTGACCTACGCGTGCGGCTGTCATCAGATCCGCCGTGAGTTCCACGACGGCAGCCTCCGCGTCAGGATCGTCCGCCACGACGGCGCCGTCGTACTGAACGAGCGCAGCGGCGAGCACGAGGTCTGACGGGCCGCACCGGAGCCGTACACGAGCGTGCAGCGCGCACAGGCACAGCGCCGACAGGCAGGTGGTGACATGACCGCTTCCCATGACGTCGTGGTGATCGGCGGCGGAGGCGCCGGGCTGCGCGCGGCCATCGCCATCGCGGAGACCGATCCACGGCTGAGCGTGGCGATCATCTCCAAGGTCTACCCGATGCGCAGCCACACGGTCTCCGCCGAGGGCGGAGCCGCCGCGGTCGCCGGCAGCGACGACAGCCTCGACGAACACGCATACGACACCGTGTCCGGCGGGGACTGGCTGTGCGACCAGGACGCCGTCGAGGCATTCGTGGGCGAGGCGCCCCGCGAACTCCTCCGCCTGGAACACTGGGGCTGCCCGTGGAGCCGCCAGGACGACGGGCACATCGCCGTGCGGGCGTTCGGCGGCATGAAGAAGAAGCGCACCTGGTTCGCCGCCGACAAGACCGGGTTCCATCTTCTGCACACCCTGTTCCAGACCGCGCTGTCCTACCGCGACATCGTGCGGTACGACGAGTGGTTCGTCAGCACCCTGCTCGTCGACGACGGAAAGGTGCGCGGCGTCGTGGCGATCGAGCTGGCCACCGGCCGGGTCGAGACCATCACCGCCCACTCCGTCATCGTGTGCACCGGGGGATGCGGGCGGGTCTACCCGTTCACCACCAACGCCAACATCAAGACAGGTGACGGCATGGCCCTGGCCTACCGGGCCGGCGCACCGCTGAAGGACATGGAGTTCGTCCAGTACCACCCCACCGGCCTGCCGTTCACCGGAATCCTGATCACCGAGGCCACACGCGCGGAGGGCGGGTGGCTCCTCAACAAGGACGGCTACCGCTATCTGCAGGACTACGACCTCGGCACGCCCGAACCGGGGCCCGTGATGCGCAGCATGGAGCTCGGGCCGCGGGACCGGCTGTCACAGGCGTTCGTGCACGAGCTCGACAAGGGCAGGACCACCCCTACGCCGCACGGGCCCGTCGTCCACCTGGACCTGCGTCATCTGGGCGCCGAACTCATCGACACCAAGCTCCCCTTCGTACGGGAACTCTGTCTGAAGTACCAGAACATCGACCCGGTCCGGGAACTGATCCCGGTGCGGCCGGTGGTCCACTACATGATGGGCGGCATCCACACCGACATCCACGGCGCCACCGGTCTCGACGGCCTGTACGCCGCCGGCGAGGTCGCCTGCGTCAGTATCAACGGCGCCAACCGGCTCGGCTCCAACTCCCTCCCGGAGCTGCTCGTCTTCGGCGCCCGCGCCGGCCGGGCGGCCGCCGAGTCCGCCGCGCGAGCCGCGGGCTCCGCGAACTCCGGCCCGAGCGCCGCGATCCTCGCGCAGGCCCGCGACGAGCATCGCCGGCTTGAGCGCCTGGTCGCGCACCACGCCGAGGGCCGAGAACGCATCGCGGACATCCGTACCGCGATGCAGGACACCATGGAGAGCGGCGCCGGCATCTACCGGGACAGGGGTTCCCTGACCGAGGCCGCCGATACGCTGCTCGACCTGCGGGAACGGTTCGGCGGTGCGGCCGCCGACGATCACAGCAGGACGTTCAACACCGATCTGATCGCCCTGTTGGAGCTGTCGTTCATGCTGGACGTGTCGGAGACCATTGTCGACAGCGCACTGCGCCGCGAGGAGTCCCGGGGCGCGCACCAGCGCACCGACTTCCCCGTGCGGGACGACGACCGGTACCTGGCCCACTCGCTGATCCACCGTGAACCCGACGGCACCGCACGGGTGGAGTACCTGCCGGTGACCGTCACCCGCTGGGCGCCAGGGGAACGCGTGTACGGGAGGCAGGAGACATGACGGACC
The DNA here is from genome assembly GCF_055563935.1 of Streptomyces sp. NPDC029169. Classification (NCBI taxonomy): domain Bacteria; kingdom Bacillati; phylum Actinomycetota; class Actinomycetes; order Kitasatosporales; family Streptomycetaceae; genus Streptomyces; species Streptomyces sp. NPDC029169. The sequence continues at coordinate 49,062 of NZ_JBVHXA010000006.1, forward strand.
GGATAACCCTCCGGGTGGCCCGCTACCGGCCGGAGCGGGAGACCGAACCGACCTGGCAGGACTACGAGGTGCCGCTGCGCAAGGAGTGGACGGTCCTCGACGGGCTCAACCACATCAAGGACCACCTGGACGGCACGCTCTCCTACCGCTGGTCCTGCCGGATGGGCATCTGCGGCAGCTGCGGCATGACCGTCAACGGCGAGCCCCGGCTGACCTGTTCGGCCTTTCTGACCGACTCCGCTCCCGGCCCGGTACGCGTCGAACCGCTGGCCAACTTCCCCGTCATCCGCGATCTCGTCGTCGAGATCGGCGACTTCATGAACAAGCTGACCGAGGTCAGGCCCTGGATCATCCGGGAGGAGGAGAGGGCGCTCGAAGCGGGCGAGTATCTGCAGACGCCGGACGAGATGGACGAATACAAGCAGTACAGCATGTGCATCAACTGCATGCTCTGCTACTCGGCCTGCCCGGTGTACGCGCTCGACCCCGACTTCGTCGGCCCGGCGGCCATCGCTCTCGCGCAGCGCTACAACCTGGACTCGCGGGACGAGGGAGCCGCCGACCGGCGCGATGTCCTGTCGTCGGCCGAGGGGGTCTGGGCCTGCACGCTGGTCGGCGAGTGCACCACGGCCTGCCCCAAGGGAGTCGACCCCGCGGGCGCCATCCAGCGCTACAAGCTGACGGCAGCCACGCAGTCGCTCAAGGACCTCCTGTGGCCCCGGGGCGCGCGATGAGCGGGACGCCGCGGCCGGCCCCGCGGCCCGCCCTGTACCGCAAGCCCGTCCCCACCTTCTGGTGGGTGAGGCGCCGCGCGTACCTCGTCTTCGTGCTGCGGGAGCTCAGCAGCGTCTTCATCGCCTGGTTCGTCGTGTTCCTGCTGCTCATGGTCGGCGCGATCGCCGACGGCAGGGAGGAGTACGAGCGGTTCCAGGACTGGAGCGCCAACTGGGGGATGATCCTGCTCAACACGATCGCCCTGCTCTTCGTCCTGCTGCACACCCTCACGTGGTTCAACCTGGCACCGCGCGCCATGGTCGTACGACTGCGCGGCCGCCGCGTCCGGCCGCGTTCGATCGTGGCACTGCACTACCTGCTGTGGGCGCTGCTGACGGCCGCCACGGCATGGCTGATCCTGAAGGGCTAGGAAGGGGTAGGGCGATGGGCAGGAGATCGCCGGAACCGCTGATGTGGCTGCTGTTCAGCGCGGGAGGGATGGCCGCCGCGCTGCTGGTCCCGGTCCTGCTGTTCCTGTTCGGCGTCGCCTTCCCGCTGGGCTGGCTCGAGGCCCCCGATCACGTGCATCTGCTCTCGGTGCTGCGTCACCCCCTCACCAAGGCGATCCTCTTCGCGCTGTGCGTGCTCTGCCTCTTCCACTGGGCCCATCGCTTCCGCTACACGCTGTACGACGGCCTGCGGCTGAAGAGGCTGAGCAAGGCGATCATCGTCTTCTGCTACGGAGGCGCGGTCCTGGGCTCGGTCGCGGCCGGATTCGTGGTGTTCCGCCTCTGACCGGGGGCCGGGGCCGGGTGGGCTCGGCCGAACGGGGGTTTCGGGGTACGGGACCGGTGCCGGTGGCGCTGTTGCGGGTATGGCCGCGCCCATGAGCGAAATTGAACTGAGCAGCAGCGCGTTCGACGACCACACGGAGATCCCCCGCCGGTACAGCGGGGAGGGAGAGAACATCTCACCGCCGCTGACCTGGTCGGGGGTGCCCGACGAGGCCACGGAGCTGCTGCTCCTGTGCGAGGACCCGGACGCGCCGGGGGAGACCTTCCTGCACTGGCTGGTGACCGGCATCGACCCGAGGACCACCGAGGTGGCGGAGGACCAGAAGCCCCAGGGCGGCCTGCCGTGGCCCAACGGCTTCGGACGCACCGGCTGGGGAGGGCCGATGCCTCCACCGGGACACGGGCCGCACCGCTACTTCTTCCGCCTCTACGCCCTGTCCGAGCCGGTCACCCTGCACGACCGGCCGACCGTCGAGGCCGTGCACGGCGCGATCAAGGGCAAGGAACTTGCCGTCGGCACGCTGGTCGGCACGTATCAGCGCTGATCGCCTCAGACTCAGACTCAGACTCGGGCTCGTCGGCGAGCGGTCTGGCTGCCGGCGAGGAGGGCCTCCGTGATGAGGCGGACGCCTCGGGCCAGGCGGCTCAGTTGTTCCAGTTCGACGGCGTACAGCCTGATCGTGCTCTCGATCATGGGGTCGGACACGCCCAGCGTCGGCAGTTCCGCGCGGCAGGTCTGCATCGCCACCCGCACCGCGCGGATCTCGTGCTCGATCTGCAGCTGGGCGTGGCGGGCCAGCAGAACGGGATGGCGCGTGAGGGTCGTGTATCCGCCGTACCGGGCCGGCAGCAGGTCGCGCAGCCAGCGGACGGCCGTGGCCTCCCAGTCACGGTTGCCGGGGGTCGTGACCGAGAACGGCCAGTCCGCGCTGACCGGAGGGCGGTGAGGGGACATCGGTGTCGCCTTAGGAAGGGGGCCAGTTCGGAAGGGTGCGGCGGCCCCGGCCCAGGGGTAGACCGGAGCCGCCGCGGGGGGAACAACCCAGGGGTCGACTGAGGAGGAGGGGGATCGACCCGTCGGTGTGTTCGGTCCGAGCCCGCGAGGGCACCTGTAGTAAATATATATACCGTCGAGTACGCAAGAACATGAAAAAATTCATGCGCATCTCGACCTCGCGAAACGAGGGACCGGTTCAGTCCTCCAGGAAGAAGTCGAACTGATCGGAGGCCTGCTCGTACTTCTCCAGCCGGGTCTGCGTGCGGCCTGGATCGGCGTCCGCCATGGCTTGCAGGATGGCCGCGGACAGTACCCCCGGCGCCGCGTACGAGTCGAACACCAGCCGTGACCCCGTACCGGCGGTGAACACCACGTCCGCCTCCTCGACCAGTGATCCGAGCCCCATGTCCGTGATCAACGCGACACGCAGCCCCGTACTGCGGGCCGCCCTCATGGCGGCGAGGGTCTCCTTGGCGTGCCGGGGCATCGCGAAGGCCAGTACCCACGTGCCGCCCGCCTCGCGCGCCTGGAGCAGCGCGTCGTAGGCGACGCTGCCGCCGCGGGTCACCACCCGCACATCGGGGTGGATGCGGCGCGCCGCGTAGGCGAAGTACTCGGCGAGCGAGACCGAGATCCGCAGGCCGAGCACGGTGAGCGGGACGGATCGGGCGAGCTCGCGGCCGACGTCGAGGATCTGGTCGGTGTCCGCGAGGACACGGCGCAGCGACGCCAGGTTCTCGATCTCGGCGTCGACCGCCGCCTGGAGCTCGTTGCGGCGCCGCGCCTCCCGCCCCTCGGTGGATCCGGCGATCGCGCTGAGCGCGATGGGCTGGAGGGCGTCCCTGAGCGCGGGGTAACCGCTGAAACCGAGTGACGACGCGAAGCGGGTCACGGACGGCTGGCTCACGCCCACGCGTTCCGCCAGTTCGGTGATCGACAGGAACGCCGCCTCGGTGAGGTGGTCGATCAGGAACTGGGCGATGCGCCGCTGGCCGGGGGAGAGCCGGTGGCCGCCGAACAGCGCGCGCACCCGGTCGACGGGCGGCGCCTCCTCGGTCTCCGAGGAGTGCTTGCCGGGTGTGATGGCCGCTGCCTGCGCGCGCGCCTGCTGCCCTGATGGCACGGGGTGCCTCCGTTTCGTCCCGCTGCCGCCCAAGATAGTTCACGAACGGTCGCCGCATGAGCCGGCAGAGCCTGGGCTCAGAGGCCGGTGACCTTGGCGCTCGCCGACAGTTCGTAGGCCAGGGTGACCGTGCGGCGGCCCCCGGGTGGGAGGGGGACGTCCCAGCGCGCGATGCCCTCGGCGTCGACCGCGTCGGGCGCCGGGGAGCAGGCGTCCTTGTGGAGGCGTACCTCCACCGCCGAGACCTCGGAGACCGGGATCCGCTCACGGAGGACGACCACCCGCTCGCCCTGCTCCCCGGGGGCGGAGAACCGGGACAGGTGCAGCCGGACCGTGCGGATGACCACCGTCCGCTGGGTGATTGCGGTGGAGTCGCGGGACTCCTCGGCGTCCCGGACCACGCTGTAGTCGTCGCAGCTGCCGAAAGCCAGCTCGACGGGCGCGCCGACGGCGGTGAAGTCCAGCGTGCCCCGGCCACTGAATCCGCTGCCCCGCACGAGGTCCACGGGCCCGGCGAGCAGCACGTGACCGGACCCGTTGTCGAACCGCACCACCTGCGTGACCAGCGGGGACAGCTCCGGCGAGCAGGCGTACTCGGTGTGAGCGGCGGTCGTGAACGCGGAGAGCGGCACGCGGTGCGCGCGACCGTCACCGGGCACCGAGACCGGCGCCGGGGCCCTGAGCACCCGCGCCTCGCCGCCGTCGTCCACCCCCGGCAGGCCGAGCACAGGGGCCGGGCCGAGGGCCCCGATCTCCTCCTCGCGGAGTTCGACGTCGACCGTGCGGCGTTCCGCCGCGGAGCGGTCCTTGAGCGTGAGCCGGTCCTCGTCAAGCCGTGGCGGATCCGTGGCCAGCGCCGAGCGGGCAGTCGACAGGGTCAGCCGCACGTCCGACCAGTCCTCACCCGTGCGCTGCCAGACCATCGCGTCCGTCTCCAGCGTCAGCGAGTCACCGTCGAGCACGGCCCGGTAGGCGGGCCGCCACAGGGCGCACGGGGTGAGGTGGCTCAGGCGCAGCCCGGCCGGCCCGGCGGCCGAGGCATCCACGGTCAGCTCGACATGGCCGAGCAGTTCGGCGGGCTCCTCTTCGGACAGGGCCATGGCCCGGTGGGCTGCACCGAGTTCGGCGACGACAGTGGTCAACCTGGCGTCCACTGCGCGGAGTTGTTCGGCGTGAACCTCGCGCTCGCCGTCCACGCGGTCCAGTTCGCGGGCCCAGCGGGACCCTTCGGTCTCCCCGGAGCCGGCGCCTTCGCCGATCTCCCGCAGCAGATCGGCGGCGAGCCGGCCGAGCAGGTCGAGGCGCGCATGCAGGCGGTCGCGCCGTCGGCCGAGGCTCACCTGCTCCTCTTCGAGGGCGTGTACGCGTCGGCGCAGGTCGGAGTCGTCGGCGGACGGCAGCGGCCCGCGCGGCGTCCAGTCGCGGACGATCCGTACGTCGAGCACGGTCACGGGGTGATCGGCGGTCAGCTCGGCGTGGAGGGTCCGGTCGACGGCCAGCGCGCTGACCGGGCCCAGACGCAGCCGCTGCACCCCGGCCTCCAGGGCCAGTACGGCAGTGCGCTCGACGTGGGCGCGGTCCTCCAGGCAGGTGACGGCCGTGACGGGGAGGGCGATCGGCTTCGGGGCCGTGGACATGGCGTGTCAGCTCCTGCGGTTGCCGCCGACCAGGGCCTTGCCGGTCGGGATGCGGATCTCGTAGCGGCCATCGAGGGCGGCCGTGGCGCCTGCGGGCAGGTCCAGTCGCCAGACGCGGGTGCCCGGCGCGTGGCGGTCGGGCCCCGTGCCCTCCTCGGGTGTCGTCCAGTCGGCGCGTTCCTCGATCCGGACGTCCGGTTCGGACGTGACCGGCACTCGCTCGCGGACCTCGACCGTGACCGGCCTCGCGAGCCGGTTGGCCAGCTCCACGTGGACGCGGTGGTCGAGCACGGTGGTGTTGTTGCGCAGGCCGGCGGTCGACTCGTGCAGGTTCGTACGGCGGGTGACGCGGATGCCCTCGGCCGGTCCGAGACCCACCCGGCGGACACCGCCGGGCGCGAGCGTGGGCAGCGCGGCGGTCAGCAGGAACTCGTCGTCGACGGTGACCTCCACCGGGCCGGCCAGGAGCGCCTGGTCGGTGGCGTTGGAGAGCACCAGCGTCGCGTACACGGTCTGCTCCACGGACGGCACGCACAGGTACTCGGTGCGCAAGCCCACCGGGATCTCGCCGACGGTGACGGTGTGCCAGGTGCCGTCCGACGGAATGTCGGCGCGGGCGGTGGCGTCGAAGCGGTGGTCGAAGGAGCCCGCCGACACGCGGGGCCGCACGGCGTGTCCGGGCAGCGGCAGCGCGGCCACCGCTTCGGCGCGGCGGCGGTGCTCGTCCGCCACCGGGTCGTAGGGGGAGTCGGGGAACAGCCGTCCTCTGCGACCGCTCTGCTCCTCGGGGGCGGACAGGACGAGGGCGGCGTAGTCGAGTTCGGCGCCGCTCGGGCGCGGTGGACCGGCCACCGCTGCCGGAGGGGGTGGCGGAGCGGCGGCCCCGGGAGCCGCGGGGGCCATGGGGGCGGGGGCACCGGCGAAGCCGCCGCCACGCGGCCTGCCACCTGGCCTGCCTGCCGCGGCCGGCGGCGCGGGCATCGCGATGCGGAAGTCCTCCGAGGGAGCGCCCCCGGGCACCGGGAGTGCGCCCTGCGGAGCGCCGTAGCCCTGCGGCGGGGGAGGCGGCGGTGACGGTACGGAACGGTGGGCGGCGCCGACGGCGACGGGTGCTCCGGTCGGGGCCGGACGAGGGCCTGCCGCGTCGTAGGCGGAGAACAGGTCGGCGAGCCCCGCCGGGGGCTCGCGCCAGCCGGACGGCGCGGGGGCGGGCTGCCGGCGTCCGATCCGCAGGGAGCGGAGCTTCGGCAGGTCGGTGCGGCGCCCGAGATCGGCCGTGGCCAGGGCGATACGTACGCCGGTCCAGTCCTCGCCGGTCCGCTGGGCGACCGAGGCGCGCAGCACCAGACGGCCGCTGCCGTCGCCCTGACGGTGCGTGAGACGGTACGTCGGCACCCAGACGGCGCCCGGCACGCCGTACTCCAGCTCCACCTCCACGCCCCCGTCGTGGGCGCCGTCGAGGGTCAGGACCGCGCAGACCGTGGTCTCCACGTGCGCAGCCGGTGCGTCGGTGGAGGCGCGGGCGAGCCTGTCGGCGGCGCGGTCCAGCTCGTGCTCGACCTCGCGCAACGCCTCCTCCAGCTCGACGAGGCGCGCGTGCAGTGCCGTCAGCCGCTCGTCGACGAAGTCGGCGAGCTCCAGCCACGCGTCGACCGGGGTACGGCGGTGCGGGTCGTCGCGCTTGCGGGCGGGCGGGACCGGGCGGAGAGCGCTGACCTCCTGGATCAGGCTCAACTGCCGGTCCCTGCGTCCCTCGGCCGCCGCGTACGCGTCCCGCAGCCGCTCGACCTCGCGCCGCAGCGTGTCGGGCGTCCCCGTCGCGAGCGGCTCGGCCTCGACCTCCACCCGAGCCTCGGTGACGCGCACCCCGGCGGTGCCCAGAACACGGGCCCGCAGCGAACCCGGGTCCAGCGAACGGGGCAGACCCGTGACCCGGATCCGGCCGCCGGGAGGCACGCTGCCCCGGGCAAGGCGGCGGCAGAGCGCGCCCTGCGCGTAGACCACGACCGCATCGAGGGTCGATCCCCACCTGTGTGCCGGCTCAGTCGTCATGTGCTCCGCCCCCCGCGCCGCGTTCATGCTGAGCGCAGCCTACGCCCGACCGGTCGGCGCGTCCGCCTAAGCTGCCGTCCGGCACCGGCCTCGACCCAGGAGCGCACCTCATGTCCGACCCCGCCCAGAAGCCCCCGTACCCCGACGCCCTGCGACCGGACGACGCACCCGCACCGCACGCACTGCTCGCGCCGGTGATCGGTCTTTTGGGGACCTGGGCCGGCCAGGGCAGAGGCGGATATCCGACGCTCGACGACGAGTTCACGTACGCGCAGGAGGTCACCTTCAGCCACGACGGGCGGCCCTTCCTCCACTACGAGGCGCGCGCCTGGCTGCTCGACGTGGACGGCACCCCGCTGCGGCCGTCGGGCCGGGAGGCCGGCTGGTGGCGGCTCCAGCCCGATGGCCGCGTGGAGGCGCTGATCACCCAGCCCACCGGCATCGCGGAGATCCTGGTCGGCAGTGCCGTCGCCGGCACGGTCGACCTCACCAGCCACGGGGTGGCTCTCACGCCCACGGCCAAGGAGGTGAGGGCCACCCGCCGCCGCTACACGGTGGCGGACGAGGACACGCTCGACTTCGTCCACGACCTCGCGGCGGTCGGTCAGCCCCTCCAGCACCACCTGTCGGCCCGGCTCCGACGGAAGCCCTGACCAGGCGTCAGACGTCCTTCGCGGGCCGGTCGGCGTAGTCCTCGACCAGCTCGCCGATGAACGCGAGCAGAGCGTCGGCCCGGTGGCGGTCCTCGCGCTGGGCGCGCAGGGCCTCGTCCAATGCCCGGAGCCGGTCCAGGGCGGCCGGGACCCGGTCCCTCACCTCGTCGAGCAGCTGCGTGGTGACCAAGTCCATGCACGCGGTGAACAGGCGCCGGGTGGCCGGGGCGGGAGGAGCCGGGTCAGGGGCGGCGAAACCGGAGGTCAGGTACCGCACGGGCTCCGTGAGGCTCCAGCCGACGACGGTTCCGTGCTGGACCAGGAGCGCCACGTCTGGGGCGATGCCGATGCGGGCGTCCAGTGGTTCGTCCAGGACGTCGAGGTCGCGCAGGCAGGTCAGCACGGCGTCCCCGGGACCGCGGCACAGGTCAGAGGTCACCTCCAGGCGGAAGTCCCGGGTCTCGTCCGCGCGGAGACCGCCCGGGCGGACGGGGGGTGCGGCGGGAACGCGGGCGGAGTCCTCGGCGTCGGCGACCCAGGAGGGCAACTGGAACTCGGCGCCGACCAGGTCCTGGCCCGCCTTGTCGAATCGGAGTTCATCAGGCGTGTCCCACAGCCACGGCTGACTGCCGAAGGTTTCCAGAAGGAACCGCCCGCGTTCCTTGACGTCTGCGTACGTCGCGACGCGCACACGGAAGTCCCGAAAGTCGAAACGCGGTGTGATGTGCAGCGGATCGCCCGTCACCGTCGCGGTCCAGCCGTCGTCGATGGTGATTTTCATGGGGAATGCCACCTCATCTGATCTGTTCGGCGGGAGCCATGTAGCCGTTCTTGGCCGGAATCCTGCCCTCCACCACGTCTGTGTGCGTAATCGGCTTACCGGGATCGGTGGGCAGGCCGCCTAGCGCCTCGACCCCGGAAGGACCCTTGATCCCGGACGAACCGTATGCCGTGATGACGTTGCCCGCCCCCTGACGGTCGGCCCGGACCACCACGATGTCCTCACCCTGACGGAAGATCAGTTTTCCGCTGCCCGCAGTCGAGTGGTACACCGCGTCCGGCTTCTTGAGGATCTCCTTGACCATGTCCTCGGTGAAGCCATGGTCGTCTGCGTGGTAGTTGCCCGCCTTCTTCATCTTGCCGTCCTGCGCCCTCTGGATGACTGCGTCCAGGGCCTTGTGGGCGTCCTCCCTGGCCTTCTTTGCCTGCTCCTCCTTCGTGTACTTGGGCATGAGGCCCAGCGGGTCGCACCCGGTGTACGGGTTGTCCACGTAGGCGACGGGATTCGGGGCGGGAGCGAGGCCGAGGGGATCCGGGGAGGTGTAGCGGCCGCTCTCCGGGTCGTAGTGCCGGAAGTAGTTGTAGTGGAGGCCCGTCTCCGGGTCGAAGTACTGGCCGGGGAAGCGGAGCGGAGTGTACGTACTGCTGTCGCGGGCCCATGCGGTCGTGCCCCACAGCGTGGCCCGGGAGCGCCACGCGATGTCGCCGGACTCGTCGATCAGTTCCGTGGGAGTGCCGACGAGGTCCGTAGCGATGGCGAAGAACCGGCGGTCGATCTCCGCCTGGCGGCTGTCTGCCGTGAGGATGCGCTCGGTCTGGGCCAGGGGGACGACGTCCCGGTGGTCCCAGGTGAGGGCCACCGTGCGCGGATCATCCGGCTGGTGGGTGGTCTGTTCGCACAGGGTCAGGCCGTCCCAGGTGAACCGGACCTCCTCCACCACGCTCTCGCCGTCGGCCGCCAGGCGCTGCTTCGCGATGCGGCGTCCGAGCGGGTCGTAGCGGTACCTCCAGCGGGTCCCGTCGGGGGTGGTCACGGAGGTGAGGCGGTTCTCCGTGTCCCACGCGTAGCGCCAGGTGTCCGGCTTGCGGGAGAGACGGGTCTTCTGGCGCAGGGTGACCCGGCCGAGGGCGTCGTACTCGAAGCGGACGTCTCCCGCGCGCGTGATCCTCGTACCGGTGTAGGTACGTGAACCGGTGGCCTCGCCGCCCGGGTGACCGGACGGCCAGGAGGCCGAGGTCTGGTTGCCGGCGTCGTCGTAGGCGTACCGCTCCGTCCAGCCCTGGGCGTGGACGGCGGTGACCCGGCCGGCCCGGTCGAGGTCGAAGGTGCGGGTGCCCGACAGCCGGTCCGCGACGGAGGTCACGTGACCGTCCGCGCGGTAGGAGTAGGCGCGGCTGTTGACGTCGCGTCCCCCGGCGGTGATGTGCTGCGCGGAGAGGCGTCCGGCCTCGTCCCAGGCGGAGGTCACGGTGATCGCGTCGCCGAAGACCCGGGCCAGCTCGCGTCCGGCGGAGTCGTGGGTGAAGTCGACGTGCCGGCCGCCGGTGGTGAGACGGCGGGCCTGCCCGTCGGCGCCGTAGGCGTAGGAGGTGACGTGACCTGTCGGCGTGGTGCGGCGCGTACGGCGGCCCAGGACGTCGTACGCGTACAGGATCGGGCGGCCGTCGACCAGTTCCGTCTTGGTGAGACCGCGACGGTCGTACTGGTAGCGCAGTTCGCCGTCCGGTCCGGATGCCTCCAGCAGGCGACCGGCCCTGTCGTAGGCGTAGGTCGTCACCCGGCCGTCGACGTCCTTGCGGATCGCACGGCCGAGCTGGTCGCGCTCGAAGGCGATGGTGCCGCCGAGCGCGTCGGTGCGGGCGGTGAGACGGCCGGCGGCGTCCACCCGGTAGGTGAGGGTGCGGCCGTCGAAGTCGGTCTCGGAGGCGATGTCGCCCGCGGCGTCGTACGCGTAACTCCAGCTCAGCCCCTGGGGGTTGACCACGCGGGTCAGGCGCAGCTCGGCGTCGTGCTCGAACTCGTACCGCCCGCCGTCGGGGCGCGTGCGGGCGACCGGCAGGTCGAAGTGGGTGTACTCGAAGTGGGAGACGCCGCCGGACGCGTCGGTGTGGGCGAGCAGGTTGCCCTCGCCGTCGTACGTCCACGACTCCGTGGCGCCGTCGGGGCCCGTACGGCGCGCGAGCCGGCCGTCCGCGTCCCACTCCAGGTGCGTGACCCCGCCCACCGGGTCGGTGACGCGGACCGGGCGGCCGAGGGCATCGCGCTCGGTGCGGGTGACGGCACCGGCCGGGTCGGTCACCTCCACGGGCAGACCCGCCGCGTCGCACACCACGCGGGTCGTCGCCCCGAGGGCGTCGGTGAGGGAGGTGAGCCGGCCGGCGTGGTCGTAGGTGTAGCGGGTGGTGGTGCCGGCCTCGTCGGTGACCGCCGTGCGGTTGCCGCGTTCGTCGTACTCGTGGACCGTGCGGGTCCCGTCCGCGCCGAAGACCTCCATCGGACGTCCGAACGGGTCGCGCACGGTGCGCAGTTCGCTTCCGTCGGGGCGTACGGCGGCGATCAGCCGGTCGTGCTCGTCGTACGAGAAGGCGGTGGTGAGACCCAGCGGGTCGGTGCGGGTCAGGGTGTTGCCGCGCGGGTCGTGGGTGAACCGGGTGGTGTGGCCGAGCGGGTCGGTGACGGACACGAGACGGCAGCCGGGGGCGTACTCGTAGCGGGTCGCGTGCCCGGCCGCGGTGGTGAGCGTGGTGGTGTGCCGGCCCGTCCCCGGTTCGGGTTCGGTGTACGCCAGGGTGATCTGGACGTGGCCCGCCTCGCCGCCCTCGGCCACGACACGGTCGCGGTCGTCGTAGACGTAGTCGTAGCGGCTTCCGTTGGAGTCGATCCAGGCGATGACACGGCGGCGCTCGTCGTACACGAACGTGGTGGTGGCGCCCGACGGCTTGGTGACGGCGGTGAGGTTGCCGTCCTGGTAGCCGTAGCGCATCAGCGGCAGATCCGCGCCGCCCTCGCCCGCGCCGGCCAGGGACAGCGCGGTGACCAGGCCGTCGGCGGAGGACAGCTTCACATGGTGCCCCGCCGAGTGCACCAGGGCGAGCGGCAGGCCGTCCTCGGCACGGTCGACGGTGAGGAAGTGGCCGTTGCGTTCGCTGATCCCGGACAGCCAGGCGTCGCCGTCGCCGCCCGGCTCGCTGCCGGACGGCGCGGAGAAGTGGAAGACCAGGCCGCTGTCGGGGTCGGTGACCGTGTAGTCGCCGTCGGCGTCACGGGCAAGCAGGGTGCGGGCCCGGCCCGTCTCCGGCCGGGTGGGCGCGCCGGGGACCGGGTGCGGGTACGGGACCAGGAGCCCTTCGGCGGTGACGTGGACGACACCGACGGCGTCGATCTCCAGTCGCTCGTCGACGGTGGACGTCCAGGCGGGACCCAGGAAGCGGCCGACCGCGCAAGCGGACTCGGTGCGGCGGGTGAAGACCAGCGGCAGGATGCCGGGCAGTTGGACATCGGTCTGGGGCAGGAACATCCGGCCCGTGGCGAGGTCCACCGGGTCGCCGCCGGCGTCGCGGTCGCCGTCCGGGATGCGGTGGGTGCCGTCGGGGGAGTCGTCGACCAGCTTGCGCGCCTTCGCGGCGTCCGCCATCTGCTCGGCGATGCGTACGCCCTTCACCACGGCGCCGCCACCGCCGGTGGCCACGGTCAGTGCCGCGTCGGGCAGCAGACGGCCGAATCCCTCGTACGGGTCCTTCATGAAGTCGCTGATCATCTGACGGCCGGTGCCCACCGGGTCGTTGACGGCGACCACAAGACCCGCCGCGAGGCTGTTCAGCGAGGTGGCGTACTCGGCCGGATGCGTGAGGTTGTACGAGTCCAGGGGGTTGATCCCGCGGACGAAGTTCAACAGGCCCGCGGTGCCCTTGATGGCGCCGCCGCCGACGTGGTCCCCCATGATCTGCAGTTCCTGGAGCCCCTGGCCCAACTGCTGGGCGTACGACGGCTTCTCCGGGGCCTTGTCACGCGCGGCGCGGACCGCGGTGCGCGCGGTCTCCGCGGCCGTGTTCCGCTGCTTACGGGCCTCGGCAAGGATCTCCTGCGCCTCCTCCATCAACTTCTTGCCGGGGTCCGCGAACGTCGCGGCGGGCCGGGGAGGAAGCGTCGAGGGGTCGCGCTTGTCGGCGGGCTGGGCGTTGTACCGGTCGACCGCGCTGTTGAAGTCGTCGACCTTCTTGCGGTGCGCGTCGGCGGCGTCCGCAGAGGCCTTGGTGCCCTCCTTCCACTTCTCGATCGCCGTCTGCGCCCGCCCCTGCGCCCAGGTGACCGTGCCGGCGAACGCCCACAGCGCGCCGGCCGCCTTCTCCAAGGCGTCGGCTCCGGTGAACCACTTGGGCGGCTGGGTGCGCACGGCGGCCCGCAGCGCCTCGGCCGCCTCGCCCTTCAGCTGGGAGGAGTCGAGGCCCCTGAGGCCCTCGGCGGAGCTTTCGAAGGCCGACTGGAAGCCGCGGAGCTTCTTGGCGGTGGAGATGAGCTTGTCGGGGCTGCCGTAGATCAACTTGGTCTTGTCCTCGGTCTGCCCGAGATCCATCTCGTCGACCTCGGCGCCCATCCGGTTGGCGACCGAACGGGACTGCTCCCGCACCCAGTCCGCACCGGACTCCCATCCGACGTCGTCCAGCCGGTCGGCGGTCCAGTTGCCGGCGTCCTCGACCCGGTTGCCGACCCACTCGACGCCCTCCTCGACCGCGTCCTCGACCACGTCGGGCGTGACATCACTGATGAAGTCGCCGATACCCATGTTCAGTTCCCCCCGGAGTCACCCTGCTGCTCGGCCTGTTTGGCGCGCTCCTCAGGAGACGGGCCGAACGTGTCGTCCAGTGCCTGGTTCCACTGGTCGTCGGAGATCCCGAGCGCCTCGTTGAGCAGCGCCGACTGCCGTCCGCCCTGGCCCTCGGTGAGGACCGTGCGGCCGGTGTCCTTCCACGTCTGGGCCATCTCCTGACCGGCCTTGTCCCACGACTCGGCGCTCCAGTCCGGGTTCAGGGCGTCCGGTGTGAAGACATCGCCCCAGTTCTGCTTGGTGATCTCCTCCTCGGTGGCGTGCGGGTTGCCGCCCATCACCGAGTTGACGCCCACCTTCAGCGCGCCCTCGACGTACTGGTCGTGCTCCCACTGGGTGCCCGCCGCCAGGCCGAGCCGGTTCGCGATTCCGCTGGCATCGGCCACCAGAGCGCGTACGCCCCACTCCCAGCGCTCGCAGAAGTCCTCGAAGTCGACCGAGAGACCGTGGTGCCCGGCCTCCATCCCGGTCATCGCGAGCTCCGAGAAGCCCTTGCCCATCACCGAACCGGTCGCGCCGCCGAGGTCGCCGAGCTGGTCGATGATCGCGCCCACGCCCTGCGTGAACTTCGCGACGGACGCCTTGTCGAACTGGATGTCACCGTCACCGCCCATGGCCGCGCCCCTCCTCCGCGACACCTGCGTCCACGGCGACGCCATCCGGAACGACGCCGAGGACCGGCGGGAAGAACATCGACCCGTCCTCGGTGCCGATGTCGACGGCGAGGCCGGCGGGCTCGTCCAGGGACGGCACGACCTCGTCGACGATGCGCGCGCCCAGCAGCGCCGCGTAGTCCATGGGCCGGTCCCCGGTTCCGCGGAGCTCGGCGAACCGGGCGAGCGCGGCCTCGTCCGTGAACCCGCAGATCCACCGCACCCCGCCCGAGTGGGCCGACCAGAGACCGCCGCCGTCCGTCGGCACCAGAAGCACCGAGCGCCGCATCTCCCCGACCAGCGCGCGAGGGTCGCCGATCCCCCTTCGCTGCTCGGCGATGCGCTCCGCGAGCACTGTCCTTGCCTGCTCCACGGGCTCTCCCCTCGTCCTCGGCCACTGGCGGCACCCTGGTTCAGGACGCGCGCCGGGGGAGATTCGGTTCTCCCCCGGAACAGGGTGCCGGGGCCGTGCCCTCGGAGGAAGGTGGCGTCAGAGGAAGTCGGCGAGGCCCGAGAGAAGCCGGTCGACGTCGTCGGTCGTGTTGTACGGCGCCAAACCGGCCCGCAGGGCGGGGCCCTCCAGCTTCATCGCGGCGAAGGGCTCGTGCGCGTAGAACTGCCCGGCGGTGGCCAGGACGTCGCGGGCGGCCAGGTGGAGCTGGGCCTCCCGCGGGTCGCGGCCTTCGAGAGTCATCAGGAGCGTCGGGGTGCGGTCCTGGGCCTTCGAGTGCAGCGTGACGGCGTCGCCCAGATCCCGAAGACCCTCCTCAAGCCTCGTACACAGCGTCAGTTCGTGCTCGTGCAGGGAGGTCAGGGACCGCGTCAGCCGCTCCCGGCGCGTGACGCCTGCGCCGGGGTCCAGCGCGGCGAGGAAGTCCACCGCGGCGCGGGCGCCCGCCAGGATCTCGTACGGCAGCGTGCCGAACTCGAAGCGCTCCGGCACGGCGTCCGAGGACGGCAGGAGCTTGTCCGGGCGGAGGGTTTCGAGGAGTTCCGGCGCTCCGGCGAGCACGCCGCAGTGCGGGCCGAGGAACTTGTACGGCGAGCACACGAACAGGTCCGCCCCCAGCGCGGGCACGTCCACGAGGTGGTGAGCCGCGTAGTGCACCCCGTCCACGTACACCAGCGCGCCCACCTCGTGGGCCAGGTCGGCGATCCGGCGGACGGGCGGCTTGGTGCCCAGGACGTTCGAGGCCGCGGTGACCGCGACCACCCGGGTCCGGGGCGAGAGGGCCAGCTCGTACGACTCCAGGTCGAGCTCCGCCGTCTCCCGGTCGATCTCGATCCAGCGGACCGTCACTCCCGTGTGCTCGGCCGCCTGGACCCAGGGGCGGACGTTGGTGTCGTGGTCCAGGCGGCTCACGATGATCTCGTCACCCGTCTGCCAGCCCTTGGCCAGGGTGCGGGAGAAGTCGTACGTGAGCTGGGTGGCGCTGCGCCCGTGGACGATGCCGCTCGCGGGCATGTGGAGCAGGTCGGCGTAGGCGGCGCGGAAGTCCGCGACGGACTGCTCGGCGTTGAGCTCGGAGGGGCTGACCGTTCCCCGGTTGGAGAGGGGCCCGGTGAGCGTCGCGGCGATGGCCTCGGCGACGGGGCGCGGGGTCTGCGTACCGCCCGGCCCGTCGAAGAAGGCGAGTCCGTGGTCGAGGGAGGGGAAGTGGGCCCGGAGTGCGGTGACGTCGATGGGCATGGCCTCGGCTTTCTGTCGGACGGCTCGTCATGGGGGGCTGGGTCGCGGGATGCCGTGGGACGGGGCACGACCCCCGGTGCCGGGCCGTCGGACGGGGCGCCGGCACCGGGGGTACGGGTTCTGGGCCGGACTACTCGGTCACGCCGGGCGTGCTGGCCTCCCGTACGACGCCGGAGGTGGCGACGCCGGCCGGTCGGACGCCGGACTGCGCGCCGGCGGACGGCTGCCGCAGGCTGCCGAGGTCGTGCGCGTACGTGCCGACCGCGTTTGCGATGACGTCGATATTGCGCTCGAACGCCGTCATGCTGATGTTGCCGAGGGTGTCGCCGGCGGCGTGGTAGTTCGGGTCGAACGCGACCCCCGCCGTTCCGCCGAACTTCTCCGCCTCGGCAGGCGACTTGAGCGCCTCCGCGCCGGCGAACGTACCGCCGGAGGGGATGCCGGCGGTGACGAACGGGCCGTAGTCGAAGCGGGCGACGAACGGCGTGCCGGCGTGCGGCAGTCCCTTCCTGCCGAGGAACGCGGTGATGTCGCGCTCGAGTCGGTCGGAGCCCGCCGGGGCGGTCTGCGTGTTGGCGCCGTCCGAGTTGTCGCCGTCGTACACGAACAGGCCGTGGTTCGCCGAGGCGATCAGCTCGAAGTTGAGGTAGAGCTTGATCTCCTGCCGGTCGAGCGGCGTGAGGTTCGCGACGTAGTGGTGGGAGCCGACCAGGCCGCTCTCCGCGGCCGACCACCAGGCGAAGCGCACCTTGTTCCGCGGGTGCTTCTCCTTCTTGGCCAGCTTCAGCGCGACGTCGAGCAGCCCGGCGGAGCCGGAGCCGTTGTCGTTGATGCCCGGACCCGCGAGCACCGAGTCCAGCGAGGCCCCGAGCATCACGGTGTCGGCGGCGTTGCCGCTCTTCGTCTCGGCGATCACGTTGTTGGTGGAACGCTTCTCCTGGAGCTGGCGGATCTCGAAGGAGAGGGTCACCGGGCCCTGGGCGAGGTCGGCGGCGAGCTTCTCGCCCTCGGCCTTGCTGATGCCGCCGGTGGGTATCTTCGCGGCGGCCGGGTCGCCGAGGGTGCCCGAGAGCGGACCGTATCCGGCGTCGATGTTGTTGTAGATGAGGGCGCCGGTCGCGCCGGCGGCGGCGGCCTGCTGCTGCTTGGTGGCGAAGGAGCAGCCGCCGCGCCTGATGAGCGCGATCCTGCCGGTGAAGGAGCCCGTGGCGTAGTCGCCTGGCTCGCAGCCGGTGGTGCCGTCGGCGTCGACCGGGACGGCCGCCACCTCGGCCGTGACTCCGCCGACCGGTGTCGACGTGGTGTACGTCAGCGCCCTGATCTCGATGTCGCGCGGGGCGGGCGTGACGGTGGAGAGCTTCTCGGCCAGCGTCTGGGTGTAGACGAAGTCGAACCTCTGGTACGAGACGTTGTACCCGGCCTTCTTCAGCTGCTGGTAGACGTACGCGGCCGAAGCGTCGTGCCCCAGCGAGCCGGCGACGCGGTGACCGCCCGCCGAGTCGGCTATCGCCTGGAACTTCTGGAGGTGCTTGAAGGCACCCTCGGCGGACGCGTCGCGAACGAGCGCCTTCGAGAGCGCGGCGGCGTCCTGGCCCGGCCTGTCCTGCTGGGAGGAGGCGGGTGAGGCGGAGGCCAGGAGGAGCGGGGTCGCGAGAGCGGCTGCGGCCAGGGTGGCCGCGGCTCTGAGACGGGATGCGTTCACAGAGGTCCTTCCCGGTGCGAACGAGGTTGAGGGGAAGCTAGCGATCTCTGGGGGGTTCTGTGAACACATGTGCCCTAACTCGCTGCATTTCAGCCATAGTTGTGGCGCTCTCGTGAAGGACTCGTGAGGCGTGGCGAGGCATGGGTGAGGTGGGGACGCGGGGGGTCCGGGCGCCCGGCCGACCCGCTGCTTCAGCCCGTGGGGGACTGCGAGGGTTCCGCGCCGCTCTCTCCCGACAGCAGGAAATGCTCGTGGGCGAGCCGGCGCAACGCGGACATGGCGAGGCCGCCGAGCGCGGTGACGGCGACCAGGCTTGTCGCGGCGCTCTCCGGATCGTCCTGCTCGTTGAGGATTTGCACCTCGAGCCGGGCAATCCCCTCCAGTTGTTCGGCATAGGCGTGGAACAGCCGTGGAATGTCGTGGTGATCGAGCGATTTGCAGGCGATGGCGACCTGACAGAGCGTCTGCCAGGCGGGGTTGTCGGGACTCACCTGCCAGCCCCGGCCCCGGATCAGCGCGGACACGCTGGCCTCGGCCCATTCCCACTCCTGATCGGTCGACGCGGAGCCGGGTGTGGGTAAGGCGTACTGAGTGATGCGCAGAAGTTCGGCGGCCGGTGGTCGTTCTTCTTCGACATGGCGTACGAGTCTGCGCACCTCGGCGTGCGGGAGGCCTCCGATATTCAGGAGTGCCTTTACCAGTGCAACCCTGCGCACATGCGATTCATCGTATTTCGGAAGTGTAGGAAGGAGTTCCAGGTCCTGATACGACCGCAGTGTGCGGACGGGGACATTGGTCCTGCGGCTCAGAGCGGAGAGCTGTGTCATATTCCATCGGCTTTCAGTCGGGTCCTTACGACGGCGTGCTTCGCGACTGGGCAGGGAATTCGAGGCCGCGGTGACCTTATGCGGCGCGAATGCGGGGGCACAAGGCGTGTCCGTCGTTCGCTCGGGAGGCGGCGCCCAGTCGGCCGGAAACGGCTGTTGGCGTCTGCGCCGCATTGACGGGTGGTGAGGGATCGTCCGGTGGTGTCAGGCCGCCCCCGCCACGGTGTTCCGCCGGTGTTCGCCCGTCGCACCGCTGGTGTTCGGCGGACCTTCGGTGGTCCTTGGGCAGACCGGAAGTCGATATGCCGGATGTTCGTCGCCGTCCGAGTTCTTTCGGAGGATTTGTGTCGCTCGTCAATGGCACCTGGAAGTGTGGATTCCGTGGACGCGCCACTTGACGTCCTTTTGGTGGTACGGCATGATCATGGCGATCTCCGGCATTTCTCTCCGTTTTGCACCGTCTGTGTGCCGAGGGAGCCGGCGGAGAGGATGGGCATAGGGGAGGGGGAGACGTGTCCGACACGTCGGCGCGGGGAAAGCCGCGGCACGGTCCTTGTGTCGAAGACGAGGAGCCGGCCGCGCAATTACTCGCCTGCGAGGCCGAGTTGCTCGAAGCTTATCGGAGCAGGCTCGTCGAACAACGCAATCCGCTGGGGCTGAACATGGAAGCCTGGGATTCCGTTTGTGACCGGGTTCACGGAATCCTGACCGAATGCCGTGACACCCCGGGGAGTGGCGAGGCCGGGCCATCGGGCGAGCCGCGACCCGTGCGGCCCACGGGCCCGCAGGGGGCGGGCCGGATCGCGCCGGGAACGGTGCCGGTCCACGCCGTGCGCGCGGGGTCCCTGCTGGTCGAGGTCGTCGCGGAGTTCCTGGAGCGCCTCACGCCGCCGCTGTCCGGCGAGGCCGGAAGGATCCGGCTGCTGGCACGGGTTCAGGCGGCGGTCACACGCTCCGTGACGGACTGCGCGTACGAGCACGACCTCCATCTGCTCGATGTCGTACGGGACTCCACACGGCGCAGCCGCGACGCGATGGCGAGGGAGATCCACGACCGGATCGGCAGCACGGCCGGCCTCGCCCTGCGCCAGCTGGAGCTCTACGAACTCACCCACAACGTCTCCTCGGCGACGGACCCCCGGCTCGACAGCCTGAAGCAGGCCATCCTGGAGACGATGCACACCACCCGGGACATCGTCACCGAACTCCGGACGGGCGCCCACTCCACCGGCTCCCTCAAGGCGGCGTTGTCCGCCTTCGTCACCGCCATGGCGATCGAGAGACCCGTGGTGGAGATACGCGTCGAGGGCGACGACGGCTCCCTGCCGGACGGCACCGGCGAGAACCTCTTCCTCGTCCTGCGCGAATGCCTCCGCAACGCCCTGGCGCACGCCCACGCCTCCCGGGTGACCCTCGACATACGCGGTGACGGGCCCCGATTACGGGCGTGTGTGAGCGACGACGGAGTCGGCCTTCCCCCGGAGAGGGAGTTCGGCAACGGCCTGGCCTCCGTGGCGGAACGGATCCGGCTCCTGGGCGGCCGGATGGAGATCGAGAGTGCTCCGGGACAGGGCACGACACTCGTGTTCTCGGTGCCGACGGGCGAGGAGTGGCATGCGGACGCCCGATGAGCACAGGCCGTCGAGGGCGGGCGAGCCGATCCGTATCGTCGCGGTCGACGACCACTCCCTCCTGCGCGACGCCCTCTGCCAGCTGCTCGACGTCGAGCACGACCTGCGCGTCGTGGCCGAGGCCGACACCTCCGTGGGGCTCGGCGACCTGGTGGCGCGTACCGGGGCGCACGTGGTCCTGCTCGACGTGGAGATGCCCCATCACCACGCGCCCACCGTGGTCAGCGAGCTGACGGCGCGCTTCCCGCGGCTGCGGGTGCTGATGCTGTCGATGCACGACCACGGCCCGCTCGTGCACGAGCTGCTCGCCCGCGGGGCCCATGGCTATGTGCACAAGAGCGCCCCTCGTGCGTCGCTGCTGTCCGCCATCCGCGGCGTCATGGCGCGCGACCCGCAGGTCATGATCGCCCTGCCGTGCAGCGCCACGCCGGGAACCGCGTTCCGTGGCGCTGCCGGGCAGCCCCTCTCGCCCCGCGAACGAGAGGTCCTCACCCATGTCGCCGACGCGCTGAGCAACCGTCAGATCGCCAAGGCGCTGGGCATCAGCGAGGCGACCGTGAAGCGGCACCTGCGGAACATCTTCGAGAAGCTGGGCGCGGCCTCGCGCATCGGGGCCGTCAACAGGGCCGTGGAGGCACGGCTCATCGACCCCGCGGGGAAGGGTAAGCAATACGCCTTAAGGAGCATGCCCGATGCTCCCTGAAGGGCCTGGTGCCGCCCTGGGGTCCGGATTACATTCGCGGCCATGCCCCGAGTGACGCCCGTTCCGGCACGCTGCGCGGCCCTTGTGCATGTCATGGTCACCACAAAGCCCTGCGGCCCTGAGGGGTGAACGGGACCATGACCTGCACGGGGGCACCTCTTCGCATCCAGCTTCTGGGACCGATCCGTGCCTGGCGGCACGGTGAGGAGGTCGCGCTGGGCTCGCCCAAACAGCGCGCGGTCCTGAGCCTGCTCGCCAGCCGGGCCGGCGAGGTGGTGAGCGGGGAGAGCATCACCAGCGCCCTCTGGGGCAGCGACACCCCGCAGACGGCGGCCAACGGTGTCCACACCTACGTGGCCCGGCTGCGTCGCACGCTGGAGCCCGGACGCGGCAGCAGGGCGGCCAGCACGGTCCTCTCCTCGGAGCCCGGGGGCTACTGCCTGCGGCTCGACCCGGCGGACGTCGACGCCACGCTCTTCGTCGAACGGCACGGCCACGCCCGCAGGTCACGTGAGGGCGGCAGCGCGGAGACGACCTTACGGCTGTACGAGGACGCCCTGGCGCTCTGGCGGGGCGAGGCGTACGCCGGAGTCCCGGGGCCCTTCGCCGCCATGGAGGGCGTCCGCCTGCGGGACCTGAGACTGACCGCGGTCGAGGAGTGGGCCGCCGTCATGCTGGAGGCCGGCGAGTACGCCGAGGTGGTCGACCCGCTCTCGCGCGCCGCGGCCGACGAGCCCCTGCGCGAGAAGCTCCGCTGGCTGCTCATGCTGGCGCTCTACCACGCGGGCCGCCAGGCGCACGCCCTCGCCGTGTACACGGAGACCCGCCGGCTGTTGCGCCGGGAGCTGGGCATCGAGCCGGGGACCGAGCTCCAGGACCTCCACCGGCGGATCCTCGCCGGGCAGCGCGAGTTACGGCTCCCCGGCGGAAGCCTGACCCCCAGGCCCCGCGAGGGACTGGGTGCCGGTCTGCCCGTACCCGCTCAACTCCCGCCGGTGGCACGCGGGTTCACCGGGCGCGAGACGGAGCTGAGGGAGCTGGAGGGGCTCGTCGACGACGAGTTCGCCCAGCGGAGTACCCCGGTGATCGTCGTCGACGGCCCCGCGGGCGTCGGCAAGTCGGCACTCGTACTGGAACTGGCGCACCGGCTCGCGGACCGCTTCCCGGACGGCCAGCTCTATGTGGACCTCTGTGGCAACGGGCTGCGCGGCAGACCGCTGAGCGCCTCGGACGCGCTGCTGCACCTGCTCACCAGCCTGGGAGCCGACAGCACGCGGATACCCCGGGACCTGGCGGGCCGTGCCACCCTCTACCGCAGCCTCCTGTACGGCAAACGCATGCTGGTCGTCCTGGACGACGCCCTGAGCGCGGACCAGTTGAGGCCTCTGATCCCGCGCGGCGCGTCCTGCATCGTGGCCACGAGCCGCCAGCGGTTCGGCGGCCTTGCCGCCCGGGACGGGGCGCGCACGGTCACCGTCCGGCCGCTGGCCGTCGACGAGGCCGCCGGCCTGCTCACCACCCTGTCCGGCGGGCGGCTCACCGGCCACGCGGAGGCGGCCCGGCGCCTCGCGGCGCTCTGCGGCGGGCTGCCGCTCGCGCTGCGGATCACCGCCGAGGGGCTCACCGCGAACCCCGGTGTCCCGCTCGCCACGCTCGTGGAGCAGTACACGACGGAGAGCGGCCGGCTCGACCGCCTCACCGTGGCAGACGACGCCCTCGCGAGCGTGCGCGACGCGTTCGAGACCTCGTACCAGGCCCTGCCCGCCGAAGCGGCACGGATGTTCCGCTTCCTCGGCCTACGCAAGGACGGGCCGATCACGGTCTCCGCCGCCGCGTCGCTGGCCGACACCGACCGCGACACCGCGCGACGGCTGCTCGACGTGCTCGTCGCCCACCACCTCCTGGAGGACCACGGGCAGCGGTACCGCCTCCACGATCTCCTGGGGATCTACGCGGCCGAGTGCGCCCAACAGGAGCCGATGCTGAACCGGAGGGCGGCCCTGGCACGGCTGGACGCGGCAGAGGCGGACGGGGGCGAGTCCTACGCCGTCGTGCTGCGGCGCGCCGCGGTGCTCCGGAGGGCCGCGTTCCGGCAGCGCGAGGACGTCACGCGGCCGACGGACCTCACCGCGAGGTGAGCGCCTCGTCCTCCGGCCCGGTCGGCATGGCGCGCAGCCTGCCGACCGGGGACAGGAAGATCGGGATCAGCATCGCCGCGGACAGCAGGCCCGCGATCCAGAGCGCTCCGTGCAGCCCCGCCAGCGCCGCGAGGAGGCCGCCGACGGGTCCGCCCAGCGCACCGCCGCCGTAGAGCAGCATGCGCATCGCGGCCGTCATCCGGCCCATCAGATGCTGCGGAGTGATGGTCTGACGCAGGCTCACGATGAGCACGTTCGAGACGCTCGCGCCGACGTACTCCATGAAGAAGGAGGCCACGAACAGGCCCACGAGCAGCCAGCGCGGACCTCCCGCCGCGGGGACGAGCAGCGGGCCGAGGAAGATGATGGAGACCGACACCCGGTAGGCGGTGCCCACCGACAGCCGGCGCACCACCACGCCGGACACCAGCGCGCCAAGGAGGCCACCCACGGCCGCCGCGCCCATCACGAAACCGACCGCCGCGGCGGACAGTTCCTTGTCGCGCACGGCGTACAGCAGGAACAGCGTCTGCACCATGGTCAGCAGGAAGTTGCAGGAACAGCCGACCAGGCCCATCGCCCGCAGCCAGCGGTTGCCGAACACCCAGCGCAGCCCCTCGGCGAGTTCGGCGCGCAGCCGGCGCTTCTCCTCGGGCACCTCCGGGGCGGGCTCGGGCTTCCTGATGAGGATCAGCGACAGCACCGACAGGGCGTACGAGAAGGCGTTGGCGGTCATGGCGAACGGCGCCGAGAACGCGCTCACCAGCGTGCCGGCCAGACCGGGCCCGGCGATGTCCGCCGACGACAGCGTGGCGTTCAGCTTGGTGTTGGCCTCAAGCAGGCTGCGCCGGTCCTTCACGAGCACCGGAACGTACGACATCCAGCTGACGTCGAAGAGCACCGTCGCCACCCCGATGCCGAGCGCCAGCGCGTACAGCGCCGAGAGCGTCAGCAGCTCGAACTCGTACAGGACCGGCACAAGCCCGATCAGCACCATCCGGACCAGGTTGGCGCCCAGCATCACCGGCCGCTTCCGCATCCGGTCCACCCAGACGCCGAAGAGCAGCGCGAGCCCGAGGAAGGGAACCAGCTGCGCGAACCGCAGCATGCCCAGCTCCCCGGCCCCCACCCCGAAGACCAGGACCGCGGTCAGCGGGAGCGCGAGCTGGGTGATCTGGGTGCCGTAGAGGGAGAGCGCCTCGCCCGTCCAGAACACCATGAAGTCCCTGTCGCGCCAGAGCGGCCGAGGGGGGCCCTCCGCCTCGGCCGCGGGGGCAGACGCGGTGGGCCTGCCGTGCTCCGTCATGCTGGACTCGCCTCTCGTAGGGCCTGGTTGACGATGGCGCTGATGGCCGCCAGACCCGGGCCCTGCCACACGGAATGGTGGTCGCCCGGTGCGATGTGCTCGGTGAGCCGGCTCACGTACGGACTCCAGTCGAGGAGCCGCTCCACCGACTCCGCGGCCCTGATCAGGATCGCGGGCCCTTCGTGGACCGCGTCCAGGCGGTGCTCGCGCATGGCCACGACATGCGTACGGAAGAGGGCGTAGCGCTCCATCAGGAACTCCGCGTCGAACTCCTCCGGTACGGCGCCGTGGAGCTCCGCCGCGGCGAAGACCTCGGCCGGATCCGCGCCCGGCCGGACGCCGGCCAGCGCCTTGTCGACGCCGGGGGCCCGGTCACGGGTCACGCCGAGGAAGTCGTACAGGAAGTAGCGGGCCAGCTCGTCGTCGGGCGGCACCGACTGCGTCCCGGGCAGCGCCGCGTCCACGATGACGAGCAGCGGCACCTCCTCACCGGCGGCGACGAGGAGCCGTGCCATCTCGTACGCGACGACCCCGCCGAGGGACCAGCCGAGCAACTGGTAGGGGCCGTGCGGCCGGTCCGCCCGGAGCGAGGCGGTGTGCAGCTCGGCCAGCTCCCGGATCGACGTCAGGGGCTCCGAGACACCGTCGAATCCGGGTGCCTCGAATCCGAACACCGGTCGCCCGGGGTCGAGTCGGTGCGCCATCGACGAATAGCAGAACGGCGAACCGGAGACGGGATGGACGCAGTGCAGCGGGAGGAGGTCACCCTCCGCGCGGAGGGTGACGAGACTGCCGACGGTCGGTTCGATCACGATGCCGGCGCTCCGTTCGGGGTAGGTGCGGGCTGCGCGAGCCGCTCGTCGATGACACGTGCGATGCCGCTGACCGTGGTTCCGCCGTACAGCAGACGGACGTTCACCCTGATCCCGAAGTGCTTGTTGAGCCGGGTGACCGCGCGCATCGCCTGGAGGGAGTTGCCGCCGACCGCGAAGAAGCCGCTGTCCGCGCCGATTCGGGATGTGCCGAGCACGGCAGCGAAGACCTCGGCCACCGTCTTCTCGGTCGCCGTGGACGGTGCGGTGTAGCTCGCAGGCGGCTCGCCGAGGTCGTCGGGCGGCGCCGGGAGGGCCTTGCGGTCGACCTTGCCGTTGGGCGTCAGGGGCAGCTCGTCCAGGACGAGTACGGTGCCGGGCACCATGAAGCCGGGGAGGGACCGGGCGGCGTGCTCGGCGACCTCCGGCAGCTCCACGGTCCGGCCGGCCTCGGCGACGAGGTACGCGACGAGCCGCCGGTCGCCCGATCCGTCTGGCTGGGCGGTGACGACCGCCTCCCGGACCGTGTCGTGGGCGCGCAGCACGGACTCGATCTCGCCGAGCTCGATCCGCAGGCCGTGCAGCTTGACCTGGAAGTCCGCCCTGCCGAGGAGTTCGATCAGCCCGTCGGGCCCGTAGCGGGCCACATCGCCCGTCCGGTAGAGGCGCTCGCCCGACACCTCGCCGCAGGACCACTCGAAGAACCGCTCCGCGGTCTGCTCCGGCCGGCCGAGGTAGTCCCGGGCGAGCCCGATCCCCGCCAGGTGGAGTTCGCCGGGAACCCCCGGGGGTACGGGCTGGAGGTTCTCGTCGAGGATGTACGTGCGCTGGTTGGCCATCGGGCGTCCGTACGGGATGCTCGTCCAGCGGGAGTCGGTCTTCACCACCTCGTAGATCGTCGAGTGGATGGAGGACTCAGTCGCCCCGCCGAGGGCGATGAAGCGCAGGGCGGGGGCGAGCGCCCGTGCCCGGTCGGGGAGCGACACGGGGATCCAGTCGCCGCCGAGCAGGGCCAGCCGCAGGTCGCCGAGCGGCTGGGCACCGGTGGTCTCCAGGTGGTCGACCACCATGTCCAGGAGAGCGGGAGCCGAGTTCCAGACGGTGACCCGGTGGGCGGCCAGCAGGTCCGCCCAGTGCTCCGGGTCCTTCGCCCGCTCCGGCTCCGGCAGGATCACCGTGCCGCCCGCGGTGGTGAGCCCGAGGAACTCGTACACCGACATGTCGAAGCTGGGCGACGACAGCGCGAGGACCCGGTCGCCGGGACCCACGCCGAAGCGGGAGTTGAGGTCGGCGATGTTGTTCATCACCCCGCGGTGGCGCAGGGCGATCGGCTTGGGGGCACCGGTCGACCCGGACGTGTGGATGATGTACGCGAGGTCGTCGGGCGTTGCGCCGCCCTCGGGATTGTGGTCGGGGAGCCCGGCGAGGAGCGCCTCGTCCCGGTCGAGCAGCACCACCGGGGTGTCGGGCCCGGTGTCCGCCGGCGGCAGGCTCCCGGCCGGACCGCTCCGGCTGACGACCACCGCGCAGGACGTGCCGGCCACCATCGTGGCGAGGCGCTGTCGGGGGTAGTCGGGGTCGAGCGGCACATAGGCGCCGCCCGCCTTGAGCACCCCGAGGACGGCGACAAGCAGCTCGGCGCAGCGGTCCAGGCAGATGCCGACCCGCCGGTCGGGGCCGACGCCCAGGTCCCGCAGATGGTGGGCGAGACGGTTCGCCGCCTCGTTCACCTCGCGATACGTCCAGCTGCGGTCACCGCCCACCAGGGCGAGGGCGTCGGGTGCCTCGGCGGCGCGCGCCTCGAACGCGGCGTGCAGGCAGACGTCGTGCGGAAGGTCCGCCGCGGTATCGTTCCACTCGACGAGCATCCGGCGCAGCTCCCCCTCCGGGAGCAGCCGCAGCCGCGACACCGGCCGCTCCGGGTCGGCGAGCGCGTCCTCCAGGAGCGTGCGGTAGGAGTCGAGCAGCCGGACCGCGGTGGACTGGTCGAAGAGTTCGGGAGCGTAGCGCAGCTCCGCGCTCGGCAGGCCGTCGTCGCCCTCGCCCGGCGGGTGCAGGACCAGCTCGAACTCGTCCCGGCCGACCGGCTCGGCGGCCGAGCCGTGGGCAAGTGCGGCCAGGGTCTCCGTACCGGTGACGGTACGGCTCAGGCGGGCCGCCGTACCGGCACCGGGCGTCGTCACGACGAAGCCGAAGTCGGCCTGGCCGCTCCAGCGGTGGAGCAGCGCGGTGAAGCCGGCCAGGAGGATCTCCTCCGGAGCGGTCCGGGCCGAGGGGCCGAGACGCAGCCGGGCGGATCCGGTCCGCTCCGGAGCGGACCCGGGCAGCCGCGGGCGATCGGCCGGCAGCAGCACGGGCGGCGCCGGTGCGGGAGTTGTCATGGGGGCGGGGTTCCGGCTCAAGACCTCTCTCCTGGCTCGCGGGCGGAGACATCGGCGGCGCCGACGCCGGCCCCGAAGGGCAGCGGGTGGGTGCGGCACAGGGCGGCGACCTCGGCCGCCACCCGGTCGCGCACCACGGGGTCGGTGCGGAACTCGGTGTCGCCGAGCACGGTCGTCGCGCTGAGCACCTCGTGAAGCAGAGCGGCGCAGACCCGCATCTCCTCCGGCCCCATGCCCCGCTGGGCCAGCACGTTCGTGCCCAGCCGCAGACCGCTGGCGACCAGCGGGGCCTTGGTGTCCTTCGAGATGCGGTTGCGGTTCGTGAGGATTCCGCACGCCTCCAGGGCGCGCTCGGCGACCACACCGGTGATGCCGCGGTCGAGCATGTCCAGGAGCACCATGTGGTTCTCGGTGCCGCCGGTCAGGACCCGGTAGCCGGACTCGTCCAGAGCGTCGGCGAGCGCCGCGGCGTCGTCGCGGACCAGCCGCATGGTCGCCCGGAACGCCGGCTCCGCCACCAGCTTGAGCGCGTGCGCCTTGGCGGCGACCGACGCGGGGCTCGGCGTGCCCTGGGACTGCGGGAAGACCGCGCGCTGCATCAGCCGGGAGAGCGGGGTGCGGCGGGCGTCCGGGCCCGGTGCCCGGTGCTCCTCCCCGATGAGGATCAGCCCTCCGCGCGGCCCGCCCAGCTGTTTGTACGTACTGGTGGTCGTGACATGTGCCAGATCGATGGGGCTGGGGTGTTCCCCGGCGGCCACCAGACCGGCGATGTGCGAGATGTCGGCCACCAGATACGCCCCGACGGAGTCCGCGATCGCGCGGAACCGGGCGAAGTCCAGGGTCCGCGGATAGGCGCTGGCTCCGGCGATGAGCACCTTGGGGCGGTGGGCGAGGGCCAGTTCGGCCACCTGGTCGTAGTCGATGAACCCCTGGTCGTCCAGGCCGTAGTGGACCGCCCGGTAATGGTGGCCGGTCACCGAGGCGGCGGAGCCGTGCGTGAGATGGCCGCCGGAGTCCAGGTCGAGGGCGAGCAGGACACCGCCCGGAGGCAGCAGCGCGGCCAGCACCGCCTGGTTGGCCGAGGAGCAGGAATGCGGCTGCACATTGGCGTAACGGGCGCCGAAGGCCTGCTTGGCGCGGTCGACGGCGAGTCGCTCCACGCCGTCGAACCGCTCCGCGCCGGGGTGGTAGCGGGCCCCCGGATAGCCTTCGGCCGTCACGTTCGACAGGGCGGCGCCACCCGTGGCCAGGACCGCCGGGCTCGCGACGCTGGCGGACGCCACCATGGCGAGGGTCATGGCCTGCTGCTCCACCTCCCGGTCGAGGAACAGGGCCAGTTCGGGGTCGGTCCGGTTCAGCAGCTCCACTCCCTGGCGCAGCAGCACGGCCTGCGCGGAGCCGGAACCGGAGCCGGAACCGGAGCCGGAGCCGGCGCTGGAGCCGGAGCCGTTCTGCGGCGCGGGCGGGGACGGGAACGAGACCCGCGGGGCGTCAAGCACGCGTACCCGCCTTCGACTCCACCAGCGCGTCGATGGCGGTGGCGACCGTGGCGACCGTGGCACCGCCGTACAGCAGCCGGACGTTGACCTTGACGCCGAAGTGCTTGTTGAGCCGGCTCACGACCCGCATCGCCTGCAGCGAATTGCCCCCCAGCTCGAAGAAATTGCCGTCCGCGCTGACCTGCGTCATGGACAGGACGGCGCCGAACACCTCGGCCACCTTCTCCTCGGTCGCGGTCACCGGGGCGACGAAGCTCGCCGTCCCGTCGCCCGAACCGGACACCGGGGCCGGCAGCTTGGCGCGGTCGATCTTGCGGGCCGGGGTCAGCGGGAACTCCGTCAGCTCCACCCACCCGGTGGGCACCATGTACTCGGGCATCGTGCTGCCCAGGTGCTCACGGAGCTCCGCCACCGTCGGCGAGGTGTCGCCGAGCACGGTGTAGTACGCGACGAGCTGCTTCTCCCCGTAGTCCTCGCGCAGCAGCACCAGGGCCATCCGGACCTTCGGGTGGGTCAGCAGGCCCGACTCGATCTCACCGAGCTCGATCCGCAGCCCGCGCAGCTTCACCTGGTTGTCGAGCCGCCCGATGAAGTCGATCTGGAGATCGCGGGTCCAGCGCACCAGGTCGCCGGTGCGGTAGACCCGGCCCTCGCCCAGGAACGGGTCGGGGACGAACTTCTCGTCGGTCAACTCCGGCAGGTTGAGGTAGCCGCGCGCGAGGCCCTCGTCGCCGCCGATCAGCAACTCGCCCGGCACACCCACCGGCACCAGGTTGAACTCCTTGTCCACCACGTAGTGCAGCCGGCTGAACTCGGGCCGGCCGATGGGCGGCGAAGACTGCCACTCCTTGTGCTCGCACAGGTACTCGGTGGTCGCGATCGACGCCTCGGTGGGGCCGTAGAGGTTCACGAACTTCCGGCCCGGCAGGTTCCACTTGTTGACCAGGTCGGCCGGCAGCGCCTCCGCGCCGCCCATGATGTACTTCAGATCCGGGTACGGCCCCGCCTCGACCACGGAGAGGATCGCCGGGGACAGACCCGCGTAGGTCACCCGCTGATCACGGATCAGGGCGCCCAGAGTCTCGGGGGAGGAGGCGTCCTCCGGAGCCACGAGCACGAGCGCCGAGCCGCTGATCAGACCGGCGAAGATCTCGCCCTGGGACATGTCGAAGGTCAGCGCCGGCAGCTGCAGGAGCCGGTCCTCGGTGGTCCACTCGCCGAAGCTGCGCCGGTACGCCTCGATGAACATGCGCAGGCCGCGCTGCTCGATCATCACGCCCTTGGGACGCCCGGTGGAGCCGGAGGTGTAGAGGACGTAGACCAGGGAGGCCGGCTCGGCCCACTCCTCCAGCGGCTCGTCGTCCGGCTGGGCCTCGATGACGTCCCAGTCGGCGTCGATCCGGATGCTCTCCCAGCCGCACGACTCCGGCAGGTCGCCCAGCGCGGCCGCCCGGGTGACGACCAGCGGGCTCTTGGTGTCCCGCAGCATGTGGTCCAGGCGGGCGTTGGGGTGCGAGGGGTCGATGATGGTGTAGGCGGCGCCGGAGACCATGACACCCAGGATCGCCACCAGCGCGTCCAGATCGCGGTCCATCGCGATGGCCACGACCTCCTCCTGGCGCACCCCGCGGGAACGGATGTACCGGGCGAGCTTGCCGGCCCGGCGCATCAGCTCGCCGTACGTCATCTCCACGCCACGGCAGACCGCCGCGACCAGGTCCGGGTTCTCCTCGGCGATCCGGGCGATCGTCGCGTGCACCGGCTCCGTCGGGTAGTCGAAGTCGGCTCCGCGCCCCACCTCCAGGAGCTCACGGCGCTCCGCCTCGGAGAGCATCGGCAGGGCGGAGACCGGGGTGTCCGGGGCGTCCGCGGCGGCGTCGAGCACCGTGCGGAAGTGGTCGATCATCGCCTCGACGCGCCAGCGGTCGTAGAGGTCGGTCGCGAACTCGACGATCAGCCGCAGCCGTTCGGCGCCCTCCACGAAGCTGAAGGACAGGTCGAAGCGCGAGCGGGAGGTGGCCAGCGTGATCGACTCGGACGTGAGGCCGGTCAGCTCAAGCGCGTCGCCGGTGCTTGCCTCGCCGAGGAGCTGGCAGGCGATCTGGAAGAGCGGGTTGCGTCCCGCGTCCCGGGTCGTCTGCACGCGGTCCACGACGTGGTCGAACGGCACGTCCTGGTTGTCGTACATGTCGAGGTTCGCGTCGGCGATCCGCTCGAGCAGCTCGGTGAACGTGACACCGCCCGACAGGTCGCACCGCAGCACCGTCATGTTGATGAACAGACCGACCACGTCTTCGAGTTCGGGGTCGGTGCGGCCGAGCATGGGCACCCCGAGGGCGATGTCGTTCTGACCGCTGTACCGGCTCAGTACGACGTTCAGGGCCGCGGCCACCACCATGTACAGGGAGGCGCCCTGCTCATGGGCCAAGGCCCGTGCCTTCGTGAGCAGTTCGGCCGGGAAGTCGACCACGAAGGTCTCGCCGTTCTGCGTGGGCTCCGCCGGCCGGAGCCGGTCGGCGGGGAGTTCGAGCGCCTCCAGGCCGGCCAGCCGCTCCTCCCAGAACTTCAGCTCCTCCTCCCACACGCCGTCGGCCCGCTGCTTGCGCTGCCGCTTGATGTGATCGCCGTAGCCGATGGACAGTTCGGGCAGCGCAGGCGCACGGCCCGCGGCCAGGTCGCCGTAGGCCTGGGAGATCTCACGGCTGATCACACCGCCGGACCAGCCGTCGGTGACGATGTGGTGGAAGCTGAGGCTGAGCACGTGGTGATCGGGGGCCAGCCGGAACAGCTGGAACCGGGAGATCGGCCCCGCGGCCAGGTCGAACGGCGTGTCCGCCTCGGTCTGCAGCGCCTCGCGCAGCGCGCTCTCGGCCTCCTCCGGGGCCAGCTCGGAGAGGTCCCGGACCGGCAGCGCCCGGTCCTCGGCCGGCGAGACGACCTGGTACGGGACGCCGTCCGCCGCGTGGAAGGTGACCCGGAGCTGCTCGTGGCGCTTCACGAGCAGGTTGAGCGCGCCTTCCAGGGCGGCCGTGTCGAGCGGTCCGCGCAGCCGATAGGCCACGGGGACGTTGTAGGTGGTCTCTCCGGGGCTCATCTGGTCCAGGAACCACAACTGTTCCTGTCCGAAGGATAGTTGGATGCGCGACTCGGCGGTGTGCATGCTCATCGTCACAGAACTCCATTCGGGGGCATGGCAGGGCAGGGCGAAGCAGGGCAGGGCGGAGCAAGGGCACGGCAGGGCGGGGCGGGCAGCGCGGCGCATCGCCCTGGGGTCGCGGAAAGGAGGAACCTGAGGGTTCCTGACGGGCCGGGGCGGCGGCCCCCCGGTGGCGGGGGACACTGAGGGGCCAGGGCCCCGGCGGGTCAGCGGACCTGGACGGCGGGGCCGGCCGGGGGAGTGGAGGGTCTGAGTACTCGCTCCACGCGGCTCAGTCCTTCGGCCACGGCCTCGGGGGAGCGCGCGAAGCAGATCCGGAAGCCGTCGCTGGCTCCGAGCGTCTCGCCGGGCATGAGCAGGACGCCCAGGTCCAGCGCTCTGCGGCACATCGCCAGCGGCTCCTCCCCGGTGGTGAGCCAGAGCCAGGCGAACGGGGTGCCCTCGGGCTCCACGAGGGTCACCGCGTCCGCGTTGCGCCGGGCGAAGTCCCGTACGAGGGCGAGCCCTTGGCCGGTGACCTCGTGGTACGCGCGCAGATGGTCCTCGCGGTGGGCCAGGACGTCGCAGGCCAGCGTCTCGCACAGCACCGAGTTGGAGATGGTGGACAGGAACTTGCGCCGCGCACAGCCCTCCACGACGGCCGGCGGACCGTAGAGCCAGCCGACCCGTAGCCCGGGAAAGCCGTACACCTTGGACAGGCTGGACACGGAGATCACCCGGTCGCTGCCGACGGCCGCCGAGCGCGAGAGGTCGAGCGCGTACTCCTCGTCGAGCAGCAGATGGGCTCCCGTGCGCGACGCCAGGGCGAGCAGGCCTCGCAGGTCCTTCTCCGCGATGCGCCGACCGGTCGGATTGCACGGGCTGTTGGCGACGATCAGCCGCACGTCCGGCCCGGCCACCGCCTCGGCGGCCTCGACGTCGAAGCCGAGATCCGGGCGGAAACCGACGAGGTCGACCCGGGCGCCCAGCTCGGGCGGCACGTCCCAGGACTGCTGCCAGCCGGGCCGGAAGGCGATCACCCGGGACCCGGGGGTCAGCAGCGCCGCGTACACGAGGTAGAGCGCCTGCTGGGCGCCCTGGGTGATGAGCACCGAGTCGGGCGACCCGCCGTACAGGCCGGCGACCGCCTCGCGCAGGGCGGCGAGGCCCCGGTCGTGTCCGTAGTCCAGTTCCAGTCCGGCCGGCACCTTCAGGGCGTCGAGACGCCCGGGGAGCATGTTGCTGTCGCCGAGGTCGATGTCGAAGCGCCCCGCGGCGTCCTCGAACACCCACCGCTGGATCGGATAGTCGCGCGACGTCCGCGCCTGCGAGGAGGGGCTCACCGTACGGTCCCCGCCGGCGCCGTCCGGTCGAGCCGCGCGCGCAGGGCGGGCGCGAAGGATCCGGCCGCCACCTGCTCGGCGTCGCCCGTCATGGTGACGTGGCCGTCATCGGCGACGCTGATCTCCACAGTGCCGCCGGGCATCCTGACCTCCACCCGGCTGTCGCAGAGCCCCAGTTCGCGGGCCGCGGACACCGCAGCACACGCGCCGGCGCCCGACGCCGTCACATATCCGGCGCCGCGCTCGAAGACCTCGAGCTCCATCACGGACCGGTCCGCCATGCGCATGAACTGCACGTTGGTGCGGTCCGGGAACCGCGGGTGCCCGGCGATCCTCGGGCCGAGCCGGCGGGCCAGCTCCGCGGAGGGGGCGTCGTCCACCCGTACGACGGTGTGCGGATTGCCGTTGTACACACAGGTGACGGTCAGCTCGTCGCCGTCCACGGTGAGCGGTACGTCCACCGCCCGGCCGTCGTACGGGGTCCCGTCCTCGCGGAGCAGGGGCAGATCGGCGGCGGCGAAGCTGGGCCGCCCCATGCCGACCTCGACGCGTCCCGCGGCGGCGTCGAGGACCCGTACCGGGCAGTCGCCTGCGACCGTACGAAGGGTGAACTCCCGGCCGTCGGCCCAGGTGCCGGGCTCCTGCCCGGCGAGGTGGAGCGCGAACATCCGCAGACCGTTGCCGCTCCTGCCGCAGTCGGAACCGTCGGAGTTGTACAGGTCGAGCGAGACCGGGACACCGGGGCGGGGCGGCTCCAGCGGCCCGTAGAGGACTCCGTCCGCACCGATGCCCAGATGCCGGTCGCAGACCAGCCGGATCGCCTCACGGGTCACGGGGAAGTCGGTGTGACGGGGGTCGATCACCAAGTAGTCGTTGCCTGCTGCCTGGTATTTGAAGAAGTCGATCACGGATGATCTCCCTTGGCTGCGGGGCGCGGCGCCGCCCCGAGGCGTGGTGCCTCACCCCGGGGCGGCGCCCGGGTTCACTGCTCGGAGAGCGCGGCGGCGTCGTGCTCCTCGCCGTACCACTTCTCCGCCCACCGGGAGAACGCGACGATGACGATGTCCCGGTGGCCGGGGCCGCCGTCGGCGGAGAGCACGTCGGTGACGTCATGGGCCAGCGCCCGGTCGTCCAGGAGGACCGCCTGCCCCGGCTCCAGCGTCCCGGTCCAGAAGGGCTCGTCCGCCCCCGGGTTCCACAGACGGGTCTGGCCGCCGGCGACGTTCACCTTGTTGAGGATCGCGATCATCACGAACTCGTGCCCGTCGTGGTGCACGCCCTCCGGGGTGAGCGGGCCCGGCGTGCCGCCGTCGGCGCGGGTCCGGTTCTGGTGGACGTTGATCTGCCAGTCCTCGGACCGGTCGAGACCGAGCTCACGGACGCCGTGCTCGATCAGCGGCGTGAAGTCCACCTTGATCGGCTCGTAGACGCGGCGGATGCCGCCACCGACCGAGTTGAACTTCTTGTACGTCGTGTAGTCGCGGTGCGCGAGACGCTCGAACGACCACCCGTCACTGCCCTCAGGGCGGAGGCGGTACTGCGAGAACCGCTTGAAGCGGGTGCCGTTGCCCATGTACTCGTCGACCGGGCAGTCGTCGTAGCTGGGCAGGATGTCGGCCGAGACATCGGGCAGGTCGATGATGGCGAAGCGTTCGCTGCCAAGGGCCATGGTCTCTCCTCCAGAAAAGGTGATGTCGTCGGACGTCAGGCGGCGACGGACGGCATGCGCTCGTCCAGGTAGGCGGCAGAGGAGTTGAGCCGCCAGAGGATGCCGCGGGCGATGGCGCGCCGCATGTCCGCGGATTCGGCGGCGGGCAGCACCACGTTGTGGAACCAGCCCTGCGCGTGCTGGGAGTCGATCGTGATGTGCAGCTTGTGATAGGTGATGCCGACCTCGGGCAGACCGAGGCGCTCCCAGGCGTGCACGACCTGGACGAACCGGTCCGGCGCCATCCACTCGGTCATGCCGAGGAAGCCCACGGCCTCCGCGTACAGGGCGCGGTGGCGGCACAGCATGACCGCGAGGTTGCCGTTGAGCAGCGAGGTCGCGGTGAGCGAGCGGCTCAGCTCGTCCTCCGAGATCTCGAAGACCTCGTAGATCTTGTTGAAGAGATGGGTGTGCACCTGGGCGTGGTCGCCATTGCCCATCTCGTCCCAGAAGTTGGCGGCGATCTCCATCTTGGCCGCGCCGGCGGTGCCCACCTGCATCATGGCGAGCAGGTCGTCGAAGCGGCCGTCCACGACCGACTCCTGCATCACGTAGTTCCGCAGGTCGTCGTGGGTGGCCTCGTTGCGGATGAACTCGTGGTAGTACGGGTGCTTGTACACCCGGTGGCTCCGGGCCGTGTTCTTGAGCCAGGACAGGTACTCCCGCGCCTCCGTGGGCGCCTCTTCGAGCAGCCCCGGCTCGATCAGCCGGTCCTGCGCGGCCGCGGTGGCGGTCTCGAGGAGCCGGGCTATCTCGTACACGACGACCGATCCCTCGGCGTTCTGCCGCTGCGGGATCTTCGTGTACAGCTGGTAGATCCGGTCGAGGAGGTACTGCTGTGCGTACAGGGCGCCGCTGTCGCCCGCGGCCGCAGCGGCGTTGATGTCGGCCACCTCGCCCAGGACGCGGCTCCGCTCGCCGCCCGACAGGGCGTCGACCTTCTCAGGCGCGGAACCGAGCCATGCGCACACCCTGTCCACGGTGGACAGAAACGGGTCATCGGGTACGGTCAGACCCTTGGAGCCGCCGACTTCTGGCATGTGTTTCCCCTTGGATTCACTGGACGAATCAGATTTCCGACGCGCGGTCTGTGCACCGTCGCCGGGAAGGACGACGGAAGGCCTGCCGTTGCTCGTGCTGCGGCGAATCGTTCTTGCGGGGGCCGCATGGGTGGCGGGCGCTGCCATTCTGCAAGGGGCTCTCTGGACGGAGTATGTACGCGCTCTGTACGGCCGCTGGGCCCTCGCCGCGCGGCTACGCTGACCGTTGCCCTGGCGGACGTCTGCCTCGGCGGACGTCGAAACGGCGGGGGTGGCGCGTGAGCGAGGAGAGGCCGGATGCCGGCCTGTACGGGCGTCTGCGCGTCGAGCGGACGGACCTCGGGCCTGCGCGCCGGCTGACCGAACGGCGGCTCGGACACGGTGAGTTCGGGACCGTGAGCGGTGTCGCCGCACCCGGATTCGCCGCCTACGCGCGCGTGCTGCACCCCGCGAGCCTCGACGAGCGCCCCGTGCGCTGGGAGACCGTCGCCGCCGCCTACGGGCGGAGCGTCCGGGCGCTGACGGACTGGCACGAGGTGATCGGCGTGGACTGGTTCTACCAGAACGACGAGGTGTACGGCCTGCCCGGGGTGTGGGACGAGCACCCGGCCGAAGGCCCCACGCCAGGCGACGTGGCGCGGGAACTGATTCCCGTACTGGCCCTGCACACGGACACGCCGGAGCGGTGCTGGTTCGGGCTGTGGGAGGGGTACGGCCGCCGTGAGTGGCCCGGGATCCCGACCTTCCCGACCCCGGGACGGGACGAGATCCTGCTGTCGGGAGCGCTGGCCGACGTCGTGTCCCCCGAGCTGGTCGACTCGTTCGACGAACTCCCGGATCTGTGGTGGCCGGAAGACCGGGCCTGGTGCGTGGGCGGGGACGTCGATCTGGTGAGCACGTACGTCTGCGGCTCGGAGGCCCTGATCGCCGAACTGCTCACGGCCCCCGGCCTGGAGGTCCACCGCGTGGCGCCCGGGGATCGCGTCGGCTGACCGGCCGCAGGTGCCGGGGCGTGTCGGGTGGGCGATCCTTGGCGTATGGGTGCCAACCGTCGTGGGCCCCTGCGCAAGGGCCTGTCCGGAGTCCGGGGCGCCCGCGCCGTGCTCGCTGCCGCCGCCGTGATCACCGTCGTCGCGGTGGCCGCGGGCGTCGCTCTGCGCGGCGGCGGCGCGGGCGGTACGCCTGCCGGTGTGCGCGGCGCGGAGGGTACGACGGCCGCGGTCCGTGGTGCGGACGGTACGTTTCCCGGTGTCCGCGGTGCGGGCGGTGCGACTGCTGTTGTTCCCGGCCCGTCGTCGGCGGTCGCGCCGCCGCCCTCGCCGTCGGCGCCCACACCCCGGCCTCCCGTCGCTCCCGTCGCAGCGAAGGTGTCCATACCGTCGATCGGGATCGAAGCGCTGGATGTCGTGCCGTACGAGGGCACGACCGACGACCGGGCGGGAACCCGGATCCAGGACCGCGGCATGGCCGCCAGCCCCTACGGCGAGCGCGGGGGCGTCGGGCCCGGAGACATCGGCAACTATCTGGTGACCGCCCACCGGCTCTCCGCCGGCGGGCCGCTGCGTGACCTGCCTGCGGTCGATGTGGGGGACCTGGTGCATGTCACCGCCCGGGGCACGGTCTACACGTACGAGATAGTCCAGACGCGGACCACGTCCTTCCGCTCGGACCGCTCGCTCGCCGAGCAGCGGGCCGCCGTGCCGGGTGAGCCGGGGGAGAAGCCCACACGAGCCATGATCACCCTCTCCACGTGCGCGACGCCGGAGGACGACGCGGCGGGCAACTTCTGGCGGGATGCCCAGGGCAACCCCGAGCACCGGATCGACAAGATAGGCGTCCTGACGTCGACGCGGCCGGCTTAGGGCGCGGACGTCTCGGCGGTGGATCCCGGCCACCAAGGGCTAGAAATCGCTTTCTGGCCCGGGCATGCTGTCCGCCACCGCGCCGACCGCCCGGGCGCCCGTCCTCCGGAGGTTCCTCCCCCATGCCCTCCTCCCCGTCCCGCCGAGGTCTGCTGCGCGCGGCCCTCGGCGCCGCCGTCGTCGCCCCGCTCGCGATACCGGCCGCCGCGACACCCGCGCACGCCGCCGACGCGTACGACACCCTGCGCCTGACATGGCGCGACCTGCTCCTCGGCACCGACGTCGTGCCGACCGCCGAGCCCTTCGCCTCGAAGCTCGCCGCGCTCGGCGCGACCGCCCGCGACCTGCGCTCCGCCATGGCCCCGGCGAACGGCTCCCTCTGGCCGGACCTGCCGTACGCCGACCCCGAACCGGACACGGACGCCGAGTCGTACACGTACTCGGGCAACCTCAACACCAGCTACAACCGGCTCCGTACCCTCACCGAGGCGTACGCACAGCCCGGTACCGGACTCACCGGCGACGCGACCCTGCGCGCCGAGATCCTCGCCGGTCTCGACCACCTCCACGACCAGGCGTACAACGCGACCCAGGTCCGCTACGGCAACTGGTACAGCTGGCAGATCGGCATCCCGCAGGCGCTGCTCGACATCGACGTCCTGCTGTACGACGTCCTCGGCGCCGCCCGTATCGCCGAACACTGCGCCGCCGTCGACCACTTCGTCCCCGACAGCGCCGTCGCGAGCTACACCGGCACCTCCACCGGCGCCAACCGCGTCGACCTCTGCCGGGTCCTCGCGCTCCGCGGAGTCGTCGGAAAGTCCTCCGCGAAGCTGGCCCTGGCCCGCGACGCTCTCTCACCGGTCTTCCCGTACGTCACGTCCGGCGACGGGCTCCACGCCGACGGCAGCTTCATCCAGCACACCTACGTCCCCTACGCGGCCTCGTACGGTGCCGTCATGCTCGGCGGGCTCTCGATGCTCTTCGCCCTGCTCAAGGGTTCGGCGTGGGAGGTCACCGACAGCGGCCGGCAGGTGGTGTTCGACTCCGTAGAGAGGGCCTACGCGCCCTTCCTCTTCAACGGCCTGGCCATGGACGCCGTCGCGGGGCGCGCGATCAGCCGCGGCGTGCAGAAGACGGACACCAGGGGCGTACGCCAGGACGACCATCTGCGCGGACACGGGATCATCGCGTGCGTCGCGCTGCTCGCGCAGAGCGCGTCGGCCGCCGAGAAGGCCCGCTGGGACGGCATGGTCAAGGGCTGGATCGCGCGCGACTACTACAGCCCGCTGCTCGCCGACCCGGCGCTCGGTGTCGCCGCGCTCGCCCGCCTCAAGGCCGTCCAGGACGGCACGGCCGCGGCGAGCCCCGAGCCGTCCGGGCACCGTCTCTTCCCCGCCATGGACCGGGCCGTGCACCGGCGCGCCGGGTGGGCGGCGTCGCTCTCCATGGCGTCGAACCGGATCACGTACTACGAGAACGGCAACGGCGAGAACCTGCGCGCCTGGCACAGCGGCTCGGGAATGCTCTACTGGTGGGGCGACGACTTCGCCAACGGGCAGTACAGCGACCACTTCTGGCCGACCGTCGACCCCTACCGGCTGCCCGGCACCACCGCCTCGCGCAAGCCGCTCGCCGACGGCGAAGGCGGGGTCTGGGGCGCGGCCCGGCCCGATGTGCGCTGGGTCGGCGGGACGACGGACGGCACGTACGCGGCCGTGGGGCAGTACCTCAAGGGGCTGTCGTCCACGCTCCTGGCCAAGAAGTCCTGGTTCTTCCTGGACGACGCGATCGTCTGTCTGGGCGCGGGGATCCACGGCCGCGACGGCACCGGTGTCGAGTCGGTCGTGGAGAACCGCAATCTCGGCGAGACGGGAGTCCACGCCTTCACCGTCGACGGCGCCGCGCAGTCCACGGCGCTCGGCTGGAGCGCCACCCTCACGGGCGCCCGGTGGGCCCATCTCGCCGGTTTCGCGGGCTATGTCTTCCCCGGCGGCGCCGGCGCGCTGAAGGCCCTGCGCCAGGCCCGCACGGGCGCCTGGTCGGACATCAACAAGGGGGCCGTGACCAGTCCGTACACGCGCCGGTACCTCACGCTCTGGTTCGACCACGGCACCGATCCGACGTGGGCGGCCTACTCGTACGTCCTGATGCCGGGCGCGAGCCAGGCGGAGACGGCGGCGCGCGCGGCCGACACGGGGTGGCTCACGGTCCTCGCCAACGCCAACGAGCAGCAGGGCGTACGGGTCCCCGCGCTCGGTTTCACCGGCGTCAACTTCTGGCTCGCCGGCACGGTCGGCGACGTCACGGCCGGCGCGCCCGCGTCCGTACTGATCCGTGAGTCCGGTACGACCGCCACGATCTGCGTCTCGGGCCCCCTGCGCGACGGGGCGACGATCGACCTGACGTGGAACCGCCCCGTGCCGTCGGTGGTGTCCAAGGACGCCACGGTCCAGGTGCTGACCACGGGCTCCGCGATCACCCTGCGGATCACCCCGGGGACGCTGGCCGCCACGCACAAGGCGGTCGTCAGGCTGGGGTGAGTGGGCGCCACCTCACTCCTCGCCCGCCATGCGCAGCAACAGGTCGTGCAAGACCTTGCGTTCGTCGTCGTCGAGCGGCGCGGTCAGTTCGTCGGTCACGCCGCGGCTCGTCCGGTCGGTGTCCCGCAGGAACGCGCCGCCGTCGGCGGTCAGGACGACGATCCGGCTGCGCCTGTCGCCGGGGGCCGGGCGGCGCTCCACGAAGCCCAGGCGTTCCAGGTCGTCCACGAGGCTGACGATCGCGCTCGGGTCGTAGCCGAGGTTCGTGCTCAACTCCCGTTGCAGGGCGCCCTCGACGGTGGAGAGGTAGCGCAGCACGGCGTAGTGGCGCAGGCGTACGCCGGACTCCTGGAGCGCCGCGTTGAAGAGTTGTCCCGAGCGCAGCCCCAGCCGGTAGAGCAGGTAGCCGGTGTCGGAGTGGAGCGAGCGCATCCACGGTTCGTCGGAGTCCATCGCCAGGTTCATGGCCCCAGGATGCGCCATGGTCGACCCATGCGACAACTATTGACGTCAACAATTATTGGTCCTAGCTTCCATTCGGTCGACCCATCAACGACGCCTCCTGCCAGGAGACTCCTCTCGAAGGGACACCTGTGTCTTCTCCCGCTCCCCTCCCGTCCCCGCACGTCGACCTGCGCGGGAAGGTCGCCGTCGTCACCGGTTCCGGCCGCGGCCTCGGCCTTGCCTACGCCACCGCGCTGGCCCGTGCCGGAGCCCGGGTCGTCGTGAACGACCTCGACGCCGAGACCGCCGAGCAGGCCGCCGAGACCGTACGGAAGGCGGGGAAGGCGGGCGGCGGCGACGCGGTCGCCGAGGCCGTCGCCGTCGGCACCGCCGAGGCCGCCCAGCGCCTGGTCGACCGGGCCGTCGCGGAGTTCGGCCGGCTCGACGTGATGGTCACCAACGCCGGCATCCTGCGCGACCGCGTGCTGTGGAAGATGACCGACGACGACTTCGACGCCGTCGTCACCACCCACCTCAAGGGCACCTTCACCTGCGCCCGCGCCGCCGCCGTGCGCATGCGCGAGCAGGGCGAGGGCGGCCGACTCGTCCTCGTCGGCTCGCCCGCCGGCCAGCGCGGCAACTTCGGGCAGACCAACTACGCCGCCGCGAAGGCCGGTATCGCCGCCATGACGCGTACCTGGTCCATGGAGCTGGCCAAGGCGGGCATCACCGTCAACGCGATCGTGCCGGTCGCCGCCACCGCCATGACGGAGACCATCCCCGCCTTCGCGCCGCACATCGCGGCGCTGCGCGAGCGGGGCGAGCCGCTGCCGGACCTCCTGCGCAAGGGCGAGGGCTTCGGCACCGTCGAGGACTGCGCCGCGCTCGTGCCCTTCCTCGCCTCGGACGCGGCCCGCGACGTGACGGGTCAGTGCATCGGCATCGGAGGCGACCGGCTGACCCTCTGGTCGCACCCGCAGGAGGTCGCCTCGGCGTACGCGGACGGCGGCTGGACCCCGGACGCGATCGCCACCGCGTGGCACACCTCTGTCGGAGCGAGCCCGCAGACCGTGGGCATCCCCGCCCCCAAGGTTCCGGCCCCGGCGGAGACCCGATGAACCTCGACGCCCTCGTCGCCATCGACGTCCACACCCACGCCGAGGTCTCCGCCCAGGGCCACGCCTCCCTGGCGGACGAACTGAACGACGCCTCCTCCGCGTACTTCAAGGTCGCCGGCGAGCGCAGGCCGACCGTCCAGGAGATGGCCGCGTACTACCGCGAGCGGAACATGGCCGCCGTGGTCTTCACCGTCGACGCCGAGTCCGCGACCGGCACCCCGCCGGTCCCGAACGAGGAGATCGCCGAGGCCGCGGCGGCCAACTCCGACGTACTGATCCCCTTCGCCTCCGTCGACCCTTTCCGCGGCAGGGCGGGCGTCCGCCAGGCCCGCAGGCTGGTCGAGGAGTACGGGGTCAGGGGCTTCAAGTTCCACCCGAGCATCCAGGGCTTCTTCCCCGACGACCGCTCGCTCGCCTACCCGTTGTACGAGGTGCTCGAAGAGACCGGCACCATCGCGCTCTTCCACACCGGCCAGACCGGCATCGGCGCCGGAGTCCCCGGCGGCGGTGGGATCCGGCTGAAGTACTCCAACCCGCTGCACGTCGACGACGTCGCCGCCGACTTCCCCCACCTCAAGATCATCCTGGCGCACCCGTCCTTCCCGTGGCAGGACGAGGCCCTGGCCGTCGCCACCCACAAGCCCGGGGTGCACATCGACCTTTCGGGCTGGTCCCCGAAGTACTTCCCGCCGCAGCTCGTGCGGTACGCCAACACGCTGCTGAAGGACAAGGTCCTCTTCGGCTCCGACTACCCCGTCCTCACCCCGGACCGCTGGCTCGCCGACTTCGACAAGCTCGCGATCAGGGACGAGGTCCGCCCCAAGATCCTCAAGGAGAACGCCGCCCGGCTGCTCGGGCTCGTCTGAAGGGCCGCCCCAGATGCATCACAAGGGTACGAACATGGGCCTGGGCTCGTGGCCCGCACGCCGGGCCCGCAAGACCCCGGACCGCACCGCCCTGATCCACCAGGGGACCTCCCTGACCTACGCCGAGCTGCACGACCGTGTCTCGCGGCTTGCGGCCGCGCTGCGCGCGCGGGGCGTGCGCCGCGGCGACCGGATCGCCTACCTCGGTCCGAACCATCCGTCGTTCCTGGAGACGCTGTTCGCCGCCGGACTGCTCGGCGCGGTCTTCGTGCCGCTCAACACCCGCCTCGCGCCGCCCGAGATCGACCACCAGCTCACCGACTCGGGCACGCACACCCTGGTGCACGCTCCGGGATGCGCGGACGGCACCACTGTCGGATCGGTCCGCCGCGTTCAAGTGGGGGAAGATTACGAGGAGTTGATCTCCTCCTCAACCGGCGCCTCCCCGCCCGACGAGCCGGTCTCCGGGGACGACGTCTGCATCATCATGTACACCTCGGGAACCACGGGCCGCGCCAAGGGCGCCATGCTCACGCATGCCAACCTCACCTGGAACGCCGTCAACGTCCTGATCGACACCGAACTGCGCGCCGACGAACGGGCCCTGGTCACCGCCCCGTTGTT
The DNA here is from genome assembly GCF_055563935.1 of Streptomyces sp. NPDC029169. Taxonomy (NCBI): domain Bacteria; kingdom Bacillati; phylum Actinomycetota; class Actinomycetes; order Kitasatosporales; family Streptomycetaceae; genus Streptomyces; species Streptomyces sp. NPDC029169. The sequence continues at coordinate 92,664 of NZ_JBVHXA010000006.1, forward strand.
CCACACCGCGGGCCTCAACATGCTGGCCCTGCCCGTCCTGCTCAAGGGCGGCACCTGCGTCCTGGTGGGGCGTTTCGACGCGGACGCCACCCTCGACCTGGTCGAACGCCACCGCATCACCGCGATGTTCGGCGTGCCCACCATGTACGACCTGATGTCCCGCTCGCCCCGCTGGACGGACGCCGACCTGTCGTCGCTGCGCACGCTCAACTGCGGCGGCTCGCCCGTCCCCGGCCGGCTCATCTCCACCTACCAGGAGCGGGGTCTCGTCTTCCAGCAGGGATACGGGCTGACGGAGGCCTCGCCCGGGGTGCTGTTCCTCGACCCCGAGCACGTCGTCAGCAAGGCCGGCTCCGCGGGCGTCCCGCACTTCTTCACCGACGTCCGCGTCGTACGCCCCGACGGGAGCGACGCGGCGCCCGGCGAGACCGGCGAGGTGCTCGTACGCGGCCCGCACGTCATGTCCGGCTACTGGGGGCTGCCCGAGGCGAGCGGCGCCGCGCTCGGCGCCGGATGGCTGCACACCGGCGACGCCGCCCGTGCCGACACCGACGGCTATGTGACCATCACCGACCGGATCAAGGACATGATCATCTCCGGCGGCGAGAACATCTACCCGGCCGAGGTCGAGGACGCGCTGCTCGCCCACCCCGACGTCGCCGAGTGCGCCGTCATCGGCGTCCCCGACGCCAAGTGGGGCGAGGTACCGCGCGCCGTGCTCGTGCCGCACCCGGGCGTCGAGCTCGACACGGACGCCGTCCTCGCCTCGCTCGCCGGGCGCCTTGCCCCGTACAAGATCCCGAAGACGGCCGTCGTGACCGACGTACTGCCGCGCACGGCCTCCGGAAAGCTCCGCAAGCCCGAACTCCGCCGCATCCACGGCCTCACGAACTCCGAGGAGAACCCCGCATGACCATCACTGTGCACGGCATCGACGCGCTGAAGAAGCTCGCCGCGGAGAACGACGGCGACCTCGGCACGAGCGACTGGCTGGAGATCACCCAGCAGCGCATCGACACCTTCGCCGACGCCACCGACGACCACCAGTGGATCCACACCGACCCCGAGCGCGCCGCCGCCGGCCCGTTCGGCGCGCCGATCGCCCACGGCTATCTGACGCTCTCCCTGTTCATCCCCCTCTTCACCGGTCTGCTCGACGTCCAGGGAGTCGCCACGAAGGTCAACTACGGCCTGGACAAGGTCCGTTTCCCCGCTCCGGTCCCGGTGGGCTCCCGCATCCGGCTCGCCGGGCGGCTCGCCTCGGTGGACGACGTCCCCGGCGGTGTGCAGATCGCGGTCGACGGCACGGTCGAGATCGAGGGCGGCGCCAAGCCGGCCGCCGTCCTGCGCTCGCTGTCCCGCTTCTACGTCTGACCCTCCGCCCGTCCCCACCCTCCAGGAGTACGCCATGTCCGCTCCTCCGCAACACTCCGCAGACATACGGCAGTTGCGCCGCGTGGCACTGTCCGGGCTGCTCGGCTCGGCCGTGGAGTTCTACGACTTCCTGGTCTACGGAACGGTCGCCGCCCTCGTCTTCGGCGAGCTGTTCTTCCCCGAGGCCGATCCGGCGATCTCCACCATCGCGGCCCTGGGCACGTTCGCCGCCGGCTACATCGCCCGGCCGCTCGGCGGCATCCTCTTCGGTCACTTCGGCGACCGGATCGGCCGCAAGGCGTCCATGCTGTGGACGATGACGCTCATGGGCACCGGCAGCCTCCTCATCGGCCTGCTGCCCACGTACGAGGCCATCGGGGTGTGGGCGCCCGTGCTGCTCGTCCTGCTGCGCGTGGTGCAGGGCATCGCGATCGGCGGGGAGTGGGGCGGGGCCACGCTGATGGCCGCCGAGCACGCCGGGGACCGACCGCGCGGCCGGTGGACCGCGTTCACCCAGCTCGGCGCCCCGGCGGGCACGCTCGCGTCGACCGCCGTCGTCACCGCCGTGTCCACGCTGCCCGACGAGGACTTCCTCAGCTGGGGGTGGCGGGTCCCGTTCCTGCTCAGCGTGGTGCTGCTCGCGATCGGGCTGTACGTCCGGGTCTCGGTCGCCGAGAGCCCGCTCTTCCGCGCCGAGCGGCCACGGGGGGCCGCTCGGCGCCGGCCGCCGGTGGTCGAGGTGCTCCGCCGGCCCCGGGCGGTGCTGCTCGGGGCCGGGGTGGGCATCGCCCCGTTCGCCGCCCAGTCGGTCATGACGACGTTCCTGATCTCGTACGCCACCGGCCACGGCTACACCCGGCAACAGGTCCTGACCGGCGTCACCTGCGCCGCGGCCGTCGCGCTCGTGGTCCTGCCGGTGGCGGCCGCCGCGTCCGACCGCTGGGGCCGGCGCCCGGTCGTCGCCCTCGGCGCGCTCCTCTCGGCGGCCACCGCGTTCCCGGTGTTCGCGCTCGTCGGCTCGGGCCGTCCCGGGCTGCTGATCCTGGCCTGCGTCATCGGCCACGGCATCGCCCAGTCGATCATGTACGGTCCGCTGGCCGCGCTCCTCACCGAGCTGTTCGGCACGCGGACGCGGTACACGGGTGCCTCCCTCGGCTACCAGACGGCCACCCTCGTCGGCGGCGGCCTGTCGCCGCTGCTCGCGCAGTCCCTCGTCGCCACGTACGGCGGCACGGGGCCCGTCGCGCTGCTCCTTCTGGTCGCCGCCGCGCTCACCGTGCTCGCCGTATGGCGCATCGGCGAGACGCACCGCACCTCCCTGTCCGTCCCGACCGCCGCCTCCCCGGCCGAGCAAGGAGTCGCCCCATGACCAGCACGCGTTCCCGCCGCCGGGGTGCGGCCGCCACCACGGTTGCCGCCGCCCTGGTCCTGGGGCTCACCGCCGCCACTCCGTCACCGGCACCGCCCCGTCACCTGACCGGGATCCTCGACTCCGGGGCGGCGTACGAGATCGACGTACCGGAACGCTGGAACGGCACCGTGCTGCTCTTCAGCCACGGCTACCGGCCGGCCGGCTCCGCCAACCCCGCGACCGACGCCCCGGACGACGCCACCCGCGCCCTGCTCCTCGACAGCGGGTACGCGCTGGCCGGTTCGTCGTACGCGACCACCGGGTGGGCCGTCGAGCAGGCGGTGCCCGACCAGCTCTCCACGCTCGACGCGTTCACCCTTCGCGTCGGCGAGGCCCGCCGCACGATCGCCTGGGGCGAGTCGTACGGCGGCCTTGTCACCACCGCGATCGCCGAACGCCACCCCGGGCGCGTCGACGGCTCGCTCGCCATGTGCGGCCTCGTCCACGGCGGCGTGGCCAACTGGAACTCCACGCTCGACGCCACGTACGCCCTGAGGACGCTGCTCGCACCCGGTGCGGACATCCCGCTCACCGGATTCCGGGACGCGGCCGAGGCGGGGCGCGCCGCCGACCGGCTCGGGGCGGCGGTGACCGACGCGCAGCGGACGCCCGAGGGCCGGGCGCAGATCGCGCTCGCCGCCGCGCTGCACGCGATCCCCGGCTGGAACGACCCGGACCTGCCGCGCCCCGCCCCCGACGACCACGCGGCGCAGGAGGCCCAGCAGTTCAGGGCCGTCCAGGGGCTGATCCAGGCGCCCGCCTTCCGCTGGCGGCAGGAGGCCGAGGTGCGGGCGGGCGGCACGATGTCGTGGAACACCGGCGTCGACTACGCGACGATGCTTCGGCACTCCGCCCAGTACGCCGAGGTCAAGGCCCTGTACAAGGCGGCGGACCGCTCGCTCACCGCCGACCTGCGGGCGCTCGACCAGGCACCGCGGCTCTCCGCCGACCCGGAGGCGGTCGCGTACATGGCCCGCAACATCGCCTTCACCGGACAGCTGACGAAGCCGCAGCTCGACATCCACACCACGGGCGACGCCCTGGTCCCCGTACGGGTGGAGAGCGCCCACCGCGCGGCCGTCACCGCGGCCGGCCGGGCCCCGCTGCTGCGTCAGGCGTACGTGGAGGCAGCGGGCCACTGCACGTTCTCGCCCGGGGAGCAGATCGCCGCCCTGCGCACCCTGGAGCGGCGGATCGCCACGGGACACTGGCCCGACACCTCACCCGAGTCCCTCAACGCGGCGGCCCACCGGGCCGATCCGTCGTCCCCGACCCGCTACACCCGCTTCGAGCCGGGGCCGTATCCGCGCCCGTACAACCTGGACTGAGACATCCGATGAGGCGAGGAGCCAGGCCGGACCTCTCCGGCCTGGCTCCTCTTCGCATCGTGGTCACTCCAGGGACCGGCGGTCCGCCGCGGCCAGGGACGGGTTCCAGCCGCGGCGGGGGACGGAGTCGAGCAGCAGGCGGGTGTACGGATGGGTCGGTGCGGCCAGTACGTCGGTGGTGGGGCCCTGCTCCACCACCCGGCCCGCCCTGAGCACCATCACCTCGTCGGTGATGTGCCGGACGACGGCCAGGTCGTGCGTGACGAAGAGGAAGCCGATGCCCGTCTCGCGCCGGATCGTGCCCAGGAGTTCCAGCACCTGCGCCTGGATGGACACGTCCAGGGCCGCCACCGACTCGTCCAGGACGAGGACCCGCGGCTCGGCGGCCAGGGCGCGGGCGATCGCCACGCGCTGGCGCTGGCCGCCCGACAGCCTGGCGGGCAGGGCCGCCGCCTCCCGCTCGCCGAGCCCCACCTGGTCGAGGAGTTCGGCGACGCGCGCCTGCCTGGCCCCCCGCTCCATCGGGGCGTGCAGGCGCAGCACCTCCTCGACGCAGCGGCCCACCGGCACCCGCGGATCGAGCGAGAGATACGGATCCTGGAAGACCATCTGGATCTCGCGGGCCCGCGCCAGGCGTTCGGCCCGCCCGCGGGCCGGCGCCGAGCGGTCGCGGCCGCCGATGCGGACCCGGCCGCCGTCGGGCCGCTCCAGACCGACGAGCATCCGCACGGTCGTCGTCTTGCCGCTGCCCGACTCGCCGACGATGCCGAGCGAGGCGCCCGGCGCCAACGTGAACGACACGTCGTCCACGGCCAGATGGTCCCCGTACCGCTTGCACAGCCCTTCGACCACGAGCCCGGTCCCGGTTGCGGTCACAGTGCGATCCCTTCGTCCGCGCGGTGGCAGGCGGCCAGACCGTCGCCGTGGCGTGCCAGTACAGGTGTCTCCGCCACACACCGCGGCTGCGCGTGGACGCAGCGCGCCGCGAAGGCGCACCCCGGCGGGGCCTCGGCGAGGGAGACGGGCCGGCCCGGGATGGGCCGTGGGGCGGAGGCCTCGGCCTCAATACGCGGGGTGCAGGCGAGCAGCCCCGCCGTGTACGGGTGGCGCGGCCGGTCGAACAGCGCGTCGGTGTCCGCCGTTTCGGCGATCCGGCCGGCGTACATCACGTACACCCGGTCGCAGGTCGCCGACGCCAGCTCCAGGTCATGGGTGACGAAGAGCATGCCGGTGCCGCGCTCCGCCTGGAGCCGGGTGAGGATCGCGATGATCTCGGCCTGCGTGGTGACGTCGAGCGCCGTGGTCGGCTCGTCGGCCACCAGCAGCTCCGGCTCGCCCGCGAGCGCCGCCGCGATCACCACCCGCTGGAGCATGCCGCCGGAGAACTGGTGCGGATAGCGGCACAGCGCGCCCCGCGGATCGCGGATGCCCACGGCGTCGAGGAGTTCCTCGGCCCGGGCGAGCGCCGCCGCCGCGGGGGTGCCGGCACCGCGCAGACCCTCGGTGAGGAAGTCGCCGACGCGGCGCAGCGGGTTCACCGAGGCGCGCGGATCCTGGTAGATCATCGCGACCTGCCGGGCGCGCAGCCGGGTCAGCTCCGTCCGGTCCATCGTCAGGACGTCGCGGCCCCCGACCCGTACCTCACCGGTGGTCCGGGCCTTGGGCGGCAGCAGGCCGAGCACGCTGCGGCACGCCACCGACTTGCCCGACCCGGACTCGCCGACCAGGCCGACCGTCTCGCCGGCCGCGACGCGGAGCGAGACACCGTCGAGGATGGGCCGGGCCGCCTGACCGCCCGGCAGCCGGACCCCGAGCCCGTCGATCTCCAGGACAGCAGATGTCATCGTGCTCATCGCTCCCGCTTCGCGATCCGGTCGGCGAGGCCCTCGCCGACGATGCCGAACGCCACCACGGCCAGGACGACGCACACCGACGGCGCCAGCGCGGGCAGCATGGCCCCCTGCTGGAGCGCCGCCTGGCCCTCGTTGATCATGGCTCCCCAGTCGGCCGTGGGCGGCTGCACACCGAACCCGAGGAACGACAGCGCGGCGAGGTCCATCAGGGCGTACCCGAAGTTCATCGCGGACTGCGCGCACACGGTCGGCGCGATGTTGGGCAGCAGGTGGCGCAGACAGATCGTCAGGCCCGACCAGCCCTGCACCCGGTACGACTCGATGTACGGACGGGCCTTCTCCTGGCGGGCGATCCCGCGCACCAGCCGCCCCACGTACGGCGTGTACGCCACCGCCATGGCGATCACGGGCGCGGTCATGCCCGAGCCGAGGACCGCCACGAGCAGGATCGCGAGCAGCAGCCCCGGGATCGCGAAGGCCATGTCCATCGAGCGGGACAGCACCGCGTCCGCCCAGCCGCCGCGCCAGGCGGCGGCGAGACCGAGCAGCGTGCCGAGGAGCGTCGAGACGCCGACCACGAGCAGCGGTCCGAGCAGCCCCGTCCGCGCGCCGTGCAGCAGCCGCGACAGGATGTCCCGGCCCGACTGGTCGGTGCCGAGGAGATGGTCGCCGCCGGTGCCCACCAGGCTCGCCGACAGGTCGAGCGCCTCGGGATCGTACGGCGCGAGTACGGGAGCCAGTACGGCGACCAGGACGAGCGCCGCGAGGACGGCGACCGAGGCCGTGAACAGCGGGCCCTGCCCGAAGATGCGCAGCGCGCGCAGCCCGGGGCGGCGGCGCAGCGCGCCGGACGCCGGGGAGGCGGTGGTGGTCATCGGGACGCCTCCCCGTGGAGCGAGAGCCGGGGGTCGACGAGCGGGGCGAGCAGGTCGACGGCCAGATTGACGAGGACGAACGCCGTCACGCTCAGCAGGGTGATCGCCTGGACGACGGCGAAGTCCTTGGCCGTCACCGACTGCACGAGCAGCGAGCCGACGCCGGACACGTTGAAGGCGGTCTCGACGATCGACGTACTGATCAGCAGACCGGCGAGCATGGTGCCGCCGACGGTGACGATCGGGCCCAGGGCGTTGCGCAGCACATGCCGGCGGACGACGGCGCCGCCCGCGACCCCGCGGGCGCGCGCCACCTCGACGTGCTCGCGCCCCAGTTCGTCGAGCATCGCCGACCGGGTCACCCGGGCGAGCAGACCGGCGAAGGTGATCGCCAGCGCGAAGGCCGGCAGCGTCAGGTGGTAGACCCGGTCGCCGAAGGTCTCGGGGGTGCCACCGGGCCCGGGAAGCCAGCCCAGTTGGACGGAGAAGAGCGAGACGAGCGCGATGGCGCTGACGAACGAGGGCGTCGCCGTCGCCACTCCGGTGCCGAGCAGCACCGCCCGGTCCACCGCCCCGGGCCGCAGGGCGGCCAGGACGCCGGCGGACACGCCGAGGACGGCGACGAGCAGCGCCGCGTACCCGACGAGCACCGCCGTGCCCGGCAGACGCGAGCCGATCAGGGAGCCGACGTCCTGGTGGAACTGCGAGGAGCGGCCGAAGTCGCCGTGCAGGACCCCGCCCAGCCACTTCCCGTACTGGACCGGAAGCGGGTCGTCCAGGTGGTACTGGGCGCGCAGCGCTTCGACCGTCTCCGGGGTCGCCGGGCGGCCGTGGAGCAGGAAGGACACCGGGTCGCCGGGCGCGAGGTGGACGGTGGCGAAGACCACGACCGAGGTCACGAGCAGCACCGTCGCCAGGCCGGCGAGCCGGCCTGCCAGATAGCGCGTCATGGGGAAGCGCGTCGTGAGATGGCGCGTCGTGAGATTGCGCGTCGTGAGATTGCGCGTCTTGAGAGGGCGCGTCATGACCGAGCGGCCCCGATCGTCGCGGCCCACGGGTAGTACAGCTGCGCGATCCCGGTCGGCGCGCCCGTCACCCGGCTGCCGAGGAAGACCGAGAAGGGCGCTTCGTACAGCGGGATGACGGGCAGCTCGCGCACGGCGATCTTCTGGAGTTCGGCGGTCAGGTCCGCCCGGCGGGCCGGGTCGGGCTCCGCGTTCGCCCTGTCGAAGGCGGCGTCGTACTCAGGGTTCGACCAGTTGCCGTAGTTCCCGAAGTCGCCCGTGCGCAGGTACTGGTAGAACTCCAGAGGATCGGGCGTGCTGTCGTACCCGTTGGTGATGACCAGGTCCAGGCCCTTGCGGGCGGTCGGGTCGACGAAGATGCTGCTGTACGCCTCCGGGGCGACGGACTTCAGCTGGACATCGAGCCCGATCTGCCGGCCGGCAGCCTGGACGGCGTTGGCCACGACGCTGATCTCCGGGGCGAGCGTGCTGGTGACGAGGGTGACCTTGCGACCGGTGGCACCGGCCTCCTCGATCAGCTTCTTCGCGGCGGCCACGTCGTACACCGGCTCCGGCAGGGCCTTGAAGTAGCCCTCCGTCTTCTCCGGTACGAGTGCCCAAGCGCCCTGTGCGGTGGGGGCCTTGGCCGGGACGCCGATGCCGCCGGCCGCGGCCTTGACGATGTTCTTCCGGTCGAGGGCCATGGAGAGGGCCTGGCGGACCTTGAGGTCGCCGAGCGTGCCCTCGAAGTCGAGGACAGCGAGGTCGGCCGCCGCGGTGTTGGGGCCGAAGTACACCTTTCCCTTGGGGGTGTTGCGCAGCTGCCCCAGCGAGGACGAGGGCACCATGTACCCGCCGTCGGCCGTGCCCGACAGGAAGGCGCTGGTACGGGCGGCCGGGTCCTCGATGAAGGTGAACTTCACGGTGCCGGTCTTCGGGGCCAGGGCCTTGTCCCAGTACGCCGGGTACTTCTTGAGGGTCACGCTGTCGCCCTGGGCCCAGTTGTCGAGCGCGTACGGGCCGGTGCAGTTCACCTTGCCCTTGGGGCCGCCGTAGTCCTTGCCGGCCTTCGCGAGGAAGGCGGCGCTCTCGACGGTGCCGGGGGACGCGGCAAGGAGCTCGTTGAGCAGGACGTCGGGCCTGGTGAGCTTGATCGTCACCTCCAGCGGACCGCTCTTGGCGATCGAGGCGACGTTCTTGAACGCCGATCCCCACGGGGAGCCGGTGGCCGGGTCCATGTGGCGCTTGAGGGAGGCGACCACGTCATCGGCGGTCATGGGCGTGCCGTCGTGGAACGTCACGCCGGGACGCAGGCTGTAGACCCAGGTCTTCGGGTCGGGGTTGGCGTACTTCTCCGCGAGCCCGGGCTCGATCTTCAAGTCGGGGGTGACCCGCAGCAGTTGCTCGCACACGTTGGCGAGCACCGTGTTCGGCGGGTAGTCGTAGGCGAGCGCGTAGTCGAGCGTGTAGGGCTCGGCGTACAGCGACCAGGTGAGGGAGTCGAGCGCTCCCCGCGCCGCGGGGGAGGTGGGGGTGACGGTGTAGGCGGAGTCGCCGCCGCCGGATCCGGCACCGGTCGCGCCGGAACACCCGGCGGTGGTGGCCGCGACGGCGGCGGAACAGACGAGCAGTGCGGTGGCTCTGGACATGCGCAAGGAGACCCACCCCTTTACGGGTGTAGTGACGGGCGCTGGGGGATGGAGCGAGTATTGATGCGGGAACGTTCCCGCACAAGGCTTTGCGGGACTTTGCGGGAGGGGTTCTGCCGAGGTCAAAGGGGTGGCAGCATCAGCACATGACCGATGCTCCGAGGCACGGCGGGCACGCCTCGCCGACCCCCTCGCGCCCCGTGCAGCCCCGCGTCCGTCTCGTTGACGTGGCCCGGGAGGCGGGCCTCTCGAAGACGACCGTCTCGGCCGCGCTCAACGGCACGGGACGGCTCTCCCCGGCCGTACGGGAGAAGGCCAGGGAGACGGCGCGCAGGATGGGATACCGGCCCAACGCCACCGCGCGCCAGCTGCGCGCGGGACGGGCCCGGCTGATCGGTTACGTGGTGGGGGAGTTCGCGGCACGGCCGTGGACCTATCTGGAGTCGCCGTACTTCGCCCAGTTGACCAGCGCCGTCGCCGCGGCGGCACTCCGGCGCGGATACGCGCTCGTGATGCTGCCGGCGGGCTCGCTGCAGAGCGAGTGGGCCGATCTGCCGTTCGAAGCGGTGATCGTCGCCGATCCGGTCGCCGACGACGCCGTCGTCGAGGAGCTGCTCGCCGCCCGTATCCCCGTCTTCAGCGATGCCTCGGTCGAGGGCAGGGCAGGGGCGTACTGGGTGGACGTCGACACCGGGGCGGCGGTCCGCGAGACCCTGGACCACCTCAGGGAGCAGGGCGCGCGGCGGCCCGCGCTCGTCCTGCCCGACAGCACGACGCTGTTCCACCAGGGCGTCCTCACCGCCTACCGCGACTGGTGCGCCGCACACGGCGCCACGCCCCGGATCACCCTCGCCGCCGAGCCCGGCAACGCGTCGGTCGTACGGGCGGTGGACGAGGCGCTGTCGCCCGACGCCGGACGGCCCGACGCCTTGTTCGTCGTCGCCGAACTCAGCCCGCCGCTGGTTCTGGAGGCGGCGCGCCGTCACGGTCACGACGTGCCCGGCGACCTCCTCGTGGTGTGCGTGAGCGAGGACACGACCGCCGCGCACACCGACCCGCCGGTGTCGACGCTCAGCCTCCAGCCGGAGGCGGTCGCCGAGGCCGGCATCGAGCTGCTGGTGGCCGCCCTGGAGAAGGGCGACGAGGAGCCGTCGGGGGTCCTTGTGCCGACCCGTCTCCTGGTACGGGAGTCCTCGCGGCGGCGCGGGAGCGGGGCGGGCGGCGAGGCCGTGTCCGTGTGACATCAGGCCGCGTACACCCGCGTGCCGCCGACGTACGTGCTCAGCACCCTCGCCTCGGCGATCTCCTCCGGCGGCCCGGTGAAGATGTCACGGTCGAGCACCACCAGGTCGGCCAGCATGCCCGGCCGCAGCGTGCCGGTCTCGTCGAGCCCGTTCACATGCGCCGAACCGGCGGTGTACGCGGCCACGGCGGTCATGAGGTCGAGCCGCTGCTCCGGCAGGAAGACCCGCTCGTCGGCCGTGCCGGGCTCCTTCCGGTTCACCGCGACATGGATGCCCGCGATCGGGTCGGGGCTCGAGACCGGCCAGTCGCTGCCCGCCGCCAGGGTCGCCCCGGCGCGCAGCAGGGAGCCGAACGGGTACTGCCAGGCGGCCCGTTCGGGCCCGAGGAAGGGGATCGTCAGCTCGTCCATCTGCGGTTCGTGCGCGGCCCACAGCGGCTGGATGTTGGCGATGGCGCCGAGCCGCGCGAACCGCTCCATGTCATCGGGGTGGACGACCTGGAGGTGGGCGAGGTGGTGCCGGTTGCCGCGCCGGCCGTTGGCCTCGACCGAGGCCTCGATCGCGTCGAGGGCCTCACGCACCGCGCGGTCGCCGAGCGCGTGGAAGTGGACCTGGAAGTCGAGGGCGTCGAGCCGGGTCACGTACGAGCGCAGGGCGAGCGGATCGACGAAGCTCAGGCCCGAGTTGGCGGTGGCGCAGCCGCAGCCGTCCAGGTACGGAGTCGTCATCGCGGCTGTGAAGTTCTCGGCGACGCCGTCCTGCATGATCTTCACCGAGCCGGCCCGGAAGCGTCCGTACGACAACTCCCGGCGTCGCGCAACGAGTTCGTCGATCTGCTCCGCTCCCCGCTTGCGGTCCCACCACAGCGCCCCGTTGACCCGGGCGGTCAGCGTCCCCGCGCGGGCCGCCGCGAGATACGCGTCGGAGGGATCGCGGTGCCCCGCGAACACCCCCAGCATGGCGTCCTGCCAGCCGGTGATGCCGAGCGAGTGCAGCAGCTCCTGCGCGCGCAGCAGACCGGCGAGCCGGTCGGTGGCGGTGCTCGGCGGCACGAGGCGGGAGACGAGGCCGGTGGCGCCCTCCTGCAAGGTGCCGCTCGGGGTGCCGTCCGGCTCGCGCTCGATGCGGCCGTCGGCGGGGTCGGGGGTCTCCCGGGTGAGCCCGGCGAGTTCGAGGGCGCGGGTGTTGGCCCAGGCGCCGTGGTGGTCCCGGTTGACGAGGTAGACCGGCCGGTCGGGGACCACCGAGTCGAGCAACTGCCGGGTGGGCACACCGCCCTCGAAGCTCTCCATCGACCAGCCGCTGCCCGTGATCCAGGGCCGGTCCGGGTGCGCGTCGGCGAAATCCCGGATCCGGGCCAGATAGTCCTCGACGCCGACCGTGCCGGTCAGATCGCACTCGGCCAGCTCCGTCCCGCCGAACACGGCGTGGACATGCGCGTCCTGGAAGCCCGGGAGCAGCAACCTGCCTCGCAGGTCGACGACTTCGGTGCCCGGGCCGATGAGCTCGCGCACCTCGTCATGACCGACGGCGCTGATGCGCTCGCCGGTGACGGCCAGGCTCGACGCGCGGGTGCGGGCCGGATCGCCGGTGTGGACAGGGCCATGGGTGAAGACCAGATCGGCCTTGGTCAAGGGGTGCTCCAGAGCAAGAGAGGGTGGAGGCGTGGTGAACGGACATGCAACTGGGTGGGCCATTTACATGTCAATGGCGTTGTCATAAGGTCCCCGCATGGTCGAGCGAGTGGTCCCCGAGGGGCAGCGGCGGCGCCGCAGGCCCACCAAGCAAGGCGCCGTCCTTTCGGAGCGGCTGATCATCGAGACCGCCCTGCGCCTCGTCGGCGAGCACGGCGCGGACGCCCTGTCCGTACGGCGGCTCGGCGCGGCCCTCGGCGCCGACCCCAGCTCCCTCTACCGCTACTTCCGCAACACCGACGACCTGTTGCTCGCCCTGTCCGACGAGTTCGTCGGACGCGCGCAGCACGGCTGGGAGCCGTCCGGTGACTGGCGGGCCGACCTCCGCGAGATGGGCCTGCGGATCCACTCCGTGTATCTCGCCAACCCGCAGGCGGCTCTCCTCGCAGCCCACCGGACGACGGGCCGCGTCCACGAGACGGCGGCGGTGGAGCGGATCCTCGGCATCCTGCGCGGGGCAGGCTTCCCCGACGCGACCGCCGTACGGCTCTACCATGCCTTCGTCGACCAGGCCCTGGCCTTCGCGGCCCTGGACGCCGCCGCGCTCGCGCTGCCGGACCCGGCGCGTGAGGCGGACGAGGAGGTGTGGCTCGCCTCGTACGGAAAGCTGCCACCGGAGACGCATCCGAACATCGCGGCGACGTTCCCGCTGCTCGCCGCGGACATGCGGGACAGCGGCTACCCCTTCGCCCTGGAGCTGATGCTGGACGCGGCGGAGGCGCGGCTCGCGGCGTATTGACGAGCGGGGCGACGGGCCACGTCACGGGGGCCCGCCTGATGAACGCCCGTTCCGCTGAGCTACGTTGACCGGACGGGGTGGCAACACAGTCGGGCAACGCGTCCGGGAACGCGGTTTCGGGGTACGCAGTCGGGGGTGGCGCGGAACATGAACGCCGAGCAGGCAGCACAGCGCATTCTGGACCGCGTCCTGAGCGTGGACCACGATCCCGACGCGCTGCGCTGGTTCCTGACCGACGAGGCAGCCGCGGCCGCCGACGACGTGCGCCGCGCCGGAACGCTGCCGGACGGGCAGATCATGCTCGTCGCCGTCCAGGCGATCGGCTACTACGACTGGTGCCGCCATCTCGCAGGCGAGGAGGCCGACATGGAGGCACTCGGCTCCGCCGTCCTCTGCTTCCTCGACATCCACCGCGTCTCACCCAGCCACCCACCGCCCGTCCTCAGCCCGGCCCTCGCGCTCCTCGCGGGCGAGCCCGACGGTGCCGACGCCGACCCCGGCGTCGCGTACCGGGCGGGCGCCGGAGTCCTCGCCGTGTACACGCGGCACCGCAACCCCGGCCTGCTGCCCGCCGCGGCCGTCCTGCTGCGCCACGCCGTCCAGGGGTTCCCGGAGGGCAGCGCCGAACAGGGCACCTGCCTCTCCGACCTCGGCCTCACCATGCTCTACGCGTTCCGGGACGGCGGCGGCCCCGAGCTGCTCGCCGAGGCGGTGCACCACAGCCGCGCCTCCGTGGCCGCCGCGCCCGGCGAGCGGACCGAACAGGCCCGCAGACTCGGCAACCTGGGGCTCGTACTGAAGCACGCGGCGGAGGCCACGGCCGACCCGGACACCGCACGCGAGAGCGTGGCCGTGCTGCGGCAGGCGTTACGGGGCGGCGAGCCGGGGGATCCTCACCACGTCCTGCATCTCGCCCTGCTCGGCTCCGCCCTCTCCGACGCCGCCGCGCGCCTCCGCGACCCGGCTCTCCTGCCCGAGGCCGTCGACCTCCTGCGCCGCTCCGCCGCCGCCGCGACCCCGGACCGGCCGACCCCCGCCGCGCACCTCGCCGATCTCGGGATGGCGCTGGTCACCCTCTCGCTGGCCCCGGTGGACACCCCCGACGGGCAGGACGGCACCGCGCTGTACGACGAGGGCATCGACACCTGCCGGAGCGCCGCCGAAGCCGCGGGCAACCCCGTCGAGGCCTCCTTCTACCTCGCGAACCTCGCCCTCGTCCTCAACGGGCCCACGGGCAGCGCCAGAAGCCCCGCCGCTCTCGACGACGCGCACGGCGCCGCGCGTGACGCCCTGGCGGCGGCCCCGCCCGGTCACCCGGCCCATACCCAGGCCCAGTACGTCCTGGCCGAGGTCCTGCGCTCCCGGTACCTCGAGACGGGCGTCCTCGCCGACCTGGACGCCGCGATCGAGTACGCCCGGAGCGCGCTGGAGGCCAACGGGGCCGACGACCCGCGCCATGTGAGCCGGGGCGTGACCCTCGCCGACCTGCTGCGACTGCGCGCCGACGCCGTGGGCGCCCCCGACGCGCTCGCCGAACCGCTCACCCTGCTGCGCGGCCTCGCCGCGGACCTCCCGGCGCACTCCGCCCTGCGGGCCCGCGTGCTCCTCGAACTGGGGCGGGCGCTTCAGGCGTTGGGGAACGGCACGGGGGCGACGGCCGCGGCGGCCGACGTCGAGGCGGAGCGGACGTTGGAGGAGTGCCTCACGCTGACGGAGTCGCTCGGCGGTGACCTGGCCGACGTGACGTTCGCGCTCGGGCATGCGCTGGCTCAGCGGGGCAACCGGGCCGACGACGACGGCGCGCGGCGGGAGGGCATCGCCCTGATCCGGCGCGTCATCGACCTGCTGGGCGAGGGCGATCCGCGACGCCCGGAGTATCTGTTCGAACTGGGCGGTGTCCACTTCGAGCACGCCGCCACGGTGAACGACCCGGATGCGTACGCGGAGGCCGTACGCGTCCTCCGCCTGGCCGTGGCCGCCACCCCGCGCACGAGCGGGCACCAGCGGGCGATGAGCTGCTCGAACCTCGGCGTCGCCCTTGCGAGCCTCGCCGACCTCACCGCCGACGGGGCCCTGCTCGCCGAGGCGGTGCGGGCACACCGGGACGCCGTCGCCGCCGCCCCGCCCGGCGACCGCTACGCCGCCCACTGCCTCGGCAGCCTGGGGGAGGCGCTCCACCACCTCGCCCAGCTCCGCTCGGACGTCGGCCTCGTCCAGGAAGCCGTCGAGGTGCTGCGCGAGGCGGTCCGTACCGCCGGACCCACCGTGCCTGGCCGGAGCGAGAACCTGTCCCGCCTGGGCAGCGCCCTCCGTACCTTCGCCCGCTTCACCGGCGACGGCGCACCGCTCGAAGAGGCCGTCCACTGGCACCGGCAGGCCGTCGCCGCGGCACAGGAGACCGGCACGCACGGCACCGGCGCGCACGGCACCGGCGCGCACGGCGCCGTCACGTACGGAGCCCGCCGAAGCGGGGCCGGTACGCGGCGGACTTCCGAGGCACACGCCCGGGCCGGCCTCGCCGGCACCCTCGCCGAGCAGCACGTCCGCACCCGCGACGAATCGCTGCGCGACGAGGCGCTGGAGCACTACCGCGCCGTGCTCGCCGGCCCCCACGATCCCCGCCACCGTCACGCCCTGCTCACCAGCTACGGCAACGTGCTCGGCGGCAAGGCCGCCGACACCGCCGACGACACGCTCATGGCCACCGCGATCGGCGTCCTGCGCGAGGCCGCCGCCGTCGTCCCCGCCCACCACACGGGACACGCGGGCGTCCTCATGAACCTGGGCATCGTGCTGATGCGGCGTGCGCGCCTCACCGGCGACCGCACCTGGCTCGACGAGGCCGTGACGCTCCTGCGCCGGGCCGTCGAGCAGAGCCCGCCGGACTCCTTCGAACGCCCCGTCCAGCTCGCCAACCTCGCCGAGGCGCTAAGGGTCCGGTACGAGGACACGTGGGAGCGGGCCCTCGCCGACGAGGCGGTGGAACGGCTGCGTGAGGCGATCGCCCTCGACCGCGGCGAGGCGCACGGCAGGGACATCGCTCGGATCAACCTCGGCGTCCTGCTGCACCGCATCGCACTCCCCGCCCCGGGCGGGACCGGGGATCCGGTACTGCTCGCGGAGGCGAGGCGCGTCCTGGAGGAGGCCGTCGCGAGCCTCGACGACGGGCACCCCCGGCGGACCGCCGCCCTGATCAACCTGGCCGGCACGTGCCTGGCGACCGCGGATCTGGCCGAGGACACGACCGATCCGGCACTCCGCCCCCTGCTCGACCGCGCGGCGAGCGCGGCGCGGGAGGCACTCGGCCGACTGCCCGAACTCCACCCCGAACAGTCCCACGCCCAGTGGACCCTGGCCCGAACCCAACTCTCGCTCGCCCGCCTCCGCGCCACACCGAGCGCGACGCCCGGCCCACGCGACAGCGCGCAGGACGGCCGACTCGACAGCACGGAGCACGGCCGACTCGACGGCGCCGCCGCCGACCGCGCCGCCGTCACCGACCGGCCGGACGACACCAACCGCCCGGACCTCGCCGAGGCCGTACGGCTCGCCCGGCAGGCCGCACACAGCCCGGTCGCCTCCGTGGCCAGACGACTGCTCGCCGCCCGCACGTGGGGCGACGCGGCGGCGGTCGACGGTCAGGATGCCGAGGCGCTCGCCGGCTACTCTTACGCGGTCGGCCTGTTGCCCCGTATCGCCCAACGCGGTCTCCTCCGCGCCGATCAGGAGGACCGGCTGGTCGCCGGCATGGGCCTCGCCTCCGACGCCGCCGCGATGGCGCTGCGGCTGGGCGACCCGGAGGCGGCGCTCACGCTGCTCGAACAGGGCCGTGGCGTGCTGCTCGCCCAGGGCCTGGAGACCCGCGGCGACCTCTCCCGGCTCCGTACGGTCGACCCTGCCCTGGCCGCCGAGTTCGAGCGGGTCCGGGATGCCCTGAGTGCCGGTTCCGGGACGGTTCCCACCGGCCTTGGCGCGACGGGCACGTCGGACGCCGGGCTGCTCGCCGAGTCACGGCACGCCCTGGCCCGGACGTGGGACGAACTCCTCGACCGCATCCGCCGCCTCCCCGGCCTCGAAGGCTTCCTGACCCCGCCGTCGGCGGCGGAGCTGCGCGGCGCGGCGTCCGGGGGACCGGTCGTCGTGGTCAACGTCAGCCAGTACCGCTCCGACGCGATCCTCGTCACCGCGGACGACGGCATCCAGGTCGTCCCGCTGCCGGCCCTCACCCCGGAGGAGGTCCTCAACCGGGCGACGGAGTTCGTCGAGGCCGTCGACGACGCGTACGGCGAACGGGGGCCACGGCAGGCCGTCGCCGCGATGCGGACGTTGTCCGACACCCTGGAGTGGCTCTGGACCGCCGTCGCCGCACCGGTCCTCGACCGGCTGGGCCTGCGCACCGCCGCCCCGCGCGACGACGCGCACGCGCCGTGGACCCGGCTCTGGTGGTGCCCCACCGGATGGCTGTCGTTGCTGCCGCTGCACGCCGCCGGGCGAACCGACACCACGGCGGGCGAGACCGTCATGGACCGGGTCGTCTCCTCGTACACGCCGACGCTGCGCGCCCTGGTCCGCGCCCGGAACGCGCCCGCGGGCGCCGCCACGACCCTTCCCGCCCCGCTGATCGTCACCCTGGCCGAGACACCCGGCGCCCCGCCCCTGCCCGGTGCCTCCCGCGAGGCCAGGCTGCTGCGGAGGCTGTTTCCCGACCACGTCGAGCTCGCGGGCTCCGCGGCCACCGTGGACGCGGTCCGGCGGGCGCTGCCCGCCCACCCCTGGGTCCACTTCAGCTGCCACGGCGTCACCGATCCGGAGACGCCGTCCGAGAGCGGGCTGATCCTCCACGACGGGCGGCTCACCGCTGCCGACGCCGCGGAGCAGCGCCCCGGCGAGGCGGTCCTCGCCGTCCTGTCGGCCTGCTCCACGTCCCAGGGCGGATTCACGGTGCCCGACGAGTCGGTGCAGCTGGCGTCGTCGTTCCAACTGGCCGGCTATCCGCATGTGATCGGCACGCTGTGGCCCGTCGCGGACAAGGTGGCGACCCGTCTGACGGAGGAGCTGTACGCGGCGCTGACGGACGACCTGGCGCGGCGCCGGCCGATCGATCCGGCGACGGCCCTGCACCGTCCGGTCCGTGAACTGCGCCGCCGCCTCGCCCGCGCCCCGCACCTGTGGGCGGCGCACATCCACACAGGTCCGTGAGGCGGGGGGTCGGGCCGCGCCGTCAGCGGACGACGTCGAAGACCTGCTTCTGCAGACCGTTGCTGTAGACCTCGTGCTCGACGAGCTTCAGCTTCTGGGTGTCCTTGTCCGTGGTGCTGAACAGGCGCTTGCCGGCGCCGAGCAGCAGGGGGAAGACGAGCAGGTGGTAACGGTCGATCAGGCCCGCGTCCGAGAGGCCCTGGTTCAGCGTGGCGCTGCCGTGGACGATGATCGGGCCGCCCTCGGTCTCCTTCAGCGCGGCGACCTCGTCGAGCGAGCGCAGGATCGTCGTCTCGCCCCAGTTCGACACCAGGTCGTCCTCGGTGAGGGTGGTGGAGACGACGTACTTCGGCATCGTCTTGTACCGCGCGAAATCCTCCATGTCCGGCCACACCGGGCTGAACGCCTCGTAGCTGACCCGGCCCAGCAGCATCGCGGTGGCTTCCTGCTGCTCCCGCCCCTTGATCTCGAACGCCTCGGGGACGAACTCGACGTCCTTGAAGGTCCATCCGGAGTTCCGGTAGCCGGGTTCGCCGCCCGGGCCCTCCACGACGCCGTCGAGCGAGATGAAGGCCGTGCTGATCAGAGTACGCATGATGACTGTTCCTCAGTGTTCGGGATGTATGGACCTCTGTATGTGTGGTGAGCCCACTCCGGCCGAGCCGCCAGGAGACCGAGCGCGCCGCTTCAGTCGGACGCCGGAGCCTCGCCCATCGCCGTGCCCGACGGTGCCTGTGGCACGTCGTCCGGCTCCGCGGCGTCGTCGGACGGCCGGTACGTCCGGCGCTCGGAGTACTCCGCAGCCAGCTCCTCCAACTCCCGCTCATCCGACGGGCTGTGATGCTGCGTCATGTGACGCTCCTTCCTCCTCCTGCTGATGCTGTGCGGGGACGGCGGGCGGAGCCGACGGCCGCAGCAGCACCTCCAGTACGTCGATGTCGGTGGCCCGCAGATAGACCCCGCCGGTGTCGGGCACCTTCCCGAGGAACCTGCCGTCGGGCGCCATCCGGTACTGGGACTCCAGATAAATGTCGCCGGGCTGCGGATAGGCCGACACCGCAGACCGCGATCCCAGCCAACCACCCACCCACAGACCGTTCTTGAGCCGGGCCCGGACGAAACACGAACCACGGTCCCGGAACAGCGCGTCCCAGGCCGTCGGAGTCGGCTCGTACCGCGCCCTCCTGCGCCGGCGGTCCCGGGCGGCCTCCGCCCAGGCGATCCCCGAGGGGACCACGACCACCAGGAGCAGCGCCGCCAGGCCCGCCTCCCGAGGACGCGCGAGCACCCCCGCGACCGGCCCCTGCCCCTGCCCCGCGAGCAGCCGCACCAGCCAGGGCCCCGCGGCCACCGCGTACACGGCGTCGAGGAGAGCCCCCGCCGCGATCGCCCGCACGATCCGGTTCTGCGGCTCCTGCTCCGCCGCCAGGGCGCCGCGCAGACGCTCGCGTACGGCCTGGTAGAAGACCCCGGGCAGGACCAGAACCAGCAGAATCGTCAGCTGCTGCACCGTCCCCGGAACCATCGCTTCCCTCCCGTCCCGCACGTGACGAACTCACCGGCTCACACCGTACGCCGTAGGGGATGCGTCAAGAGCGCGCCGCGGGTCGTCAGGGACGCGTTAACGAAGGCCGTGACCTGGACAAAAGGCGTTTTGCTCATCTCGTCCGAGAATCCGTTCTTCACTCAGGAGCTCACGATGGCCGACCTGGCCTTCGTCGTCACCACGATCGCGGTCTTCGCGCTGGTGGCCCTCATCGCCAAGGGGGTGGCCAAGCTGTGACTGCCGAGAACATCGTCGGTCTGATCGTGGCCGTCGCCCTGCTGGCCTATCTCGTCCTCGCCCTCGTCAAGCCCGAGAGGTTCTGAGTACGAATATGAGCCCCGTCCTTGCTGGTGTCCTCCAGCTCCTCGCGCTGATCGTCGCTCTCGGCCTCGCCCACCGGCCGCTCGGTGACCACATGGCTCGCGTCTACTCCTCCGACAAGCACCTGCGCGTCGAGAAGTGGATCTACAAGGCCATCGGTGCCAACCCGAACACGGAGATGCGCTGGCCCGCCTACCTGCGCGGCGTCCTCGCCTTCTCCACGGTGAGCGTCCTCTTCCTCTACCTGCTCCAGCGGGTGCAGGGATCGCTCCCCGGCTCGCTCGGCTTCGCCTCGATCGACCCGGACCAGGCGTTCAACACCGCCGCGTCGTTCGTCGCCAACACCAACTGGCAGTCGTACTACGGCGAGCAGGCCATGGGCCACGTCGTCCAGACCGGCGGCCTCGCGGTGCAGAACTTCGTCTCGGCCGCCGTGGGCATCGCGGTCGCCGTCGCTCTCGTGCGCGGCTTCGCCCGGTCACGTACCGGTGAGCTGGGCAACTTCTGGGCCGACCTCGTCCGCGGTGTCGTCCGCATCCTGCTCCCGATCTCCGTCGTGGGCGCCCTGATCCTCGTCGCCTGCGGCGCCATCCAGAACTTCTCCGGCATCCACGAGGTCGGCCAATTCTTGAATGGGCACAGCATCGGCGGCTCGCAGCAGTGGAACGGCGGCGCGGTCGCCTCCCAGGAGGTCATCAAGGAGCTGGGCACCAACGGCGGCGGCTACTTCAACGCCAACTCCGCCCATCCCTTCGAGAACCCCAACGGGCTGTCGAACCTCTTCGAGATCTTCCTGATCCTCGTCATCCCCTTCGCGCTCACCCGCACCTTCGGCCGCATGGTCGGCTCGCTCAAGCAGGGCTACGCGATCCTGGCGACGATGGTCACCATCTGGCTCGTCTTCACAGGGCTGATGATGTGGACCGAGTTCCACCACGGCGGTCCGGCCTTCGATCTGGCCGGCGGCGCGATGGAGGGCAAGGAGACCCGGTTCGGGGTCGGCGGCTCGTCGATCTTCGCCGTGGCGACGACCCTCACCTCCACGGGTGCGGTCAACTCCTTCCACTCCTCCTTCACCGGCTTCGGCGGCGGGATCGCGATGCTCGGCATGCAGCTCGGCGAGATCGCCCCCGGCGGTGTCGGCTCCGGCCTCTACGGCATGCTGATCATGGCGGTCATCGCTGTGTTCATCGCCGGTCTGATGGTCGGCCGTACGCCCGAGTACCTCGGCAAGAAGATCGGCACCCGCGAGATCACGTTCGCGGCCTGCTACATCCTCGTCACCCCGGCGCTCGTGCTCGGCTTCACCGCCGCGGCGATGGCCCTGGACACCCCGGCCCACTCGATGACGAACAGCGGCGCGCACGGGTTCTCCGAGATCCTCTACGCGTACACCTCCGGCGCCAACAACAACGGCTCCGCCTTCGCGGGTCTGAACGCCGACACGCAGTGGTTCAACTCGACGATCGGCATCGCGATGCTGCTCGGCCGGTTCCTGCCCATGGTGTTCGTCCTGGCCCTGGCGGGTTCGCTCGCCGAGCAGAAGCCCGTCCCCGAGACCGCGGGCACGCTGCGGACCGAGAAGCCGCTGTTCACCGGCCTTCTGGTCGGCACGATCATGATCATCACCGGTCTGACCTACTTCCCGGCCCTCGCCCTTGGCCCGCTCGCCGAAGGGCTCGCGGCATGACCATCGACGTAAAGAAGCACGAGGACGCTGTGACGCAGACGTCTACCGCCACCGACTCCGCCGCCGACTCCGCCGCTCCGACGAAGGCGCCGCACGGCGACCAGTCCGCCGGGCACAAGCCGGCCGGACGCGTCGGCGGGGGTCTCTTCGACCCCAAGCAGCTGCTCACGTCCTTCCCGGACGCGATCAGGAAGCTCGACCCGCGCGTGATGGTCAAGTCACCCGTCATGTTCGTGGTCCTGATCGGCTCGGTGGTCACCACCGTCCTGGCGGTCAAGAACCCGGGCGACTGGTTCGGCTGGGCGATCACCGCCTGGCTGTGGCTCACCACGATCTTCGCCAACCTGGCGGAGGCCGTGGCCGAGGGCCGCGGCAAGGCGCAGGCCGACACGCTCCGCAAGGCCAAGACCGACACCGTCGCCCGCCGCCTCACCAAGACGGGCGAAGAGAACATCCCCGGCACCGAGCTGAAGATCGGTGACCTCGTGGTCTGCGAGGCCGGCGACATCATCCCCGGCGACGGTGACGTCGTCGAAGGTGTCGCGAGCGTCGACGAGTCCGCCATCACCGGCGAGTCGGCCCCGGTCATCCGCGAGTCGGGCGGCGACCGCTCGGCCGTCACCGGCGGTACGAAGGTGCTGTCCGACCGGATCGTCATCAAGATCACGACGAAGCCCGGTGAGACCTTCATCGACCGGATGATCAACCTGGTCGAGGGCGCGGCCCGGCAGAAGACCCCGAACGAGATCGCCCTCAACATCCTGCTGGCGTCGCTCACGATCGTCTTCCTGCTGGCCGTCGTCACGCTGAAGCCGTTCGCGATCTACGCGGGCGCCGACAAGCAGACCTCGATGATCGTCCTGACCGCGCTCCTCGTCTGCCTCATCCCGACGACGATCGGCGCGCTCCTCTCGGCGATCGGCATCGCCGGCATGGACCGGCTGGTGCAGCGCAACGTCCTGGCGATGTCCGGTCGCGCCGTCGAGGCCGCCGGTGACGTCTCCACGCTGCTCCTGGACAAGACCGGCACCATCACCCTGGGCAACCGCCAGGCCGCCGAGTTCGTCCCGGTGCGCGGGACGACGGAGGCCGAACTGGCCGACGCCGCCCAGCTCTCCTCGCTCGCCGACGAGACCCCCGAGGGCCGCTCGATCGTGGTCCTGGCCAAGGAGAAGTACGGCCTCCGCGAGCGCCACCAGGGCGAAGTGGCCCACGCCGAGTGGATCGCCTTCACTGCCCAGACCCGTATGTCGGGTGTGGACGTCGACGGCCACAAGGTCCGCAAGGGCGCCACCGGTTCGGTCCTCGCCTGGGTGAAGGAGCGGGGCGGCGACGTCTCCGACGACGCCCAGACCCTCAACGACACCATCTCCCAGGCCGGCGGCACCCCGCTGCTCGTGGCCGTGGAGGACGACAAGGGCGCCCGGGTCCTGGGTGTCATCCACCTGAAGGACGTGGTCAAGGAGGGCATGCGGGAGCGGTTCGACGAGCTGCGCCGCATGGGCATCAAGACCGTCATGATCACGGGTGACAACCCGCTGACCGCCAAGGCCATCGCCGAGGAGGCGGGCGTCGACGACTTCCTCGCCGAGGCCACCCCCGAGGACAAGATGGCGCTGATCAAGCGCGAGCAGGCCGGCGGCAAGCTCGTCGCGATGACCGGCGACGGCACGAACGACGCCCCGGCCCTTGCCCAGGCCGACGTCGGCGTGGCCATGAACACCGGTACCTCGGCCGCCAAGGAGGCCGGGAACATGGTGGACCTGGACTCCAACCCGACCAAGCTCATCGAGGTCGTCGAGATCGGCAAGCAACTCCTCATCACACGAGGCGCGTTGACGACGTTCTCGATCGCCAACGACGTGGCCAAGTACTTCGCGATCATTCCCGCGATGTTCGCCGTGGCCTACCCGTCACTGGACAGGCTCAACATCATGGACCTGGCCTCGCCGGAGTCCGCGATCCTCTCCGCGGTCGTCTTCAACGCGCTGATCATCATCGCGCTCGTCCCGCTCGCTCTGAAGGGCGTGCGGTACCGGCCGACCAGCGCGGACAGGATGCTCCGCCGCAACCTCGGGATCTACGGTCTCGGCGGCCTGATCGCGCCCTTCATCGGCATCAAGATCATCGACATGCTCATCTCCCTCATCCCCGGGCTGCGTTAATCAGAAAGCGTGCTGACCACGATGAACAACTCCGTAGCAAACGCGGGACGGCTGCTCTGGGCGGCACTGCGCGCCCTGCTCGTCCTGACCGTGGTGACGGGCGTGCTCTACCCGCTGGCCGTCACGGGCCTCGCCCAGGTGGCGTTCCACGACAAGGCCAACGGCTCCGAGGTCAGGAGCGAGGGGAAGGTCGTCGGCTCCGAACTCATCGGCCAGACCTACAACCTGCCGCTCAAGGACGGGGAGGAGACGGCGGCCCCGGACCTGAAGTGGTTCCAGCCCCGCCCCTCCAACGGCCTGGGCACCAACAGCGTCAACACGCAGTACCAGTTGATCCTCTCCGGCGCGACCAACCGGTCCGGCGACAACGCGGACCTGATCCAGTGGGTGAAGGACGCCAAGGCGGCCGTCGTCAAGGACAACTCCGTCCCCGGCCGCACGGTCGAGCCGGAGGACGTCCCGGCCGACGCCGTCACCTCCTCCGGCTCCGGCCTGGACCCGCACATCTCCCCGGAGTACGCGAAGCTTCAGGTCCACCGCGTGGCGGAGAAGAACGGCCTCGACGTCACGCGGGTCGAGAAGCTCGTCGCCGACCACACCGACGGCCGGATCCTCGGCTTCATCGGTGAGCCCCGCGTCAACGTCCTCCAGCTCAACATCGCGCTCAGGGAACTGACGAAGGGCTGATGGCAGAATGACCGTATGACGGTGGGGAGTTGGCGGCGCGGGGACGTCGTCCTCGGTCTGTACGACGTACTTGACGTGCTCGAAAGCGGCGGGATGGGACTGGTCCACCGCGTCCGCCACCGGGCGTGGAACACCGACCTCGCCGTCAAGGTGCCGCGCCCCGAGCTCGTGGCCACCGCCGCCGGACGCACCGGCTTCGAGTCCGAGGCGGGCACCTGGGTCGATCTGGGGCTGCACCCCCACGTCGTCCCCTGCGTGTACGTCCGCAGGGTCGACGACATCCCGTGTGTGTTCGCCGAGTGGGTGGGCGGCGGCTCGCTCGCCGAGCTCGTACGGAACGGCAGGCTGTACGAGGACGAGCCGGCGCGCTCCGGGCAGCTGTACGAGGCCGAGCCGGCGCGCTCCGGGCCGTCACCCGCCCGCGCCCTCGACCTCGCCGCGCAGATCGCCTGGGGCATCGACCACGCGCACCGCCAGGGCGTGATCCACCAGGACGTGAAGCCCGCCAACATCATGGTCGACGTCGACGCCGACTGGACCGCGAAGGTCACCGACTTCGGCATCGCGGGCGCCCGCGCGGCCGCGGGAGAGAACACGACCCCGCCGCCCGGAGCGAGCCTCGCGGCCAGTTACGGCGGGCGTACCCCCGCGTACTGCTCACCCGAGCAGGCCGCCGCGGCCGCCGGCGTACCCGTCACGCTGACCCGCGCCACGGACGTCTGGTCCTGGGCCCTGTGCGTACTCGAGATGTTCATGGGCGAACGGCCCTGGCTGTTCGGGCAGTCGGCGCCCGAGGTGTTCGCCGCGTACCTGGAGTACGGCGGCCGGGCCGGGCCAGGAACACCCGCCATGCCCCCGGCACTCGTCGACCTGCTCCACGCCTGCTTCACGATCGACCCGGACGCGCGCCCCCGCGACATGGCCGAACTCGCCACGGCCGTCACGGAGATCTACGCCGACGTCGTCGGCGCCCCCTTCCCCCGCCCCGCGCCACAGGCCGCCAACCTGCTTGCCGACGGCCTCTCCAACCAGGCCCTCTCGCTCCTCGACCTCGGCCGCCCCGACGAGGCCGAGCAACTCTGGCGCGCCGCCACGGACATCGATCCGCACCACCCGTCCACCGTCTACAACTGGGCGCTGTACCGGTGGCGGCAGGGCAAGCTCACCGACGAGCAGATCGTCTCGGAGCTGAGGACGGCGCGCACCATCGAGGGCGCGCGATGGAGCGGGGACCATCTGCTCGGCCTCGTCCACCTCGAACGAGGCGACGACGAAGCCGCCCGCGCACCGCTGACGAGCGCGCCCGACATTCCCGAAGTCGAGTCGGGACGGGCCGAGTTGGCGCGCCGGGGCCGAACCCCGGAACGGATCCGGCTGACCGGCCATGAGGGAGCGGTGACGGTGCTCGCCGTGGACGCCACGGGCCAGACCGTGCTCACCGGGGGCAAGGACGGCCGGGTCCGGGTCTGGTCCACGACGGAACGCCGCTGCCGGTACGAGCTTCCGCGCACACCGATGGCCGCACCGGTGGACGACGACACGCCCGTCACCGCCGTCGCCGTCACCCCCGACGGCCGGACCGGTCTCTCCGCGCGCGGCGAAGGCGCTCTGGAGGTCTGGGACCTTGCCGACGGGACCCTGCTCCGCACCCTCCCCGGCCGCGCCGCCCGCGTCACCGCCGTCGCGCTGAACGGCGCAGGCGCCGCCGCCGTGGCGTACGACGGCGGGCCGGTCCAGGTCTGGGACCTGGCGGGCCGGCTCATGCGGGAGTTCGTCCACCCGCCCGCGCCGTACCGGAAGATGGACCCGAAGACCCTTCGGCCCCACCCGGAGACCCTCTACAAGCCGTCCACGGCCACCGTCCTCGGGCTGAGCGCGGACGGCGCCGCCGTCGTCTCCGCCGCGCCCTGGGACGGCAGCGTCGTGGTCTGGGACGTCGCCACCGCCCGCCCGCTGCACCAACTGGTCACGTCCGCCGACCTCCACACCACCGGCATCGACGAGGTGGTGCTCAGCCCGCACGGCACGTACGCGCTGCTGGCAGGTCCCCCGTCCGGTCTGTTCCGCGTCTGGGAGACCAGGACGGACCGGATCCGCCACACCGCGACGAACCGGTTCAACCATCGCGACGTCTTCGCGCTCGACGGCGACGGGACCATCGCCGCCTCCGTCGGCGTCGGGGGCGGCAGCGCTCCGCCGTTACGGATCTGGGAGACGCGGACCGGACGCTGCCTGCGGACGATCTCCACCGAGGTCGAGGGCGAAGACTTCCTGCGGCCCACGTGCGTGGCTATCAGTAGCCACGGCCGGGTCGTCGTCGTGGGCGACACCTACGGCGGCATCCAGGTCCACCACCTGCCGCCGCCCGGCTTCCGCGCCGGCTGGAGCTACGCCCGCCCGCGCACGGCGCTCGCCCTCGAGGACGGCGAGACCCGGGCCCGGCAGGCGCTCGATCGGGCCCGGGAGCTGGCCGGGCGGGGCTCGTACGCGGCGGCCGCCGCCGAGCTACGGGCCGCCCGCGCCATCCCCGGCTTCGAGCGCCATCCCGAGCTACGGGCCCTCTGGAACGACGTGGGCCGCGTCGCCGGCCGGAGCACCGAACTGCTGGGCCTCTGGATGCGGTACGACCTCCACGCCACCTGGATCCTCACGCAGACGCCGACCTTCGCGCTGAGCCGCGACGCCGAACTGCTCGTCACCGGGGGAACCGACGGCTGGATCCGCGTCTGGGAGCTCCAGACCGCCCAGTGCCTGCACCGGTTCCCCGAGCGGGTGGGCGACACCCACACCGTCCTCCTCGCCGACGACCGCTCGGTGGCCCTGACCGCCGACCGGGGCGGCACGGCACACCAGTGGGACCTGGAAAGCGGCATCAGGCGCCGCCAGTTGTACGGCGACCACGGCCAGGTCACCCGCATCGCGATGGACCCGGCGGGCACGACCGCGCTGGTCGGCGACAGCGAGGGCGCGCTGTGCCTGTGGGATCTGCGTCTGGGCTCGCGGATCCGCACGATGGTCGGACACGAGGGGAGGGTGGGCGCGGTGCGGCTGAGCCCCGACGCCGCGTACGCCGCGTCGGCGGGGCACGACGACCGCACTGGCAGGCTCTGGCAGACGGCCACGGGCCGCCCGCTGCTCACCTTCCCCGTCGGCATCGGGGACATCACCCTCAGGTTCTCCCCGGACGGCCGGCGGCTGTACGTCAACGATGCCCGGCAGGTCACCGTCCGGGACGTACGCACCGGGCGGGAGATCCACACCCAGGAGGCCGCCTACCACCGGACCCTCGCGATGAGCGCCGACGGCCGCGTTGCCGCGTCCTCCGGCGTCGGCACGGTCCGGGTGTGGGAGACGGGGAGAGGCCGCGTCCTGTGCGAACTGCCCGAGTTCACCGAGTGGTACGACGTGAGCCCGGACGGGCGGTACGTGGTGACCGCCGGGCGCGACCGGGTCCTGCGGATCTGGGACGTCCGCACCGGAGCGTGTGTCCACCGCCTCGAGGGCCATCCGCAGAGCCTGTCGGGGGTCGTCTTCACCGCCGACGGCCGCAACGTGGTCTCGGCCGACTTCCGCCCCGCGCTGCGGCTGTGGGAGCTGGACTGGGACTACGAGGTCACCACCGGGCCCGACGCCCGGTGACGGCACGGGTGACGGTCACCGTCCACACCCCGGACACGGTCCAGGAGTACGTCTACGACACCCCGGCCGACCGCGAGGTGGGCCGCTCGGCCGCGTGCGCCCTGCGGATCCCCGACCGGTACCGCAGCGTCTCCCGCCGCCACTGCCGGCTCACCATCGACCCGCCCGGCGTGCTGGTCCGCGACCTCGGCAGCAGCTACGGAACATACGTCAACGGGGCGCGGCTCGGCCGCCTCACCGAACACCCGCTGGCGCACGGCGACGAGATCGCGATCGGCGACGTCCGGCTGCGGATCGCCGTCCTGGAGAGCATCGACAAGCCCCCGGAGGAGGACCCGGCCACGCGGCCCCCGTTCGCCGTCCCCGGCTACGACGTCCTCCGCGAGCTCGGACGTGGCTCCCAGGGCGTCGTCCACCTGGCCCGCCACCGGGGCTCGGGAGAACTCGTCGCGCTCAAACGGGTGTCGGCCGAGGGACCCGTGGACGAGCAGACACGCTTCGCCTTCCGCCGCGAGTTCGCGGGCATCCGTGCCCTGCACCACCCGAACATCGTCGCCTTCCGCGACAGCGGAGACCGCGCCCAGGAGTTCTGGTTCGCCTGCGAGTACTGCCCCGGCGGCAGCCTGGAGCGGTCGGCCGCCAGGGCCGAGGGCGGCCGTCTTCCGGTGACCGCCGCACTGTCCGTCGTACGGCAGGTGCTCGCCGCGCTCGACCACGCGCACCGCGCGGAGCTGCCCGCGGCCCGCCTCGCGGACGGCACCGCGGCCACGGCGCGTGGACTGGTGCACCGTGATGTGAAGCCCGCCAACATCCTGCTGACAGGCGGCGATTCGCCCATGGGCGGCCCGGCGGTGAAGCTGGCGGACTTCGGTCTGGCCAAGGCGTTCGAGCACGCGGGCCTCTCCGGGCACACGAAGACGGGCGCCCTGGGCGGCACGATCCCGTTCACCCCCCGCGCCCAGCTCCTCGGCTACAAGTACGCCGGGCCGGAGGTCGACGTATGGGCCGCGGCCGCCTGCCTGTACTGGATGCTCACCGGCGCCACCCCGCGCGACTTTCCGCCGCACAAGGACCCGGTGGCGGTCGCGCTGCGCGAGCCGGTCGTACGGATCGGGGACCGCGACCCGTCGGTTCCGGCCCGGCTCGCCGAGGTCGTCGACGCGGCCCTCGTGGACACCCCGCGCATCGAGGTCAGGACCGCGGCCGAACTTGCGCGGGCGCTGGAGGAGTGCGCGTAGGCGGCACCAGGCGCCGGGGCCTGGCGGCGCCGGGTGCCGCTCAGCCGCCGGAGTCCTGGACGCGGGCCTGGCCGATCCGCGTCGTGAAGCCCGTACGTCCCAGCCGCCCCACGCTCTGATCGGTGTACGCCCCCGCCCACAGGGCCTTGTCGTGTGCGGCGCGCTGCCGCCGGGAACACCGGCTCCGGTCCACCTCGACGGTGGGCACGACCGACGGCACCACGTCGCGGAACCGCTCGTCGGTGGAGGCGAGCACCTCCTCGTACGCCGGATCCGCCGGAAAGGCGAGCGACAGCGTGACGGGAGGCTCCCCCTCACGCGTGTCGCCGGCGGCCTCCGCCAGCGATCGGGCCAGAAACTGCAGGGCGATGCGGATGTGCGTGCCCAGGTCCCGGTTGCCCGGATCCGGCGGGTAGGGCCAGGGCGCCTCCTCCGGTACGAGGTAGTGGACCCGCACCCGGCGGTCCGGGAGGACCATCACAAGGCCCGGCCAGGGGCCACCGCCCGCGATCGTGAAGCCCGGGGGCTCGGGCTCCAGCGACCAGCGCAGGCTGAGCCACTCGATCATGCGCATCGCCTCGGGCGGAAGATTGTCCGGGCTGTACGGGCCGCGGCTGCGCGTCCTGAGGGCGTGGTCCTGCATCACCGCGACGATCAGGGCCCCGTCCGGGCCGATCTCCAGGACCAGGGGGTCGATGGCGAGCTGCGTCATGACCCGGCAGGCCGACTCGATCCGTGCGGACACACCCCCGCCGACGCCCGTCATTCCCGCCTCTCCTCCCGCCCCGCCCGCTCAGTCGACGAGTGCGACATAGAGGGGGCTGGCGAGCAGCACCGTCATGTCGTTCCGAGGGGCCAGTTCCGGGTACGGGTGCGGTCCGTGCAGCAGGCGTTTGGCCACGAACTCGACGGTCTGCGCGGGACCCCGGAGCCTGGCGTGGGCCCGCACGACCGTCGCCAGGTGGTCGTGTGAGGCGGTCCCCTCCCCATCGGTGAGGGTGGTGAGCTGGTCGATGAGCACGGGCAGCAGCGAGGAGGTGATCGCGGTGCGCGCCGGGGGCTCACCTGCGACGGCGCCCAACAGGTGGGCCGTCGACCCGCCGAGTCCGACGATCGTCCGCTCGCTGCTACCGCCGAAGTAGACCCCGTCCGCGTTGCTGAGCGTGCCCCACTGCATCGGCAGCACCCCGTGCACGTACTGCCCCGGCTCGTCCACGTCTCCCAGATCGCCGTGGTCCTCCAGATGCCGCACCACGCGCTCCAGGCGCGCGACCCGGTCCGTGCCGGCCGCCTCGACGCTCCGCTTGGCGCTGGCCACCTTCAGGTCCACGCCGAACTCCGTGACGCGCTTGCGCGCCCATGAGGCGTCGATCTGCGAGAGCAGCATGTCGACCTTGGCATCGCTGATGTACAGGTAATAACGGACGGACACACCCGTTCCCTCTCTCGCCGTACGGCGGATGCTACCCGCCGAAACCGCCGGTGAACCGGGGGAGTTGGGCCGGACGTGCCGGGAGTGGCGGATTCCGGCCCGGGGCGGCCGGGCATCCCGGGGGCGTTCGTGTCTGTGCCCCCGCCCTCCCTCGGGGCATACTGGCAGGACGATGACGAACCGATCCGCGCCCCGGCGCCACCTGTCCACCAGCCCCTTCGCGGCTCCCGCCGATCCCGTGATCAAGGAGTTCGCCGTCGGTGACCGCGTCTCCCACGATCGTCACGGCCTCGGGAAGATCATCGGCCAGGAGCCGACGGGTGCGCTGCTCGTCGACTTCGGAGCCACCCAGGTCCGAGTCCTCAGCCCCTTCAAAGGCATGCACAAGCTCTGACAGAGCTCCGACAGCCTCACGGAGACCGCCCCGGCGCATCACGCGCCGGGGCGGTTTCCGTACCCGTGCCTACGATGGCCCCATGGCAGAACGCGAGGGATCCCCACCTGCGAGCATCGTGCACCAGCGCACTCCCGGCGCCCGTGAGCTGGCCGCCGCCGCGGGTGTGTTCGCGCTCCTCGCGGACCCGACCAGGCTGCATCTGGTCTGGCTGCTGTCGCGCGGGGAGTCGGACGTCACCGCCCTCGCGGAGGCCTGCGGCGCGGCCCGTCCGGCCGTGAGCCAGCACCTGGCCAAGCTGCGGCTCAGCGGGCTCGTCCAGTACCGGAAGGACGGCCGGCGGGTCGTGTACACGCTTCCGGACGGCCATATGCGGCGCCTCGTGGTCGAGGCGATCAGCCACGCCGACCACCAGGTGACGGGAGAGCCCTGGCACGACTGAACCCCTCGCTCGCATGACATGTGCGCAACCATGCACATGTCCGCTACGGTGGTCACGACCCCCGGAGCCGAACGAGGGCGGGCCCCATGCTGTCCGTACTGCGTCACCGTACCTACCGTCGGCTCTTCGCCGCGCAGGTCGTCGCCCTGGCGGGCACCGGGCTCGCGACGGTCGCGCTGAGCCTCCTCGCGTACGAGATCGCGGGCGCCGACGCCTCCGCCGTCCTCGGCACCGCGCTCGCGATCAAGATGGTCGCCTACGTCGGCATCGCGCCGCTGATCAGCGCCTTCGCCGACCGAATACCCCGGCGGGCGCTCCTCGTCGCCATGGACCTCTGCCGCGCGACGGCCGCCCTCGCCCTGCCCTTCGTCACCGAGGTCTGGCAGGTCTACGTCCTCATCCTGCTGCTCCAGGCCGCCTCCGCCGCCTTCACCCCGACCTTCCAAGCGACCGTCCCCGACATCCTGCCCGACGAGCGCGACTACACCCGCGCCCTCTCGCTCTCCCGACTCGCCTACGACCTGGAGAACCTGTTCAGCCCGGCGCTGGCCGCCGCCCTGCTCCTCGTCGTGCCGCCCGGCCTGCTGTTCACGGGCACCACCGCCGGCTTCCTGGCCTCCGCCGCCCTGGTCGCCTCCGTCCTGCTGCCCACGCCCGCACCGGCGGAGCGGACCGGCGGCGTGTACGCCAAGGCCGCCTTCGGGATCCGGCTCGTC
Source organism: Streptomyces sp. NPDC029169 (assembly GCF_055563935.1). Classification (NCBI taxonomy): domain Bacteria; kingdom Bacillati; phylum Actinomycetota; class Actinomycetes; order Kitasatosporales; family Streptomycetaceae; genus Streptomyces; species Streptomyces sp. NPDC029169. The sequence continues at coordinate 125,304 of NZ_JBVHXA010000006.1, forward strand.
CTCGCCACCCCGCGCCTGCGCGCCCTCCTCGCGCTCGATCTGGTCGTCGCCGCGGGCGGCGCGATGGTCCTCGTCAACACCGTCGTCCTGGTCCGCGAGGTCCTCGGCCGCCCGGTCGGCGACGTGACGCTCGCGCTCGGGGCGTACGGAGCGGGGTCCATGGCCGCGGCGCTGCTGCTGCCACGGATCCTGGACCGGGCCGGCGACCGCGCTCTGATGCTCCCCGCCGCCTTCGTGACGGCCGCGGTCCTGGCCCTCCTCCCGGCCGGCCTGGCGGCGGGCCCCGGCCCCTGGGCCTGGCCCGCGCTGCTCGCCGCCTGGCTGTTGCTCGGGGCCGCCGGCTCCGCCGTCCTCACTCCCGGCGGGCGGCTGCTGCGGCGCTCGGCGCGCAGCGCGGACCTGCCCGCCGTCTTCGCCGCCCGGTTCTCCCTCGCCCACGGCTGCTGGCTGCTCACCTACCCCCTCGCGGGGTGGACGGCCGCGCGCGCCGGCCTTTCGGCCGCCGCCGTCGCGCTGGCCCTCCTCGCGCTCCTCGCGGCCGTCGCCGCCCTACGGCTCTGGCCGCGCGCGGACCCGGACGAGCTGGAACACCGCCACCCCGAGCTGGCCACCGACCACCCGCACCTGGCCGGCGCGGGGCAGGGGCACCGCCATGTCCACGACTTCCGCATCGACGCCCTTCACCCGCGCTGGCCGACCCCCGCGAAGCGCAGCGTCACCAGCTCGAACGGGCGCAGGGACAGCTCCACACCCCCGTCCTCGCCGCGCACCGCCCCGGGCGGGGCGTCGCCGATCCGGCGCTCCAGGAGATCGCACGCCGTCACCCCGTCCCAGCCGAAGCCGGTGGTGAGACGGGCCCGCGCCCGCCCGCCCCGGGACTCGTAGAGCCGCACCACCACGTCGCCGCTCCGGTCGTCCGCCAGCTTCACCGCGCTGACCACGACGGTGTCGTCGTCCACGACGACCAGTGGGACGACCTCCGCGTCCCCGGGAACCACGCGCTCCGGAAGATTGATCCGGTAGCCCTCGCGCACGGCGTCCCCGACCGAGGCACCCGGTACCAGCGCGTGCCGGAACCGGTGCGTCCCCTGGTCCGTGTGCGGATCCGGGAACCTGGGGGCGCGCAGCAGGGACATCCGTACGGTCGTCGTCGTGCCGCCGTCCTCGGGCCGTACCGTACGGGTCACGTCGTGCCCGTACGTCGACGCCGTGACGACGGCGACGCCCCAGCCGGGCTCCTCGAAGTGGACGAAGCGGTGGTTGCACGCCTCGAACTTCGCCGCCTCCCAGCTGGTGTTGGTGTGCGTCGGCCGGTACAGATGGCCGAACTGGGTCTCCGCGGCGTACCGGTCGGTGTGGAGGTCGAGCGGGAAGGCGGCCTTGAGGAACTTCTCCGTCTCGTGCCAGTCGACCTCCGTGTCCAGGTCGAGCCGCTTCGCCCCCGCCGCGAGTGTCAGCGTCTGCACCGCGCGCGAGGCGCCGAACGTGCGCGTCACGCGCACCGACACCGCCCGCGCGCTGTCGGCGGCGAGCGTCACCTCGTCCGCCTCGGTCAGGTCCGTGACGGTGTTGCGGTAGAACTGGTCGACGTCCCAGGCGTCCCACATGTTCGGGAAGTCGGGGTGGATCTGGAGCAGATTGGCCGCCGCCCCCGGAGCGAGCGTCTCCCGGCCCGCCGCCAGGTCGAGGACCGACACCACCAGACCGCGCCCGTCCACCGTCACCCGCAGCAGCCCGTTGTCGAGGACGAACCCGCCGCCGGGCCGCGCCTCCGCCACGCAGCCGCCCGAGGCCTCGGCGACGACCCTCGCCCCGCCCGCCGGAACCCCTGAGCGCTCGTGCGGGGCCGCGTTGAAGACCAGTTCGCCGCCCGCCACCGGGTCGCCGGCGAGCACCCGCTGCGCCCGGCCGATGATGCCGGTCAGCTCCTCGGCGACCGCCGCGTACGTCCGCTCCGCCTCACGGTGCACCCACGCGATCGAGGAGCCCGGCAGGATGTCGTGGAACTGGTGCAACAGCACCGTCTTCCAGATCCGGTCCAACTCCTCGTACGGATACGGCACTCCGGACCGCACGGACGCCGTGGCCGCCCACAGCTCCGCCTCGCGCAGCAGGTTCTCGCTCGCCCGGTTGCCCTGCTTGGTCCGCGCCTGACTCGTCAGCGTCGCCCGGTGCAGCTCCAGATACAACTCGCCCACCCAGACCGGCGCGTGCGGGTACTCGGCCTCCGCCTTCGCGAAGAACTCCGCCGGCCGCTCCCAGCGCACCCGCGCCGAGCCCTCCAGATCCCGCAGCCGGGCCGCCTTCGCGACCATCTCGCGCGTGGTGCCACCACCCCCGTCGCCCCAGCCGGTCGGCGCGATCGAGTGCCGCGCCCGGCCTTTGTCCTTGAAGTTGCGGACGGCGTGCGCGATCTCCTTGCCGCTCATCGAGCAGTTGTACGTGTCGATGGGTGGGAAGTGCGTGAAGATCCGCGTCCCGTCGATGCCCTCCCACCAGAACGTGTGGTGCGGGAACGAGTTGACCTGGCTCCACGAGATCTTCTGCGTCAGCAGCCACTTCGAGCCAGCCGCCTTGATGATCTGGGGGAGGCCGCCCGCGAACCCGAACGTGTCCGGCAGCCACGCCTCCTCGTTCTCGACGCCGAACTCCTCCAGGAAGAACCGCTTGCCGTGCACGAACTGACGGGCCATCGCCTCCGAAGACGGCATGTTCGTGTCCGACTCCACCCACATGCCACCGGCCGGCACGAACCGGCCCTCCGAGACCGCCTTCTTGACCCGCGCGTACACCTCGGGACGGTGCTCCTTGATCCACGCGTACTGCTGCGCCTGCGACATCGTGAAGACGAACTCCGGCTCGTCCTCCAGGAGCGCGGTCATGTTGGCCGTCGTCCGCGCCACCTTGCGGACCGTCTCGCGCAGCGGCCACAGCCACGCCGAGTCGATATGGGCATGACCCACCGCGCTGATCCGGTGCGCCGACGGCTCGGCCGGCGAGGCCAGCACCCCGGCAAGACGTGAACGGGCCGCCGCGGCCGAACCGTTGACGTCCTGGAGGTCGATCGCGTCCAGGGCGCTCTCCACGGCCCGCAGGATCTCCCAGCGGCGGGCGCCCTCCACCGGGAGCTCCGCCATCAGCTCGCCGAGCACCTCCAGGTCGATCACCAGCTGCCACACGGTCTCGTCGAAGACCGCCAGGTCCATCCGCGCGAGCCGGTACTGCGGGGTGTCGCCCGCGGTCTCCTTCTCGCCGAGCTCGGTCGGCAGGAAGGGGTGGTAGTCCAGGATCACCGGGTTGGACGCGGCCTCCACATGTAGCAGCACCTCCTCGCCGCCGGCCGCCGGAGCGGCGATCCGCACCCACTGGTTGCGCGGGTTGAGGCCCTTCACCGGCGAGCCGTCCGGCCGGTAGACCAGCCCCTCGCACTGGAAGCCGGGCATGTTCGCGTCGAAACCGAGGTCGATCAGGGCCTCCACCGTCCGCCCCGCCCAGGCCTCCGGCACCACTCCGGAGACGGTGAGCCAGCTCGTACCCCAGGGCGCTCCCCAGGCGTCGCCGACGGCGATCGGGCTGCGCGGCGCGGCGATCCCCTCGGCCACCGGCACCGGTTCGTCGGGCGCGGTCCAGATCCCCACCTCCAGAGGCACCGACTCGGGATGGATCGCCGGGCGGACGCGCTCCTCGAGGACGCGCTTGAGACGGGACTCGATCAGGGTGCGGTCGTCATGCATGGCAGTCGCTCCATCACGTAAGAGGTAGGCGGTCAGGCCCGGCCGACGTCGTCGACGGTGACCGTCTCGGTGATCCCGCGTGCGCTGAGATGATCGCGGTCCGACGCCCGTGACGCCAGTACGGCCGTCGGCCGCGCGCCGTCCGCCGCGAGCCGCATGAAGGCCTCGAAGAACGCCCCGCCCGGCGCGCAGGTCGAGCGCTTCGGCGCCTCGTCCGGCAGATCGAGGACGAGCGCCGTGGTCCGGGGGCGCGGGCGGTGGGCGCTCTCCCGGGCCTCCGCCACGGCGTCCGCGAGCGCCCGCCCGGCCGGTTTCACCTCACGGTCGGTGGTCAACAGACCGAGGCTGTACTCCAGTTCGGGGAAGTCGGCGAGCGAGCGGTCGACGTCGTGCGAGCACCACCAGGTGATGCCCCAGAGGTCCGGACAGTCGAGCGCCGCCGCCACCGTCGTACGGGTGAAGGCGGCGGCCCGGTCGGGCGCGATGTGCGGGGCGGGCGCGCCCACCTCCTGGAGCCACACCGGGCGCGCCGCGTCCTCGGCCCAGGCCTTGGACAGCTCGACCAGATAGGCGGCGTGCTGCCCGGTCGCGACGGAGTCGGCGCCGTAGCGCTGGGCGGTGCCGTTGAAGACCCAGGAGTGGACGGCCGTCACCGCGCCGAGCCGGGCCGCCTGCGCCGGGGTGAAGGGATGGTCGTCCAGGTACCAGGCGGCGTCGTACTCGGCGTGCAGATGGAGTCGTCCGGGTGCGCCCCGCTCGCACGCCTCCAGCATGCGCCGCAGCCAGCTCTCGGCCTCGTCCGGGGTGATCCGGTCCGGATCGGGATGCGGGTCGCCGGAGAACTGGTTGATCTCGTTGCCGAGCGTCATCCCCAGGAAGTTCGGGCGGTCCGCGAGGGCCGAGGCGAGGGTGCGCAGGTAGGTCGCCTGGCCGTCGAGCACCTCGGGGTCGGTGAAGAGGTTGCGCCGGTGCCAGGTGAGCGTCCACGAGGGCCGGAAGTCGAAACTGGACAGATGGCCCTGGAGCCCGTCGACGGCCACGTCCAGACCCCGCTCGGCCGCCGCGTCGACGATCCGGACGAGCTGCTCGACCGCGCGCGGGCGGATCAGGGTGCGGTTCGGCTGGAAGACGGGCCAGAGCGGGAAGACCCGGACGTGGTCAAGGCCGAGCGCGGCGATCGAGTCCAGGTCGGCGCGGACGGCGTCGAGATCGAAGTCCAGCCAGTGGTGGAACCACCCCTGGCTCGGGGTGTAGTTGACGCCGAAGCGAGGGGCGTCGAGCGGGGAGGTCATGCTCGGCATCGAGTCCTTTACGTAGGTCATCTGCGGAGGTCACCCCTTGATGGCGCCTTCCTCGACGCCTTTGAAGAAGAACCGCTGGAGCGCGGCGAACACGGCCACGACCGGCAGGAAGGCGATCATGGTCCCGGCCGCGATCAGGCGCGGATTGGCGGTGAACGTTCCGTCGAGGTACTGCAGCCCCACGGTGAGGGTGTACCGCTCAGGGTCGTTGAGCACGATCAGCGGCCACAGGAAGTCGTCCCACGCGCCGATGAAGGTGAAGATCACCACGACGCTGAGCATGCCCCGGACGTTCGGCAGCCCCACATGGACCAGGCGCTGCCACACGTTCGCGCCGTCGACGAGCGCGGCGGCGTCGAGCTCGGGCGGGACGGCCTGGAACGCCGTGTACATCAGCAGGACGTTCAGCATGGCGATGGCCCCGGGCAGCGCCACCCCGAGCAGGGTGTCCGTCAGGCCCATGCTCCGCACGGTCACGTACTGGGAGACGATCGTGACCTCCCCGGGCAGCACCAGCGTGGCCAGGAACAGACCGAGCGCGAGGCGCGCGCCGCGGAACCGCAGCCGGGAGAGCGCGAAGCCGGCGAGCGTGGCCCCGACGACGTTCCCGGCGACCGCGATCGCTGCCACCGTCAGCGAGTTGAGGGCGTACGTCCACACCGGGATGGCGTCGGCGACCTGGGTGTAGTTGGAGAACGTCCAATCCCGAGGCAGAAAGTCAGGCGTACGGGAGTAGACGTCCTCGCCGGGGCCCTTCAGCGACGTCGACAGCTGCCACAGGAACGGCCCGATCGTGAGCAGCAGGACCAGGGCGAGGAGCAGATAGCGTGCCGCCTTCGCGGCCGGGGTGGCCGTACCGAATCCTCGTACGGGCATGGTCAGGACGCCTTCCTGTTCAGCCGGGCGAGGAACAGCATCGGGCCGACGGTGATCACGAAGAGCAGCAGGCTCAGGGCGGAGGCGTAGCCGATGTGCCCGGTGAAACCGCGGCTGTACATCTGGATGAGCATGACCACCGACATGTCCCGGCCGCCCGGCCCGCCGGTGCCGTGGGACAGGACATACAGCTCGGAGAAGACCCGCAGCGCGGAGACCGAGATCAGGACGGAGACCAGCATCATCGTGGTTCGTACGCCGGGCAGCGTGACGTGCCAGAAGCGGCGCACGGCGGACGCCCCGTCGACGGCGGCGGCCTCGTGCAGCTCCCGGCCCACGTTCCCCAGCGCGGAGAGGCAGATGACCATGTAGTACCCGAGGCCCTTCCACACGGTCAGGGCGATGGCGCTGAAGAGCAGCAGCCAGCGGTCGGTGAGGAAGTCCACCGGCCGCTCCGTCAGGCCGAGTTGGCCGAGCAGACCGTTGAGGAGGCCGCGGTCGTCCAGGACCCAGCCCCAGATCAGGGCGACCACGACGGCGGAGGCGACCACCGGGGTGTAGAAGGCGGTACGGAAGAAGGTGATGCCCGGCAGCTTCTTCTCCACGAGCAGCGCGAGCAGCAGCGGCAGCAGGGTCAGCAGTGGCAGACAGATGAGCAGGTAGACGATGCTGTTGATCAGCACGTCGGTCAACTGGTCGTCGTTCAGGGCGCGTTCGTAGTTGGCGAGGCCGGTGAACCGGCCGCCGCCCAGCGGCTTGGCGTTGGTGAACGACAGGATCACCGTGTTCACGGCGGGCCACAGGTTGAAGACGACGAGCCAGACGACGGCCGGCCCGGCGAGCAGCCACGGGGTGAACCAGCGCCGGTGTGTCATTGGGTGCCTTCCGGGAAGGGGAGCGGCGCCGGGGGAAGTCGGCGCCGCTCCCGGCCGCCGCTCAGTCCTTCAGCATCTGATTGGCGCGGTCGACCGCGGTGTCCAGCGCCTCCTGGGAACCGGCCTGGCCGTTCAGGGCGAGGGCGATCTGCTGGTTGATCACCGTCTTGATCGCGTCGTTGGCCTGGACGGGCTCCAGCATCCGGGCCTTCGCGAGCGAGGCGAACGCCGTGACCTTGGCGTCCGCGGCGTTCGTCCCGTCGCTCTTGCTGAAGTAGGCGTCCGAGGCCGAGGCCCTGGTGGAGGGGAAGATGCTCGTGAGGTGGGCGAAGGCGGCCTGGTTCTCGGCGTTGGTGACCCAGCGGGCGAGCGCGAGCGCCGTGGCCCGGTTCTTGGTGGCCTTGGAGACGGACAGGCCCTGGACGTACAGCGGCGGGGTGCCCATCGCGGGGGAGGAGACCACCTTGGGCGCGAGGCTCGGGTTGTCGACGGCCAGCGTGGTGATGTAGTTGCCGCCCGCCGTCGTCCAGGCGGCCGTGCCGGAGGAGAACAGCTTGGTGTTGCCCGCGTACGTCTCCGTCAGCACGTCCTTGGGTAGCAGCCCCTCCTTGAACGCGCCGCGATAGGTGTCCAGGAGGGCGGCGGCCTCGGGGGTGTTGAAGGTGAAGCTCTTGCCGTCCTCGGACATGAGCTTCACGCCGGCGTTGGCGAAGTCCATCAGCCCCGGCTTGCGGCTCATCAGATAGACCGAGCCCTTGGACTTCTCCTTGACGGTCCTGGCCGCCGTGATCAGCTCGTCCAGGGTGGCCGGCGGGTTCTTCGGGTCCAGGCCGTACTGGGTCAGCAGCGCGGAGTTCCAGTAGTTGACGTCGGTGTTGAGGTACCAGGGGTAGCCGTACGTACCCTCGTGGCCGGCGAAGCGATAGGCGGCGGTGCCGCCTTCGACGTAGTCGGCTTCCAGCTTCGGGTCGGCGCCCGCCACGTCGAGCAGCATGTTCTGCTTCACCAGCGGCAGCGCGAAGTCCGGTGGCAGGTTGACGACGTCGGGCAGGGAGCCGCCGGCCGCCTGGCTGAGCACCTTCTCGGAGTAGCCGTCGCCCGGCTGGTCGAGCCACTCCACCTCGACGCCCGGGTGCTCCTTCTCGAAGGCGTCGATCACGCCCTCCATGTACGCGGTGAACTTCGGCTTCAGGGCCCAGGTCTGGAGCGAGACCCTGCCCTTGACCTCGCCGCCGCCGCCCGCCCCCGCGTCGTCGGAGGCGTTCGGGTCGCCGAGGCCGCAGCCGGCGAGGGTCACCGCGGCGACCGCGGCCACGGCCAGCCGTATCCAGTGGCTGCTTGTTCGCATATGAGAGGTCTCCCGGTCTGTTCTGGCGGACGAGGCAGAGCTACTAAACCGGTCTAGCGATGGGGGACTATGCTCCCGCTACACTCCGCTGTCAAGACAGTGCGCGAGACGGCACTGCGCGAGACCGAAGGGGCCGCCGCGTGGCCAGACCGACGATCGCCGACATCGCCCGCAGGGCCGGGGTGTCCAAGGGCGCCGTGTCCTTCGCGCTCAACGGCCGCCCCGGGGTGAGCGACGCCACCCGCGCACGCATCCTGCGGGTGGCGGAGGAGATGAACTGGCGCCCGCACAGCGCCGCGCGCGCCCTCGGCGGAGCCCGGGCCGGCGCCGTCGGCCTCGTCCTCGCCCGCCCCGCGCGGACCATCGGGCTCGAACCCTTCTTCGGTCATCTGCTCAGCGGACTCCAGGCCGGGCTCTCCGTGCGCGGCACGGCCCTGAACCTGCTGGTCGTCGAGGACACGGCCGCCGAGATCGAGGTCTACCGGCGCTGGACCTCCGAGCACCGCGTGGACGGCTTCGTCCTGGTCGACCTCCAGGTCCGCGACCCGCGGATCCCCGTCCTCGAAGAGCTTGGCGTGCCCACGACCGTGCTCGGCGGACCCGGGCGGCACGGCAGCCTGCCGAGCGTCTGGGCCGACGACCGCGAGGCGATGGTGTCGATCGTCGACTACCTGGCCGCCCTCGGCCACCGCCGCATCGCGCACCTGGCCGGACTTCCGGCCTTCCAGCACACCCAGCGCCGTATCCGCGCCGTACGGGACAGCGCCCGGCGCCTCGGGCTCACCGAGGCGGTGTCGCTGCCGACCGACTTCAGCGACGCCGAGGGCGCCGCCGCCACCCGCGCGCTCCTCGCCCGGCCGCAGCGGCCGACGGCGATCATCTACGACAGTGACGTGATGGCCGTGGCCGGGCTCGGTGTGGCCAACGAGATGGGCGTGGCCGTCCCCGGCGAACTGTCGATCGTCTCCTTCGACGACTCCGCCCTCGCCCGCATCGTCCACCCCTCGCTCACGGCGCTCTCCCGAGACACCTTCGCCCTCGGCGAGCAGGTCGCGCACGCGCTCCTCGCCGTCGTCGACGACCCGGCCGCGGCACGGGACATCAAGAACCCGACACCGCGCCTCACAGTCCGCGAGTCCACCGCGCCACCCGCCCTTGACCCGGCCGACTAAAGGGGTTTAGCCTCCCGAGGCGAGACGGGCGCCGACGCCCGCCCGGTCCGTGGCCCGGGCGGGCCCGCCGCTCCTCGCGCGCCGCGCCCACTCCGTACCACTGCGCCCTCGTGCCACGGCACGCTCGCCGAAGCGCCGCACTGTCTCCGTACCGCCGCACCTCCCGTACGTCCCAGCACCCCACCCTCCCGCTGGACCGGAGTATCGGATGAGACGACACCTCCCCCTGCTGATCGTCGCGGCGCTCATCGCCGCCCTGCTCGGCCTCGCCCCGCTCACCCCGCTCACCCCCCAGGCGCACGCCGCCACCCAGGCCCCGTCGGCCGCCGGCGATCAGCCCTACGCCTCGTACTGGCACCCCAACACCCTCCTGAACTGGGACCCGGCCACCGACCCCGACGCGCGGTTCAACCGCTCCCGCGTCCCGCTGCGGCCCCGCATCTCCGACCCCGCGCTGAAGGCCAACGCCAACGCCCGCGCGGGCGAAGGGAAGATCGCCGCCCTCGTCTCCTTCGGCCCCACCTCGAACAACCCCTCGCAGGGCTCCACGAACCCGCACTACTACGCCTTCGGCCACTGGCAGTACATCGACAAGCTGGTCTTCTGGGGCGGCTCGGCGAGCGAGGGCCTGATCCTCGCCCCGAACGCGACCGTCATCGACGCCGCCCACCGCAACGGCGTCAAGGTCTACGGCAGCGTCTTCTTCCCGCCGACCGCCTACGGCGGCCAGATCCAGTGGGTGCGCGACTTCGCCCAGAAGTCCGGCTCCACCTACCCGGTCGCCGACAAGCTCGCCCAAGTCGCCCAGTACTACGGCTTCGACGGCTGGTTCATCAACCAGGAGACCGCGGGCGGCGACGCGGCGCTCGCTACGGAGCTGCGCAACGAGATGCGCTACGCACGCTCCCTCGGACCGGTCGAGTTCATGTGGTACGACGCGATGACCGAGTCCGGCGCGGTGAGCTGGCAGGACGCCCTGACCTCCGCCAACGACTCGTTCCTCCAGGAGGGTTCGCTGCGGACCTCGGACTCGATGTTCCTGGACTTCGGCTGGAGCGCCTCCGGACTGAGCTCCTCCCGTACGCTCGCCCGGAGCCTGGGCCGGAGCGAGTACGAGCTGTACTCCGGCATCGACACCGAGGCGAACGGCTTCAACACCTCCGTCCCCTGGTCCGCGGTCTTCCCGGACGGACAGTCGCACGTCACCTCGCTCGGCATCTACCGGCCGGAGTGGACCTTCACCTCGTCCACCGGCCGGGCCGACTCCCATGCCCGTGAGTCCCGTTACTGGGTCGGCGCCAACGGCGACCCGTCGAACACCACGACGACCTCGTCCTGGAAGGGCCTCGCCCACTACGTCCCCGAGTCCTCCGCCGTGACGGCCAAACCCTTCGTCACCTCGTTCGGCGCCGGCCAGGGCGACTTCTACCACTCCGGCGGTGTGCGGGTCTCGTCCACCGGCTGGAACAACCTCTCCCTCCAGGACGTGCCGCCCACCTACCGCTGGCGGGTCACCTCCAGCGGCTCCAGGCTCACCCCGTCCATCGACTTCACCGACGCGTACGAGGGCGGCTCCTCCCTGCGCCTGACCGGCACCCTCGACGTCGTGAACACCGTCCGGCTCTACCAGACGAAGCTTCCGGTCGCCGCCGACACCAAGCTGTCCGTGGTCCTCAAGACCCCGGCCGCCGGCCCGACCCGCCTCAAGGCCGCCGTCTCCTTCACCGACGCCCCGACCAGCTTCACCACCCTCGACCTCGGCTCGACCACCACCACCGGCTGGGAGCGCAGGACCCTCGATCTGTCCGCCTTCGCGGGCCGGACCATCGCCCAGATCGGCCTGGAGGCCGCCGGCTCCGTCCCCTCGTACGACATCAGGGTCGGCCAGATCGCGGTCCAGGACGGCGCGGTGGACACCGCCGCCGCCCCGACCGGCGTCACCGTCCTCGGCGCCACCGATGTGAGCGCCACGCGCAAGTCGCTGCGCCTGTCGTGGACGCCCTCGGCCTCCGGCTCCGTCCACCACTACGAGGTGTACCGGCGGGGCGCCGACGGCTCCCGTACCTTCCTCGGCGCCACCCCCAACGACGCCCTCTTCGTCCCCCAGCTCGACCGCGTCGGTACGGAGACGTCGACGACGCTCGACGTCGAGGCCGTCTCCACCGAGTACGGCCGTTCGCCGGCCGCCACCGCCACCGTCGGCTGGGCCCCGGGCGGCACCGAGTCCAACCTCGCCCTCGGCCGCCCGGCGACCGCCTCCGGCCAGTGCAACAGCAGCGAGACCCCGGCGAAGGCGGTCAACGGCTCGGTCACCGGCGGCAACGCCGACAAGTGGTGCACCACGACCTCCGCGAAATGGCTGGAGGTGGATCTCGGCTCGGCCCGCGCGCTCGCCCGGTTCACGGTGAAGCACGCGGCGGCGGGCGGGGAGAGCGCGTCCTGGAACACCCGGGACTTCACCCTCAAGGTCAGGGGATCCACCGCCGACCCTTGGACGACCGTCGCCACCGTCACCGGCAATACGGCGGCCACCACCACGCATCCGGTGAGCACCACGGCCCGCTACGTCCGCCTGGAGATCACCCGGCCCACCCAGACCACCGACCCCGCGGCAAGGATCTACGAGTTCGAGGCCTGGGGGTCTTGACGCGGGCGAAATAAGGAGGAAAATCCCTAATACACCAGAAAACCGGAGCGAGCCGCACACGCCGGTGAAGACGTTCACTGACGCGCGTGACCACTCGCTGGCTCTGGCCAGGCCCCCGGCAGATCCTCCCGGAACTCAGGCCTTTCGGCGACGGCCGAGATGTCCGAGTGCGGAGATGGACTACCGGGGACTGCATGTGTGGAGGCCCTCTCGTGCCCCGTAAGCCCCGTATCGAAGCGGTCCTGATCGACATCGACGGTGTGCTCACCGTGTCCTGGAAACCGCTGCCGGGCGCCGTGGCGGCGATGAAGCACCTGCGGGACCGGGGAATCCCCCTCGCGCTGGTCACCAACACGACCTCGCGCACCCGCGCTTCCCTCGCCGCCACACTGACCGCCGAGGGCTTTCCCGTCGGCTCCGACGACATCCTCACGGCACCCGCCGCCACGGCCGCGTATCTGCGCGAACACCACCCCGGTGCGCGCTGTCTGCTGATCAACACCGGGGACGTACGGGACGACCTCGGCGGCCTCACGCTCGTGGACGAGGACGAGCCGCCCGATGTGGTCGTCCTAGGCGGCGCGGGCGACGCCTTCGGCTATGCCACCCTCAACCGCGCCTTCCGCCATGTGCGGGACGGTGCACGGCTCGTGGCCATGCACCGCAACCTTTACTGGCGTACCGCCGACGGCCTCGACCTCGACACCGGCGCCTTCCTCACCGGCCTCGAACAGGCCGCCCGCGTCGAGGCGGAGATCACCGGCAAACCCTCACCGGCCTTCTTCGAGGCGGCCCTCGCGCATGTGGGCGCGGACGCGTCCGCCACCCTGATGGTGGGCGACGACATCGAGTCCGACGTCCTCGCCGCCCAGCGCTGCGGCATCACCGGCGCCCTGGTGAAGACCGGCAAGTACCTGCCCGAGACCCACCGTGCGGCCTCCGGCACCCCCGACCACGTCCTCGACTCCTTCGCCGACGTCCCCGATCTCCTCGACGCCGGCCGAACGAGCGACGACTGATCGTTCCCGCGGCCTGGTCAGCGCGCCGCGCCGGCCTCCAGAATGCCCTTGAGGGTCTGCTCGTTCCTGGGCAGCTCCTTGCGTACCTGCGGGCGGACGACCAGCGGGACGAGCGCCTTGCCGATGCCGTGTCCCTCGAAATCGACGGCGAGCGTCAGCCGCGAGCGCGTACCGTTGTCGATCGGCTCGATCGTGCCCTGGACATCGCCGCGTACGGGCCCGTCGATGCCGTGCATGTGCCAACTCCTCGGCGGATCCATGTCGATCATCTGCATCGTCATGGTCATGTCCCGACGCCCGATGTGCCGCGTCACGGCGACCTTCGACCCGACGGTGAAGGGCTCGTCGCTCAACGGGCGGGCCGCGACGGCATTTTCCTGCCAGTCGGGCAGATGTGTGGGGTCGGTGACGTAGGAGAAGACCTCCGCGGGGCTGCGGGAAATGTCGATGGTTTCCTTGATGGCAGACATTGCGCCCTCTTTGTGTGTCATCGTGGGGCCTGTTGTCGCTTCATACAAATGATCTCACGCATGGTGGAACGTCGCCATCGCGGGCGAACCGAGGAGCGGTGCCGCGATCAGCCGGTACGGGCCGACGCCCGCCCCAGCGACTCCACCAGCGGAAGCAGCCGGTGCGCCACCCGCTCGCGCAGCGCCATCTCCGTACGGGTCCTGACGACCCCCGGAAGCTGGATCAGCCGCTGGATCACGTCCTCCAGGTGCCCGTTGTCCCGGGCCACCACCCGTGTCAGCAGATCGCCGCCGCCCGTGATCGAGAACGCCTCGACGATCTCCGGCACCTCGGCGAGCGCGTCCCCGACCTCGTCCAGATGCCCCTGGGTGACCTCGATGTGGACGAACGCGAGCACCGGATGGCCGAGCGCGGCGGGGGAGAGGACCGGACCGGTCGCCGTGATGACCCCGTCCCGCTCCAGGCGGTCGATCCTGGCCTGCACCGTGCCCCGGGCCACCCCGAGGATCCGCGCGTACTCGCGCACGCTCGTGCGCGGCTGCTCGATCAGGAGCCGCAGGATCCGCGTGTCGAGCTCGTCCACCGCCATGGTCCGTTGGCTCCCCTCTGGCTGTCTCCGATATCTCTCGACTGTACCAATGGCCCACCGCCTGGAGCATCGGTTGAGCCAGTGGGGGGTGAGGTGTTTCCCTGGGGGAACAGTACGAAAGACATGGCGCCGCGCACGCGCCGGACCGGCGACGAGGCCGGACCAGGACCGCGGCGCCTTTCCCATGTCCTGGAGCCGCCACAAGCAGGCCGGGGCACGAGATCGCGCGAAGAGGGTGTGTGCACGTCAGCAGGGGCGGGACAACCGCCGTGAAGAAGGTCCGAGCGGCCGGCCGTCGGCTGGTCAGGCTCGTGTTCGTGGCCCCCGACCCGGGCCGCGTCCGGCTGCGCGTCTCCTCGCGCGCCGTCATCGGCGTCGGCCTCGCGGTCGCCGCGGCCGAACTGGCCGGGCTCTCCCTCACGGCCTCGATCACCGGCGGTCTCGCCGCGCTGCTCGCGCTCTTCACCGTCGGCGACCCCACCGTGCGCCGCCAGGTCGAGACGACCGCCCTGCTCCCCGCCGTCGGCTTCCCCGTCCTCGCCCTCGCGACCGTGCTGCACAACGCGCCGCTGCTGCGCGACGCCTCCTGGCTCCTCGTCATCTTCGCAGGGGTGTACGCCCGCCGCTGGGGCCCGCGCGGACACGCGCTCGGCATCTTCGCGTTCATGATGTTCTTCGTCACGCAGTTCCTGCACGCGCTGCCCGCGCAACTGCCGGAGCTGTACGCGGCGGTGGGCCTGGCCCTCGCCGCCTCGAGCGCGGTCCGCTTCGTGGCCTGGTGCATCGAGCGGCGCGTCCCGCCGCCCGCCGCGCCCGCCACGCTGCCCGGCAGCGGCCTCGACCGGGTCACCACCCGGCAGGCGTTCCAGGCCACCGCCGCCTGCGCCGTCGCGCTCGCCGCCGGCCAGTTCATCTCGCACGAGCGCTGGTACTGGGCCGTCGGCACCGCCTGGTGGATCTTCGTCAACACCGCCTCCCGCGGCGAGACCCTGATCCGCGGCTTCCGCCGGGTCGTCGGAACGGTCACCGGCATCGCCGCCGGACTCCTGATCGCGATCCCGCTGGCCGGCGCGGCCGGACCGACGGCCGCGCTCGTCGCCGTCTGCGTCTTCGGGATCTTCTACACGGCCCCGCTCTCCTACAGCTGGATGATGTTCTTCGTGACCGTCATGGCCGGGCTGCTGTACGGACTCCTCGGCGTCCTGCACCCCGGGCTCCTGCTGCTGCGCTTCGAGGAGACGGCGGTCGGCGCGTTCGGCGCGGCCGTGGGGGTCGCGCTGCTGCCGGTGACTACGCACGCCGCCACCAACGCGTGGATCGAGCGCGCCGTGACCTGCGTGCACGACTGCACCACCGCGGCGGCCCGGCGCCTCGCAGGCGACCCGGAGGCCGACCCGGCGCCGCTCGCCGCCGAGCTAGAGGTGCTCCTCGGCCGGGTCCGGCTCTCGCTGGCTCCGCTCGTGCACCCGCTGAGCCCGCTGCGGGCCCGCAAGGCCCGCGCCCGCCGGGTCCTCGCGCTGCTCGACGACTGCGCCCGTGAGGTCCGGGGCCTCGCGGCGGTCGCCGCGGACCCGGACGCCTCGCACGACGCCCGGCTCGCCGCCGCCTCCTGGCGGGTCGAGGCGGCCGTCCACGCCCTGGTCCCGCCGGCCCGCCCCGGGCGCCGCGCCGTGGAGCCGGCCGTAGCCCCGTCCCACCACCCGGGCGCGGAGGCCGCGCTCGGCCACCTGTACGGCGTGGAGCGGGCGCTGGTCGAGCTGGCCGCCCCCCTGCGCACGGCGCCGAGCGCCCCACTCGTGCCTGCCGCCTGATCCAAGCGGCTGGCTCGAGCCGCTTGATCCAAGTTGGTCTAGACCGACTGCTAACGTCGGCCCCGACCACGCGGGCGGTCAATCGTGACCGCCCGGCGGAGAGGGGAGACGCCATGGGCGGGACGGACGCGCGACAACCGGTACGGGCCTTCATCGGGTCGTTCACCTCGGCGGGCGGCCGGGGGATCCTCAGCGCCGACGTGGACCCGGACACCGGAGCCCTGACCGTCACCGGCGCGACGGACGCGCTTCCCGACCCGTCCTACCTCGCCCTGGAAGGCCCGGTCCTCTACGCCGTCTCCGAGACCGAGGACGGGGCCGCGGCCGCGTTCGACGTCACGGGGGCCGTACCGCGGCCACTCGGCGCCCCCGCGTCCGTACGCGGAGCCGGCCCCACCCACCTCGCCGTCACCGAGGGCCACGTCCTCACGGCCAACTACACCTCCGGCAGCGTCACCGCCCTGCCGATCACGGCGGACGGCTCCCTCGGCGCCGCCACCCACGTCTCCCCGCACCAGGGCTCAGGTCCCGTCGCCGACCGCCAGAGCGGCCCGCACGCCCACCACGTCCTGCCCGCCCCCGGCGGGCGCTGGGCGGTCGCCGTGGACCTCGGCACCGACTCCGTACGGATCTACGCCCTCGACGCCGCATCCGGCGCCCTGCGGCGGCACGGCGAGACCGCGCTGCGGGCGGGCACCGGTCCGCGCCACGTGGCCTTCCACCCGGCCGGCGGCCACGCCTACGTCCTGAACGAGCTGGAGCCCACCCTCACGGTCTGCCGCTGGGACGCGTCGGCGGGCACCCTGGAGCCGCTCGGCGAGACCCGCGTCGTCCCCGCCGCGGCCGCCGGGCCGAGCCACCCCTCCGAGGTCGTCGTCTCCCCCGACGGCCGCTTCCTCTGGGCCGCCGTGCGCGGCGACGACACCATCGCCGTCCTCGCCCTCGACCCGAGCGGCGAGCGGGCCGAGTTCCGTACCGCCGTGGACTGCGGCGGGCGCTGGCCGCGCGACCTGACCCTCGACCCCTCGGGGCGACGGCTCTACGCGGCCAACGAGCGCTCCGGCGACGTGACCTGGTTCGACCTCGACCCGGAGACCGGCATTCCGCACCGCGCGGGCTCGATCGACGCCCCGGCGGCGTCCTGCGTGGTCTTCGGCTGAAACGGCTGTACGGCGGTACGACCGAGGGCCCGTAACGGACGCGTCCGGTACGGGCCCTCAGCCACGCGGAACCTCAGTGCGCCGGGGCTCCCTGCGGCTGCTGCGGGGCGATGCCCAGCGCGGCCGTGTACTGCGAGAGCACCAGCTTGCCGATCGCCGGGTAGGCGCCCAGCGGCTCGGCTGCGGCGCAGCCCGCCTCCTTGGCGGCCGCGTCGAGCAGGCCGTCGGCCAGCTCGGGGCCGATCAGGTACGGGGCGAGCGCCAGCTGCTCCGAGCCGGAGCCGCGCAGCTGCTCGGCGATCGCGGTGATCGAACCCTCCTGGTCGAGCGCGGCGGCCATCACCGGGACGGCCAGGCGCGCGGCCAGCAGCATGCCCGTGATGCCGGCGGCCTGGACGGCCTCCTCGCCGCCGACCGTGGCGAGCACGATGCCGTCGGCGGCCGTGGCGACCGTGAAGAGGCGCGCGCGGTCGGCGCGGGCCAGACCGGCCTCCGACAGGCGCACGTGCAGGGCCTCGGCGAGCAGCGGGTGCGGACCGAGCACGTCCGTCAGCTCGGCGACGTTGCCGCTGTCCATCACGGCCTGGCGGATCCGGCGCATCAGGGCGCTGTCCGGGCCCGCGAGCAGCGGTACGACGACGGCGGCGGGGCCCTCCGGGGCGCTGACCTCGCGGCCGGCGGCCACGGCCAGCTCGTACCGCTGGGTCCGCAGCGTCTCCGCCTGCGACAGCACGCCGCCCAGGGTGGGGTACTCGGCGTCGTCACCGTCCAGGTAGCCGATCGCGGCCTCCAGGCCGGGCAGCTCGGAGCGGGCGATGCTCACGACCTCTTCGGCCAGCGAGCGTATGGCGGCCGACGGCACGCCGGGGACGGCGAGCACCAGCGCGGGAGCGCCCTCGGGCGCCGCCACGGGTTCGGGGCGACGGTGTCGCCCGGACTGGCGGGGTCGCGGCATTCGTACAGGCAGGCCGGAAGCAGGCCCAGTGGGGGAGCTCATGGCGCCGCATGCTACTGGTTTTGCCCGCCGCGCACTGCGGTGAGGTGCGGCAGAGCGTTATCTGCCCCTCTTTGTCCGAACCGCGGTTTACGCGGTCACATGCACCAACTTCGGCTCCACCGGCAGCCGTAGCCCGTCCGTCGCCAGCGCCCCGGCGAGCGCGAGGGCACCGTCGAGCGGATCCCCGGCCGCCGACACCTCCCGGGCATGCGGCAGTTGCTCGGCCAGCTCGGCACGCAACGGCACGAGCAGCGGGTCGCCCAGCTTGAACAGACCACCCGTCAGAGCTACTTCGCAGGCGCCCTGGGCCGGGCACACGGCGGCCGCGGCCTCGGCCACGTGCGCGGCGGCCTGCCGCAGGATCCCGGCCGCCACCGGGTCGCCGTCGGCGGCGCGGTCCGCCACGTCGGGCGCGAAAGAGGCGAGCACGGCGGGCCGGTCGGTCCGGGGGTACAGCGCGCCCGGCAGACCGGTGACGGGCCCGAACCGGGCCTCGGCGCGGTCGAGCAGCGCGGATGAACCGCCGCGCCGGCCGTCGTGGGCTCGCATCGCCGCCTCCAGGCCGGCGCGGCCGATCCAGGCGCCGCCGCCGCAGTCGCCCAGAAGATGGCCCCAGCCGTCGGCACGGCGCCAGGTCGTCAGGTCCGTACCGAGGGCGATGAGGCCCGTGCCGCCCGCGACCACGGCACCGGGCCGCTGCCCGAGCGCTCCGGCGTACGCGGTGACGGCGTCGGCCGCCAGCAAGACGCGCCGCACGCCCAGGGCCTTGTCGAGGGCGCCGGGCAGAACGGCCCGCAGCTCGTCGCCGAGCGTCGCCATACCGGCGGCGCCGATGGCCAGGGCGACCACGGGCCGGTCCCCGGCGCGGCCCAGCATCGACTCGACGGCGGGCAGCAGCTGATCGAGCAGATGGGCCGCGTCGATCCCGCCGGCGCCGGTCCGCACCGGCTCACGGGACGTCACGGTCTCGACGGGCCGCGTCGCGTCCGAGGCCGGTCCCAGGGCGATCCGCAGCCCCGAGCCGCCGGAGTCGACCCCGACGACCCAGCCCTCGGCCCCGGCCGTCACGGCAGCCGCCAGTCCACCTCCTGCGCCCCCTGGCGCAGAAGCAGTTCGTTGGTGCGGCTGAACGGCCGCGACCCGAAGAAGCCGCGGTCCGCGGACATGGGGGAGGGGTGCGAGGACTCGATCGCCGGCAGACTGCCGAGCAGCGGACGCAGATTGCGCGCGTCACGCCCCCACAGCACGGACACCAGGGGCTTGCCGCGGGCGGCCAGCGCCCGGATGGCCTGCTCGGTGACCGCCTCCCAGCCCTTGTCGCGATGCGCCCCCGGCTTCCTCGGCGCCGTCGTGAGCGCCCTGTTGAGCAGCAGCACCCCCTGGCGGGTCCACGGCGTCAGGTCGCCGTTCGCGGGCCGCGGATGCCCCAGATCGGTGTGCATCTCCCGGAAGATGTTCTCCAGGCTCGGCGGCAGCGGACTCACCTCCGGCGCCACCGAGAAGCTCAGGCCCACCGCGTGCCCCGGCGTCGGGTAAGGGTCCTGTCCGACGATCAGGACCCGCACCTCGTCGAAGGGCTGCTGGAAGGCGCGCAGGACGTTCGCTCCGGCGGGCAGGTAGGTACGCCCGGAGGCGATCTCCCCGCGCAGGAAGTCGCCCATCGCGGCGATGTTGTCGGCCACCGGCGCGAGCGCGTGCGCCCATCCCGGCTCGACGATCTCATTCAACGGTCGTGCTGCCACGGCCGTCACTCTACTGGCGCTGTGTCATGTCCCCTCACCCGATCACCGCCGCCCGTACGCAGAGCACGTCCGGCAGATGCTCGGCGAGCAGCGTCCAGCTGTCGCCGTCGTCCGCGCTCGCGTACACCTCTCCGTTGCGGTTGCCGAAGTAGACGCCCGCCGGGTTCCCGTCGTCCGTGCACATCGCGTCCCGCAGCACCGTGCCGTAGTGATCGCCCTCGGGCAGCCCCGCGGTGAGCGGCTCCCAGCTCTCCCCGGCGTCACTCGTACGGTAGACCCGGCAGCGGCGGCCGGCGGGCACCCGGTCCGCGTCGGCGTTGATGGGGAACACATAGGCCACATCGGCCCGCTGGGGGTGCGCGGCGACCGTGAAGCCGAAGTCGGAGGGCAGGCCGGCGCCGATGTCGGTCCACTTCGCACCCGCGTCGTCGCTGCGGTACACGCCCCAGTGGTTCTGCAGATAGAGCCGGTCCAGGTCCCCTGCGTCCTGTGCGATCTTGTGCACGCACTGCCCGAACTCCGGGTTCGGATCGGGCAGGAACACCGCGGACACCCCCTGGTTGGACGGGGCCCAGCTCGCCCCGCCGTCCCGGGAGCGGAACACGCCGGCGGTCGAGACCGCGACCGTCACCGCGTCCGGATCGCGCCGGTCGGTCACCACCGTGTGCACGGCCTCGCCGCCTCCGCCGGGCACCCACCGGGAGCGCGTGGGGTGCTCCCAGAGGGGGCGGACCAGCTCGAACGACTCCCCGCCATCCTCGGATCTGAACAGGGCGGCGGGCTCCGTCCCGGCGTAGACGACGTCCGGAGAGTGCGCGGGCGCGGGGTGCAGCTGCCAGACGCGCTCCAGCGAAGCACCCGTGTCCTGGGGGAACCTGACGGCCGGCCTGGCCGGCTCGGTCCAGTGGGCACCGAGGTCGTCGGAGTGGAAGACCGAGGGACCCCAGTGGGAGCTGTCCCCGCCGACGAGGATCCGCGGGGTCGCGCGCCGCGTGTCGATCGCGACCGAGTAGATCGCCTGCGCGTTGAAGTGGGGGTCGTCGAACTCCCACCGGCCGTCGCGCCGTCGGCCGATGAACAGACCCTTGCGGGTGCCTACGGTCAGTACTACGTCGGGCATGGCCGACACCTCCAGGACGCCGTTGTCGCGGATACGGGCCAGTCTGCACCCGACCACTGACAGCGGCTCCCGGTACGGTCATCTCCCCAGGTCAAAGGCGTGTTCCGCGCTCCGGCGGGAGTGAGGCGTGCGGACTCAGATCGCCCAGGCGTACGGGGCCGGCGCGTGGGTCTGCGCGCCCAGCTCGCGCGCGGCCCTGCGGGCCCAGGAGGCGTCGCGCAGCAGCTCCCTGCCGAGCAGGACGGCGTCCGCCTCCCCGTTCGCGACGATCTTCTCGGCCTGTTCGGCCTCCGTGATCAGCCCGACGGCCGCGACGGCCAGCCCGGTCTCGGACCTCACGCGGGCCGCGAAGGGCACCTGGTAGCCGGGGGCGATCGGGATCCGGGCCGGACCTCCGTTGCCGCCGCTGGAGACGTCCAGGAGGTCGACGCCGTGGTCGCGGAGCAGGCCCGCGAGGCGCACGGTGTCGTCGCCGGTCCAGCCCTGGTCCTCCAGCCAGTCGGTGGCCGAGATCTTGAAGAAGACCGGCAGCTCCTCGGGCCACACCGACCGGACGGCGTCCACGACTTCGAGGGCCAGCCGGGTGCGGTTCTCGAAGGAGCCGCCGTAGGCGTCGGTGCGGTGGTTGGCGTACGGGGAGAGGAAGCTGCTGATCAGGTAGCCGTGGGCGCCGTGCACCTCGACGACCTGGAATCCCGCGGCGAGCGCGCGGCGGGCCGCCTCGGCGAACTGCCCGGTGATCTCTCGTATCTGATCAGTCGTCAACTCGGTCGGGACGGGGTGGTCCTCGGCGAACGCGAGGGGGCTCGGTCCGACCGGCTGCCAGCCGTGCTGGCCGGGGCCGACCGGGCCGCGGCCCTCCCAGGGGCGCCTGGTCGACGCCTTGCGGCCGCCGTGCCCGAGCTGGATGCCGGGAACGGTGCCGTGCTCCTTGAGGAACCGGGCGACGCGGCCGAGGGCCTCCGCCTGGGTGTCGTTCCAGATGCCGAGGTCGGCGGGGCTGATGCGGCCCTCGGGAGAGACGGCGGTCGCCTCGACCAGGATCAGTCCGGTTCCGCCGGTGGCGCGGGAGGCGTAGTGGGCGAAGTGCCAGTCGTTCGCGACGCCCGCGGTCGGGCCGGTCGCCTCCGCCGAGTACTGGTCCATGGGCGCCATCCACACCCGGTTCGGGATGGTCAGCGACCGCAGGGTGTACGGCTCGAACAGGGCGACGCTCATGAGGGACTCCTCTTCCGGGGCCTTCGGGGGCTGCTCGTACGATACTCATCGTAGTACGGCATCTGTCAAACTACGGTGACTGTCGTACAATGATGGCTCCCGGACGAAGTGGAGCCGCCGTGACGACCGCGACCAGGACTCGCGCCCTCGACCATCCCGCGCGCGAGGAGATCCGTATCGAGGCCGTCCTGCACGCGCTCTCGGACCCGGTGCGGCTGCGGATCGTCGGCGACATGGCGCGCGAGGGCGCCGAGGTGAGCTGCTCGTTCTTCGACCTGCCGGTGACCAAGTCGACGAAGACGCACCATTTCCGGGTGCTGCGCGAGAGCGGTGTCATCCAGCAGGTCTACCGGGGCACGGCCAAACTGAACGCGCTGCGCAGGGACGACCTCGACGCGCTCTTCCCGGGCCTCCTCGACAGCGTCCTGGGAGCGGCCGACGCCCAGTCCGCACGCCTGGGCGCCTAGAGGCTCGAGGAAGTCACTCCGACCGGGCCGCCGCCCGCAGGCCCGCCCAGTCGGGGATCTTCACCTGGCCGCGGCCCAGCGAGTGCCCCAGGGCAGACTCCGCGCGCTCGATGGAGAGCCAGCCACGCCAGGCGACCGGCTCATGCCCCAGGTCCCGCAGCGCGGTGAGCGGGTCGCCCGCGACCTCCCGGCCGGCAAGATCCGCGGCGTCGGCAAGGAGTGAGGCCACGGTCTCCTTGGCGCACGGGCGGTTCGTGCCGATGACGCCCGTGGGCCCACGCTTGATCCAGCCCGCCACGTACTCGCCGGGCGACGGCGCACCGTCGCGCAGCACGCGTCCCGCCTCGTTCGGCACCGTGCCCCGGGCCTCGTCGAAGGGCAGCCCGGACAGCGGGACCCCCTTGTACCCGACGGCCCGCAGGACGAGTTGGGCCTCGATCTCCTCGTACCGGCCGGTGCCCCGCACACCCCCGGCCCCGTCCGGCTCGGTCCGCTCGAAACGGACCGCGGCCACCCGGCCGTCCTCGCCGAGCAGCTCCACGGGGCGCAGGAAGAACCGCAGCCGGATCTCGCGCGCCGCGTCGGACCCGGCCCCCGCACCCGCGTCCGCCCAGCCGCGCACGACCTCCACGTTCCGCCGGTTCACGGCGGGCAGTCCCGCGGGGTCCGCGTACGACGGGTCCAGGGCCAGGTCGGCCGGTTCCACGCTCACCCGCGCGCCCGGAAGGGCGCCCAGCTCCCGCAGCTCCTTCGTCGTGAACTTGGCCTGCCCCGGGCCGCGCCGCCCCACCATGTGCACCTCGCGCACCCGGCTGGCCGCCAGCGACCGGAGCGCGCCCTCGGGCACATCCGTCGCCCGCAGCTCGTCCGCGCCCCGCGCCAGGATGCGGGTGACGTCCACCGCCACGTTCCCCACGCCGATGACGACCGCCGAGCGGCCGTCCAGGCCGGCGCCCGATCCGGCGAAGCCGTTGCCCAGGGCGTCGGGGTGCGCGCTGTACCAGGAGACGAACTCCGTCGCCGAGAAGCTGCCCGCCAGATCCTCGCCCGGCACTCCGAGGCGCCGGTCCCGTGCCGCGCCCACGCAGTACACGACCGCGTGGTAGAGCTCCAGGAGGCGGGCCGGGGTCAGCCCGCGCGCGCCGATCTCGACGTCGCCGATGAAGGCGATCCGCTCGTCCTCCAGGACCGCCCGGAGGTTCTGCTGCAGCGACTTGATCTTCTCGTGGTCGGGCGCGACCCCGTAGCGGACCAGGCCGTACGGGCAGGGCAGCCGGTCCAGGACGTCGACCCGGACGTCGGGCACCAGCGACTGCTGGACCAGCGACTGGGCCGTGTAGACCCCGCTGGGCCCGGATCCGACGACTGCGACACGAAGCACGTCCGTACCCCTTCCCGCCGCGGGTGTACCCGCCGAGAGGCTTCCAGCATCCCACCGGAAGCCCCCGGACGGGAGACGCCCGACGCCGGCGGGGGCCCGGAGGACCCGAACGGCCCCCCGCGACGCCGGCGGACCGGACGCCCCCCCCGCGACCCCCGGCCGGACCCCTACATCGAGCGCATCCGGTTGATCTCCGCCGTCTGCTGCGCGATCACGTCGTTCGCCATCTCCTCCACCAGGACGTTGTTCCCCTGCCCCAGCACCTCGGCCGCCATCGTCACGGCACCTTCGTGGTGCTTGATCATCAGCTTCAGGAACAGCTCGTCGAAGGCCGTGCCCTTCGCGTTCCTCAGCTCGGCCAGCTGCGCCTCGGTAGCCATCCCGGGCATCGTGTGGTGGTCGTGACCGCTCTGCTCGCGCGGGCCGCCGTGGTTCTTCAGCCAGCCGTCCATCGCGTCGATCTCCGGCTTCTGCGCCGCCGTGATCCGGTCCGCCAACTTCTTGATCTGCGCCGACCCGGCCCGCCCCGGAGCGAGCGCGGTCATCGTGAGCGCCTGCCGGTGATGCACGATCATCATCTGCGCGTAGCCGAAGTCCGCCGCGTTGGGCTTGTCGTCGGGCAGCAGCCGGGACGCCTCGGCGGGCGATATCCGCCGCGCCGGTTCGCCGGGCTTCCCCGGGGCCACCACCGCGGGACCCGTGGACGCCTTGCTCCGCGGCGCGCTCTCGTCCGGGGCCGACTCGCAGGCGGACAGCGCCCATACGGCGGCGACGCTCAGCGCGACGGCGACAGCTCCACGGATACGGCGGTTCAACAAGGCGACCTCCAGGGGTGGTTCCGAGGGACCGGGGGAGAAGCGTCGGGCACCGTTCCTAGCACGTTTCTCAGGGGCGTCGGGCAAAAACATTCATGACATGCGTGTGGCCATCTGTTGAGATGTGCACGCTAAGGACGATACTGCCGGGGTCCATCAACCGTTCAACTGCGAACGGATACAAGGGAGGACGGAGTGACTTCGTTGCGTACCACGCGCATCACACGTACCCCGCGAGCCCGGATCAGAGGTCTGGGTGTGGCGACCGCCGCCGCCGGACTGCTGGTCAGCCTGCTCGCGGCCGGCCCCGCGGCCGCCACGCCCGACCCGGGTGACGCCGCCGCGCAGGGAACCGTGTCCTCGGAACAGGCGGCCGAAGCCCGGTCCGCCATCCAGAGCGGTGAGATACCCGGCGTGGACGAGATCGTCCACAGCGACAACATCAAGCACCTCGTGAACATCCCCAAGGACGCGCTCAAGGGCGCCAACTCCGACCTCGCCTTCCAGGGCAAGTACGCCTTCGCGGGCAACTACGACGGCTTCCGCATCTTCGACATCAGCGACCCGCAGGCCCCGAAGACGGTCGCCCAGGTCCTGTGCCCCGGAGCCCAGAACGACATCTCCGTCTCCGGCAACCTCGTCTTCCTCTCCACCGACTCCTCCCGCAACGACAACTCCTGTGCCAGCGTCAGCCAGCCGGCCACGGAGAAGTCCTCCTGGGAGGGCATGAAGATCTTCGACATCACCGACATCACCAACCCCAAGTACGTCGCCGCCGTCGAAACCGCGTGCGGCTCGCACACGCACACGCTGGTGCCCAAGAAGAAGGACGTGTACGTCTACGTCTCGTCCTACTCGCCGCGCGCCGAGTTCCCGGACTGCCAGCCGCCGCACGACGGCATCTCGGTCATCAAGGTGCCCCGCAAGGCGCCCGAGCAGTCCGCGATCGTGAACTTCCCCGTCCTGTTCCCGGGCGAGGGCCCGGACGGCGGCGGCAACCCCGGCGGTCCCACGAACCCGGGCGTCTCCAAGACGACCGGCTGCCACGACATCACCGTGCTGCCGGGCAAGGACCTCGCGGCCGGCGCCTGCATGGGCGACGGCATCCTCTTCGACATCGAGGACCCGGAGAACCCGAAGGTCATCGACCAGGTCCAGGACAACGTCAACTTCGCGTTCTGGCACTCGGCGACCTTCAACCAGAAGGCCAACAAGGTCGTCTTCACCGACGAGCTCGGCGGCGGCTCCGGCGCGACCTGCAACGCGGCCGTCGGCCCGAACCGCGGCGCCGACGGCATCTACGACATCGTCGGCAAGGGCGACAACCGCAAGCTGGTCTTCCGCAGCTACTTCAAGATCTCGCGCCACCAGGCGAACACGGAGAACTGCGTGGCCCACAACGGCTCGCTGATCCCGGTCAAGGGCAAGGACCTCATGGTCCAGGCCTGGTACCAGGGCGGCGTCTCCGTCTGGGACTTCACCGACTCGGCCAAGCCGCAGGAGATCGCCTACTTCGAGCGCGGCCCGCTCTCCACCACCACGATCAGCACGGGCGGTTCGTGGTCCGCGTACTACTACAACGGCTACATCTACTCGAACGACATCGCGAAGGGCTTCGACGTGCTGAAGCTCGACGACCGTCGTACGGACCCGGCCAAGCGCATCCGGATGGACGCGCTCAACGTCCAGACCCAGCCGGACTACTTCGAGGACTTCGAGGACTGACGCGGCACTCGGGGCGGTAACACCGAGGCCGTGAACGGCATGCCGTCGGGCGGACCCCCGTCCGGCGGCATGCCCTGCTCCCAGTCGAGCCCGTACCGCTGGAACAGCTCCGCCCGCAGCCGCGTCACCGGCATCGGCGCCCCCGGCAGCAGCACCGCCACCACCGCGCCCATCAGCAGCGCCCGCAGCAGCGGATAGTCCGCGTCCACGTTCGCCGAGCCGTACCGCGTCACCGTGTCCCGCAGCAGGAACGCCAGACGCTGCTGCTCCGGGCACTGCACGAACCCCTCGGCCTGCAGGATGCCCGCCATGTGCGTCCGCATCAGCACCGGACGGTCCACGGCCAGGCCGAGTATCGCGTCGATGGCCCGCGCCATCCGCTCCCGGCCGTCCTCCGTGCGCGGCTCGCGCTCCAGCGCCTCCTCCAGCGTCAGGTGCATCAACCGGTGCACGGCCGACTGCAGGAGCTGGCGCTTGCCCGGGAAGTAGTACGAGATCAGACCGCGCGCCGAACCGGCCCGCTCGGCGATGTCGCCCAGCGTCGTCGCCTCGTAGCCGCGCTCCGACACCAGCTCGACGGTCGCCTGCAGCAGCCGCTCGCGGGAGCGCCGCCGAAGCTCTTCATTGACCGATGGGCTACGCGGGGACATGCTGGACTCCTGCGTTGACTGGCTCACAGCCAATATACTCAGCGCAGCCTGCTGTCGCGCCTTCGTGGCTGGTCAGCGGGTTTGCCGTCTGTTCTGGGCGACGCGGGGGATCGTCCAGGACAGGCGGCTTCACGGCGTTTCTCCCATTCTGCTCCGGTCCGGGCCTGACGGGTCCACCCCTCCGGTGCCCCGCCCGTCTCTGCCGTACCGGCGGTATGTGACGATCGTCACAGCGACGACGCACCAGCCGAGCAGCCAGCCGGCCACGACGTCGGACAGCCAGTGCACGCCCAGATAGATCCTGGTCCATCCGGCACCGAGCACGGACACCAGCCCCGCCACCGCGAGCAGGCTCCAGCCCCGCCAGGTCTCCCGCCAGTGCAGGGCGAGCACCCAGAGCAGCAGCCCGCAGCCCACCATCGCCGTCATCGCGTGCCCGGACGGGAAGGCCGCGTACTCCGCCGAGTCCACAGGATCGGGCCAGCCGGGCCGCTCCCGCCCGACCGCCGCCTTCAGCACCTGCTGCACGCCCGACGTCAGCAGGATCGCCACCGTCAGCCACAGGGCGAGCCGCCGCTCGCGCCGCCACCACAGCACGAGGACCGCGACGGCGACGAGCGCCCGCATCGTCCACGGGTCCCAGACCCAGTCGGTCAGGATCCGGTTGAAACGGGTGAACCCGGGCTCTCCGAGGGCGCTGCGGTGCAGGGCGTCGGCGACCGAGCGGTCCAGGGAGAGGAGCGGGGACCAGCCCACCGCCACGAGCACGAGCAGCAGCACGGCCAGAGCACCGGAGACCACGGCGGAGGAGCGCATGAGCCGATCTTCCCCGACGCTCGCGGAGGAGCACCCGTGCCCTCGCTGTCGGGACTACCCGAGCGCCTTCAGTGCGGGGACGAACGCCACCAGGACGGGCACCACGGGCACCAGGGCGGCGGCGGCCGTCATCCGCAGCCGCCGGCCGGCTGTGAGCCGGGGCGCGGCGGTCAGAAGCCGGTTCACCCGGCGGGGAAGGTCCGCGTCGGGCGCGGGGCCGGGGCCGAACACCCCGCGCTCCTCGTTGAGTTCCACCAGCGCGAGGGCGATCGTCAGCCGCCCGAACCGGCGCGAGGCGACATCGTCGGCCGCCCGTTCCACCAGCCGGTGCATCTGGTCACGGAAGGCCGCGAAGACCGGAATCCCGGGGAAGCCGCCGGCCAGCGCGCCCGAGCAGTGCAGCAGCCAGTCGTGTCGCGCCCGGGCGTGTCCCTGCTCGTGGGCGAGGACCGCGTCGAGCTGGCGCCCCTTCAGCCGGCGCAGCGCCGCCGTCGTGATCACCAGCTGCGGCCTCGTCCCCGGCAGCCACCAGGCATCCGGACGCTCGCCCTCCATGACGACCAGCCGCTCGCTCCCCGGCTCCTCGCCGGGCAACAGCGGGGAACGGACCAGCAGTTCGCAGCGCCGCTGCCGACGGCGGACCCGCGCCCCGCGGATCTCCCTGGTGAGCATCGCGCCGGTCCACAGCCCGCCACTGGCGAGGAGCACGGCGAGCGCCGCCGACCAGGGCTGGCCGGTGCCCAGCCCGTACGCCTCGATCACCCGGCTCGGCGCAGGCGCGAACACCTGACCCCGTACCACCTGCCAGGCAGCCGCCGCGCTGAACGTCATCGACAGCGCGAAGCACAGCAGCACCGCGGCCACCACGCACTGCCACACCCACAGCGCCACCACGGGCTCGCGTTCCGCCCAGTCGGACCGCGACAGCAGCCGCGGGGCCAGCACAGCGGTCAGTACGCCGAGCGCGAGCAACGCGAGGGAGACCGACATGACGCCAGCCTATGAGGCCGCGCTACCCATGGGTACGCCCCTCGCGCGCCAAGTGACGCACGCCACGGCCCCACCGGCCCGCCGGCCGGCTCACATCGCGACGAGCATCGCCAGCATCGCGAGCGCCATCGACAACCGGCACACGAGCGTGAACTCGGGCCGTACGACCCACTCGACCGGCGGACCGCCCGCCGGCGCCGCCACCGTTACCGCCGCCGTCACCGGGACCAGTCTCGCTCCCGTACGCAGCACATAGACGGTGAAATAGACGAGCAGCGCGGCCGTCACCAGCGGCACGCCGCCACCGCCGCTGCCGTGCCCGCCGTGCGCCCCCTGCCCGGGCCACGCCATGTGGACCATCGCCAGCGAACCCACCAGGTGGTGCAGATGGTGTCCGCCATGCCGCACCGAGGCCAGCGCGAGCAGCGCCGCCGCCCCGAACACCGCCGCGTACACCGCCCATGACCAGGACGGCAGCGTCACTACCGCCGCCGGCAGCGCCATCGCGGCCATGCCGAAGCCCATCACGGCCTCGCCCGCCGCCGTCCTGCGCTCCTCTCCCGCGCAGCGGCGCGCCCGCAGCAGGCAGTACGCCCCGCTCGCCCCGCACAGCGTCAGCAACAGCCAGGCCGACAAGGCCGGTCCGTGCACGGCACACCTCCCCAGGTCTCCCTCCCCGGTCGATGCCCGCGCCCGGCCAGGCGCACGCGAGCGCACAGGCGTACGTGGGGGGAGCACACCCCGAGCGCGTTACCCTCGGGGGGATCGTCAGCGCCCCCGAGGGGAGACCCGAACCGCATGGACACCGTCACGACCCAGGACACCGGCCGGATCGCGTACCGCGACGCGGTGGAGGACGACGTCCCGGCCCTCGTTCCGCTCGTCGAGTCGGCCTACCGGGGCGACTCAAGCCGGGCCGGCTGGACCACCGAGGCGGACATCCTGCAGGGACAGCGGACCGACGAGGAGGGCGTGCGCGCCGTCATCACCACGCCGGGCAGCCGGCTGATGGTGGTGGAGCGCGACGGCGAGATCGTCGCCTGCTGCCAGCTCGAACACCGGGGCGACGCCGCCTACTTCGGCATGTTCGCCGTACGCCCCGAGCTCCAGGGCGCGGGCCTCGGCCGCCGGATCATCGAGGAGGCGGAGCGCCGGGTGCGGGAGATCTGGGGCGTGGGCGAGATGCACATGACCGTGATCTCGGTCCGCGAGGAGCTCATCGCCTGGTACGAGCGGCGCGGCTACCGCCGTACGGGACGCATGACCCCGTTCCCGTACGGCGACGAGCGCTTCGGCGTCCCGCAGCGGGACGACCTGGAGTTCGAGCTCCTCGTGAAACCGCTGGTGTGACGGCGGCGCTCAGGCCGTGAAGCGGCCGGTGCGGCGGATCTCCGGATAGTCGGTCGTCGCACCGTCCAGCTCCAGGGCGCGGACCAGCCGCAGATGCTCCTGGGTGTTGACCACCCAGCCGATCACCCGTAGCCCCTCCCGGTGGGCGTGCTCGACCGTCTCCAGGGTGAGGTGCTGGATGCTCAGGACGAGAGCGCCGGCGCCGACGGCCTTCGCCCGGTCCACGATGTCCGCCCCCCACTCCTCCGCGACGAGCGCGGTACGGACGCCGGGGACCAGCCGCGCGACCTCGGCGAGCGCCTCGTCGTGGAAGGAGAGGACCTCCACGCGGCCCACCAGGTCGCGCCGGTTCATCACCTCGGCGAGCGTCCGGGCCGCCGCCACGTCCTTGATCTCCGCCTGGAGCGGGGACCGCACCGCGTCCAGCACCTCTTCGAAGACGGGGACGCGCTCCCCGTCCCCGGCGTCGAGCTCGCGCAGCTCCGCGAGGGTCTTCTCGGCGATCGGGCCGCTGCCGTCGGTGGTCCGGCCGACATCGGCGTCGTGCATGACGACGAGGGCGCCGTCCTTGCTCAGATGGAGGTCAAGCTCGATGACGTCCATTCCGGCCTGTTCGGCGCGGACGAAGGACCGCAGGGTGTTCTCGGGCTCGACGCCCATGACTCCGCGATGACCGATGGTGAGGAAACTCAAGATCTTCTCGCTTCCGTCGATGTCCGGGCCCAGGTCCCTCCGGGCTCCCGGTGCGGCTCGGGGCGCAGCCTAATGACTTCACCGCGAGAAGGAAGCGCACGCGCGCGTGCCGTCGGAACGTGCCCCTCCGACGTGTGAGCCCGTCGGCGGAAGCGACTGCCGTAACCCTGTCCGACAGGAAAATTGACGGTGACCATGGGGGTCGCGCAGGATAATTTCCCAAGCTCCTCTTGTCCGGAGGAACCGCGGACGGATACGGTGTCTTGACGCGAGGTTCTCCTGTGGAGGAAGAGTAATGACGGAAATTCTTGTGCAGGACGTGACCGGTGGGGGGATATCCACCGCTGCTCCGGTGATCGAACACCCTGCCTGGCCCGAGCTCAAGAATGCCGTGGAGGGGATCCGTCCCTGGCAGAGCAAGGACGGCTCCATCGACTTCGAGGCCGAAGGCGCGCCGTCGCCCGACCAGGCCCGGAGCACGGTCGAGCGGATCGTGACGGCGGTCGAGAAGCTCTCCCCGCTGCTCCCGCACGACGCGGCGTACCACCGCGCGCTCGTCGCCGACCTGCGCAAGTGGGCCGAGGGCGGCTTCGAGGTCCCGGACTTCCTGGACTCCCTGCTCGCCTTCCAGCCGGCCGCCGACCGCCGGGACGGGCTCCAGCACCTGGCGCTCTTCCCGATGTACACCCAGAACGGCAACCCGGACCGCAACCTCGAAGCGGTCGTGCTGCGCATGGTCTGGCCGGAGTGGCTCTCCGAGCTGGAGCGCACCCGCTACGACAACCCGCTGTTCTGCGGCATCACCTTCGAGGACTTCACCGCCGGTTACGACACCAACTCGGCCGTCCTCTTCCCCGAGACGATCGCCGTCCGCGAGGCCCCCGAGCGCTTCAGCTGGGGCGGCATCTTCTGCGACCGCGAGGCCGCCCGCTTCCGCAAGGTCACCGAGGCGGCCGTGGACATCCTCGGCATCGAGCTGCCCGAGGACATCGCGGCCATGGTCGAGGACCAGAAGCGCTGTGAGGCCGCCTTCGTGCTCTGGGACATGGTCCACGACCGCACCCACAGCCACGGCGACCTGCCCTTCGACCCCTTCATGATCAAGCAGCGCCAGCCGTTCTGGATGTACGGCCTGGAGGAGCTGCGCTGCGACCTCACCGCCTTCAAGGAGGCCGTGAAGCTCGAGGCCGAGGGCAACGCGCACGGCCGCGACGTGCAGTACGCCGTGCTCTTCGACCGGATGTTCCGCTTCCCCGTCACCGGTGACCGCAACCGCAACTACGACGGTCTGGGCGGCCAGCTCCTCTTCGCGTACCTCCACAAGCACGACGTGGTGCGCTGGACGGACAACACGCTCAAGATCGACTGGAAGCGTGCCCCCGAGGTCACCAACCAGCTGTGCGCCGAGATCGAGAAGCTGTACCGCGAGGGCATCGACCGCCCGAAGCTGGTCCACTGGTTCAAGGCGTACGAACTCGTCTCCACCTACCTCGCTCCGCACCCCGGATCGCGCTGGGCCAAGGGTCCCGACGCCCTCGACCTGACGCAGCCGCCGCGCAAGCTCGTGGACGACGTGCTTCCGGACGAGTTTCCGCTCAGCATGTTCTATGAGGCCCTCTCCAAGAAGCTGAAGGCCGTGATCGCCTCCACCAAGGGCATCACCGCCGCGAACGCTTCGCGGACCGAGCAGGCTGCCGCGTGAACCCAGTCACGGAGGAGGAGGGGACGACCATGAACGCCAACGGGAACGGCGGGCCGCTGGAGGGTGCCGTCATCGCGGTCGCGGGAGCGGCCGGTCCGGCCGGGCGGGCGACGCTGATGCGGCTCGCCGAAGCCGGAGCCATCGTCGTCGGCTGCGACGCCGACCCCGCCCGGCTGGCCGAGGCGGTCGACGCCGCCCGGTACGCGCACGGCGGCGCCACGGTCGTCGGCGACACGGTCGACCTGCTCGACCTCGCGGCGACCAAGGACTGGGCAGCGAAGACCGAGAAGGAGTTCGGCCGGGTCGACGGTCTGGTCCATCTGGTCGGCGGCTGGCGCGGCAGCGCCTCCTTCACCGACACCGACCTCAAGGACTGGGACTTCCTGGAGCGGCTCCTCATCCGCACCGTCCAGCACACCTCGATCGCCTTCCACGACGTACTGCTGCGCAGCGGCCGCGGTCGGTACGTCCTGGTCAGCCAGTCCGGCGCGCACAAGCCGGTGGCCACCAACGCCGCGTACAACGCCGGCAAGGCCGCCGCGGAGGCCTGGACCCTCGCCATGGCGGACTCGTTCCGCAAGGCAGGGGGCGAGGACGCTCCGGACGCGGCGGCTGTCATCCTGGTGATCAAGGCACTGGTGCACGACGCCATGCGCGCCGAGCGCCCGAATGCGAAGTTCGCGGGCTTCACCGACGCCAAGGATCTGGCCGAAGAGATCGCCGCCGTCTGGGACCGGCCCGCGCAGGAAGTGAATGGACAGCGTCTGTGGCTGACCCCCAAGCCGTGACCCCGGCCCTGCCGTCGGGCCTGCCCGCGAAGACCGACGCCCGTCGTCACCACGACCCGTCGGTCCGGGGCTTCGCCAGCGACAATTACGCCGGCGCCCACCCCGAGGTGCTCGCGGCCATCGCCCTTGCCAACGGCGGTCACCAGATCGCCTACGGCGAGGACGACTACACCGAGCACCTCCAGCGGATCATGCACAGCCACTTCGGGCCGACCGCCGAGGCCTTCCCGGTCTTCAACGGCACCGGTGCGAACGTCACCGCCCTCCAGGCGCTGACCGACCGCTGGGGCGCGGTGATCTGCGCCGAGTCCGCGCACATCAACGTGGACGAGGGCGGCGCCCCGGAGCGGATGGGCGGCCTCAAGCTGCTCACCGTGCCGACCCCGGACGGCAAGCTCACCCCCGAGCTGATCGACCGGCAGGCCTGGGGCTGGGAGGACGAGCACCGCGCCATGCCGCAGGTCGTCTCGATCACCCAGAACACCGAGCTGGGCACCGTCTACACCGTGGACGAGATCCGGGCCATCGTGGAGCACGCCCACGGCAAGGGCATGAAGGTGCACCTCGACGGCGCCCGGATAGCCAACGCCGCCGCGTCCCTGAACGTGCCGATGCGCGCGTTCACCAACGCGGTGGGGGTGGACGTCATCTCGTACGGCGGCACCAAGAACGGGATGATGTTCGGCGAGGCCGTGGTCGTCCTCAATCCGGACGCGGTCAGCCACATGAAGCATCTGCGCAAGCTGTCCATGCAGCTCGCGTCGAAGATGCGGTTCGTGTCGGTGCAGCTGGAGGCGCTGCTCGCCAAGGACCTGTGGCTGCGCAACGCCTCGCACGCCAACGCGATGGCCCAGCGCCTCGCGGCCGGCGTGCGCGAGGTGGACGGGGTGGAGATCCTCTACCCGGTGCAGGCCAACGCGGTCTTCGCCCGGCTCCCGCACGCCGTGAGCACCCGGCTGCAGAAGCGGTTCCGCTTCTACTTCTGGGACGAGGCCGCGGGCGATGTGCGCTGGATGTGCTCCTTCGACACCACGGAGGACGACGTCGACGCCTTCCTTCAGGCGCTGAAGGAAGAGATGACCCACGGGCACTGATGCATAAGTATGCGGTCGATCAAGGAAATGCATTGACTTCCGATCGACCGCATACTTATGCTTGCCACTATGGAGCTGATCCAGCAGATCCCTGAAATCTCCGCCTACCTCGCCGCCGACGCGGTCAACAACCACGACCACCCGCTCGTGCGCAAGATAGCCGGCGAGCTGCGCGCCAAGCATCGCGATGCATACTCATACGCCAAGGCCGCCTATGAGTATGTACGCGACACCATTCCGCACTCCGCCGACTCCGGCGACATGCGCGTCACCTGGCGGGCCTCCGACGTGCTCGCCCAGGGCACGGGCATCTGCTACGCCAAGTCCCACGCCTACGTGGCCCTCCTGCGCGCCGAAGGCA
This sequence comes from Streptomyces sp. NPDC029169, assembly GCF_055563935.1. Lineage (NCBI taxonomy): Bacteria > Bacillati > Actinomycetota > Actinomycetes > Kitasatosporales > Streptomycetaceae > Streptomyces > Streptomyces sp. NPDC029169. The sequence continues at coordinate 160,216 of NZ_JBVHXA010000006.1, forward strand.
TCCCGGCCGCGCTCTGCTATCAGCGGCTCACCGATGACGACGGTTCGAACCCGGCCGTTCACGGTCTGGTCGCGGTCAGGCTGCCGGGCGAGCAGAGGTGGGCCCGCCAGGACGTCCGGGGCAACAAGCCGGGCGTCGACGCCCAGTTCTCACTGGAGGAGGAGCGGTTGGCGTGGACGGTTCGACCGGAGTTCAGTGAAGTGGACTATCCAGTGCTCTATGCTGAACCACACCCGGCTGTCCTGAGCGTGCTGAAGGATGCTCCCGACCGGCCGTACCTCTGGCGGACGCTCCCCACGGAACTCTGAATTCCGGAAACTCGAACGGCGGATCATGACCCTGACGCTCACCGTCTCCGACGAGGTGCGCACCCTCGTACCCGGCTTCACGCACCTCGCCATCGAGGCCCATGGGCTCGTCAACGGACCCAGTGACGAGGCCAGTTCGGCTCTGCTCGACGACGCCTCCCGCCGCCTCGCCGCGCGGCTCGACGGACAGGCCCCGGACAAGGACCCGCACATCGCGGCCTGGCGCGCGGCGTACTCCGCGTTCGGCGCCAAGCCCTCCCGTACCCGCAACTCCGCGGAGGCGCTGGCCAAGCGGGCCCTTGCCGACGGCGGGCTGCCCCGGATCAACCGGCTGGTCGACGCCTACAACGCGATCAGCGTCGCGCACCTCATCCCGGTCGGGGGCGAGGATCTCGACAAGATCCAGGGCGAGATGAGCCTCGTACGGGCCACCGGCGACGAGCCGTTCGTGACCATGGCGGGCGGCGAGGAGACCGTCGAGCACCCGGAGCCGGGCGAGATCGTCTGGCGTGACGAGGCGGGCGTCACCTGCCGCCGCTGGAACTGGCGCCAGGGTCCGCGCACCCGGATCGACGACGACACCGTCAACGCCGTCTTCCTGCTGGAGTCCCTCACGCCCATGACGCGCGAGGAACTCCTCGCCGCCGGGACCGAGCTCGCCGAGTCGCTGGAGAAGCTGAGCCCCGGGGCCCGGATCACCGTCCGCGACCCGGAGTAGGAACGGTCAGCCGGCGTCCTTGACCTCTTGCGGGGTCGGCGCCGTGCCCCCGAGGTGCGCGGGCACCCACCAGGTGTCGCTCGCGTCCTTGGGCCGTACGGGATAGGCGCGCTGCGCTGCCTCCAGGAGTTCCTGGACGCGCTCGCGCAGCCGCCGCGTGATGGCGCCCGCGTACTGGTCCGCGGGTGCCTCCATGGGCTCTCCCACCCGGATCGTCACCGGGATGTGGCTGCGCCTGAAGTTCCGCGGGCGGCCCTTGGTCCAGATCCGCTGCGTGCCCCAGAGCGCCATCGGGATCAGCGGAACCCCGGCCTCCTGCGCGAGCCGCGCCGCACCCGACTTGAAGCTCTTGAGCGTGAAGGACTGCGAGATGGTCGCCTCGGGGAAGACGCCGATGATCTCCCCGGCCTTCAGAGACTCCAGCGCGTGCTTGTAGGCGTGCTCGCCGTTCGAACGGTCCACCGGGATGTGCTTCATACCGCGCATCAGCGGGCCCGACATCTTGTGCCGGAACACCGACTCCTTCGCCATGAAGCGCACCAGCCGCTTCTGCGGCAGCGCGGCCAGGCCCGTGAAGATGAAGTCCAGATAGCTGATGTGGTTGCTGACGAGCACAGCCCCGCCCGTACGCGGGATGTGCTCCGAACCCTGCGTGTCGATCTTGAGGTCGAGCGCCTTGAACAGGGTCAGTGCGGCGCCGATGACCGGCCGATACACGAGTTCTGCCATCTGGGAGGAACCCCTTCTTCTGTGCCTGGGGAGGGTTCTCCCGGCGGAAGTTACGCAGCCGTAGGTTTTCGGCTTTGGGCAGATCGTGCCCCATAAGGGCCCCCGTGACCAGTCCTGACGGCTGCGTACGGGGAGATAATCGTCACCCCCGGTGGCCGTGACGGGATCGATCGGCGGCGTGTGACGCTGCATGGGGGGAGTAGTGCGCGACAGGGGAGATGGAGACATGGCGGGACAGTCCGAGACGCCCGGCGCGGGAACCGGCACCGGAATCGGAACCGGGGACGGACTCGGCACCGAGAGCGGGGTCGAGCTGGGGGAGAAGGCCACCCTGGTCCAGTTCTCCACAGCGTTCTGTCAGCCCTGCCGCGCCACCCGCCGGACCCTCGCCGAGGTCGCCGCGATGGTCGAGGGCGTCGGCCACGTCGAGATCGACGCCGAGGAGCGACTGGACCTCGTACGGAAGTACGACATCGTCCGCACCCCCACCGTGCTCGTCCTCGACCGCACCGGGCGCGTCGTCGTCCGCGCCTCCGGTCAGCCCCGCCGCGCGGACGTCATCGCCGCTCTGGGCCGCGCTGTCTGACGCGGTGACACATCTCCCACATCCCGGGACGCGCTTGACTGCACCGGCCACCGATCGTCAGTCTGACGACGTGCCTTCAGAACTCCTTCTCCACGGACGGGTCCACATCGATCTGGTCCGTCACGCGAGCGCGCGCTGTCCGGGTGTCTGAGAACCCCCGGACCCCTCGCACACCACCCTGGCAGAAGGACAACTCCATGACGGTTTCGCCCGAGCTTCGCACGATCGGCGCCCCCCGGCAGGCCTCTCCCGATCTGCTCCGTTCCGTCTTCCGGCAGCACGCCGCCGGCGTCGCGGTCATCACCGCCCACGGGGACCGCCCCGTCGGCTTCACCGCCACCTCCCTCAGCTCCGTCGCCGCGGAGCCTCCCCTGATCTCCTTCGGCGTCGGGACCTCCTCCTCCAGCTGGCCGGTGGTCTCCGAGGCCGAGCACATAGGCGTCCACGTGCTCGGCGAGCACCAGCGGGAGCTGGCGGACACCTTCGCCCGCAGCGGCGCCGACCGCTTCGGCGCCCCGACCCGGTGGAGCGTGGGCCCCGAGGGTGTCCCGGTCCTGGACGGTGTCCTCGCCTGGCTGGTGTGCCGGGTGGTGGCCCGCGTCCCGGCCGGAGATCATCGGATCGTGATCGCCGAGGCCGTCGCCGGAGACCCGTCAGGAGTGGGCCGACCCCTGCTGTACCACCAGGGCCGCTTCAACGCGCTGCGTGACTGAGGGTCCCCTCACCCCGGCGTTGGCAAGGTCACACGCCTGAGCGCTTGCTCACCGGTAACGGAACGGCTGTACTGACGAGTAATATCCCGGTGGGGACGGTCGGACGCCCTGACCGGAAACCCGCCCTTCAGGCGCCTATGCTGCGAGCAACAAGGCAGCCCAGTTATGACGATGCAGTAGGAGAGCCGGCGTGAGCTTGAGGATCGTTGTCTGTGTGAAGTACGTGCCCGACGCCACCGGCGACCGGCACTTCGCCGATGACCTGACCGTCGACCGCGACGACGTCGACGGCCTGCTGTCGGAGCTCGACGAGTACGCCGTCGAGCAGGCGCTGCAGATCGCGGAAGAGGCCGACGACGCCGAGGTCACCGTGCTCACGGTCGGCCCGGAGGACGCCAAGGACGCGCTGCGCAAGGCGCTCTCCATGGGCGCCGACAAGGCCGTCCACGTCGAGGACGACGACCTGCACGGCTCCGACGTCATGGCCACCTCGCTGGTGCTCGCGAAGGCGATCGAGAAGACCGGCTACGACCTCGTCATCGCCGGTATGGCCTCCACCGACGGCACCATGGGTGTCCTCCCGGCGATCCTGGCCGAGCGCCTGGGCGTCCCGCAGGTCACGCTGCTCTCCGAGGTCTCCGTCGAGGACGGCGTCGTCAAGGGCCGCCGTGACGGCGACACCGCCTCCGAGCAGCTGGAGGCCTCGCTTCCGGCCGTCGTGTCCGTGACCGACCAGTCGGGCGAGGCGCGCTACCCGTCCTTCAAGGGCATCATGGCCGCCAAGAAGAAGCCGGTGGAGTCCCTGGACCTCGAGGACCTCGACATCGAGGCCGACGAGGTCGGCCTGGAGGGTTCCTGGACCGCGGTCGACTCCGCCACCGAGCGTCCGGCCCGCACCGCCGGCACGATCGTCAAGGACGAGGGCGAGGGCGGCAAGCAGCTGGCCGAGTTCCTCGCGAGCCAGAAGTTCATCTAGGGCTCGCGCGAGCCGCTGACGTCCGCCCCCGTTTCTTCCGCAGGAGATTGAATCCCCATGGCTGAGATTCTCGTCTACGTCGACCACGTCGACGGAGCCGTCCGCAAGCCCACCCTGGAGCTGCTGACCCTGGCCCGCCGTCTGGGCGAGCCCGTCGCCGTCGCCCTCGGCAACGGCGCCGCCGACACCGCCGCGGCCCTCGCCGAGCACGGCGCGGTGAAGGTGCTGACCGCCGACGCCCCCGAGTTCGCCGAGTACCTGGTCGTCCCGAAGGTGGAGGCCCTGCAGGCCGCGTACGAGGCTGTCTCCCCGGCCGCCGTGCTCGTCCCGTCCTCCGCCGAGGGCAAGGAGATCGCCGCCCGCCTCGCGGTGCGCATCGGCTCCGGCATCATCACCGACGCCGTCGACCTGGAGGCCGGTGACGAGGGCCCGGTCGCGACGCAGTCCGCGTTCGCCGCCTCCTTCACCACCAAGTCCCGTGTCTCCAAGGGCACCCCGGTCATCACGGTCAAGCCGAACTCGGCCCCCGTCGAGGCCGCCCCGGCCGCCGGCACCGTCGAGGCGCTCGCCGTCTCCTTCTCGGAGAAGGCCCACGGCACCAAGGTCGTCTCCCGCACCCCGCGCGAGTCGACCGGCCGCCCCGAGCTGACCGAGGCCGCGATCGTCGTCTCCGGCGGCCGTGGCGTCAACGGCGCCGAGAACTTCGCGATCATCGAGGCGCTCGCCGACTCCCTCGGCGCGGCCGTCGGTGCCTCGCGTGCCGCCGTCGACGCCGGCTGGTACCCGCACTCCAACCAGGTCGGCCAGACCGGCAAGTCGGTCTCGCCGCAGCTGTACATCGCCTCCGGCATCTCCGGTGCGATCCAGCACCGCGCGGGTATGCAGACCTCGAAGACCATCGTCGCCATCAACAAGGACGCCGAGGCCCCGATCTTCGACCTCGTCGACTACGGCGTGGTCGGCGACCTCTTCGACGTCGTCCCGCAGCTGACCGAGGAGATCCAGGCCCGCAAGGGCTGACCTGCGGTTCTGTTCGGCCCGGGGGCCGCGTGGTGATGATCACCGCGCGGCCCCCGGCCGTTTCGGACACCCATTGACGCGGGTCCCGGCGGACTACTAACTTCGCTATACGGATTGTTGATTCCGTGAAGCGGAAAACAGGAGGATGTGGGATGGGTCAGCAGGAGAAGGTGTCGACGAGCCTCGCCGGAGCGGTCAGCGAGGGCATCAGCGCCTCCCTCGCAGCGGTGGACGCCGAGCTCGACCGGCGCTACCCCGGCGACCCGGGCACCCGCCAGCCCGTCCACACCGTCTACGTCCCCGGCAACGTCTTCGACGCCGGAACCATCCGCTCCTGGGGCGACCAGGCCCTCGCCGCCCTCGACGAGCACGCCCCGGACGCCGCCTCCTTCGCCGCCGTCCTCGGCCTCGCCGACGACCTCGCCGAGGACGTCTACGGCCGCGTACGGGCCAAGCTGGAGCGCGAGCCGATCGAGGACCTCCGCGTCGACTTCGAGGACGGTTACGCGGGCAAGGACGAGGACCAGGACGCGGCCCGAGCGGCGCGGCTGATCTCGGAGGCGTACGAGAACGGCACCGCCGCCCCGTACATGGGCATCCGGATGAAGTGCATGGAGGCCGCCGTACGCGACCGCGGCATCCGCACCACCGACATTTTCCTCACCGGCCTCCTGGAGCACGGCGGCCTGCCCGACGGCCTCGTCCTCACCCTCCCCAAGGTGACCTACCCCGAGCAGGTCTCCGCCTTCGTCCGCCTCCTGGAGGCCTTCGAGAAGGCCCACGGCCTGGACGACGGCCGCCTGGGCTTCGAGATCCAGATCGAGACCAGCCAGTCCATCCTCGCCACCGACGGCACCGCCGCCGTCGCCCGCATGATCGGCGCCGCCGAGGGCCGCGCGACCGGGCTGCACTACGGCACCTTCGACTACAGCGCCTGCCTGGGCGTCTCCGCCGCCTACCAGGCCAGCGACCACCCGGCCGCCGACCACGCGAAGGCGATCATGCAGGTCGCCGCCGCCGGCACGGGCGTACGGGTCTCCGACGGCTCCACCAACGTCCTGCCGGTCGGCTCCACCGAGCACGTGCACGAGGCCTGGCGCCTGCACTACGGCCTCACCCGCCGCGCGCTCGCCCGCGCCTACTACCAGGGCTGGGACATGCACCCGGGCCACATCCCGACCCGGTACGCCGCCGTCTTCGCCTTCTACCGCGAGGGCTTCGAGGCCGCCGCCAAGCGCCTCTCGGCCTACGCCAACCACGCGGGCGGCGACGTCATGGACGAGCCCGCCACCGCCAAGGCCCTCAGCTCGTACCTCCTGCGCGGCATCGACTGCGGGGCCCTCGACACCGCCGAGGTCGACGCCCTCACCGGCCTCACCCGCGCCGACCTCGACCGCTTCGCGGCCCCGCGCCGAGGCGACCTCACGGCCACGGCCCAGTAACAGCCGTCCAACGGCCGTCGGACCCGCCACCCGAGCCCCGTACTCTGTACGCGTTCATCACACGCCACAGGGAACGGGGCATCGGTGTCTTCGGGGGAGAACGAGCGGCTGGCCGGCCGCTACCGAGTCGTGCGCCAACTGGGCCGCGGCGGTATGGGCGTCGTCTGGCGCGCCGTCGACGAGGTCCTCGGCCGAGAGGTGGCCGTCAAGGAACTGCGGACGTACAACGACTCGTCGGGGCCGGAACTGGCCGATCTGCGCCTGCGGATGCAGCGCGAGGCGCGGGCGGCGGCCCGGGTACGGCATCACGGGGTCATCGCCGTCCACGACGTGACGGAGCATCAGGGCCGCCCTGTCATCGTCATGGAGCTCGTCGACGGACCCTCGCTCGACGACGTGCTGAGCGAACGCGGGGTGCTCGACCCGCAGGAAGCCGCGGGAATCGGAGCCGCCGTCCTTGAGGCGCTGGCGGCAGCACACGACGTCGGTGTGCTGCACCGTGACGTGAAGCCGGGCAACGTCCTCCTCGACAGGAGCGGTCGGGTCGTCCTCACCGACTTCGGGATCGCCACGATGGACGACCCCGGCGACGGCTCCACGACCCATCTGACCCGCAGCGGTGAGATCGTCGGCTCACTGGACTACCTGGCGCCCGAGCGCGCCCAGGGCCAGCAGCCGGGACCGGCCTCCGACATCTGGGCGCTCGGCGCCACGCTCTACGCGGCGGTGGAGGGCGCCTCTCCCTTCCGCCGCACGTCGACCTGGTCGACGCTGACCGCCATCGTCGTGGAGCCCCTGCCGGAACCCCACAGGGCCGGCGCCCTCGGCCCCGTACTGCGACAGCTGCTGGACAAAGACCCGTCCCGACGCCCCGACGCCAGAACAGCGGCCCGACTCCTCGCCACCGTCGCCCAAGGCCAGGACACGGAGGCGACCGCCTCGGCGGCCCCGGCTGGCGCCGCGGGCTCCGGCGCCCAGGCGCCTGTTGGCCCGGTGCCGGTCGGGCCGGCGTCTGGCGTCCCGACGTCCGGCGCGCAGGTGCCGGGAGGTTCGGCGTACGTCGGCCCGACGTCGGACGCCCAGGCGTCCGTTGGGCCAGTGCCTGGCGGACCTGCGTACGACCTCCCGACGTCGGGAGGCCAGGCGCCCGGACGCCCGGCGTACGACCTCCCGATCGCCGGCCGCGGCCCGGTCTCCGGGCCCGTGCCGACCGAGCCCAACGTGGTGCCGCACCGGCCCGAGGGCTTCGGCCCCGCTCTGCCGCATCCCGCCGAGGGGTTCGCCCCGAGGGCTCACCAAGCCGACGGCTTCGGGCCCTTGGTGCCTCCTGCCGGGTACGCGCCGTCCGCGCCACCGAGCCCGGCGCCGGCCTCCGCCTCGCGGGAGTCTGGGCGGAAGCGGTCCACGGCGCTGGTCGCCGCCGCCGTGGCCGCCGTCCTGCTGGTGGGCGGAGGAGTGACGTACTCCCTGCTCGGCCGGGGCGGCGACGGCACGGACCAGCAGCAACTGGCCGGGGACCAGGCCTCGCCGAGCAGCCCGGGTGCGAGCCCCGGCCGTGTCCTCGACCCGGGTGCCGTGGGCTCGGGGACACCGTCCGCCGGCCCGTCGAAGGCGGGCGGGAAGGAGACCGCCACGCCCTCCCCGTCGGGGGCGTCGAAAGCACCCCTGCCGGGCTCCGGCAGCGGCGGTACGGACGGTGGGACCACGGCGACCGGCGGAAACGCTTCCGGGGGCGGCACGACCGGTGGCACGACCGGCGGCACGACCGGCACCGGCGGTACGAGCGCAGGTTCGACCACGACGAGCGGCGGCGGCACGGCCACACCGCCCGCGCCCGTCTGCCACTCCCGGGGCGGTGGGAAGTACGACTGCACGGTGTGGCGCACCGAGAAGACGTACCGGTACGACGGCGCCGCGGCGGGCATCCTCAACGCCGGCACCAACTACTTCTACTGCCAGGCCAATCTGGGCCGGCGCGAGACGTCCGGCGAGTGGACGAACGTCTGGTGGGCGAAGACGGACGACGACAGCGGCAACACGAACGTCTACTTCAGCGTGGTGTACATCAAGGGCGGCGACAACGACCAGCCGGTGCCCGGCCTGCCGGTCTGCTGAGCTGGTGGAGGCCGAGCCGTGTCATGCCGAAGGCGGCGGGATCTCGCCCGAGCCGCGGGGGATCAGCCGGGTGTCCAGGACCACCCGGGCCGGCGCCTCGTCGAGACCGTCCAGGCGGCGGAAGAGCCGCTCCGCCGCCGTGCGACCCAGAGCCGCCGCGTCCTGGGCGATCACGGTGATGCCGAGCAGGTCGGCCAGCTCGATGTCGTCGAAACTCACGAGCGCCACCGGGTGGGCGCGCCCGGCCAGCGTGCGAACCGCCGTGACGGTGACGCGGTTGTTGCCCGCGAAGAGCGCCGTGACCGGGTCCGGGCCGGAGACCATCGCCGTCACCGCCTCCCGGACCCGGTCGGGGGCCGTCGGGCCCAGCGAGACCCACGCGGGGTCGACGGCAAGGCCCGCGTCCTCCATAGCCGCCCGGTACCCGCGCAGGCGCTCCGTCGCCGTGTGGATGCGGGGCTGGTCGCCGATGAACCCGATCCTGCGGTGGCCATGGGCGATCAGATGCGCCACCCCGGTGCGCGAGCCCCCGAAGCTGTCCGACAGGACGGCGTCGGCGTCGATCCGGCCCGCGGGACGGTCCACGAAGACGGTGGCGACACCCGCCTTGATCTCCGGTTCGAGGTAACGGTGGTCCGTACCGGCCGGGATGACGATCAGTCCGTCGACCCGGCGGGCGCACAGCGCGAGCGCCAGCTCCTGCTCGCGGTCCGGGTCCTCTGCGCTGGAACCGTTGATGAGCAACGCCCCGTGCGCCCGGGCGACCTCCTCCACGGCGCGGCTGAGCGGACCGTAGAACGGGTCGGCGAGGTCCTCGAGGACCAGGCCCACGGAGGCGGTACGCCCCTTGCGCAGCACGCGCGCGCTGTCGTTGCGCCGGAAGCCGAGCGAGTCGATGGCCTCCTGGACGCGGCGCTCGGTGTCGGGGGTGACCCCCGGTTCGCCGTTGACGACCCGCGAGACCGTCTTCAGCCCGACGCCGGCCAGGGCGGCGACGTCCTTCATCGTGGGCCGATTGCCGTAGCGGTGCTCGGGGCGGCGGGCGGTGTCGGCCACAGTCTGCGCATCTCCTCGGTCTCGTCTCCGTCTCGTCCGAGCATAGGCCCTGGACAACGTTGTCAGACCGAGGGAGACTGTACGTCACAGCGATCTACCGCTCTCGGCCCCCTCTGGAGACACCGCGCACATGCAGACTGACCTCGTTGCCGCTCTGGACTTCGGCGGCACCAAGATCGCCGGCGCGCTGGTGGACGGTGCCGGCGACATTCTCGTACGGGTCCAGCGGCCCACTCCCGCGCGGGAGGACGGCGAGACGGTGATGCGGGCGGTCGAAGGGGTGCTCGCGGAGCTGGCGGCCTCGCCGCTGTGGGCGTCCGCGCACGCGGTCGGCATCGGAAGTGCGGGCCCGGTGGACGCCTCCGCCGGTACGGTCAGCCCGGTCAACGTCCCCGGCTGGCGCGACTTCCCCCTGGTCGAGCGGGTCCACCGGGCGGCCGGCGGACGGCCGGTCACGCTCGTCGGCGACGGCGTCGCCATGACGGCCGCCGAGCACTGGCAGGGCGCCGCCCGTGGCCACGACAACGCGCTGTGTCTGGTCGTCTCGACGGGCGTCGGAGGAGGTCTCGTGCTCGACGGGCGGGTGCACCCCGGCCCCACGGGCAACGCCGGGCACATCGGCCACATCAGCGTGGAGCTGGACGGGGAGCTGTGCGCCTGCGGCGGGCGCGGCTGCGTCGAGCGCATCGCCGGCGGCCCGCAGATCGCCCGCCGCGCCCTGGAGAACGGCTGGCGGCCGGGTCCCGACGGCGACACCTCCGCGGCGGCGGTGGCATCGGCCGCGGCGGCCGGGGACCCGATCGCCACGGCGTCCTTCGAGCGCGCCGCGCGTGCCCTCGCTGCGGGGATCGCCGCCACCGCGACCCTGGTCGAGATCGACATCGCCGTCGTGGGCGGCGGGGTGGCGGGCGCGGGCGACGTGCTCTTCGTACCGCTCAGGCGCAGCCTGCGGGAGTACGCCACGCTCTCCTTCGTCCGCGACCTCGCCGTCGTCCCGGCCCTCACCGGCACAGACGCGGGCCTCCTCGGCGCAGCAGCGGCGACCCGTAAACTCGCCTGACGGCGGCGGGCCTGACGGTTGCCGCCTGACGGCCTGCCTACGCCCGACGGCAGGTCGGCCCCACAGCCCGTCGCCCGACGCCGTCCGCGCGGGGCCGCGTCCCACGCGCCGTCAGATCGCCATGGTCATCGGCGAGGCAGTCCCGGCCGGAGTCCTGCCGAAGGCCCCGCCCCCGCCCCCGCCGCCTCCGGCGTCCTCTGCCGTACGACCACCAGGAACGCGTCGGACTCCAGGTCCATCACGACCTCCGCCGGGAGCCCCTCGTTCCGGCGCTCGCTGGCGAACTCCTCGGCGGGCCAACTGCCCCGTGGGCCTCCCGCGGGGAACCTCTCCAATACCGTACGGCTCATCTCCGCACCCCCTTGCCTCGCCGGTCCAACGACAGCCCGCGCCGAAGTGTTACGCACCGGCCCGCACGCGCGTTCGCGCCGGGGGTTTCCGTGGCAGGGTGTTCCGGGCAAGCCACTGGGGGCTACCGAAGAGGGGGAATCGTGATCGTCTGGGTCAACGGTGCGTTCGGCGCGGGCAAGACGAGCACCGCGCGCGAGCTGGTCGAGCTGATCCCGAACAGCACCCTGTACGACCCCGAGCTCATCGGCGGCGCACTGAACCTGCTGCTGCCGCGCAAGCGACTCGACGAGGTGGACGACTTCCAGGACCTGCCGATGTGGCGGCGCATGGTCGTCGACACCGCGGCCGCCCTGCTCGCCGAGGTCGGCGGCGTCCTCGTCGTACCGATGACCCTGATCCGGCAGGAGTACCGCGACGAGATCTTCGGCGGTCTCGCGGCGCGCCGGATCGAGGTGCGGCACGTGCTGCTCGCCCCCGACGAAACGATCCTGCGGACCCGGATCGACAGCCGCGCGGCAGTGGAGAAGGACACGGAGGGCGCCGAGCGCGCCCGCCAGTGGTGCCACGACCACGTCGAGCCCTTCCGTACCGCCGCCCTCGACTGGCTCTCCGCCGACGCCTACACCATCGACAACTCGACGCTCACGCCCGCCGAGACCGCGACCGCCGTCGCCGAGGCCATACACGCCGGCCTCGCCGAACCCTGCGGCATCGTCCAGACGCCCGAACCCACCGGCGAGACGCTCGCCGCCGGGGTCCTGCTCTTCGACGAACACGACCGCTTCCTGCTCGTCGACCCCACCTACAAGCCCGGATGGGAGTTCCCCGGCGGCGTCGTCGAAACCGGCGAGCCGCCCGCCCGCGCAGGCATGCGCGAAGTCGCCGAGGAGACAGGGATCGCACTCGACTCCGTACCCAGGCTGCTGCTCGTCGACTGGGAACGCCCTCAGCCCCCCGGCTACGGCGGCCTGCGCCTCCTCTTCGACGGCGGCCGGCTCCCCGCCGCCGAGGCGGACCGGCTCCTGCTGCCCGGTGCCGAACTCCGTGGCTGGCGCTTCGTCACCGAGGAGGAGGCGGCCGACATGCTGCCCCCGATCCGCTACCAGCGCCTCCGCTGGGCCCTGCGCGCCCGGGAACGCGGTACCGTGCTCAATCTGGAGGCGGGCGTACCGGTCGGCTGACCAAGGGGCGGTCGGCTGACCAAGGGGCCTCAGGGAGTCGCACGACAATCCACCGGCGGGCACACCAGACTCGCTACCGGGCCGCGTCCGTCAGCTGTCGCGCCGTGTCGCTCGTCACCGGGTCCCCGTGGCCGCAGCACAGGACCGACGGCTTCAGCTCGGCCAGGTGCCGCATCGACTCCATGGCGCGCTCGCGGTCCACATGGAACACCCCGAACGTCACCCCCTGCACTGCGGCCACCGTGTCGCCGGTGAACAGGACGCCGTGCTCGGGCAGATGAACCGCCATCGAGCCGGGCGTGTGCCCCGGGGTGTGCACCGCCACGGCCCCGTCGCCGAAGCCCAGCTCCTCTCCGTCCCCCACCTCGCGGTCGACCCGGGTGGGCGGCGCCTCGGGGACGGTCAGACCGTGCTCGTACAGCGGGATCTCCCAGTCGAGCAGGTCGGGTTCGGGGACCGGGGCCTCGCCGCGGATGACGGGAGCGTCCAGGCGGTGGGCCAGGATCCGCGCGCCGAACCGGTCGGCCAGCTCCTGCGCGGAGCCCACGTGGTCGCGGTGGCAGTGGGTGAGCACGATCCGGCGGATACGGGCCGGGTCCAGGCCCACTCCCCGTAGCGCCGTCTCGATCTCGTCCGCCGCGCCCACCCAGCCGGCGTCGATCAGGGTCAACTCCTCCTCGTCCCGCCACAGATAGGCCTGGCCGATGGAGAAGTGCAGCATGTGCAGTCGCGGTGTGATCCGGGTGAGTTCCATACGGCGAACCTACGCATCCGCCCAGGTCCGCCGTATGGTTCTACGCTCTCGGCGAGCTTCGCCGAACGCTTAACGCCCCGTCAGCCCTGCTTGGAGCGAGCGTAGTTCAGCAGGAAGTGCGCCTCCGCCACCGCCAGGCGCTCCAACTCCTCCGGCGACACCGACTCGTTCACCGCGTGGATCTGCGCCTCCGGCTCGCTCAGACCGATGAGCAGGATCTCCGCCTCGGGGTAGAGCGAGGCCAGCGTGTTGCAGAGCGGGATCGAGCCGCCCATGCCGGAGGTCTGCATCTCCTGCCCGGGGTACGCGATCCGCATCGCCTCCGCCATCGAGACGTACGCCGGGCTGGACACGTCCGCCCGGAACGCCTGGCCCTGGCCGACCTGCTCGAAGGAGACCCGGGCGTTCCACGGCACGCGCTTCTCGATGTGCGCGTACAGCAGCTTCGTCGCCTCGGTCGCGTCCTGGCCCGGCGGCACCCGCAGGCTGATCTGCGCGCGCGCCGTCGACGGGATCGACGGCGTCGCGCCCGCCACCGGGTGGCAGTCGATGCCGATGACGGTGACGGCCGGACGGGCCCAGATGCGGTCGGCGACCGTGCCGTTGCCCGGCAGACCGACGCCCGCCAGGACCTTCGCGTCCGCGCGGAAGTCCTCCTCCGGGTACTGCAGGCCCTCCCACACCGCGTCGGCCGGCAGACCGTCGATGACCGTCGAGCCGTCCTCGGCACGCAGCGTGTCCAGGACCCGGATCAGCGCGGCCAGCGCGTCGGGCGCGGCGCCGCCGAACATGCCGGAGTGCAGGTTGCCTTCGAGGGTGTCGATCCGGACCCGGATCATCGTCATGCCGCGCAGGGTCGCGGTGACCGTCGGCAGACCGAGCCGGAAGTTGCCGGTGTCGCCGATCACGATGGCGTCGGAGGTGAGCAGTTCGGGGTGCGCCTCGGCGTACCGCTCCAGGCCGCCCGTGCCCTGCTCCTCCGAACCCTCCACGATCATCTTGACCGTGACGGGCACTCCGCCGTTCGCCTTCAGGGCGCGCAGCGCGAGCAGGTGCATGATGAACCCGCCCTTGCAGTCGGCCGCGCCACGCCCGTACCAGCGCCCGTCCTCCCGCTCCGTCAGCTCGAACGGCGGCGTGACCCACGCCGACTCGTCCAGCTTCGGCTGCACGTCGTAGTGCGCGTAGAGGAGGACGGTCGGGGCGCCGGCCGGGCCGGGCAGCATGCCGTACACCGACTGCGAACCGTCCGGGGTGTCGAGCAGCGCCACGTCCTGGAAGCCCTCGGCGCGCAGCGCGTCGGCCACCCAGTTCGCGGCGCCCTCGCACTCGCTGCGCGGGGCCACGGCCTCGTCCGCCACCGACTCGAAGGCCACGAGCTCCGTGAGCTCCGCTTTGGCACGGGGCATCAGGCCGGCGACGGTGGCGGCGATCGGATTCGCGGTCATGGGCACGCTCCTGGTGGGTGCGACGTTGTGACGTTGTCAGGACGACGCCGTATGTCGGTTGTACCGCTGTACGGCGAACGTATGGCCGATCCTACGGCGCGGGGCCCCGAGGGCCTCGCCGTAGGATGCCCGAAGAGCTTGGACCATCGGTCGGATCAGGAGCAGAAGCACATCGTGAGCAGCGAGAACGCAGACGCCGAAGAGGTACGCGCGGAAGAGTCGGAGCACGCCGCGACCGTCTGGGACGTGGTCGTCGTCGGGGCCGGCCCGGCGGGCGCGTCGGCGGCGTACGCGGCCGCGGTCGCCGGACGCCGCGTACTGCTCCTGGAGAAGGCCGAGCTGCCCCGGTACAAGACCTGCGGCGGCGGCATCATCGGCCCCTCGCGGGACGCTCTGCCGCCCGGCTTCGAACTGCCCTTCCAGGACCGGGTGCACGCCGTCACCTTCTCCCTGAACGGCCGCTTCGCGCGGACGCGCCGCTCGCGCCGGATGCTCTTCGGGCTCATCAACCGGCCCGAGTTCGACGCCGGTCTCGTCGAGCAGGCGCAGAAGGCGGGCGCGGAGCTCCGTACGGGTGTCACGGTCTCCCGGGTCGAGCAGCACGGCCCGGCCGTGCCGGACCGGCGCACGGTCGCCGTCGTCCTCGCGGACGGCGAGACGGTCCTGGCCAGGGCCGTGGTCGGAGCGGACGGCAGCGCGGGCCGGATAGGGGCCCATGTCGGGGTGAAGCTCGACCAGGTGGACCTCGGCCTGGAGGCGGAGATCCCGGTTCCGGCGTCGGTCGCCGAGGACTGGAAGGGGCGGGTTCTCATCGACTGGGGTCCGATGCCCGGCAGCTACGGCTGGGTCTTCCCGAAGGGCGAGACGCTCACGGTCGGCGTCATCTCGGCGCGCGGCGAGGGCGCGGCCACCAAGCGCTATCTGGAGGACTTCATCGCCCGTCTCGGGCTCGCGGGCTTCGAACCGGCCGTCTCCTCCGGGCACCTGACGCGCTGTCGGAGCGATGACTCGCCGCTGTCGCGGGGCCGGGTGCTGGTGTGCGGAGACGCGGCGGGCCTCCTGGAGCCGTGGACGCGGGAGGGCATCTCCTTCGCGCTGCGCTCGGGCCGCCTCGCGGGGGAGTGGGCGGTACGGATCGCCGAGGCGAACGACGCCGTGGACGCGCGCCGCCAGGCGCTGAACTACGCCTTCGCCATCAAGGCGGGTCTTGGCGTGGAGATGGCGGTCGGGCGGCGGATGCTCGCCCTGTTCGAGCGCCGGCCGGGACTTCTGCACGCGGCGATCACCGGTCTGCGTCCCGCCTGGAAGGCGTTCACGGACATCACCAGGGGCTCTACCTCGCTGGCCGGCCTGGTCCGCTCGAACGGGATCGCGCGCCGGGCACTGGACGTCCTGGACCGCCGGATGGAGCCGACGGGCGGCACGACGCTCCGGGGTGTGGCCGAGGCGGGCCAGCCGGAGGGGCCGGCGGAGGGGTCGGCGGCGCCGAACGCCTCGGGTCAGGCTGGGCTGTCGGGCCCGGCGGACACCTCGGGCCCGGCGGACTCCTAGGGCCCGGCTGTGCTGTCCGGTCCGGCGAACTCCGCGCGGCCCGGGCTCACGCGGTGGGGTTGATCCGGAAGACCGGGTGCTTGGGGGCGATCGCGCGCAGTTCGGCGTCCGTGGAGGCCGGGCCGACGCCGTCGAAGAAGACACCGACCTCCGCCTTCCACCTCTTGAGGTAGGCGCGGAGCAGCGCGGGCTTCTCGTCGTCGGTCAGCTCGACGGCGGTGAAGGGCTGCACGTGCTTGCCCAGGTGCAGTTCGCCGCCGCCGGCCACGCGCATGTTGTGGGTCCACTGGACGTGGCCGCGCGGCGCCACCAGGTACTGGGCGCCGTCCAGCGTCAGCAGGTTGACGGGGGTGCGGCGCCACTCGCCGCTCTTGCGGCCGCGCACGGCGAGGACGCGGGAGCCCCAGACGCTGATGCCCCGGCGGGTCATCCACGCGACGGCCCGGTTCAGGACGTTCACCGTGAACCAGCCGGGCTTCATGACGTGGGCGCTGGGCTGAGCGGACATGGCATCCTCCGAAGGAAACTGTGAGCACTGCTCTCGCTTGAGATCAGTGTGCACGGATCGGCGCCCCAAAGCAAGAGCAGTGCTCTCGTTTCAGTGCGGTGCTCCGAAAGATGGCACACTGCTCTCCATGACCAGCGTTCAAGGAGCCCGCGCCCGCGCTCGTATCGAGATCACCGCCGCCATCAAGGACGAGGCCCGCGCCCAGCTCGCCGCCGAAGGCGCCGCCAAGCTCTCCCTGCGCGCCGTCGCCCGCGAGGTCGGCATGGTGTCGTCTGCGCTCTACCGCTACTTCCCCAGCCGCGACGACCTCCTCACCGCCCTCATCGTCGACGCGTATGACGCCGTCGGTGCCGCCGCCGAGGAGGCCCTCGCCGCATCCGGGTCCCGGGGCGAGGACCACCTCGCCCGCTGGACGGCCGTCTGCCGGGCCGTCCGCGCCTGGGCCCTCGCCCACCCCCACGAGTACGCGCTGATCTACGGCTCCCCCGTCCCCGGCTACTCCGCCCCGCAGGACACCATCGGCCCCGCCTCCCGCGTCGGCCTCGCCCTGATCGGCATCGCCCGCGACGCCCTCACCACCGACCGCGTCGCCCCGCCCCCGCTCCCCGAGGAGCTGCGCGCCGAGGCCGAGCGGATGGCCGCCGACTTCGCCCCCGACCTGCCGCCCGCACTCGCCGTCGCCCTGGTCGCCGCCTGGTCGCAGCTCTTCGGGCTGGTCTCCTTCGAGGTGTTCGGCCAGTTCAACCGGGTCGTCGAGGACCGGGAGGCGTTCTTCACCGCCGCCGCCACCCGCCTCGGCCGCGACATCGGCCTCCTGCCCCGCCCCTAGCCGCGCGCGTGCCCCCGCCACGTACGCGGCGTGGGAACCGCGGGCGGGGGCGTCGATGGCGTACTCCGGAGGGAGTACGTGTGATCACCACGTCCGGCTGACGCCGATCCGGCCCGGTCGCGTCTAGCGTGGCGGACATGGACCATCAGCGCAGACACGGCCACGGCGGCCCGCCCTGGGCGCCCGGCGTGCAGGGCGGACCCCCATGGCTGCGGCAGTGGGCGGACCGCGAGCCCGGCAGCGGGCTGCCCTGGCGCTCCACCCTCCTGATCGCGCTCTTCGTGATGGCGGGCTCCGGCTTCGCGGCCGAGAACCAGCCGGACCGCGCGTCGCTGGACGCGCTCGGGCGCGCGTTGTTGCTCCTCGGCTCCGCGCTTCTCCTGCTGCGCCACCGCCATCCGGTCCCCGTGGTCTTCGGCACCGCCGCCGTCACCCTCGTCTACTTCGGTGCCGGCTACCCCTACGGCCCGGTCTTCCTCCCCGTCGCCGTCGCCTGCTTCGCGGCCATCGTGCACGGCCACCGGCGCTCGGCCTGGTGGGCGCTCGGCCTGCTGTGGGCCGGACATCTGCTGATCGCCCACTGGCTCTACCGTTATCTGCCCCCGGACGGCGACCCGGGCGCGCCCTGGGGCCAGGAGATCCCCGTCGCCTTCTTCGTCGTGGCCGTCCTCGCCGCCTCCGAACTGGTCCGGGTTCGCCGCGAGCAGTGGGCACAGCAGCGCGCCGAACGCGCCGCGGCCGAGCGGCGCCGCGCCGACGAGGAACGGCTCCGGATCGCCCGCGAACTGCACGACGTCCTCGCCCACTCGATCTCCGTGATCAACGTCCAGGCGGGCGTCGGCCTCGCGCTGCTCGACACCGACCCCGAGCAGGCCCGCACCGCTCTCACCACCATCAAGGCGGCGAGCAAGGAAGCGCTCGGAGAGGTCCGCCAGGTGCTCGACACCCTCCGCGCCCCCGGCGAGGCCCCGCGCACACCCGCGCCGGGACTCGACCGGCTCCCGGAGCTGGTCGAACAGGCGGCCTCCGCCGGTCTGACCGTACGGACGTCGGCCGAGGGGGAGCCCGTGGCGCTGCCGCCGGGCGCCGACCTCGCGGCCTTCCGGATCGTCCAGGAGGCGCTGACCAACGTGGTCCGCCACTCCGGGTCCCGCACCGCGCGGGTCGTGATCGCGTACGGGCCCGGCACCGTGGAACTCCGAATCGACGACGACGGGCCGGCGACCGGCGGCGACGCCGGCGGAAGCGGCAACGGACTCGCCGGAATGCGGGAGCGCGCCACCGCGCTCGGTGGCACGATCGAGGCGGGCACCCGCCCGGACGGCGGCTTCCGGGTGCGCGCCGTCCTCCCCGTCCGCCCGAAGGAGACCCCGTGATCCGTGTGCTGCTCGCCGACGACCAGTCGCTGGTACGGGCAGGCTTCCGCGCCCTCCTGGACGCCCAGCCGGACATCGAGGTGGCGGGCGAGGCCGCCGACGGCGAGGCGGCGACGGCCAAGGCCCGCGAACTGCGCCCGGACGTCGTCCTTATGGACATCCGGATGCCGGTGCTCGACGGCCTCGCCGCCACGCGCAGGATCACCGGCGATCCCGGGCTCGGCGCGGTGAAGGTGGTCATGCTGACCACGTTCGAGCTCGACGAGTACGTCTTCGAGGCCATCCGCTCCGGCGCCTCGGGCTTCCTCGTCAAGGACACCGAACCGGAGGAGCTGCCGCGCGCCGTGCGTGCCGTCGTCCACGGCGACGCCCTGCTCTCGCCGGGCGTGACGCGGCGGCTCATCGAGGAGTTCGCGGCGCGCTCGAAGCCCCCGGCCGAGGTGTCCGGCCTCGACGAACTCACCGAGCGGGAACGGGAGGTGATGGCCCTGGTCGGCATCGGCCTGTCCAACGAGGAGATCGCCCGGCGCCTGGTCGTCAGCCCGCTGACCGCCAAGACCCATGTGAGCCGCACGATGGTGAAGCTCGGCGCCCGCGACCGCGCCCAACTGGTCGTCCTGGCCTACGAGTCGGGCCTGGTGCGCCCCGGCTGGCTGGGCTGACGACGCGTACGGGCCATACGAACCCGGGCCCGACCCCTCACGATCAGATGATCGCCGACTTCTCCCGCCAGAGCCGGGCGAGCGACCCGTCGCCCGCCACTGTCACCGACACCTCGTGCTCGGGAAGCCGGTTCCAGAGCGTCAGATACAGACGGTCGGCAGGACCGCTCATCTCGCAGTCCGTGGCGACCTCCCGGTCCGCCGCGCCGCGTTCCGTACGGGGCGCCTCCGGCGACAGCCGTACGGTCCACACGTCACCCGTGTCCGTGGCGCGGACCCGCAGGATCCGCGGCTCCGGCGTGCGTACCCGGCTGCGCTCGCGGGCGTGGAAGGCGCGCAGCAGCTCGTCGATCCCGTCCGCCGCGAGCGCGGGGTCCACCGGGCCGGGACGTCCCGACGGCAGGGCGGACTCGGCGTCCACGCGATGGACGGTCGTCTCGTGCGCCTGCCGCCGCGCCCAGAAGGCCAACGGGGAGGCGGCGGGGAGGAACGTCCAGCACTCCAGGGACGCGGGCGCCGCCCGCAGGGCGTCGACGAGGCGGGTGTGGCCCTCGCGGTAGTGCGCGAGGAGCGCCTCGCCGTCGAGATCCGGCTCGCCGCCCTCCGGCTGGGAGGAGGTGTACCCCTCGACGACGAAGCCTGTCGCCCAGCGGTGCACCATCGTCGTGTGTCGCAGCAGATCCCGTACCCGCCAGCCCGGACAGGTCCCCACCTCGGCGTCCATGCCGGCCTCGGCCGCGGCGTCCGCAAGCGCCTTGCCCGCCGCGTCCAGGGCCCCGATGTGCGCGTCGATCGTCATGATCCCCATGCTGCGGATTCTGCCAGGGGAGGCCGGGCGCCGAGGCGGATTTTACGACGGCGGGACCGGCCGCGGCCCGTGCTGCGGCGGGCCGGGGCGCGCTGCCTGAATACGGCTACTCAATCCCTTGCGGAGACCTGCGCGTTCCGGGCCGCGTATCCGATCACGGCGGCGCCCGCCGCGAGGACGGCGACGGTGGTCAGGGCCACGGGCAGGGAGAACCAGTCGGCCAGGAAACCGATGGACGGCGGGCCCAGCAGCATGCCGCCGTAGCCGAGGGTGGAGGCGGCGGCGACACCACTCGGGCCGGCGATCGCGCCCGCCCGGGCCACCGCGACCGGGAAGATGTTGGCCAGGCCGAGTCCGGTCACCGCGAAGCCGAGCAGGGCGGCCCAGACGCTCGGGGCGAGCGCGCCGAGCAGCATGCCCGCGGCGGCGGTCGCCCCGCCCGCGACCAGGGTGCGGGTCTGGCCGAGCCGTTCGAGCAGCGCGGTGCCGGACAGCCGCCCGGCAGTCATGGTCAGCGCGAAGAGCGAGTAGCCGGCGGCGGCGACGCCGGGGTGGGCGTGGAGGTCCTGCTCCAGGTGGAGCGCGCCCCAGTCGGCCAGGGCGCCCTCGCCGTACGCGGTGCAGAGCGCGATCACCCCGAAGACGACGACAAGCCCGCGCGAACCGGCCCTTCCCCGGGGCCGGCCGGCGGCCGGGGCCGCCTCCGGCGGGGCGGGGGACGGCTGCCGGAGCAGTACGGGACCGGCGAGAGCCGTCAGGAGAAGCCCGACGGCCGTCAGACCCAGGAGATGCGTCGCGGGGGACACGCTCCCGGCGACGAGCCCGCCGATCCCCGCGCCGAGCATCCCGCCGAGGCTGAACGCGGCGTGGAGGGAGGGCATCACCGGGCGGCGCAGCGCGGTCACCAGGTCGACGGCGGCGCTGTTCATGGCCACGTTGATTCCGCCGTACGCCGCGCCGAAGACGAGCAGGACGAGGCCCAGGGCGAGCGGGGAGTGGGTCAGGGCGGGCAGGGCGATGGAGAGCGAGAGCAGTACGGCGGTGGCGACGGTGACGGCATGGCTGCCGTAACGCCGGCAGAGCCGCCCGGTCAGGGTCATGGTGACCACGGCACCTGCCGACACCCCGAGCAGCGCGAGCCCGAGATCGCTTGCGGAGGCGCCGGTCTGCTGCTTGATGGCCGGGATCCGGACCACCCAGCCGGCGAAGAGGAAGCCGTCGAGGGCGAAGAAGAGGGTCAGGGCGGAGCGGAGGCGGGACAGGGAGGGGGCGGTGTCTCCGCCAGGGCCCCCCGGAACGGCCGTCCGTACTTTGTTTAGTAGCGGCACAAACTCAGGATAGGGGCGGAGCGGTACGGATTTCAACCGGCCGGTCCTCGGGGGTACGAGCCGCGCGCGAGGGTGTCCGGATCGTTGGAGGCCCATGCGGCGGGCGCCCTCCAGGACGCGTTCGCCGCCGCCGCGACGGCCGTCGTCGCGCGTATCCTGGCGCTCAGCAGAGGGGCGAGGACCAGCAGCTGGTACGGCGGCTGCGGGGTGTCCTGAGATCCCGTACCCGGGCCGTCTTTCCGGAGCGTGCTATGACACCTCCCGTTTCCGCCGCGCCGCTCTCCGCCCGCGTACCGCGCAAACCACCGGACCTCCCGATCATGGGAGACTCGCCCCCATGAACGGCAAGGCGACCACGACCAAGACACGGCTGGACAGAGGGCGCGGAGCGCTCGGGCCCGCGCTGGAACTGGTGCACACGGGCCGAGCGCCGACCCGCGCCGTGCTCACCGCCGAACTGGGCGTCACCCGCGCTACCGCCGGCGCCGTCGCCGCCGAACTGGAAGCGCTCGGTCTGATCCGCGTCGACTCCAACCCCGGCGCCGCCGCCGGTTCGCAGGGCCGCCCCTCGCACCGGCTCGCCGTCGACGAGAAGGGCCCCGTCGCCCTCGCCGCCCAGGTCCACGCCGACGGCTTCCGCGCCGCGCTCGTCGGCCTCGGCGGCACGATCGTCGCCACCGCGCCCGGCTGTGTCACCGTCTCCGCGGACCCCGCCCAGGTCCTCGGTGCCGTCGTCGACGCCGGCGCCGCCCTGCTCCACGAGAGCGGGCGCCGCTGCGTGGGAGCCGGCCTCGCCGCCCCGTCGGCGGTCGCCGAACCCGAGGGCACCGCCCTCAATCCGCTCCACCTCGCCTGGCCGGCCGGCGCCCCGGTGCGGGAGATTTTCGCCGAACGCGTACGGGCCGCAGGCATCGAGGGCCCCGCCTTCACCGGCAACGACGTCAACCTGGCCGCCCTGGCCGAGCACCGGCACGGCGCGGGCCGCGGTGCCAAGGACCTGCTCTGCGTGGCCACCGGGCACCGCGGCGTCGGCGGCGCCCTCGTCCTCGACGGGCGCCTGCACACCGGCAGTTCGGGTCTCGCCCTGGAGGTCGGTCACCTCACGGTCAACCCCGAGGGCCGCCCGTGCCACTGCGGCAGCCGTGGCTGCCTCGACGTCGAGACCGACCCGCTCGCCTTCCTCACCGTGGCGGGCCGTGACCCGGGGCCGGAGGTGTCGCTGCTTCAGCAGGCCCGCGACCTGCTCCGCACGAGCCCCGACGACCCGGGGGTACGGGCCGCCACGGAGGAGCTGATCGACCGTCTGGGGCTCGGCCTCGCGGGCCTGGTGAACATCCTCAACCCCGACCGGATCATCCTCGGCGGACTGCACCGCGAACTGCTCGACGCCGACCCCGACCGGCTGCGCGCCGTCGTCGCCGACCGCAGCCTGTGGGGACGCAGCGGCGGCGTCCCGATCCTCGCCTGCACCCTCGACCACAACAGCCTGGTGGGCGCGGCGGAGCTGGCCTGGCAGCCGGTCCTGGACGACCCACTTTCCGCCCTGGGCCAGCCGACGGCCTGACACCCGGTCGGGCCTCGCTCGGAGAGCCGGTGGTCCGACCCTCATCCCCGCCGGCTGACCAGCGACGACCGTTCCGGTGCCGACACATGCAGCACCTGGAAGAGCTCGCCCGCGTCCGCCGGCGGCTCGGCGCCCTCCGCCCAGAGGGTGAAGAACAGCAGCTCCCAGTGCCGGGGATCGATCGCGAGCGCGGCCGCCACCACGCCGTCCGCACGCGCCACGCGCGCGTGCGCGGCGAGCGCGTCCGCCACGGCCTCGCCGGGCGCGTCGGCGTCTCCGAGTCGGGCCCGGCGGCGCGTCGCGGTCCTCGGCGCCGTCGTGGCCGCCGGACCCTCCTCGTACGCGAGGCCCGCCCAGTGCTGCACCACCGGCCGCCCGAAGTCGCTCACGATCCCCTGGAAACCCGCGCCCCAGAGGAAGGAGTTCATGCCTTCCGGGGTGTTCCAGAGGTAGAACGGCGCGTACTGGTTCACCGGCGATCCGTCCTCCCGCTCGTCCTCCCGCTCGCGGACCAGATACGCCTTGAGTCCGAGCCCGCGGAAGTCGTCGAGCAGGTGCCCCCTGGTCGCGACCCGTCTGCGGATGATCCCCATGTCGTAGTCGGCGGGGAGGGTGATCTCGTACTGCATGGCGTGCATCGGGCGTTCTCCGGTTCTCTGACGGGAATTCAGGAGGTACGGGACGACAGCAGGGCCAATAGACCGCGGACGGCGGTGTCGAAAGCCGCGGGAGAGCCGGAGGCGCGGGCCAGGACATAGCCGCCCTGTACGGTCGCCACGATCGTGGCCGCCAGCTCGGCCGGATCCAGCGGACCTGTCAACTCGCCGCTGTCCAGGCCCTCCTGGAGAATTCCGGCGAGCAGCCCGCGCAGCCAGTCGAGCGTCTCGTCGACCGGTGCGCGCAGTTCCTCGCTCGCCATGACGTCCGGATCCATCGTCAGCCGGCCCACCGGGCAGCCGCGCAACACCTCGCGCTCGCGCAGCAGATACGCCTCCACGCGCGCGTACGCCGATCCTCCGCCGCTCAGGACCGCCTCGGCCGTCGCCCGCATCTCCTCCGCCGTGCGACGGATCGCGGCCAGCGCCAGATCCGGCTTCCCGGCGAAGTGGTGGTACATGCTGCCCTGCCCGGCCCCGGCGGCCTGCTGGATCGCCTTCGGGCTCGTCCCCACGTAGCCGCGCTCCCAGAGCAGCTCCCGGGTGGCCTCGATCAGTCGCTCGGACGTCGTCATGGCAGCAGTGTACATACCAGTAGGTACAGACCTCGGAGCAGCCCGGAGCGCCGTCCGTACTCCCCACGTCGTACGCGCGAAGCCGCTGGCCGTACGACGACGCGGACCCCCTCCTCGCGCGACTCTCGAACCAACATCACCTGACTCCCTGAGGAGCTGACCGTCATGAACACCCTGGCTCACGAGGGCGGGGGCCCCTGGTTCCTGTTCATCCCGATCTTCTGGGCGGCCGTCATCTTCGCCGTCTTTGCCGTCAGGCGCCGCATCGGGTGGCAACGCCACCGCGGCCCCGACGAGCAGTCGCCGCTCTCCCTGCTCGGCCACCGGTTCGCCGCCGGTGAGATCGACGAGGACGAGTACTGGCGCCGGCTGAGCGTCCTGGACGAGCAGTTCGGCCGCGACGCGACGCGGGGGCGCAAGCGATGACCGCCACAGCCGCCACCGTGCCCGCCACCGGCATCGCCGCCCGGGTCGCCGACGCCGTCAAGATCTACGGCGTCGGCGACGCCGAGGTCAGGGCCCTGGACGGGGTGAACGTCGACTTCCCGGCCGGCCGCTTCACCGCGATCATGGGCCCCTCGGGGTCCGGCAAGTCCACACTGATGCACTGCGCCGCCGGCCTCGACACCCTGACCTCCGGTTCCGCGTTCATCGGCGACACCGACCTCTCCACCCTCGACGACCGGCGGCTGACGCTGCTGCGCCGCGAGCGGATCGGGTTCGTGTTCCAGGCGTACAGCCTGCTGCCCACCCTCACCGTCGCCGAGAACATCACCCTGCCCCTCGACCTCGCCGGAACCGTCCCGGACCGTTCCTGGCTTGACGCCCTCATCGACACCGTCGGCCTGCGCGACCGGCTCCACCACCGGCCGAGCCAGCTCTCCGGCGGCCAGCAGCAACGCGTCGCCGTCGCCCGCGCCTTCGCCGGCACCCCCGACGTCGTCTTCGCCGACGAGCCGACCGGCAACCTCGACTCCCGCTCCGGCGAGGAGGTGTTGCGGCTGCTCGGCCGCACGGTCCGGCAGACCGGCCGTACGGTCGTCATGGTCACCCACGACCCGGTCGCCGCCGCCCACGCCGACGAGGTGCTCTTCCTCGCCGACGGACGGCTCGTCGACCGCATGGCGGAGCCGACCGCCGAACGCGTCCTCGACCGCATGAAGGCCTTCGACGGCAGGACGCCCGCTCCCGGACCAGTGGTGCCGTCATGAACGCCTCCCTGAAGCTCAGCGTCTCCGCCCTGCGCGCCCACAAGCGGCGCTTCGCCGGCACCTTCACCGCGATCCTGCTCGGCGTCGCGTTCCTGACCGGCACCCTCGTCATGGGCGACACCCTGCGCGCGAGCTTCGACTCGCTCTTCGGCAACGCCACCAGCGGCACGGACGCCGTCGTCCGCAGTACGAGCGTGGTCACCGTCGAGGGCGAGAGCCGGGGCACCCGCAGTTCCGTCGAGGCCTCCCTCGCCGACCGGATCGCCCAGGTGCCCGGCGTCGCCGCGGCCGTTCCCCGGATCGAGGGCGCTGGCCAGCTCGTCGGCGCCGACGGCAGGCCCATCGGCGGCCAGGGCCCGCCCACCCTCGCCGGCAACTGGATCGACGACGCCGCGCTCAACCCCTACGCCCTGGCCGAGGGCCGCGCACCGGAACGGTCCGGCGAGGTCGTCGTGAACCGCGGCGCCGCGAAGACGGGCGACCTGTCCGTCGGCGACACCACGGTGCTGCGCACCCCCGACCCGGTGAAGGTCACCGTCGTCGGCCTGGCCACCTTCGGCGGCGAGGACGGCATGGGCCAGGTCACGTACACCGGCATGACCCGCGCCGACGCCGAGAAGTACCTGACGCCGAAGCCCGGGGACGCGGCGGGCATCCTCGTACGGGCCGGGCCCGGCACCTCGCAGCAGGAGCTCGTCGACGCGCTCGCGCCCGTACTCCCCGAAGGCGTCGAGGCGATCACCGGGGAGCAGTCGGCCCAGGAGAACACCGACATGATCTCGGGGCAGTTCCTCACCCTCTTCACCACGTTCCTGCTGGTGTTCAGCGGGGTCGCACTGCTGGTGTCCGTCTTCTCCATCCACAACACCTTCGCGATCGTGGTCGCCCAGCGGACCCGCGAGAACGCGCTCCTGCGCGCGCTCGGCGCCTCCCGCCGTCAGATCCTCGGCTCGACGCTCGTCGAGGCCGTCGCCGTCGGCCTGGTCGCCTCCGCGGCGGGACTCCTCGGCGGCATCGGCGTGGCAGCCGGTCTCCAGGCGCTCTTCCCGGCGATCGGCTTCCCCTTCCCCGAAGGGGACCTGGTCATCAGCGGCCTGTCGATGGCGCTGCCCTTCGCCGTCGGCCTCGCGGTCTGCGTCGGCTCGGCCCTGCTGCCCGCCGTGAAGGCCGGGCGGACCGCGCCCCTCGCCGCTCTGCGCGAGACCGCCCTGGACGATTCGGGCGCCTCGCGCGTCCGCGCCCTCCTCGGCAGCGGGCTGCTGCTCGCCGCTGTCGCCGTGGTGCTCACCGGCGTCCTGGCGACCCCGTCGCTATGGCTGGCCTCCGCCGGGGCTGTGCTCGCGCTCGCCGCGTTCGTCGTCCTCGGCCCCGTGGCCTCCTCGTACGCCGTACGGATCCTCGGCGGGCCGCTGAGCGGCGCCAACCGGGGGCTCGCCCGGCGCAACGCCCTGCGCAGCCCCAAGCGGACCGCCGCGACCGCCACCGCACTGATGATCGGCGTCGCAGTCGTCTCGCTCTTCACGGTCTTCGGCGCCTCGCTGAAGGCGACGATGGACCAGACGGTCTCGCGCTCCTTCGCCGGAGACGTCGCCGTCAGCACGCCCTCGTTCGGCGCCGGGGGCAGCGGGCTCAGCCCGCGGCTCGCCCCGGCGCTCGCGGCGCTGCCCGAGGTGGAGACGGCCGTCGGCCTCGGACAGGGCGTCGCGGAGATCGACGGCGAGGGCCGGGCCCTGACCGTCACCGATCCGGCCGCCCTCGCCCGCTCCTTCGACCTCGGCCAGGTTCAGGGATCGCTGGAGGGTCTCGGTACGGACGGTATCGCCGTCGCCGACGCGGAGGCGGACAAGTCCGGCCTGAAGCCCGGCAGCACCACCGAACTGGCCTTCACCGACGGCAGCCGGCGCACCTTCACCGTCAAGGCCGTCTACGAGCAGCCGGAGCTGGCCGGGGACTACGTCGTCACCCGCGAGGCCTGGGCCCCGCACCGCACCCAGGACTCCGACACGCTCGTCTCCGTGAGCTTCAAGGACGGCGTCTCGGCGGAGGCGGGCACGGCGGCCGTCGAGGAGGTCGCCGCGCAGTACGGCAACCCGGAGGTGCAGACGCGGGACGAGTACGCCGAGTCCTCAGCGGGCGGCATCGACATGATGCTCACGCTGGTCTACGCGCTGCTCGCGCTGGCCGTCCTGATCGCGCTGCTCGGCATCGCCAACACGCTGACCCTCGCGGTCCACGAGCGCACCCGCGAACTCGGCCTGCTGCGCGCCGTCGGACAGACCCGGGCCCAGCTGAAGGCCATGGTCCGGTGGGAGTCCGTCCTGGTCGCGGCCTTCGGCACGGTGGGCGGTCTCGCGCTCGGCGGCTTCCTCGGCTGGGTCCTGGTCAAGGCGTCCGACGGAGCGAGCGACAGCGCGTTCGCCTTCGCCGTACCGCCTCTGCAACTCGCGGTCGTCGCCCTGGTCGGCCTGGCGGCGGGCGCCGTGGCGGCCTGGCGTCCGGCGCGCAGGGCGGCGCGCCTGGACGTGCTCCGCGCGATCGCCACGGAGTGACGCCGCCCCACCGTCGTCCGGTCAGCCCGCCAGGGCCGAGCGGGCGACCGCCGGGGCGTGGGCCGGCTCCTGCGGGGTGCCGAAGGGGACGCCGTCCAGGCTTGTGCCGTGTGCGCCGCGGAAGCGGGTGTGGCCGACGAAGGGGCCGTCGGTGGTCGCGCCGTACACCGCGTGCGAGCGGGGCGGGAGGGCAACCGCGGGCGTGGGCGCCGGCAGCGTGAACCAGACGACCTTCCCGGTGTCGTGCGGACGGATGCCCCAGCTCTCGCTGACGGCTTCGATGATGGCCAGACCGCGGCCCGAGGTGGCGAACTCGTCGATGCCGTCGGGGTTCATGCGCCCCGACCGGGCGTCGACCTCCGGTATCCGCGGGTCGTGGTCGTGGACCGAGACGGTGAGACGATCGAGCAGCAGCTCGATCTCGACGGTGCACATCTTGTCCGGCTGTGCGTGCCGGTGAACATTGGTCAGCAGCTCGGTGACACCGAGCGCCGCATGGTCGATCAACGCGTCGAGATGCCAGTAGCGCAGATGCGCCGATACGATCCTGCGGACCTGACCGATCCGCGACGGCAGGGCCTGGAGCTCCACCGTGCAGTGCCTGCTTGGCTCGCTGATCACGGCTGCGACTCCCCGAAGTTGAGGTCCGGAAGAAGACGAAGATTCGGATCTGTCATGCGTACAGCAGGGCGGCGGCTGGATCACAGCCTGGATCACAGCGTCACCGCCGGTTAACCCTCGGTGAGGTGGTTCCAGGGTGAACCAGTAGTGACCGCCCCGCAACTCGCGGCGACCTTCC
Source organism: Streptomyces sp. NPDC029169 (assembly GCF_055563935.1). Taxonomy (NCBI): domain Bacteria; kingdom Bacillati; phylum Actinomycetota; class Actinomycetes; order Kitasatosporales; family Streptomycetaceae; genus Streptomyces; species Streptomyces sp. NPDC029169. The sequence goes on from NZ_JBVHXA010000006.1 coordinate 189,089, forward strand.
GCAGGTGACCTGGCGTTTCATCGCTCCTTGGCGGCCCTCTTCAGCGCTTCGAGAAAGCGCCCGGGCCCCGACGGGCGCGTGCCCGCCCCGTCCATGGTCAGCCGGTAGCGCGTCCCGTTCACCTTCGCCACCGTCTCGTCCGACTTGGCGAACCAGGGCCGCCCCGCCCGTACGGAGCCCACGGGGGCGCTGTCGATCTCGCTGCCGTAACTCGTCAGCAGCGACAGCCGTCCGTCCTCGATCCGGACCTCGCCCGCCCGCGTCAGCGAGCGCGGCCAGCGCTCGATCCGTACGCCCTTGGCAGTGAACTCGGGCTCCGCCATGTCGCTCCGCCCCCTTCGCACCGGTTGCTCCGTCCAGTGTGCCGGGCGGGCCGCGACCGCACCAGAGGCCCTCGCGCACGGGACTCCCGAGGGACTCCCAAGGGACTCCTATGGACCCCCAAAGTGAACGTTTGTGCAGGTGAGGGAGTTATCGTCGGCAGTGGGGGACCTGCTGGGCAGACGAGGAGAAGCACGCATGAGCACCACGGAGAACACGGCGCGGGCCGCGGTCGCGACGGTCGACGTCGACCACAGCGACCCGGCGTACAGGGCCTGGCTGAAGGAGGCGGTCCGCAAGGTGCAGGCCGACGCCAACCGCTCCGCCGACACCCACCTGCTGCGCTTCCCGCTCCCGGAGTCGTGGGGGATCGACCTCTACCTCAAGGACGAGTCGACCCACCCCACCGGCAGCCTCAAGCACCGCCTCGCCCGTTCCCTCTTCCTCTACGGTCTCTGCAACGGCTGGATCCGGCCCGGCAAGCCCGTCATAGAGGCCTCCAGCGGCTCGACGGCCGTCTCCGAGGCGTACTTCGCCAAGCTGATCGGTGTGCCGTTCATCGCCGTGATGCCCCGCACCACGAGCGCCGAGAAGTGTCGGCTGATCGAGTTCCACGGCGGCCAGTGCCACTTCGTCGACGACTCCCGCACCATGTACCAGGAGTCTGCGGCCCTCGCCGAGCGCACCGGCGGGCACTACATGGACCAGTTCACCTACGCCGAGCGGGCCACGGACTGGCGGGGCAACAACAACATCGCCGAATCGATGTACCAGCAGCTGAAGTTGGAGCGCTATCCCGAGCCCGCGTGGATCGTCGCCACCGCCGGCACCGGCGGCACGTCGGCGACCATCGCCCGCTACGTGCACTACATGCAGCACGACACCCGGATCTGCGTCGCCGACCCGGAGAACTCCTGCTTCTTCGACGGCTGGACCAACAACGACCCGGGCGCCACCTCCGACTGCGGCTCGCGCATCGAGGGCATCGGCCGGCCTCGGATGGAGCCCAGCTTCGTACCCGGCGCCATCGACCGGATGATGAAGGTCCCGGACGCCGCGAGCGTCGCCGCCGTCCGCGCCCTGGAGACCGCGATCGGCCGCAAGGCGGGCGGCTCCACCGGCACGGGCCTGTGGAGCGCGCTGAAGATCGTCGCCGAGATGGTCGAACAGGGCCGTACCGGCAGCGTCGTGACGCTGCTCTGCGACCCGGGCGACCGCTACCTCGACAAGTACTATTCCGACGCCTGGCTGGCCGAGCAGGGCCTGGACATCGCGCCCTACGCGGCCGCTATCGACCGGTTCCTGGCGACGGGTGTCTGGCCGGAGTGAGCCGCCGGTCCAGCTTGCGCATCGCGTCGCGGAAGGACTTGCCCACGCCGGGGCGCGCCAGCCGCATCGCGAGCAGACAGGGCCTGCTGCCGTCGACCGCCATCGTCCACCGGACCCGGGTGCCCGAGCCGGCGGGGGAGAGGGCCCAGTCCTCCACCATGGCGCCGACGCCCGGGGCGTTGGTCTCGTCGATGCGGTACGCGTAGCGGGTGTCCGGGTCGTGGGCGAGGATCGTCTCCTGGAACACGATCCCGCCGCGCAGTCGGACCGTGCGCCCCGCGCCGTCGGCGGTCGGGATCGCGGAGGCGACGGCGGTGAACCAGGAGGGCATGGAGCCCAGTTCCACCGCGATCGAACGGAACACGGCGGGCGGCGGCGCCGCGACCTCGGCCGTGAACACCAGCCGTACGGGCGCGGAAGCGGCGAAGTCGAGCTCCACAAGCTTGAGTCGGCGAGCCATGGACCGTCCCTCCCGAGGCGCGGATCTGAGGCCCCGTAACCCTAGTTGACGTACCGTCAATTGCCCAGCAGTCCGTCCATCGCCCGGCCGAACAGCCTCCGTCCGGCCAGGGCCAGTACGGGATCGAGCGCGCCGGGCACCCCGCGTACGCGCAGCTCCTCCACCCACACCGCACGGGCGCCGCCACCCGTGGCCGCGTGCACCTCGATCACCACCCGGCCGAGCACCACACGCCCCCGCTTCTCAAGGCCGCACCTCCCCGGCCGCCCGGGCGCGGGAGGTTCCCAGACCACGACCTCCATGGGGTCGTCGAAGGCGAGCCTCCCGATCCCGGTACGCGCCACGAACCGGGTGCCCACGCCCGTGGGACCGGGGGAGAGCATCCGCGTCCGGGTGAGCGGAACCAGGCGGCCGTGGGCGGTGAAGTCGGTGAGCCGACGCCACACCTCCTCCACCGGCAGCCCCGAGCGACGCTCGAGGCGGATGAGACTCACCCCTCGTCGCCCGCCGCGAACCCGTCCCCTTCCCTGCCCCCGTCGCTGTCCCCGTCCTCGCCCGCCACCAGCAGGCCCGGCAGATGCTCCGACATCTCCGCCCGGGTCTGCGGGGACACGCCCGGGTCCGTCACCAGGATGTCTACCTCGTCCAGCCGCGCGAACGAACTCAGGCCCACCGTCCCCCACTTGGTGTGGTCCGCGACCACCACCACCCGGCGGGCCGAGCGCATCAGACGCCGGTTCGTCTCCGCCTCCGCGAGATTCGGCGTCGAGAGACCCGCTTCCACCGAGATCCCGTGCACCCCCAGGAACAGCACGTCGAAGTGGAGCGAGCGGATCGCCTGGTCGGCCACCGGCCCCACCAGTGCGTCCGACGGGGTCCGCACCCCGCCCGTGAGGACCACCGTCGCCGCGCCTGGCCGTGCCTCGCCGCCCGCGCCGGTCTGCTGAGCCGTGTGGAAGACGTCGGCGACCCGGACCGAGTTGGTCACCACCGTCAGATCCGGCACGTCGAGGAGATGACCGGCCAGAGCGAACGTCGTCGTACCGCCCGACAGCGCGATCGCCGAACCCGGCGCCACCATCCGCGCCGCCGCCCGGGCGATCTCCTCCTTCGCGCCCAGTTCGAGCGCGGACTTGGCCTCGAAGCCCGGCTCGTGCGAACTCGTCTCGACCACCGGCACGGCGCCGCCGTGCACCTTCTCGACGACACCCTGGCGCGCCAGCGCGTCCAGGTCCCGGCGGATGGTCATGTCCGAGACGTTGAGCCGCCGCGTCAGCTCATTGACCCGTACACCGCCACGTCGCCGCACCTCGTCCAGAATGAGGGCGCGCCGCTGCTCCGCGAGGAGATTCTGATGGTCGCTCACCACCGGGGCCGATCCTTCCGAAGGGAACTGGGGGATGGAGGGCGGATTCCGTGAGAGCCGTGCACCGGCGCCCGGGTTTCCACGATCCTGATTGTCTGCCGTCGAATCCTCCCACCCAGAGAGCGAGACACCGAAGTGCCCCCTGCCACACCCCCGCCGAAGAGCGGCGGAGCGGCGCTCGAGCTCCTCGTCCACGGCGTCGGCGGAGCCACCCCCCAGGACATGCTGGGCGATCCGCGCACGGTACGGGTCACCGGCGACACGACCGCCGCCATGCACCGTCGCACCGACGACGCCGACGCGGAGGACCACCCCGAGCGCTACGCCGAACGGCCGGTCCCGGAGGCGTACTGCTGGGCCAACCTCACCTCCGGCAACGGCGCCCGGGCCCTGTGGCTGCTGCTCCTGCCCTTCATGGTCGCCAACCTCGCCCACTGGATGCGCCCGCCGGCCAAGGGACACCCGCGACTGGTCCGGCTGTACGGGACGCTGGTACGGCTCGTCGCCCTCACCCTCACGGTGCTGCTCACCGCCGCCGCGTGCGAGGTCGCGCTCGATCTGACGGCCTGGCAGTGCGCGGGATCGGCCGCCTGCTCGGACGACCGCTCCTGGCTCGGCTTCCTCTCCGCCGAGCGCAGCGGCTGGTGGTCCCAGCCGGGCCGCAGGCTCGCGCTCGCCGCCGCGGTCCCGGCCGCGCTGGTGGGGCTGCTCTGGTACCTCTCCAACCGGACGTGGAGCGCGTACGAGGCCCAGCGCCCACCCACCGGCTACGACGAGGACCTCGCCGGCCCCAGGGAACCGGCCGACACCACCCCAGACACCGCCACCCCCGACACCGCCACCCCCGACACTGAGAGCGCCGACGCCGCGACCCCCGACACCGAGAGCGCGGACGCCGAGAGCGCCGACGCCGAGCCCGCCGTCGAAGTCCGCCCCGCCCTCGGCCGGCCCGGCTTCTGGTACGGCCGCCGTCTCGTCGCACGGCTGCGCGCCGCCCACACGGCCGCCGGGTTCCTGACCGTGGCCGCCGCGGTCACCGGAGCCGCCGCCCGCCACGACCGGGCGGCACCCGACCTCCTCCTCGACGCGCTCGCCCGGTCCCTCCAGGCGGCCTACGTGGTCCTCGCCGCCGTCGTCGTCTGGGTCGTCTGCCGCCGCGGCCGCAGCGAGAAGCGCCTCGACCTGCGCCTCGAACGGGCCCTGGTCTCCTGGCTCCCCGGCACCTCGCTGCTCCTGCTCGCCCTCGCCGTCCTGCACGCCGGCTGGTCCCGCCCCGAGTGGCGCTCCACCGGCACGCTGCCCGGCGACGCCACCTTCGGTGTCCTGACCCTGGCCCAGGGCGCCCTCGTCGTGGCCCTCGGCGCGGTCGCCCTCCTCCTCCACCGCCCGCGCCGCGACCCGCGCACCGCCCTCCACGGCCTCGGCGGCCCCGCCGTCGCGATGCTCGCCTGCGCGCTCGGCGGAGTGATGTCCGGCGGGGTGGCCCAGCGCGTCGCCGACTGGCTGGACGGGCCGGGCACGCCCGGCATGGGCGCGGTCTCGGCCATCGCCCCGCCCGTGCTGCTCAGCTGGCAGGCGTCCGTCATCCCGGTCCTGCTCCTGCTGCTGCTCGCACCGGCCGTCCTCCTCGCCGTGCGGACCGCCCGCGCCGCCCGCCGCCTCGGACCCGTCGTCGAGGCCGACTACGGTACGGACGACCCGGACCCGGTCCGTACCGGACGGATCGCCGCCACCCGTGCCACCGCCTCCCTCACCGACGCCGCCCCCGCCCTCGTCGGCACCATCTCCGGCGCCACCCTGCTGCTCGGCGCCGGTTCCGTGGCCGGCGCCTGGGCCAGCGGCAACGTCCCCGGCCGCGCCTTCGACGGCGCCCACCCCGCCCTCGCGTCGGCGGCCTCCACCGCCCAGGCACTCGGCTCCTGGATGATCGGCTTCGGCTTCCTGCTCTTCGTCACCTGGGGCCGCCGCGCCTACAAGGACGCGTCCGCCCGCCGTACGATCGGCATCCTCTGGGACGTCGGCACCTTCTGGCCGCGCGCCGCACACCCCTTCGCCCCGCCCTGCTACGCCGAACGGGCCGTCCCCGACCTCACCTGGCGCATGAGCTCCTGGACCCGGCACACCGGCGGCCGGCTCGTCATCTCCGGCCACTCCCAGGGCAGTGTGCTCGCCGCGGCCGCCGTCTGGCAGCTGCCCCCGCTCACCCGCAGCCGCGTCGCGCTGCTGACGTACGGATCCCCCCTGGAGCGGCTCTACGGGCGCTGGTTCCCGGCCTACTTCGGCCCCGGACCGCTGCGTGCCCTCTACGGGACGATCCACTGCTGGAGCAACCTCTACCGGGCCACCGACCCGATAGGCGGGCCCGTGCGGGTGCCCGCCGCCGGGGACAGGCCGGCCGTCGACAGTCCGGCCCTGCTCGACCCGGTCGTGTACGGCCGCACCCCCGAACACCCGCTGCCCGAGCCGATCCTGGGCCACTCCGACTACCAGGCCGACCCGGCGTTCGCCGCCCAACGGTCCGTACTCCTGGACCGGTTGCCGCCCGCCCTGCCGCGCCAGCGCGCCGGAGACGCCAACGAACAGGCGGATCAGGGAAGTTCGGGCAGGTCCTCCGGATAGAGCAGTGTCAGGTCGTCCGTGCTCGCGTCGGCGAGCACGGCGACCCGGCCGGCGTGCCGCTCCACCATCGACTCGAACGTCTGCCGGGCCGTACGGCCGTTGCCGAACGCCGGGCCCTTCGGCAGCTCGGTGAAGTACTTCCGCAGCGCCTCGTCCGTACCCGGGGCGAGCCGGTACTCGTGGTCGTCCGCCTGCTGCTCCACGATCCGCAGCAGCTCGTCCGGCATGTAGTCGCTGAAGGTGATGGTCCGTGAGAAACGTGAGGCCACACCGGGGTTGACGGTCAGGAAGCGTTCCATCTCGGCCGTGTACCCGGCGACGATCACCACCACCGCGTCCCGGTGGTCCTCCATCAGCTTCACCAGCGTGTCGATCGCCTCACGCCCGAAGTCGCGCCCGGAGTCCTCCGGCGACAGCGCGTACGCCTCGTCGACGAACAGCACCCCGCCGCGCGCCCGGTCGAAGGCCTCCTGCGTGCGGATCGCGGTCGAGCCGATGTGCTCGCCGACCAGGTCGACCCGGGAGACCTCGACCAGATGGCCGCGTTCCAGGACGCCGAGCGAGGCGAGGATCTCGCCGTACAGCCGGGCCACCGTCGTCTTGCCGGTGCCCGGGTTGCCGGTGAAGACCAGATGGCGGCGGACCGAGGCCGCCTTGAGGCCCGCCTCCTGCCGCCGGCGGCCGACCTCGATCATGTTGGTGAGCGTCCGCACCTCGTGCTTCACGCTCTCCAGGCCCACCAGCGCGTCCAGTTCGCCGAGCACGTCCTGCGAGGACCGGGCGGCGGACACGGGTTCGGGGGCCGGCGCGGGCGGGGGAACGACGGGGGAGCGCGGCGAGGGAACCGTACCGAGCAGACCCGCCGACTGTGCCGTCGCCGTCAGGACGGTCCCCGGATCGGAGGCCGGTGCGCCGCGCACCCCGCTCTCGTCGCTCGTGCAGTCCTCGGCGACCGCGCCCTCCTCCGGGAACTCGTACCCGCCTCGCGCGCACCGCTCCGTACGGCACTTGCGCAGGCTCGTGCGGCAGCCGTCCATCACATGGAAGCCGTAGCCGCCGCTCCCCGTCACCCGGCAGCCGTGGAAGGAGCCCCGCCCCTCCGCCGACACGTAGAACCCGGCCTCGGCGGGCGAGGTGACCGTGCACCGCTCGATCGTCGGGTCCGCGCCCTTGGTGACGATCACCCCCGTCTGCACGGCGTCGATCGTGCACCCGCCGAGCGTGCCCCCGCTGCCGTGGTCCCGGAACCAGGCGCCGGTGGACGCCTCCCGGATCCGGCAGTCGTCGAGCTGCGCGGTCGCCCCGTCGCTCACCGACACCGCCGTGTTCCGCACCTGCGACAGATCGCTGTCGACGACGTCCACGCGCGAGCCCCGGTCGAGCACGAAGAGCGCGTCCGGCACATCGTGCACCCGGCACGCGTCGAGGACGGCGGTCGCGCCGTCGCTGACCCACACCGCCGGATAGTCGCCCGTACTGTCGTGGATCTCGCACTGGTTGGCGTCCACCCGCGTGCCCGGGTCCCACACCGAGAGCCCGTTGCGGCCGAAGCGGCGCACGGTCGAGCGGGTCAGCGTCAGCACCGAGCGGGACCGCAGGTCGACCGCGTTCTCGGGGATGTCGTGGATGTCGCAGTCGGAGAGGGTCAGGACCGCGTCCGTGTCGAGCGTGATGCCGTCGGCCGACGTGCGGTGCACCGAGGAGTCGGTCAGATGCGCGGTGGCGCGCGCCGCGATCTGAAGACCGGCGCCCTTGATCTCGTACACCTCGCAGCCGATGCCCTCCAGGCCGCTGCCCTCGCCGGTGACGGTGATCCCGGCGCCGGAGGCGTGGTGGACCCGGCAGCGCTCGAGCCGCGGATGGGCGCCGCCGCGCACCGAGACCCCGGACTGCCCTGCCGCGACGATCTCGCACTCCTCGAACACCCCGCCCGCGCCGTCGAGTACGGCGATACCGACGCCCGCCGGATTGTCGACGGTGATGCGACGGACCGTGGGACGGGCCGCGCCGCGCACCTCGAGACCGGCGGCCGAACGGGTCACGATCCGCAGATCGAGCAGCTCGGGGGTGCCGTCCTCGACGAGCAGCGCCGGCGCGGCGGAGTCCTGACCCTCCACATGCAGATCCTGGACGGTCGCCGACGCCCGTACGGTCAGCGGTACGCCGTCCACCGGGGCGATCCGGACCGAGCCCGTCCCGCCTTCGGGGCCGCGCAGGGTGACGGCCCGTTGGATGACGAGGTTCTCCCGGTACGTGCCGGGCGCGACGGTGAGGACGTCGCCGTCCCCGGCCGCCTCCAGGGCTGCGGCGAGGGAGGCGTACTCACCCGTGCGGCGCCGCCACCGCGATGTGCCGGTGTGCGTCACCTGGACCGTGCCCTGTGCCATGGGTGTGCTCTGCCCCCGCCTCATGCGTCGCCGGTGATCCGATGCCCCACCGTAGCGCGCGCGGGGGCGCCCGGTTGACGGGTTCGGAGCTGTCCGGCGGCCCTGAGCCGTGGAGCGCCCCTAGCTGCCCGCGCCCGTACGGCCCCAGTCCGGACCGGCCTTGGCCCACGCGCGGTCGAGCTGCTCGTACCGCCGGTGTACGAGCCGACGTACGACCAGTCTCCTCACCGCCTCCACGAAGACCCCCGCCAGAGCCGCCGCGAGCAGCCCGACGACGAGCGCGTGCGCGTGGGCGGTCTCGGGCCTCATCGGCGGGGACACCGGGCGCCCGGCACGGTCGGTCCACAGCCGGAAGGTGTCGCCCGGATCGGAGAGCTCCCTGCGAGTGGCCACCGTGCCCGTACGGGACGTGCCGTCCGGGGCCGTCCAGCGCGCCACGACGGCGCGGCGGGCCGGCTGCTCGCCCACGGCCTCGGGGCTCTGCAGGCCCGGAGCAGGCGTGTCGGCGAGCCGGATCACCTCGGCCGTCGTGGCCAGCCGCTGCCGGCTCTGGAGCTGGACGGCGCGCTGGAGGGAGGCATCGGTCCGGGTGCCTGAGATCCAGCCGGCGGTGGGGACGGCGAGCGCGAGCAGCACGAACGCCGTGAGCGCGACCCACGCCTCGATCAGGTCCGTGGTCCGGCGCAGGGGATTGTGCCGCCAGCGCCAGACTCCGGTGGCTGTGCGCACGCCCACACCCCCTCGTCGTCCTGGTTCTCCCAACGAGTCTGCCCCGGGGGCGGGTTCCCCGCCCGTCGGGACGCGAAGTGTGACGCGATCGCGTGTACGGGTGTGCTGTGTGTTGTCAGCCGAGGATCTTGACCTCGTCGCCGACCCGGATGGTGCCCGGGTGCTCCGGGACCAGGTTCTGGCCGAAGATCAGCCGGTTGCCCTCCTTGCGGTGCCGGGCGAGAGTCCGCAGCGGCTCCTTGCCGCGCTCGGCCGTGTGCTGGTCGGTCGTGGTCACGACGCAGCGGCCGCAGGACTTGGCGACCCGGAACGTGACCTCGCCGATGGCGAGCCGGGTCCAGCCGTCCTCGGCCCAGGGCGCGGTCCCGTCGAGGACCACGTTCGGCCGGAAACGGTTCATGGGCAGCGGGCCCTCGTCGGCGTGATCCCCCTGGGCGATCAGCGAATTGAGGGCGTCGAGGGAGGAGGCAGTGGTGACCAGGAGCGGATAGCCGTCCGCGAAGCTCACGGTCTCCCCCGGCCGTGCGTACTCCGGATCGATCGGACGCCGGCGCGCCGGGTCGTCCATGTGGACGAGCCGGACCTCCGTCTCCAGATACGCGCTGAACCACGCGTCGGCGTCCGGGCCGGCCGGGACCGCCTCCACCGGAGTCTCGAAGACCTCCACCCGGATCGTGGCCGCCGGCCGCGGCACGTCGACTGCAAGCGCGGGCAGGCCGGCGGCGGACACGCTGATGCCACCGCCCGGCAGCGGTTCGGCCGAGGCCAACGCCATCCGTGGATGGCGGCGTTGGGTCACGACCTTGCCCGACGCGTCCACGACGGTCCAGCGGCGGTCACCAGCCAGTCCCCATGGCTGGACCTCCGCCTCGGCGGGCGCGTACCCGCGCAGTGCCTTGACCGGGTGGACATGGACGGAGCGCAGACGAGGATTCGGCATACCGACATCCTGCCAGCCGCTCCGCTCACGGAGTCGGTCAGTACCCCTGGCCCTGGTACGGGCGGTTGTAGGGGTCCTGGTACGGAGCGGGCGCCGGGACGGGCCGTGCGGCCGCCGGGCGCATCGCCTCGTACCCCGTGGCCGCCGGACGCGGCTGCTGCGGGTGCTGGACACCCGGGTAGCCGCGCGGTCCCGCGGGCTGCTGCGGGATGTACGGCGCCGGCGCGTGCTGCAGCGGCACGGGGGCCATCTGCTGCGTGGGCTGCGGGTAGCCGTACGAACCCCCACCGCCGTAGGAGGGGGCGGGGCTGGGTGCCGCCGGGAGGGCGGGCAGCGCCGAGGGCAACGCCGGCAGGTAGCTGCTGCCGGTGTCGTACATGGCTGGCACTCGGATCGGGGCGATCTGAGGCGTGCCCCGCTCCGCGACCAGGGAGTCGTAGATCGGGGTGTCGGGGAACGACGGCGCGGTGTAGTAACCGCCTCCGTAGGTGGAGCGGGGGGAGGTCATGGCCATAAGTTAAGCCCACGATGTGCTGGTTGGGGAGCCCGATAAGAGGGTTGTTTGACGGGTTCTGAGTGACCGTCGATCCACAATGCGAGCGAACGTGACAAAAACGGTCGCGCTCAGAACCCCCGAAGTGCCGTCGATCTTGAAAAGGCGAGCTGAGGAGGGGTTACCCACGGGTCCGCCCGGCGCGTGTGCGTGTCCGGCATTAGCTTGACGTAAAGAAATCTTGATACGCGGAAGCCAGGGTGGGGGGCGAGCATGTCCATGCTTAAAGGGGCCAATGTTCCGGTGGCGGCGCGCAGTGTGCGCGTGGAATTGGGCTGGCGTTCAGGCAGTGGCGTGCCGGACGTGGACGCCTCGGCGCTACTCCTCGTATCCGGAAAAGTGCGCTCCGACGCGGACTTCGTTTTCTACAACCAGCCCACGCACGCCTCGGGCGCGGTACGGCACGAGGGGAAGTCCGGCTCCGACGGCCTCGTCACCGATGTCCTCGTCGTGGACCTGGACGGCGTGGAGCCGGAGGTCGAGCGGATCGTCCTCGCGGCCTCGGCGGACGGCGGCGACTTCGGGCGCGTGCCGGGCCTGTTCGTACGGGTGACGGACGCGGACGGCGGCGCGGAGCTGGCCCGCTACGACAGCGCGGACGCGACCGTCGAGACGGCGTTCGTCCTCGGAGACCTCTACCGGCGGGACGGTGCCTGGAAGTTCCGGGCGGTGGGGCAGGGGTACGACTCCGGCCTCGCGGGCCTCGCGACGGACTACGGCATCTCGGTCGAGGAGGCGGAGGCCGAGGTACCGGAGGCCGTGGAGCCGGAGGAACCGGTGGCGGCGCCCGCACCCGTCACCGCCGCACGGCCCGTACGGCTCACCAAGGTCACCCTCACGAAGGAATCCCCGACGGTCTCCCTTACCAAGGACATCGGAACGACCGGCGGCGTGATGCGGGTGAACCTCAACTGGGCCACGCGTACGGAGAAGACGGGCGAATCCCGCGAAACCCGCACCAGACTCTGGGGCCTCGGCCGCCGCCGCGCCGCCGGGCCGCCCGCCTCCGCCGGCCTCGATCTCGACCTGTGCGTCCTCTACGAACTCGCCGACGGCTCGAAGGGCGTGGTCCAGGCGCTCCAGGGCTTCGGCTCGATGGACGAGCCCCCGTACATCCAGCTCGACGCGGACGACCGCACCGGCGCCCGGGCCGAGGGGGAGAACCTCACCATCAACCTCGACCACAAGGACGAGTTCCGCCGGATCCTCGTCTTCGTCGTCATCTACGAGGGCGCGAGCGACTTCGCCGGCCTGCACGCGACCGTGACCCTCCAGCCGCAGGACGGCGCCCCCGTCGAGTTCTCCCTCGACGAGTGCACCGTGCCCGCCCGGACGTGCGCACTCGCGCTCCTCACCCAGGAGGACGGCGACCTGGTCGTGCGGCGCGAGGCCCGGTTCCTGGTGCACCAGCCGGGGATCTCCATGCAGCAGACCGCCGACGAGGCCTACGGCTGGGGCCTCACCTGGACCCCCGCCGTCAAGTGAGTCACCGGTCGGGCGCCGCCTCGGGACGGGCGTAGGTCCGCCCCTTCCAGGCGGCGCCCCGGCCCCGGTAGTGCTGCACCGCCGAATCCACCGTCATGAGGAGGTAGAGCAGCGCGGTGAAAGGGAGCGTGGGCGCGAGCCATAGGGGCTGCCCGTAGTAACGGAGCATCGGGAGGTACGTCCCCGCCATCACCGCCCACGCGAGCCCGCCCGCCCAGCCGGCGACCGCGTCCCCGCCGAACAGGCCGGCCGCCAGGGCCGCCGGGGGAGCCAGATAGACGACGGCGAGCCCGGCGACCGTCCCGGCGAGCACGAGCGGATTGTGCCGGAGCTGGGCGTACGCGCTGCGCGAGACCATCCGCCACAGGTCCGAGAGGTGCGGATAGGGGCGGACGGAGTCCACCCGCTCGGCGAGCCCCAGCCAGATCCGCCCGCCGGCCCGCCGCACCGCCCGGGCCAGCGCCACGTCGTCGATCACGGCCTGCCGGATCGACTCCGGCACCCGCGCCCGCACCGCCGTCTCCGTCCGCAGCAGCACACAGCCCCCGGCCGCCGCCGTCGCCCGCGGACGAGAGCGGCGGTTGATCCAGCGGAAGGGATACAGCTGGGCGAAGAAGTAGACGAAAGCCGGCACGACCAGGCGCTCCCAGACACTCGCGACCCGCAGCCGGGCCATCTGGGACACCAGATCCAGATCGTCCGCCCGTGCGGCGGCGACGAGCCGACGCAGGCTGTCCGGCTCGTGTGCGATGTCGGCGTCCGTGAGGAGCAGGTACTCGGGGGCGCGGGTCTCGGGGCCACGCGCGCGTGCCAGGGCGATTCCGTGGCGCAGCGCCCACAGTTTGCCCGTCCAGCCCGGCTCGGGCTCGCCCGGCGACGTGACCGTCAGCGGAAGCCCGCCGTACCGCAGGGCCAGCTCACCGGCCAGCTTCCCCGTGCCGTCCGCACTGCCGTCGTCGACGAGCACGATCTCCGCCTCGCCCGGATAGTCCTGCGTGAGGAGCGACGGCAGACTCAGCGGCAGGACCTCCGCCTCGTCCCGCGCCGGTACGACGACGGCGACCCGCGGCCAGACCTCCGGCTCCACGCGCGCGTGGCCGGCCGGCAGGCGCTGATCGGTACGCCAGAAGAACCCCTGACCCAGCAGCAGCCACCCCCAGGCGGCCAGCGAACCCACAGCGATCCAGGCAATGGCGCTCATTCGCCGCAGTCTGCCCCAGATCGGCGGCGACGCAAGGGCGGTCGGCTAGGGTGACCGGGTGAAGATCGCGCTCATGGACTCCGGAATCGGCCTGCTCCCGGCGGCGGCCGCGGTACGCCGACTGCGGCCGGACGCGGATCTGGTCCTCTCCAGCGACCCCGACGGCATGCCGTGGGGCCCGCGTACGCCCGAGGACCTCACCGAGCGGGCCCTGGCCGTCGCCCGGGCCGCCGCCGCCCTGGAGCCCGACGCGCTGATCGTCGGCTGCAACACCGCCACCGTGCACGCCCTGCCCGCGCTGCGCGCCGCGCTGGAACCCCGTATCCCGGTCATCGGCACCGTCCCGGCGATCAAGCCCGCCGCCTCGGACGGCGGCAAGGTCGCCATCTGGGCGACCCCGGCCACCACCGGAAGCCCGTACCAGCGCGGACTCATCCGCGACTTCGCCGACGGCGCCGAGGTCACCGAGGTGCCTTGCCCCGGCCTCGCCGACGCGGTGGAGCACGCGGACGCCGACGCGGTGAAGCGGGCCGTCGCCGCCGCCGCGGAACTCACCCCGCGTGACGTGCGGGCCCTGGTCCTCGGCTGCACACACTACGAACTGGTCGCCGAGCAGATCCGTGCGGCCGTGGAGTCCGCCGACCTGCCGCCCGTGGTTTTCCACGGCTCCGCCGGGGCAGTCGCAGCACAGGCGCTTCGCCGTATCGGTGCCGAGCCCGCGCTCGACGCATCCCCGTCCGGCGGACTGACGGTCCTGCTCAGCGGCCGGACCGGAGAGCTTCCGCCCGCAGCCCTGGGGTACGCCGAGGGCCGGCTCCTCGGGTCCGCGGCCGTCGCCCGCTGACGGACGGCGGGTGGCGTCGATCAGGCGCCGTAGGAGCCGAACGTGAGTAGGCTGCCTGGCATGAGGGACCATCCCCGACATCCCCGGCATCCCCGCCCCCTGGACACGGATGCACCGGTGCCCAGGGTCTGGCGGGGGCGTGCCACCAACCGTATGCAGTGGGTTGCGGCGGCCGCCGGTGCGGGCTGCATGGCCCTCGGCATCACGCTTGCGGTCGACTCCCCGTGGACCTCCGGCCTCGCGGCGCTCCTGATGGCCGCGATCGGCTGTGTGGCGGCGGGTCTGCTGGTGCTGTTCGGCACGCTCGCCTTCGTCCGTGTCGAGGTGAAGGTGGACGAGCGGGCGATGGAGGTCCGCTGCGGCCACATCGGCGTGCCGCGCTGCCGCATCCTGCTCTCCGAGGTGGTCGGCGCCGACTACATCCCGAGGGTCACTCCGCACGAGTGGGGTGGCTGGGGATACCGCTGGCGCCCCGAGAAGGGCAAGGGCGTCATCGTCCGCCGGGGCGAGGCCATGGCCCTGCGCCTTGACGACGGCGGGACGTTCACGGTCACCGTCGACGACGCCGAGTTCGGTGTACGGGTCATCCGCGAGCGGCTCCGTCCCGCGAAGCCGACCGAGCCGACGGGCGCCTGAGGTTTCCGGTCCGGCCCGGCGTGGATCAGTCCGCCGGTCTCGGGGCGGCGCGGGCCGTCGCCAGACCGGCGAGCAGGCCGGCGCCCGCCGTCACGGGAGTGAAGCTCAGCGCGTTGCCGACCGTCGCCAGGCCGGCCAGCGCCGTGAGCGTGGCCCCCGTCGTGAGAACGACCGCCGTCGTGCGGGGCGAGGACCACAGGCCGCACAGCAGCCAGCCGTAGGCCGCACCCAGCAGGACCACCCCCGGCACCCCTTGCTCCGCCGCCTGCTGGAGCACGGCCGAATGGGGCTTGCCGTCCGCGGAGAAGGTCTCCCGGGCCGTCGGGCTCAGTGCGCCGAACCGGTCCGGACCCACCCCGAGCACCGGGTTCTCCTTCGCGAGGGCGACCGCGTCCTGCCACAGCAGCACGCGGTGCCGGGTCAGCTGCCCCTCCAGGGAGACCGCGAGCCCCTCGGGCAGCCGCTCCTCCGCCACGGCCCACGAGGCCCCCACGACCAGCCCCGTCGCCAGGGCGAGCCCGAGCAGCCCGAGGAGCCGGCGGCGCATCCGTACCGCCGCCAGGGAACAGAGAAGAACGCCGGTCGAGGCGATGAAACCCGCGACCGAGCCCAGCGCCAGTGCCGCCCCCGCCATGGCCAGGGCGAGCAGTCGCAGCAGAATCCGGCGGGACCCCGACCCGGCCGCCGAGGCCGCACAGCAGGCCGCCCCGACGGCGAGCACGAGCAGCGCCGCGGCCGCTCCCGTATGACCGGGCGGTACGGAGCCGGCGGGAGTGGCGCCCGGAACACCCGGTCCGGAGGCCAGCGCCAGGCCCAGGGCGGCGAGGGAGGCCACGACGGCGGCGGCCACCGGAAGCAGGGTGCCGGCGATACGGCCGCAGGCGTACCCGGCGGTGAGCGCGAGGACGGCGAGGAGCACCCCCTCGGGGCGCGCCTCCCGCCCGGCGGCGCTGACGAGCGACCAGAGCACACAGGCGCCGAGGACCAGCACCCCCGCACCGTCCGTGGCCCGGCCGCGCTCGCGCACGACGGCATCTTCAGCGGCAGATGCAGCCATCCCCCTCGACCCCCGCTCCGTCCGGCCGCCACCGTAACGGCGCGGCCGGGATTTGGGGAGCACATGCGCAGGAACGTTGCAGCAGGAGTGAAGGAAGGGTGACGGTCGCCGGGATCTCCGGTGCGGGAGTTGTCCGGGCGCGCCAGGGCCGGGCTGCTCAGGCCGTAGGCCGGCGCCGTAGACTCCGCAACGTGAGCGCCACCATCACCCCCGTCGACGCCCCCGGCCCCGCCGCGGCCCCCGAGCCCGGCCCGACCGGCCTGCGACGCCTGGTGCGGCCCGGCGCGGCCGTGCTGTCCGGGGCCCTGCTCTTCCTGAGCTTCCCGCCCCGACCCCTGTGGTGGCTCGCGCTGCCGGGCTTCGCGCTGCTCGGCTGGACCCTGCGCGGCCGACGGCTGCGCGCCGGGTTCGGCCTCGGCTATCTCGCCGGGCTCGGCTTCCTGCTGCCGCTGCTGATCTGGACCGGAGAAGAGGTCGGCCGCTTCCCGTGGATCGCGCTGTCGGCCGTCGAGGCGCTGTTCATCGCCGCCGCCGGACTCGGGATCGCGGCCGTGTCCCGGCTCTCCGGCTGGCCGGTGTTCGCCGCGGGGGTGTGGATCCTCGCCGAGGCGGCACGCGCGCGTGTCCCGTTCGGCGGCTTCCCCTGGGGCAAGATCGCCTTCGGCCAGTCCGACGGCGTCTTCCTGCCCCTGGCGGCGGTCGGCGGCACCCCGGTGCTCGGCTTCGCCGTCGCCCTCTGCGGCTTCGGTCTGTACGAGGTGATCCGCCAGGTCCGGGCGTACCGCGCGACGGGCACCGTCCCGCGCGGCCCGCTCGCCGCGGCCGCCCTCACCGTCCTCGTCCCGGTCACCGGCGCCCTCGCCGCGCTGCCGCTCGTCGACAACACCGCCGAGGACGGCACGGCGACCGTCGCCGCCGTCCAGGGAAACGTTCCGCGCCTCGGGCTCGACTTCAACGCCCAGCGGCGGGCCGTCCTCGACAACCACGTCGCGCGCACCGAGGAGCTGGCCGAGGCCGTCGAGCAGAAGAAGGAGCCTCAGCCGGACTTCGTCCTCTGGCCGGAGAACTCCTCCGACATCGACCCGTACGCCAACCCCGACGCGGCGGACGCCATCGACCGGGCCGTGAAGAAGATCGGCGTGCCGACCGTGATCGGCGCCGTCGTCGCCCCGGAGACGGGCAAGCTGCGCAACACCCTCATCGAGTGGGACCCGGTCAAGGGGCCCGTCGCCGACTACGACAAGCGGCACGTCCAGCCCTTCGGCGAGTACATCCCGATGCGGTCCTTCGTACGGATCTTCAACAGCAACGTGGACCGCGTCAGCCGCGACTTCGGCCCGGGGAACAAGATCGGCGTCTTCGACCTCGCCGGCACCAAGGTCGGCCTCGCGACCTGCTACGAGGCGGCGTTCGACTGGGCCGTGCGCGACACCATCACCCACGGCGCCCAGCTGATCTCCGTACCGAGCAACAACGCCACCTTCGGCCGCAGCGAGATGACCTACCAGCAGCTCGCCATGTCGCGGGTGCGGGCGGTCGAGCACAGCCGCGCCGTCGTCGTACCGGTCACCAGCGGGGTCAGCGCGATCATCGCGCCGGACGGCCGGATCGTGGAGCGGTCGCAGATGTTCACCCCGGACGTCCTGGTCGAGAAGGTGCCGCTGCGCTCCTCGCTGACCCCCGCGACGCGCATGGGCACCCTGCCCGAGGCGCTTCTGGTGGCGGTGGCGGGGGCCGGGCTCGGCTGGTCGGTGCTGCGGTCCGTCCGCGCCCGCCGGAGCCGCGAGGCCTGATCACGTGCGCAGGCCCCACAGCTCGAGGGGCTCGAGGGGCTTGATCCACCGGGGCATAGGGTCGAGGCATGGGTACTCCTGACTTCATCCGCGAGCTCCGGGCCAGCGCCGGTCACCAGCTGCTCTTCCTGCCGGGCGTGAGCGCCGTCGTCTTCGACGACCGGGGCCGGGTCCTGCTCGGCCGGCGCGCCGACAACGGCCTCTGGTCGATCATCGGCGGCATCGTCGAACCCGGCGAGCAGCCGGCCGCCTGCGCCGTCCGCGAGGTGTACGAGGAGACCGCCGTGCGCTGCGAGGTCGAGCGCGTCGTGCTCGTCCAGACCCTGCGCAAGCCCGTCGTCTACCCCAACGGCGACCAGTGCCAGTTCATGGACGTCTCCTTCCGCTGCCGCGCCGTCGGCGGCGAGGCCCGGGTCAACGACGAGGAGTCGACGGACGTCGGCTGGTTCGACGTGGACGACCTGCCGGAGATGAAACGGTTCTCGCACTTCCGGATCGAACAGGCGCTCGCCGACGAACCCACATGGTTCGACCCCATGACTATGAGCTGAACTGTGGGTTGGGAACACATCGGTTGAGGGTGGGGCGCTTCATACAGTGCGGAGCATGAGCGCCCCCACCACATCAGGTCCCGTACCGGCGCAGGTACCGGCACCACCCCTCCAGGCTCCTGTCCAGGATCCCGGACAGGCTCCCGCCCAGGCTCCGACCCAGCGCCCCGCAGCGGTCCCCGCGCCCGGTGCCGTCCTGCTCGACCTTGCCGGCCGTACCGCGCTCGTCACCGGTGCGGCCGGAGGCATCGGCCGGGCGTGCGCGCTCCGGCTCGCCGCGGCGGGGGCCCGGGTCAGAGCCGTCGACCGGGCCGCCGAGGGACTGGCGGCGCTCGCCGAAGAGGCCGACGGCCTGCCGGGCGCGGTGGAACCGCAGACCCTGGACCTCACCGACCTCGACGCCGCCGAGCGCGCGGCAGCCGGCGCCGACATCCTCGTCAACAACGCCGGACTGCAGCTCGTCCGCCCCATCGAGGAGTTCCCGCCGGACGTCTTCCACACGGTCCTCACCGTGATGCTGGAGGCACCCTTCCGGCTGATCAGGGGCGCCCTGCCGCACATGTACGCCCAGGGCTGGGGCCGGATCGTCAACCTCTCCTCCGTCCATGGACTGCGGGCCTCGGCCTTCAAATCCGCCTATGTGGCAGCCAAACACGGCCTTGAGGGGCTCTCCAAGACCGCCGCCCTCGAAGGCGCTCCGCACGGAGTCACCTCCAACTGCGTCAACCCCGGCTATGTGCGGACGCCCCTGGTCGAGCGGCAGATCGCCGACCAGGCCACGGCACACGGCATCCCCGCGGAGCGGGTCCTGACCGACGTGCTGCTCAAGGACTCGGCGCTCAAGCGGCTCATCGAGCCGGAGGAGGTCGCCGAGGCCGTCCTCTACCTGTGCACCCCGCAGGCGTCCTTCATCACCGGCACCTCCCTGACCCTTGACGGCGGCTGGACCGCGCACTGACGGTTTTCCACAGGGGTGGTGCTCCCACCCGTACGGCAGGTATCCCTGTGTCCATGTCCCAAGAACAGGTCTCCTACCTGGAGCTCCTCGCACGAGGCGCCGCGGCGGAGGCGTACGACCGGCCCGCGCTGCTCGCCCGTGCGAGCGGCGCGGGCCCCGAGGCGTTGGCCGCACTCGAAGAGGCCAAGCAGCTCGCCCTGCGCGTCCGGGCCGAGCTGGAGGGGAGAAGGCGCCGCGAGGCGGAGCTCTCCGCCCTCTTCGAGACCGCCCACGACCTCGCGGGACTGCGCGACCTCGACGCGGTGCTCCGCGCCATCGTCCAGCGCGCCCGCTCCCTGCTCGGTACCGAGGTGGCCTACCTCAGCCTCAACGACCCCGCCGCCGGAGACACGTACATGCGCGTCACCGAGGGCTCGGTCTCGGCGCGCTTCCAGCAGCTCAGACTCGGCATGGGGGAGGGCCTCGGCGGACTCGTCGCCCAGACGGCCCGCCCGTACGTCACCGAGAACTACTTCGACGACGCCCGCTTCCAGCACACCCGCACCATCGACTCGGCCGTCGGCGACGAGGGCCTCGTCGCCATCCTCGGCGTCCCGCTGACCCTCGGCAGCCAGGTCATCGGCGTGCTCTTCGCCGCGGACCGGCGCGCCCGGGTCTTCGAGCGGGAGCAGGTCGCGCTGCTCGGCTCCTTCGCCGCGCACGCCGCCGTGGCCATCGACACCGCCAACCTGCTCGCCGAGACCCGCTCGGCCCTGGCCGAGCTGGAGCGGGCCAACGACATTATCCGCGAGCACAGCGGCGTCATCGAACGGGCCTCCGAGGTCCACGACCGCCTCACCGAACTGGTGCTGCACGGCGGTGGCGTGCACGACGTGGCCGAGGCCGTCTCCGAAGTCCTCGGCGGAAGAGTCGAGTTCATCGAGGACGGCCACGCCTCCACCCGGCCCGCCGACGGCCACGCACTGCGCGAGGGCGACCGCTGGGTGGCCGCCGTCTCGGCCGGCGGCGAGTCCTTCGGCGCCCTCGTCCTGCACGGCCAGCCGGACCTCGACCCCGTCGACCAGCGCACCCTGGAGCGCGCCGGTCTGGTGACCTCGCTCCTGCTGCTCGCCCGCCGTTCGGCCGGTGAGGCGGAACAGCGGGTACGGGGCGAACTGCTCGACGACCTCCTCGACGCCCCCGACCGCGACCGCCGCCTGCTGCGCGAGCGCGCCGCCCGGCTCCGTACCGACGTCGACGCACCGCACGTGGTCCTTGCCGCCCGGATCGACCGCGCCGGCGACGGGGGAGAGGCGGACACCGGCGGCCGGGAGAGCGCGGACCGGCAGCGCCTCTGGTCGGCGGCCTCTCACCTGGCCGCCACCCGGCGGGGCCTGGCCTCCGCACGCGACGGCGGGACGGTACTGCTGCTCCCGCTCGGCCCCGACGAGGACGCCGCCGAGCTGGCCCGGCAGACCGCCAAGCACCTCGGCGGCGCACTCCGCGAACCCGTCACGGTGGGCGCCTCCGCGCCCGTCTCCTCACCGCTCGCCGCGCCCGGCCAGGTGGCCACCGCGTACGAGGAGGCCCGCCGCTGCCTGGACGCCCTGCGTCTGCTGCACCGCTCCGGCGAGGGCGCGGCAGCCGAGGACCTGGGTTTCCTCGGGCTGCTGCTCGCCGACACCCGGGACATCGAAGGCTTCGTCGACCGCACGATCGGTCAGGTCGTCGCGTACGACCGGCGTCGCGGCACGGACCTGGTGCGCACGATGGACGCGTACTTCGCGAGCGGGATGAGCCCCGCCCGTACGAAGGACGACCTCCATGTCCATGTGAACACCGTGGCCCAGCGCATCGAGCGCATCGGACGCCTCCTCGGTCCCGACTGGCAGTCGCCGTCCCGCGCGTTGGAGATCCAGCTGGCCCTGCGGCTGCACGCGATGTCCGCGGCGGTTGCCCGCTGAACACGCCGAAGGCGCCGGCCCCTTTCGGGACCGGCGCCTTCAGCGTGTACTCACGTGTACTCAGGCGTCCGCGCGGACAGCGGCCTTGGCCTGCGGGGCGTCCTCGGCGACCTCCGACAGGTCGCGGTCGCGGGTCTCCCGGGCGCAGGCGATGGCGACGATCGTGAGCAGCGCGGCGGCGATCACGTACAGGGCGATCGGCGTCGAGGAACCGTAGTCCTGGAGCAGCGCGGTCGCGATCAGCGGCGCGGGGGCGCCGGCGGCGACCGAGGAGAACTGCGCGCCGATGGAGGCGCCCGAGTAGCGCATCCGGGTCGCGAACATCTCGGAGAAGAACGCGGCCTGCGGCGCGTACATCGCTCCGTGCAGGATCAGGCCGACGGTGACGGCGAGCAGCAGCGAACCGAAGGTTCCCGCGTCGATCAGCAGGAAGAACGGGAACATCCAGGCGCCGACGCCGATCGCGCCGATCAGATAGACCGGCCGGCGGCCGATCCGGTCCGACAGCGCGCCCCAGGCCGGGATGACGGCGAAGTGGACGGCGGAGGCGATGAGGACGGCGTTGAGCGCGGTCTGCTTGGAGAGGCCCACCTGGGTCGTCGCGTAGACGAGGATGAACGCCGTGATCACGTAGTACGAGATGTTCTCCGCCATGCGGGCGCCCATCGCGATCAGCACGTCCCGCCAGTGGTGCTTCAGTACGGCGACCAGCGGCATCTTCTCGACCTGCTCGGCCGCGGCCTTGCGCTCCTCGGCGGCGGCGAGCGCGGCCTTGAACACGGGCGACTCGTCGACGGAGAGCCGGATCCACAGGCCCACGATCACCAGCACACCGGAGAGCAGGAACGGTATGCGCCAACCCCATGACAGGAAGGCGGAGTCGGAGAGCAGCGCGGTCAGCGCGGACAGCACCCCGGTCGCGAGCAACTGCCCGGCCGGCGCCCCGGTCTGCGGCCACGAGGCCCAGAACCCGCGCCGCTTGGCGTCCCCGTGCTCCGAGACGAGGAGCACGGCCCCACCCCACTCACCACCGAGCGCGAAGCCCTGCACCAGCCGCAGCGCGGTGAGCAGCACCGGAGCGAGGGACCCGACGGCCGCGTGGGTCGGCAGCAGCCCGATCGCGAAGGTGGCCCCGCCCATCAGCAGCAGACTCAGCACCAGCAGCTTCTTGCGCCCGAGCCGGTCACCGTAATGCCCGAACACCAGCGCACCGAGCGGCCGGGCGGCGAACCCGACCGCGTAGGTGAGGAAGGAGAGGAGCGTGCCGACGAGCGGGTCGGACTCGGGGAAGAAGAGCTTGTTGAAGACCAGCGCGGCGGCCGATCCGTAGAGAAAGAAGTCGTACCACTCGATGGTGGTGCCGATGAGGCTGGCGGCGACGATGCGACGGAGGTTGGACGGGGCGGGTGGAGCGGTCGCGGGGGAGGACATCGGCACCACTTCCTGGCGTTTCGACGGGGACGTTTCGTGTCGCCACACCGTAGAAACATGCAGGTCAGGAGCGTATGTGGTGGGACACCATAGTTCCAGGTGTGGGAGTGCGCGCGTCCACCATGGGGGCGGTGCCGAGTTCGGCGATGAGCCCGAGCAGTTCGGGGCGGTTGGGCCAGTCCGTGTCGCGGAACTCGTCCATGATGCGCAGCGCGGTCTGCCAGGCCACGTTCGCCTCGGCCGCATTGCCTCGTCCACGTTCGGCGAGGCCGAGGTGGTGCAGCACGTACGGCTCCACCCATCGGTCACCGTGCTCGTGGATCAGGTCGAGCGCTGCGCGATGGGCCTTGACGGCCTCGTCGTACGCGCCCAGACCGGTGTGGGCCTGGCCGAGAGTGTCGAGCAGATACGGCTCGAGCCACAGTGAGGCGCTCAGGGCGAGTGCCCGGCCCGCCATGTCGACGGCTTCGTCGAACTGTCCCAAGAGGACATGAGACATGGCGATGTTGTTCATCAGCCGCGCTCGCAGGTCGTGAGAGCCGGTTCCGCGGACCAGGTCCAGCCCCCTGCGCAGCGGGACCAGCGCGTCGGCGTACCGCATCAGGAACAGATACTCGCGGCCGATCGAGCAGAGCGTGGAGGCGAGGCCGTTGTCGTCACCGACAAGTGCCCACTGCCCGGCGGCCCGCTCCAGTTCTTCGATCGCGCGATCGTGGGCTCCGACCTTGCAGTAGGTGGTGGCGAGCAGTCCCTTCAACGCCGCCACCACGACCCGTTCGCCTGCGGCCTCGGCCGAGCGCAAGGCGACGGGCAGGAGGGCGAAGGCGTCGTCGACGTAGTGCTGATGGTCGAGGAACGGCCACAGATCCAGGGTGATCGTGTACGCGACACCGTGCCGACCGCGCCGTGCGGCGTCGCGGACGACCGCCGCGAGGTTGTGGCGCTCGCCGGTGAACCACGCCAGCGCCGAACGGCTGTCGGCGAAGGCGAGTGCGTCAGCGGCGTCGTCGTAGGGGACGTGGCTCTCCTGGTGGCCGATGGCGCGCCGGGCGGAGGCGGTGGAGTGCAGGTACCAGGAGAACAATCGGTCGAGCGCGGCCTCGTGGTCCGGCGGGGGGCCCGCCTGCGTCGACAGCTCGGCGGCGTAGAGGCGGACCAGGTCGTGCAGGCGGAACCGGCCTCGCTGGTGCTCCTCGACCAGGTTCGCCTCGCACAACGCGGCCAGCGGTGCCTCTGCCCCGGACAGTGCGGTGGCCGCGGCGACGGAGATGTCCGCGCCGGGGTACAGCCCGAGGGTGCGGAACAACCGTGCCGAACCGGAATCGAGTACCTCGTACGACGTGGACAGCGCGGCGCGCACGCTGGTCAGCGGGTCCTCCTCGCTGTGCAGCAGGTCCAGGCGGGTCTGCTCGGCACGCAGGTCGGCGGCCACCTGCGTCAGACGACGATGCCCCGTCCCGGCAGCACGTTCGGCGGTAAGGGTCAGAGCGAGCGGCAGGCCGTCGCACAGCCTGGCGATCTCGCTGAGCGTGTCGCGGTCGTGGGCGACGCCCTGGTAGTCGAGCTCGATCGCGAGGAGTTCGGCGGACTCGGCGATGCTCAGCCGGTTGAGCGCGACCCGGTGCGCACCTTCCCTGGCGGCCAGTCCACCGAGGCTGGTGCGGCTCGTCACGATCACCGTGGGTCCGGCGCCAGGCAGCAGGGGCCGCACGTGCGCACTGTCACGCGCGTTGTCGAGCACGATGAGCAACCGACGGCCCGCCGTCACGCTGCGCAGCAGAGCGCCGCGTTCGGAGAGCCCCTCGGGCACCTGCCGCGGCGGAATCGCCAGGGCACGAAGCATCTCCCCGAGGGCCGCGCGGGCCGGCACCGGCTCCGCGTCCCCGTGCCCCCGCAGATCGATGAACAGCTGGCCGTCCGGGAACCGCTCCCGGGCCCGGTACGCCCACTGCACCACCAGACTGGTCTTACCCACACCGCCGGGCCCATGGACGGCGACGAGATCGCCGCCGTCCAATGCCGTCAGC
Source organism: Streptomyces sp. NPDC029169 (assembly GCF_055563935.1). NCBI lineage: Bacteria > Bacillati > Actinomycetota > Actinomycetes > Kitasatosporales > Streptomycetaceae > Streptomyces > Streptomyces sp. NPDC029169. Next base: position 213,719 of record NZ_JBVHXA010000006.1, read on the forward strand.
AACTGCGGCCGGACCACATGGCCACGACGCGGCAACGGCAGCTGCCGGGGGACCACGGCGGTCCCGTCCGCGGCGGCTTCGTCCTGGGCGAGCAGGTCGGTGAACACCTGCTGCACGGCCGCACCCGGCTCGACCCCGAGCCTGTCGGCGATCAACGCCCTGACCGCGCCGTACAGTTCGATGGCCTCAGCGGTGCGGCCGACATGGTGCAGAGTCCGCATCCGCAGCGCCCACAGCGATTCACGGAGCGGAAAGCGGTCGGTGAGGGCGTGCAGTTCCTCGGCCAGACCAGGGCGGCCGCCGTGCGCGAGGTCCCGTTCGACTCGGCGTTCCACGGCTCTGAGGTAGAGGCCGACGAGCCGCTCGGCTTCCACCTCACGCAGCCAGTCGGACACCGAATCGGTGAACGGCGTGTCGCGCCAGAGAGCAAGGGCCTCCGTGAGCGCGTCGGGCGTGTCCGCCCGCTCCACCAGGTCCCTCAGGAGCAGTGCGTCGACCCGAGCCGTGGGCAGCCGCAGGACGTAACCGCCCGGCGCGGTGCCGATCAGATCGGTCCCCAACGTCGCGCGCAACCGCGAGACGTACGTGTGAAGAGCCTGGCGCGGCTCACGGGGGCGCTTGTCCGCCCACAGCCGCTCGATCAGCAGCTCGAAGGAGACGGGACGGCCGGCAGACAGGGCGAGGATCGACAGCAGCGCGGGCAGCAGCCGACCCGGCAGCGCCACGGCGCTCCCCGCTCGGCGTATCTCCAGCGGCCCCAGTAAGCGGATCTCCAGCACCCTGACCTCCCCCGCCGGGAGCATATCCGCGTGCCTGCCCGGACGCGGCATGGCTGACGCTGGCGTGTCCACGACAGGCTCTCTCCCGGAGCGGCCTTCTTGTAAGCCGTCTGTAAGGCCTCCTCTGCATAATCCGCTGTCGGGGTCGGCCGTCGGCACTGCGGCCATGGTTTCGGGGAGGTCGGATGAGGGCCAGGTGGCGTGCGGCCGTGCTCGTGGTGGGTCTCGCGTTGTTACCGCAGACCATCGACTGGCGGGGAGTGCCGTCGACGCCGGGCACCTCCGCGTCGGCGGAGCTCCCTCGGCAGCGTGGGGGATCGGCCGAGGGGCTCGATCCGCGCTCTTCTTCCGTGGACACGAAGACCGGTGCGGGGCCAGATGTCGCACGGCGGCCCGTGCGGCCGCGGGGTGCCGTGCCCGACCGGGTCGACGTTCCGCCGGTGCGGCCCGGCGAGGTCGGGCCCGGTGTGTTGACCAAGCCTCCGATGACGTCGGTCGCTGCCGACAGCCATGGGTACGACCGGCTGACGAGCCGGGAGATCGGGCGTGGGGCGTCGACGGTGGTGTTCCGCAATGCCGACGGCAGCCGGACGCTGCGTCTGTACTCGGGAGTGACGAACGTCCGCCGGGCTGACGGGACGTGGGCCCCGGTCGATCTCGCTCTGCGCGCGGAGGGATCCAGGCTGGTGCCGCGCGCCGCGCCGTTCGACGTCAGCTTCGGGCGGGACTCGGCCGACGCGGTGGTACGGCTGGACGCCGAGCACGACGTGCGGTTCGCGCCGGCCGCGGCCAAGGCGGAGCCGTCGGCCAAGGGTGAGGCCACGGACGCGCAGGTCACCTACCGTGAGATCGGGCCGGACGCCGACCTGGTGCTCAACGTGACGAGTTCCGGTGTCAAGGAGGACATCGTCCTGCGCTCGGCCCGCGCCGCTGCCACCTACGATTTCCGGCTCGCACTGCGCGGCCTCACACCGCGGATCGACCCGGCGACCGGCGACGTGACACTGGCCGGTGAGTCCGGCCGGGTGCGCGCGACGATTCCCGCGGGCTGGATGAGGGACGCGCACGGTGCGGTGTCGGACGGTGTCCGGTACGAACTGCGCCCCGCCGGTCGCGACTGGCGGTTGCGGGTCGCCGTCGACAAGGCGTGGCTGGCCGACGAGAAGCGTGCATGGCCGGTCAGGGTCGACCCGTCCGTACAGATCAACGCCGACACCGACGACGTGTACGTCACCAAAGGCGAGTCGGTCAGCCATCCCGGCGAGATCCAGCTGAAGGCCGGCAGCGAGACCGCGGGCAGGCCCTCGGCGTCGTTCCTTCACTTCGGCGCCTACACCGCCCAACTGTCGAATCAGTACATCAGGGGCCTGTCGCTGGTCCTGAACAACGCGGGCAGCGCCACCTGCCAGCCTCGACCGGTGGACGTGTTCGCGGTCGGTGCCCCGTGGTCGGCGGCGTCGGTCCGCTGGCCCGGCCCCGCGCTGGGGAAGCACCTGTCGCAGCGGAGCTTCGCGCACGGCGGCACTGCCTGCCCCGCGGCCGCATGGGAGGCGTTCCCGCTCGACCCGGCCCTGGCCACCGAGTGGACCCACGGGACCCCGTTCCACGGCCTCTCGGTGCGCGCGGCCAACGAGTCCGACACCTCGGCGTTCAAGCGGTTCGGCGCGACGGAGTCGGCCAACAAGCCGTACCTGGACGTCACCTACGCGCCGCAAGGAGCGTCGTACCGGGTGGACGAGGTCGTACTGCCGACCGCGAACCAGGACGGCCGGCTGAAGGCCACGGTGCGCAACCTCGGCTCCGCCGTATGGACGCCGAGCGGGAGGTACAGGCTCGGCTACGTCGTGAAGCAGGGCGACACTGTCATCCAGACCTCGCCGACGCACGCGCCGTCGGGCGATGTCGGGCCGGGCGCCTCACGGCAGTTCGACATCCCCATGCAGCCGCTCACGCCGGGGGACTACCAGGTCTACCTGACCATGTACGAGGACGGCACGCAGTTCCACACCGCGTTCGGCGTCCCTTACGGAATGTTCCCGCTCACGGTCAGGAACGTCCCGCCGAGCGTGGTGTACGAGCAGCCGGGCAGCGGCGCCGCGGTCGGTTCGCTGTCACCGGCGCTGTACGTGGAAGGCAAGGACAGCGACAACTGGCCCAATACCGGCCTGAAGTACAACTTCAAGCTGTGCGAGGGAACACCGGAGGCGCCGACCGGCTGCGTGGAGTCCGGCTGGACGGGACCGACCTGGACGCCGCCCGCGGGAACACTGCGCTGGAGCACGACGTACTGGTGGTGGGCGCAGGCCCACGACAACGTCGCTGCCGGGCCGTGGGCAGGACCGTTGGCGCTGACGCCGACGGTGCCGCAGCCGCAGATCACCAGCCACCTCGGCGGTGTGGCCGAGGGCACCGACGCGCCGGGCCTGGACCCGCAGGTCGGCAACTTCACGATGGCCACCACCGACGCCGCGGTCGCCACGGTCGGCCCCGACCTCACCGTCGCACGCACCTACAACAGCCTCGACCCGCGCCGTGACACCGCCTTCGGCTCGGGCTGGGCGTCGCGCCTGGACACAGCGCTCAAGTCCGACGACCGGACCACCGACCCGGAACTCGCGGGCAGTGTGGTGGTGACCCTGCCGAACGGGCGGCAGGTCCGCTTCGGGCGGAATCCTGACGGTTCCTATGCGCCGCCGCAGGGCCAGAACCTGACGCTGCTGTACGACGTCGCCGAGGGCCGCTTCACCTTGCGCGACGCGTCGAGCGCGATGTGGGTGTTCAACATCCATGGCCGACTGCAGTCGATCACCGACCCGGACGGTCTCACCGAGCAGCTCGAGTACGACACCGCGGGGCCGACCGGCAAACCCAAGAGCCTCTACAACACGGTCTCCAGGCGCAGGCTCCACCTGACGTGGACCGGCCCGCGGGTCACCGAGGTCCGCACGGACGAGCCCACGGCAGGGGCGGCCGCACCGACGTGGCGGTACACCTACGACGGCGCGAAGCTCGTGTCCGCCTGCGCGCCCGGGGCGGCCCCCAACTGCACCAGGTACGACTACCAGACCGGCTCCCGCTACCGCTCCGTGGTGATCGACGACGACCCGCACGGGTACTGGCGGTTCGGCGAGGCGACACAGGCCGGCGGTGCGACCAGCGCGACCGCCCGCAAGCCCGTCGCCGACCGCGGTACGTACCACGGCGTGGTGCTCGGAGCCCAGGGCGCGGTGGCGGGCACGGCCGACACGTCGGCCGCCTTCGACGGGAGCGGCAGCTTCGTGGCCCTGCCCGAGAAGCTGATCAGCCAGTCGATGTCGGCATCGGTCGAGCTGTGGTTCCGTACGACATCGGGCGGTGTACTGGTCAGCGCCGCCGACACGCCATGGGGCGTGGCCGCCGGCACGCATCTGCCGATCCTCTACGTCGGACAGGACGGCCACCTGCGCGGCGGTTTCGCCGCGACGACCACTGCGGCGAAGCAGATCACCTCCGAGCGGGCAGTGGACGACGGCGCATGGCACCACGTCGTACTCTCCGGCCTCGTCGACCGGCAGACGCTGTACGTCGACGGTCTGGCCCAGCCCGGAACGGTGGCCGGACCGATCCACCACGACACGACGCCGTACCTGACGGTGGGCGCGGGCGACTCGAAGAACTGGCCGTCGGGCAACGACGCCGACTTCCACTTCGGCGGCGGCATCGACGAACTCGCCGTGTACCGGCACGCTCTGGGCGCCACCGCCGTGGGCGAGCACTTCGCGGCGGGCAGCCCGATCGACCAGCTCACCAAGGTGACGCTGCCGCAGGACGACCGGGTGCACGCCGTCATCGGGTACGACGACGTCAACGACCGGGTGTCCACCCTCACCGACCACGACGGTCGCGCGTGGCGGCTGGACACGCCGCTGCGCGACGAGGCCGTCCGCACGGTGTCGCTGCACGGCCCCTACCCGGACCGGACCTACAGGTACGACGCCGACCACGGCGGGCGGCCCGTCTCGGTCACCACCGAGGACGGCACCCGCACGACGGAGTACAACGCGGCCGGCTTCGTGGCCTCGGAGACGGACGAGAACGGCCACAAGGCGACGTTCACGACCGATGCCAGGGGCAACGTCCTGTCCAGCACCACGTGCCGGACGGCGACCTCGTGCCAGACCTCGTACGCCGCGTACCACCCCGTCGGATCGAACCCGCTCGATCCTCGCACCGACCGCAAGGTCAGTGACAGCGACGCCCGGTCGAGCGGCCCCGACGACCCGGCGTTCCGCACCGGCTACGCCTACGACACCCGCGGCAGGCTGATATCGGCCACGTACCCGAAACCCAACGGCTCGCCGACAGCGCCCGTCGAGACCTGGACCTACAGCACCGGAAGCGAGCCCGCCGAGGGCGGCGGCACGGTGCCCGCGGGCCTGCTGCTGCAGACGACCGGCAAACGGGCCGGCCAGACCACCGCCTACGCCTACCGGGCCAACGGTGACCTCGCCGTCCGGACCGACCCGTCGGGACTGCACAACCGATTCACCTACGACGCGATCGGGCGGCTGCTCACCACGACCACGCAGGCGCCGGACGGCGGTGTGTTCGCCACCACGACCCACACCTACGACGAGCGCTCACGACTGGCGACGGTCACCGCCCCGGCGGTGACGGACCCCCTCACCGGCGTGCGGCACACACGGGTGGTCCGCTACGACTACGACGGCAACGACAACACCACGAAGGTGAGCGAGTCCGACGCGACCGGCGGCGATGCCGAACGGACCACCTCCTACCGGTACGACGCACACGACGCACTCGTCGAGACCACCTTCCCGGACGGCAGCCGGGAGTCGTGGACCTACCGCAACGCGGGCCAGGAGCGTACGCGGACCGACAGCCGCGGCTTCGCCTGGACGACGTTCACCGACTCGCACGACCGCGTGCTGAGGGAGACCGTCAGCGGGCCGGGCGTCGACCCCGACGACCCGGAGTCGACGATCCTGACCCTGCGCACCCACTCCTACGACCCGGCGGGCAGGCTGGCGGTCAGCCGGGACGCGATCGGCCGCGAGACCAGGAACACCTACTTCGACGACGACCGGCTCGCCACGTCGACCCGGGCCGGCGTGCTGCGTCCCGACGGCTCCAGGACCGACATCGTCCTCGACCGGATCGAGTACGACGCGGCCGGCCATGTCGTCCGCCGGACCCAGGCCGGCGGCAGGGTCACGGAGACGTCGTACGACCCGGCCGGATTCCCGGCGACCGTCACCTTCGACCCGGAAGGACTGCGGCGCTCGACCTCGTACCTCCGTGACGCCGACGGTCTGATCCGGCGAGCCGGCCTCAGCGGCACCGGCGACACGGAGCCCGTCGAGCACACCTCCTACGCCTACGACGCGGCGGGTCTGCTGATCCGCGAGGACGTCGAGCCGACGCCGGGCGACACCCTCAGCGTCACCTATGTGCGCGACGCACGGGGCCTCGTCACCGAGCGCGCGGACCGGCGCCGGCTGCCCACCACCTACACCTATGACGCGACGGGTGCGCTGGTGTCGGAAGCGGGTCCGGAGACGACGACCTGGGCCGGCGGCGAGGCCCAGGAGGGCGTCCGGCCGACGACGACGTTCGGCCGCAACGCGTTCGGTGACGTGACCCGGCGGCGGGACCCCAACGGCAACGTCACCACGCTCGACGTCGACCCGATGGGTCGCACCACGATCACGCACCTGCCGGACTACACCCCACCCGGTGGCACGGCCATCCGTGCCACCACAGCCGTGGAGTACGACCCCGCGGGCAACCCGGTCAAGGTCACCGACGGGCTGGGGCGGGTCACCACCATGACCTACGACCCGTACGGCAGCCTCTCGACCACGACCGCGCCCAAGGTCGGCACCCAGCCGAACACCACGACGATCCGGCACAACCGCGCGGGCGAGGTCGCCTCGGTGACCGACCCGACGGGAGCCGTCGTCGCCTCGACCTACGACGAGCTCGGCCGCAAGATCACCGAAGCGGCCCGTGAACGGGTGCCCTCCGAAGCCTGGTTCGTCACCCGATACGGCTACGACGACGCGGGCAACGCGACCTCGGTGACCTCGCCGGTCGGTGACGTGACGGCGACCGCGTACAACGCCGCGGGCGAGCCGACATCGGTCACCGACCCCACCGGCCGGGTCACCCGGATGACCTACGACCGGGCGGGACGGCCGCTGTCGGTCACCGACCCCGCAGGCCTCGAGACCCGCACCGAGTACGACACCCTGGGCCGACCCACCGCGACCGCCCAACTCGCCGGCGGCACCGCGCAACGGACCATCCGTCAGACGTTCGACCCGACCGGCAACGTCGCCACCCTGACGTCCGCCGAGGGCCGGGTCCGGTCCTTCGGCTACGACGGCGCGAACCGCGTGGTCAGCCAGACCGAGCAGATATCGCCCACGAAGGCCGTCCGCACCTCGCTCGGCTACGACGCGGCGGGCAACCGCACGCGGTTCGTGGACGGCAAGGGCAACGCCACCACGTACACGTTCACGCCGTGGGGGCTGCCGGAGTCGACCGTCGAGCCCGCGACGGCCACGACCTCCGCGGCCGCCGACCGCACGTACACCACGGTGTACGACGCCGCGGGCCGGCCGGTGCGGCAGATCGCACCGGGCGGGGTGACGACCACCACGTCCTACAACGAGCAGGGCCGACCCGTACGCCAGACCGGCACCGGAGCCGAAGCGCCCACCACAGACCGGGCGTTCGAGTACGACCCCACCGGCCGCGTCACGTCCTTCGACGCCCCCGGGGGCCGGACGACGCTGAGGTACGACGACCGCGGCAACCTGCTCGAACTGCGGGGCGCCAGCGGAGACGCGACCTTCGGATACGACGCGAACGGCCGCATCACCAGCCGCACCGACGCGTCCGGAAGCACGACCTTCGCCTACGACGGAGCCGGCCGCCTGCTGTCGACCGTGGACGGACTGTCCGGCCGGACCGTGACTCACACCTACGACGGCGCCGGGCGGCTGGCCTCCACCGCCGACGCGGGCTACCAGCAATACGTCAAGCGCCTCTACGCCTATGACCCGCTGGGCCGGGTGACCACCGACACCCTGACCGAGGCCGACCCCACCGGCGTCGCCGAGGCCAACGTCCTGCTGGGCACCGAGTACGGCTACGACGGTGACGACAAGATCGTCCGCAAGACGACGATCGAGAACAACGCACGCAAGGACAACTCCTACGGGTACGACGGCGCGGGCCGACTGACGTCCTGGACGGCCCCCGGCGGCGCTGTCACCGGGTACGGCTGGGACGACGCGGGCAACCGAACGAAGGCCGGCACGGCGGAGTACACCTACGACGAACGCCACCGCCTGCTCTCGGACGGCACCCGCGGCTACGCGTACACCGCCCGCGGCACGCTGTCGTCGGTCACCGGCACCGAGGCGAAGACCCTCGCGTTCGACGCCTTCGACCGCATGGTCGCCGACGGCCCGGTCACCTACGCCTACGACAGCCTCGACCGCGTCGGCAGCCGCAACGGCACGCCGTTCACCTACGGCAGCCTGGAGAACGACGTCGTCTCCGACGGCACGCGCGTCGTGGGCCGCGGCCCGAACGGCGAACCCTTCTCGGACAAGCCGACCGGCGGCACGACCACGGCGAAGCTGCTGTACGCGGACCAGCACGGGGACGTCGTCGGCCGCTACCGCGGCCTGAGCACCTACGGCAAGCGCACGTTCGACCCGTTCGGCAACGTCACGTCGACCTCGGGGAGCGACCTGTCGAACCTGGGCTACCAGGGGGAGTGGACGGACTCGTCGACGGGCTCGGTCAACATGGCGGCCCGCTGGTACACGCCGGGCACGGGGGGTTTCTCGGCTCGCGACTCGTGGGATGTCGCCCCGTCGCCGTCGGGGGCGGCGAACCGGTACGGCTATGGGGCGGCCGATCCACTGGGCAGCACGGACCCGTCAGGGCACTTCGCGATTCCACTCGTGCTGCTGGTACCGGGGGCGATCGCCGGGGCCGGGGCGGCCGCCGCCGGTGTGGGCGCGGCGCTGGACCACTGCGCTCACAACTGTGGCCGGATGCTGGGCGAGATGTGGGATCGCCTCACCACAAGGACCGTGCAGGGGACGGCGATAGCCGTCACGACGGTGACGGTCGGCTGGGACGCCGTGTCCGAGATGGACGAGCTGGCCCGGTGGAAGTGGGAGGGGCGCACCAAGCCGGGCGGCGGTGGGACGTCCTCCTGCCCGCCGACCGAGTGCCGCCCGAACTGCCCACCGACTGCGTGCCCTCAGCCGCCGAAGCCGGGTAAGCCGGACGACCCGCGGCCCACGCCACCACGGCTGCCGCGGTGGGCGGAGAACCTGATCAAGGCAGTCGCCCGGGATCCCGCGGGGCGGACGACCGTTCCCCGTCCTGAGCAGCAGGACGCCGTGGACGGTAACACCCCGTTCCTCGACTACTCCGAGGAGATCGCCAGTGCGAACAACGAGGTGATCAAGGACACGAGGAAGCGCATAGGTCTGAGCGAGGAAGAACTCGCCAAGCTGCGTGCCGCGTTGGAGACGCGCACACGCGATTCCAAGAAGTGTCTGAGCGGATTCGGCAAGAGCGACATCCCGCACAACTACTGGCCGGTCAGGGACGACCGGGCCACTGGTGCGAACGCCTGCCTCAACCACGCCGACGACCTGGAGGGAAGCCACGCCCGTGCGATTCCGAAGGACTGGTCGAAGGGCTGCGGCCTCGACCGAGCACACCTCATCGCGTGTTCGTTCGGCGGAGACGGGACCATCGTAGCGAACCTGGTGCCGACCACACCGTCGGCCAACCGCCGGGGCATGTACTGGGACTTCGAGTACTGCGTCTCCCGGGAGATGAAGGACAACCAGCAAGAGCGGATCGCGTATCTGTCCGTACCGGTCTACGGCGCGGACAACCAGGTTCTGGGCGTCGCCATGACGGCGGTGGGAAACCAGGGATACCACCGCGGGCGATTCATTCCGAACCAGGTCGGCGTCAAGCACACATACACCGACGACAAGAAGTGCTCTTAGGAATCAGCGGAGGAACCGATGAAAAGGCACAGACTCGTTGCCGCCCTGGCGGCAGGTATCGCGGGGGCGGGGCTGCTGGTGGCGCCAGCGGCGACCGCGCAGGGCAAGGGGCCCGCCCCGCAGTCCAGGATGGACGCCTCGGTGCGCCAGGCCGCAGGCCTGGAGCCGGCAGCCAACGCCGTACCCGGCAAAGGCCTTGGCAGAATCGACCCGCTCGACCGCGACACGAAAGACCGCGTCACCGTCTACGTCGAAGGCCGCAACCGCTCCGCACTCGCCGCAGCCGTCCGCGCCGCAGGCGGGGAGGTCAACGACACGTCGGCCACCCGAGTGCGCGCCCTCGTGCCCGTCGGCGCCCTGGACGATCTGGCCAAGTCGTCCGCCGTCACGGAAGTCCGCCGCCCCGACGAGCCCGTGCCCCTGGCCGTCACCACCGAGGGTCTGCAACCCTCCGGCGCCCTGACCTGGCACGCCGACGCCCGCAAAGGCGCCGGCGTCAAGGTCGGGGTCATCGATGTCGGCTTCGCCAGGCTCGACGAGGCACAGGCGGCGGGCGAACTGCCCGGCGCCCAGACCTTCGACGGCCAGTGCGGCCCCGACCACGTCAGCTCACACGGCACCGCGATGGCGGAGATCGTGCACGACATGGCCCCGCAGGCCGAGCTCTACCTGGCCTGCGTCAAGGACGTGATGGGTTTCGACGACGCCGCGAACTGGCTCAAGCAGCAGGGCGTCAAGGTCGTGAACCTGTCGCTGTCCTTCCCGGGCACCGGCCGCGGCTCGGGCGTGCCCGCCACCGACAGCCCCGACGACCCGCAGTTCGTCGTCCAGGACCTGCGCGCGAGCGGCGCGCTGGTCGTCGCCGGCGCGGGCAACGAGGCGGAGAAGCACTGGTCGGGCACCACCACCGACCAGAACGGCAACTCCTGGGTGGAGATCCAGGGAACCACCGAGAACCACGGGTTCTCGCTCCCCAACGGCAGTGAGGTCACCGTCGAACTCCGGTGGGACGCCTGGCCCAGGACCAACGACGACCTCGACCTCTACGTCTCCACCAGCCCGGCCAAGCCCACCGGCCCCAACGACCCCGCCGTCGTGGGCCGGATATCCAACCGCCAGCAGAAGGACACCCCCGGCGGGCTCACACCGGTCGAGACGGTGACGATCAAGCAGTCCGGCGGCATCGGCTCGTACTGGGTCTACCTCAAGAGCAACGGCGCACGACAGAACCTGCGTTACGACCTCACCGTCCACGGCAACGCCTCCGGCTTCGCCAGAAGCAGCCCGGGCAGCATCGCCGAGCCCGCGACCTCTCCCTACGTGCTGGCCGCCGGGGCGATCACCCCGCAGAGCGCCGCAGTGGACGGCTCCGTGGAGAGCTACAGCAGCCGTGGGCCGACCATCGACGGCCGGATCAAGCCCGACCTCGTCGGCTTCACCAAGGTGACCACCTCGGTCACCCCGGGCATCGTCGGCACCTCGACGGCCGCCGCGCACGTCGCGGGCGCCGCCGCGCTCTACAAGGGGGCCAACCCGGCCCTCGACCCCGGACAGCTGGAAGCCCTGCTGCTCGACTCGTCCCGTAGGCTCGGCCGCTCCAACGACCTGGGCTACGGCGTACTGAACGTCGGCGCCTCGCGGGTGCCGCAGGCCCAGGCCGGCAGCGGATACACCCCGCTCCCACTGCGCCGCGTCTACAACACGTACGACGCGCCGCACGCCGGACCCCTGCAGGCGGGCGAGCAGGTCACGCTGAGCATCCCCGACGTGCCCGAGGACACCACGGCCGTCGTCCTGAACGTGACCGGCCTGGACGCCGAGGGACTGACGCACGTCGACATCGCCGCCGACCGGCCGCATCGCGTGTCCACCCTGGCAGTGCGACCGGGCCGGTGGGACTCGGTGCTGACCTTCGCCACGCTCGACCCGGTCAACAAGCAGCTCAGGATCCGTAACTCCAGCGCGAAGACCCACCTGATCATCGACATGGTGGGCTACTTCAGCCCGTCGACGAGCGCGTCGACGTACTTCCCGTTCAACCGACCCGTCCGGCTCGACGCACCCGGTCGCACGCTTGCCCCGGCGGCGCGGTGGACACTGCCGATCCGCGGAGTCGCGAACGTACCCACCACAGCCACGGCGGCGTTGTTGACGATCACGGCCGAGGAGGCGTCGGCCCCGATGCACCTCCTCGCCTATCCGAAGGACAGCCCGGGGGCATGGACGCTCAACCCCCGGCCGGGCGAGCGCACCACCTACACCTCTCTGGTACCGATCGGCGACGACGGAGCGATCCGTCTCGAGGCGGAACTCGGCTCGGCGGCGGTGACGGTGGATCTCGTAGGCTACTTCGGTACGGGCGCAGGAGCGGCCTACGTCCCGATGCGCGACGCCGACCCGATGCTGGACACCACGACCGGCACCGGTTCCTGGGTGGACCCGGTGCACGCCGGCCAGACCCGGCCCGTCGCCGTCCGGGGCACCCACCGGGTGCCCTTCCAGGCGACGACCGCCGTGCTGGCGATGACCGCACCGACCGCGAGCCGGCCGACCGACCTGGACGTCTCACCCGGCGACGGTTCCTGGACCGACACACCGGGACTGAGCTCGGACGTCGTCGGCACCGCGGACGCGCTGCGCTCACCGTCGACCAACACCACGGTGGTCCCGCTGACCTCGGACGCCGTGAAAATCCGTAACCGGTACGGCGACGCCGACGTGGTGGCGGCCCTCAGCGGGTACTTCGTTGGCGGTTCCCTCACCTCCGCGCCCACAGCCGGCCCGGCCTCCGCCCACTGGACCTTCGACGAGGGCAGCGGCACGACGGCCGCGGACTCGGCTGGTTCCGTCCCCGCGTCCCTCTCCGGTGGCGCGGGCTGGACCGACGGCCGCGCCGCCAAGGCGTTGTCGTTGAACGGCACCGACGCGTTCGCGGCGACGAGTCCGAACTACCAGGCGCCCAGTGGCGGTTTCACCGTCTCGGCGTGGGCCCGCCTGGATCACAAGGCGTTGTACGCCTCCGTGATCGCGCAGGACGCGACCAGGTCCAGCGCCTTCGCGCTGGACTACTCTCCGGACACGGACCAGTGGAGGTTCGTCGTCCCCACGGCGGACACCGACGACGCCGACTTCCATGCAGTCGGCGCGGAGGTACCGGTGCAGACCGGACGATGGACGCACCTGACCGCTGTCTACAACGCGCCCGCCCGGGAGTTCCGGGTCTATGTCGACGGCGCGCTCGCAGGCGTACGCCCGGACTCGTCGGTCACCGCGTCGACCGGGGCGATCACGATCGGCCGGGGGCAGTGGCACGGCGAACCGACGGACTTCTTCCCGGGCACGATCGACGATGTGCGCATCCACTCGCACGCTCTGACAGCACACCAGGTTCGCGCCCTCTACCAGTCCTACAGTGCTCAGCCGCCCGCCCCGGAAGTGAACAGACGCACGGACTTCGACGGCGACGGCAAGGCGGATGCCGCGACCTTCGTCCGCGGCAGCACCGCCGACGTCTTCGTGGCCCGCTCGTCGGGGCGGTCCCTGATCGCCGACAACCGGCTCTGGCACGACTGGTTCGCGCCCGGAAGCGAATATCCGCTCTCGGGAGACGTCAACGGCGACGGCGAAGCGGACGCCGTCACGTTCACCCGGGGTTCCGAGGCCGACGTCCATGTCGCCCTGTCGGACGGCACGAAGTTCACCGCGGGACAGCTGTGGCACGACTTCTTCGCCGTCGGCGAGGAGACCCCGATGATCGGCGACTTCAACGGGGACGGCAAGGACGACATCGCCGTGTTCACGCAGGGCACGACCGCTGACGTGTGGGTGGCCCTGTCGACCGGCACCCGGTTCGGCCCCAGCTCGAAGTGGCACGAGTTCTTCGCGCCTGCGGGTGAGACGCCGGGTGTGGGTGATTTCGACGGTGACGGGAGGGACGACATCGTCACGTTCACCCGTGGGGATACCAGTGACGCCATTGTGTCGCTGTCGGACGGTGCGAGGTTCGGTGCCGGTTCGAAGTGGCATGAGTTCTTTGCGCCTGCGGGTGAGACGCCGGGTGTGGGCGACTTCAACGGTGACGGGAGGGACGACGTCGTCACGTTCACCCGTGGGGATACCAGTGACGCCATTGTGTCGCTGTCGGACGGTGCGAGGTTCGGTGCCGGTTCGAAGTGGCACGAGTTCTTCGCGCCTGCGGGTGAGACGCCGGGTGTGGGCGACTTCAACGGCGACGGCATCGACGACATCATCACGTTCACCGGCGGAACCGTCGCCGACGTGTACGTCTCGCTGTCCGATGGACGCGGCAGCTTCGCTCAGTCGGGATGGAAGTGGCACGAGTACTTCGCTCCGAACGAGGAGGTGCCGCAACCCAGGCTGATCGCCTGAACCTCCGGAGACCGGGTGACCGCCGTTCCGCTTCCCTGAACGGCGGTCCGCATCGACCTGCTCACGCGGCAACGCGTGCCGACACCCGCCCTCGGCGGGCGACGCCGCGGAGCGCAGCCGATATCCGCTAGAACGCATCCGCCTGCGTCCGTTCACCCGGGCGCTGACTTGGGGGCGTGGCGCGTCGCCATGCGCCGGTGCTGCCCAGCCGGCCCAGGAGGAAGGCGGCGGGTATCGACACGAGGACGACCGTCTGGAGGGGGAACCAGTCGACGTGCCAGTCGGGGAAGAGCGCCAAGGGATTGCCGGAGAAGACCGGGCCGGACAACTGCAGCCCGACGGCGCAGCCCAGACCTCCGTACAACGTCCAGAGCAGGCCGGTCCTGGTGTAGCCCTTCCAGAAGAGGGAGTACACCAGTGCCGGCAGCAGGGAGGAGGCGGCCACCGCCAGGGAGAGAGCCGTCAGGAACTGGACGTTCCACCCCTGGACCCAGACCGCCAGGGCGATGCTCGATACGCCGACACCGGCCGACGCCAGGCGTGCGGCGGCCACCTCCCGGCCCTCGGTGGTGCGGCCACGGCGTAGTACGTGGGTGTACAGGTCGTGGGCGATCGTCCCCGCTGCCGCCAGGGTCACGCTCGCGACGACGGCCAGCGTGGTGAGAAAGACGCCGGAGGCGACCAGGACGACGAGCAGCGCCCCGCCGGCATCCGCGTCCGAACCCCCCGCCAGTTCGGAGGCGAGCATCACCAGCGCACTGTTCCCGCCCGGATCGGCGGCCAGGATCGCCGGTGCCCCGATCAACGCGGAGGCAGCGAAGCCCATGAGAGCCGTGGTGAAGCAGAACGCGCCGACGATCGTGAGGGTGTGGCGTACGGTGCGGCGGGCGGTGGCGGCGTCGGGAGCCGTGCCGAGTTGCAGGGCGACGTGGGGCAGGCAGGCCACGCCAAGGACGATGGTGATCATGAGACCGATGAAGTCCAGGGTGGCCACGGGCTCGCCGCTGCCGACGAAGCGGAGGCCAGGTCGCAGGTAGTCGGCGGGACGACCGCTTCCCTGTCCGGCCGCAGCGATCAGGGAGTCGGTGCTCCAGTCGAAACGGTGCAGCAGTACAGCGGACACGCCCAGGGCCACGCAGAGCAGCACCACCGTCTTGATGACCTGGATCACGACCGTACCGCGCATACCGCCGAACGCCGTGGTGCAGACGACGAGAGCACCGATCATGACCACGGCTGTCTTCTCGATGCCCGGACCTGACAGCCCCAACAGCGCCGCGGTAGTCACTCCCGCACCGGAGAGCTGCACCACCAGATAGGGGACGCAGGTGCAGAGGGTCACGACGGCGACCGCGATCCTCACCGCACGCCCCGGGGTCCGCAGGCCGAACGTGTCGCCCAGGGTGTAGCCGGCGCGCTCGCGCAGGGGCACGGCGAGCAGAAGCAGTACACCGAGGGAGAGCACGGTGCAGAGTGCGATGAACAGGCCGTCATACCCGAAGACGGCGACGCTTGCCGTGGTGCCGAGCACCGTGGCCGAGGAGAGGTAGACGCCGGAGAGGACGAGGGCCCCTCGCAGGGGGCGCAGTGTGCGGCCCGCCGTGTAGAAGTCGTTGACGCGGTCCCTCGGGGGGCCGCTCAGGACGCACAGGAACAGGATGGGGACGATGAACGCCACGAAGCAGCCGAGGATCAGTGCCTGGGTGTCCATGTCCAGGGTGCCGGGCGCGGCGAGCGGGATCTCGGGTCTCATCAGTACTCCCCGTGCTCGTGCGCGGTGAGGTGGCCACCCGTCCGGGACACGTCCGCACGGCGGTCGTAGCGCGCCGCCGTCCACACCAGCAGCACGGCCTGGAGGAGGAGTGCCGGCACGCCGATGCCGATCTCGCCCGGGACAGGGGCGGCCAGGAAGTCGGCGGCGGAGCAGACGAGCAGCAGATGCACGGCGAAGGCCGCTCCGTTGACCACGGCGAAGGACAGGCCCGGACGACGAGGCCGGGAGTGTTGGTGAGGGGAGCGAGGGACGTGCGGGTAGGTCATAGCGGTCTCTCCTGGCGGGCCTGGGTGCGGGTTGATCGCCCCTGAACGAGGGTCACCAGAGCACCCGGCCCCTCGGCTCGTCCATGCGCTACGCCCGCACCGGTGCCCGTTCCCAATGCCCGACAGGTGTGACTGTGCCGCGGCCCAGGGGAGAAGAGGGGAGAGGAGGGCAGAGGAGGGTCAGGCCGGTGGGCGACGCCGCGGTTCATCGTCGGCGGGGTCCGCTGCCGCGGCCGGTCCCAGCAGGCGGTGGGCGTCGAGCGCGAGGGTGAGTTGCACCAGGTCGCGGGGGCTGGACAGGGCGAGGCCCGTGATCTGTTCGACACGGCGCAGGCGGTTCAGCACGGTATTGCGATGGCAGAACATGTGCCGAGCCGCCTGGACGGTGGAGCCACCGCTTTCGATCCAGACGCCGATGGTGTCGAAGAGCAGGTCGCGGTCGGCGGGTTCCAGGGCGTACAGGGGCCGCAGCACCTGGCGGACGAGTTCGTTGGACAGGTCGGGCCGCGAGACCAGGAGTCCGTCGGGCAGGCGGGAGTCGAGCCGGGCGACATCCCCGTCGCCCCGGCAGGTGCGAAGAGCGAGTCCGGCCATGTCGCGCGCGCGGGCCAGACTCTCCAGGCCGGGGACCACCAAGCTGATCCCGATGCGGAGCCCCGGGCCGGCGACGAGGCCGGAGGCGAACGCCTCCAGCGGGCGGTCGCCCAAGTGGGCGACGAACACGGCCCGTTGACCCCAGGCATGCCGCAGGACGCGTATGCCCCTCAGCTCCGGAGCGGTTCCGGGCACGCGCGCGTACGGCGGTGTCGCCGCCGCGACCGCCACCGCGTACCGGCCGCCGAGCGGCAGATCGAGGATGTCGGCCGCGTTCCGGGTGAACTCGGGTTCGTGACGCGTCTCCAGCAGTGCGGCGAGGATCAGACGGACGCGTTCGGCGTGCCGGCCGGCCACCCCCTCGATGACCTGCCGGTAGGCGTCGGCGACCAGGACGGCGTCGCGGTCGTTGCTCTTCCACACCAGCTCGGCGACGTGTACCAGCCGGCTCATGTCGCCCAGGCCCTCCCGCTCCACCACGCCGATCATCCCGCTCCAGACCTCGGATCCGGCGACACGGAAGGCGTGCAGGACTTCGTCGAGGGGGCGGCCCTGTTCCGCGCGCCGCATGCCCAGCTCTCTGGTGAACCGCTCGACGTCCACGATCCTGCTCGGATCCACCCCGGTCTCCAACCCGTGACGGATGCCGGTTCCCACGGTCTCGCGCACGTCGGGCGGTGCGAGCACCGGGTCGGCGTAGTACGGCACCTCGGCGCGGATCGTCTCCAGGACGGCGTCCGTGAAGACCGTGCCGTACCCGAGAAGCCGCCGGCATGCGCGGTCGAAGAGCTCGACGGAGGACGGGTCCATGGCGCTGCCGGGGGCGGAACTACGGTGCATGGGCGCTCCTGGTGGACGGGGGTGCGAGAGCACCACGCGAAGTACCGACGCAAGGTGCCGACGTGAGCTGCGCGGAGCTCGGGGAGTCCTTCACCGGGCCGGTCGACGTAGGCGGAATGCCGGCAGCGTCCTTCCGGCGAGCATCATGCTAAGCGGTCGGTCAGGGAGCGGTGGGGTCTCAGCCGGATCGTGATGTTTCGTAGGGCGGCGAGGCAGAGCCGGGCGAATCGAGGAGCGCGAGCTGCGGGTCGCCGGGCTGAGACCCGCGGAGGCATGCGCACATCATTTGGCGACCGCCCTGCCCGAGAGGCGCATCAGGGCATGCGCCCTAGCGGCGGTCGACGAGGCGGATCAGGGCGCGGAGGAAGCGGACGTACGGAGTCCAGCGGGCCCGGCGCGTGAGGGTGCCCGTGCAGTCGAGCTCCGCGCGGTCCAGGCTGTCCTCCAGCAGGGCGTCGTGGAGTCGCCGGTACGCAAGCGGCCAGGTCACGCGTGCGAGGCCCCGGGTGCGCATCGCGAGGGTGTGTCGTAGGACGGTGTGGTCCTCGTCGACCGGCAGTACGGCGAATTCGTGGAAGCCGTGGAATCCGCGCGGTGCGGTGAAGGTGAAGCGGACCCACGTGCCGGGCACGTACGCCGTGACCGTGTAGCGGACCGGGCCGTGGCCGCCGCCCGAGCCCACCGTCAGCCCGCGGTCGAACGTCACCGGGGGCCATGCCTCGCCCGGCCAGAGTCGGTCCGCAGTCCCGGCGGACAGGCTGTCGATGAGCGCACCGACCTCGGTCCCCTTCGCCGCCAGCAGACGTTCGTGCACGTTGTAGACGCCCATGCGTCCTCCCCTCAACGGTTATTAGAGAGATGTCTCTAATGATGTGGAGGGTACTCTCTGATTCATGGCGAGACCACCCCGCTTCGACACCGATCAGATCCTCGACGCCGCCGTCCGGCTGGGCGCCGGCGGGCCGGGGGCCGTGACCATGTCCGCCGTAGCCCAGACGATCGGCGCCCCCAGCGGCTCCATGTACCACCGCTTCCCCGGGCGTTCGGCGCTGCTCGCCGAGGTGTGGCTGCGCACCGTCGAACGGTTCCAGCAGGGCTACTTCGACGCGCTCCACAGCGACACCGACCCCCGCCGGGCGGCCCGCGCGGCCGCCCGGCATGTCATCTCGTGGAGCCGCACGCACCCGGAAGAGGCCTCGCTCCTCCTCTACGGCGCCGCGGAGTTCGGCCGCGCCGACTGGTCCCAGGAGCACAGAGATCGCGCCGATGAGGGCAACCGTCGCGTCTTCGACTCTCTCGCCGACCTCGCGGTGACCCTCGGCGCGACCGGGCCCGAGGACCAGGAGCGCGTCACCCTGGCGGTGGTCGAACTGCCCCTGTCCATCGTCCGCCGGCACCTGCGCGCCGGCGACAGCCTGCCGCCGTACGCCGAGGACCTCGCCGAGAGGTGCGCCGCCGCGCTCCTGGGGGCCGCCGGCGAAGGTTCGTCATAGCGGGGAAGCTCCGGCCTCGGCGGAGCTCCTGGGCGATCTGGAGCTCGCCGACGATGTGGGCGCCGGCGCCGTGCGTTGCAGCTAGGTTCTGTCGCCTTGAACAGCAGCTGTTCCCGGCTGAGTTGATCATCCTGCCACGCGCGAACCACGCGAACAGGGGGCGGCGTGCCCGTTCCGGGTGGAGCCCGGACCGGGTGGCGCCGATAATGGTGATAACCGTTTCTGTTTCGCCCCTGGTCGATACGAATCGGCAGGGAGGACGGGCACATGCGGAAGTCCTCAGCTCGCCGCGCCGTGCCGGCCATGGCCTGCGCCTTCGCCGTCGTCCTGATCGTCGGCTGTGCGGAGGCGACGCGTGCGGCCCCGGAACCGGCCGTGGAGACGACGGTGCGAGTCGTCGCCTCCACCAACGTGTACGGCGACGTCGCCGAGCGGATCGGTGGCGATCGGGTCGACGTCGTGTCGATCATCGAGGACCCGGCGCAGGATCCGCACTCCTACGAGGCGAACACGCAGAACCAGCTGGCCCTTTCGAAGGCGGACGTCGTCATCCGCAACGGTGGGGGCTACGACGAATTCATCGGCCGGATGTTGCGCGCTGCGGACAATTCATCGGCCGAGGTCGTCGACGCCGTGCAGATCTCGGGCAAGGCCCCCAAGGATGGTGGCGAGTTCAACGAACACGTCTGGTACGACTTCCCGACCGTGGGGAAGCTCGCCGACCGGATCGCCGCCGCACTGGCCTCTGCGGCCCCCGACGAGGGTGACGCCTTCCAACAGAACGCGTCCGCGTTCAAGGAGGAGCTCACAGCGCTCGAAGCCGAGGCCGCCGCGATCAAGGCGACTCACGCGGGGAGCGCGGTCGCCGTCACCGAACCCGTACCGATGTATCTCGTCCAGGCGAGCGGACTGATCAACCGGACCCCGCCGGACTTCAGCGAGGCCGTGGAAGAGGGCGACGACGTATCGCCCAGGGCGCTCCAGGACACGCTTGCGCTGTTCGACGGCGGCCAGGTCGAGGCGCTGGTGTACAACGAGCAGACCGAGAGCCCGCAGACCGAGCGCGTACGGACGGCCGCCGAGACGGCCGGTGTCCCGGTGGTTCCCGTCACCGAGACCCTGCCCCGGGGCGAGACCTACGTCAGCTGGATGACCGACAACATCGAGGCACTGCAAGGCGCATTGGACAGGTGATGGACCGCACCGAGGCGTTCGCGCCCCGCTCCCGTGTCGATCCCTCCGCGCGAACGGAGGACGGTGCGAGTCGCCCTGCTGTCAGCCTGCGGGGAGCTGCCCTCGCGTACGGCGACCGCGTGTTGTGGCGGGACATGGACCTGGAGGTGCGACCAGGAGAGTTCCTCGCGGTTCTCGGCCCCAACGGGTCGGGCAAGACCAGCCTCCTGCGGATTCTGCTCGGTCTCCAGCAGCTCACCGCGGGCGAGGTGGAGATCGTGGGCGGCCCGGCACGGCTGGGCGGCCGGCACATCGGGTACGTGCCCCAGCACAAGCCGCTTCCCGCACACACCATGCTGCGCGCCCGTGACCTGGTCCGGCTGGGGTTCGACGGGCGTCGCTGGGGGCCGCCGTTCGGTGCCCGGTCCGTCCGGCACCGCGTCGACGAGCTGCTCGCGGCGGTCGGTGCCACGCCGTACGCGAACGTGGCCGTCGGCAGGCTGTCGGGAGGCGAGCAGCAGCGTGTACGTATCGCCCAGGCGCTCGCCACGGAGCCGCGCGTGCTGCTCTGCGACGAACCGTTGCTCTCGCTCGATCCGCACCATCAGCGCGTCGTGACCGCCCTGGTCGATGAGCGCAGGCGCTCCGCCGGCACCGCGGTCGTGTTCGTCACCCACGAGATCAATCCTGTCCTGGGCCTGGTGGACCGCGTCCTGTACCTGGCCGGGGGCGGGTTCCGGATCGGCACTCCGGACGAGGTGATGACCTCGACCGCGCTGTCCCAGTTGTACGGGACACGGGTCGACGTCCTGCGCGTGGGGGGCCGGATCGTCGTCGTGGGGGCGCCCGATGCCGGCACGGTCCACAACCACGCCGGCCGCGCGGGCGCGGAGGAGGCGAACGGGGGCGGGCTGTCATGACCGGTCGGGTGGTCGTCGCGGAGGCGGACGACACCGGTCTGTGGCGCCAGATATTCAACTTCGAGAACTACGGCGAACTGCTCGGCCTGGTGCAGAACTCCCTCCTCGCCGGCGCGCTGCTCGGCCTGGTCGGGGGCCTGGTCGGGGTCTTCGTGATCATGCGTGATCTGCCCTTCGCCGTACACGGCATCAGTGAACTGTCCTTCGCCGGCGCGGCGGGCGCCCTGCTCCTCGGGCTGAACGTCGTGGCCGGCTCGATCGTCGGCTCCCTGCTGGCCGCCGGAGCGATCGGTCTCCTCGGCGTCCGTGCCCGCGACCGCAACTCGATCATCGGGGTGATCATGCCGTTCGGGCTCGGCCTCGGTGTCCTCTTCCTGTCCCTCTACCAGGGACGGGCGGCGAACAAGTTCGGCATCCTGACCGGTCAGATCGTCGCTGTCGACACGCCGCAGATGGGGTGGCTCGTCGGAACGTCCGCGGTGGTGCTGCTGGCGCTGGCGGTCGTCTGGAAGCCGCTGACCTTCGCCAGCGCCGATCCGGAGGTCGCCGAGGCGCGCGGGATTCCTGTGCGGGGCCTGTCCCTGGCTTTCATGCTGACCCTCGGCCTCGCCGTCGCACTCTGCGTCCAGATCGTCGGTGCGCTCCTCGTCCTCTCACTCCTGGTCACACCGGCGGCGGCCGCGGCACGGATCACTGCGTCGCCCGTCCTGCTCCCGCTGGCCAGCATCGCGTTCGCGTTGGTCGCGATGGAGGGCGGGATTCTGCTCGCGCTCGGCAGCTCCGTCCCGATCAGCCCATACGTCACCACCCTCTCGTTCCTGATCTACCTCGGCTGCCGGCTGGCCGGCTCCTGGCGCACCGCGAGAGCGGCGCGGGTCGCGCTCCCCGACCGGCAGGCCACCCGCGTGTGAGCGGGCTCGGCAGCCCGGCTCGACCCCGTCGACCTCCCGGGGTCAGACTGGAGGGGAGGACCGTCGCGCCGCCCTGGCGCAGACGGAAGGAGCTGTTCATGCATCCCCTCGCCATCGCCGGCGCGGCTGCCGGCAAGCTGACTCACTACGCGGTGTCCGGCCTGGTGGGCGGCCTGATCATCAAGGGTCTTCCCGCGGCGAAGCCCGCCGCACGCAGGGCGATCGTGGGCGGGATCGCCGGCGGCATCGTCGCGAGCCGCTGGCTGACCTCGGCCACAGAGGAGGCCCGGCTGAAGGCCGGTGACATCCTCGCGGAGGCCCGTACCTCGCTCGGCGAGGAGGTACCGCCGCCCTCTGCGGTCGACGTGAACCACGATCACGGACACGAGCACTGATCATGTCGAGCGTGCTCGTCCGCTCCGTGGCCGCGGGGCGGGCCCGGCTGACCGTTCCCTGGCTGAAAGCGCGGCCCGGCTGCGCGGGCCTGGTCGACGACCGCCTGACCGGGATCAGTGGTTTCCGAGCGCTGAGGATCTTCCCGCGTACGGGCAGTGTCGTGATCTGGGTGGAGCCGGACCAGTTGAACGTCGAACAGCTCGTCGATGCCCTCGAAGAGGCGCCACCCGCCGCCGTGGTCGTGGCCAAGCCCTCCCGGTCCCTGCCCGACACCTCCACCGGAGAGGTGGCCCGGCTCGTGGTCGGCGGTGCCGTGCTGGCCCTCGTGGCCCTGAGACGCCTGCTGGGCAGGCCAAGGATCACCCTGGGCTCCTCAGGACTTCTCGGCGCGGTGACGGTATTCACCGGTCTGCCGTTCTTCCGTGGTGCCCTGCGGACGCTGCGCGGCCGCAGCAGTCCGGGCACGGACACCCTGGTCACGGCAGCGACGGTCATCTCGCTCGTGCTCCGCGAGAACGTGGTCGCCCTGACGGTCCTGTGGCTCCTGAACATCGGCGAGTTCCTCCAGACCCTCACCCTGCGCCGTACCCGCCGCGCCATCGAGGAGCTGCTCACCATCGGTGACGAGCGCGTCTGGCTCGTGCGCGAAGGCGTCGAGGTGGAGGTCGAACTGGAGACCGTGGAGCCCGGCGACGTCGTCGCCGTGTACGAACACCACCGCATCCCGGTCGACGGACATGTGCTCTTCGGCGAGGCCCTCGTCGATCAGGCCGCGGTCACCGGTGAGGCCCTGCCCGTCTACGCCCGCGACGGCTCCCACGTCTACGCCGGCACGATCGTCACCTCCGGCTCGCTCACCGTGCGGGCGGACTCCGTCGGCCGGGACACCACGGTGGGCCGGATCATCAGCCGGGTCGAGGAGGCGCAGGCGGACCGGGCTCCGATCCAGACCGTGGCAGCCCGCTTCACCCAGCGCTTCGTCCCCGTCTCCTTCGCCCTGGCCGCCCTGACCTATGTGGTCACCCGCGACCCACGTCGCGCCATGACCATGCTGCTGATCGCCTGCCCCTGCGCGGCGGGCCTGGCCACCCCGACCGCCATCAGTGCCGCCATCGGCAACGGTGCCCGCCGCGGCACCCTCATCAAGGGCGGCACCCACCTCGAAGGCATCGGCCGGGTCACCGCCGTGGTCTTCGACAAGACAGGCACTCTCACCTTCGGTCGCCCCCTCGTGACCAGCGTCGTCACCCTCAGCGAGAACGTCACCGCCGACGAGGTGCTCAGCCTCGCTGCCTCCGGCGAACTGCACGCCCGTCATCCCCTCGCCCAGGCCATCGTCGCCCGCACCGAAGAACAGCACCTGCACATCCCCATCCACCAGGCGTGCGAGGTTCTCCTCGGTATGGGTATGCGCGCCGAACTGGACGGCACCCGCCTGCTGGTCGGCAGCCCCGCCCTGCTCCGCCAGCACGGAGTCGACCTGACCGACGAGGCACGTGGCTGGACCGAACGGCTGCGCGGCGGCGGCGAGACGGTCATCTGCCTCGCCCACGACGAGGACCTCATCGGCATGCTCGGAGTCTCGGACGCCGTACGGGCCGGCGCGGAGACCGTCATCCAGCAGCTGGGCGACCTCGGGGTCTCCCGGCTAATCCTGCTCACCGGCGACGCACCCGAGACCGCCCAGGTCGTCGCCGACACACTCGGCATCACCGAAGTGCACGCGCACGCCCTGCCGGAGGCCAAGCTCCAGCTGATCCGCGACCTCCAGGCCGAGGGCCACACGGTCGCCATGGTCGGCGACGGCACCAACGACGCTCCGGCCCTGGCCCTCGCCGACGTCGGCATCAGCATGGGCGAACACTCCTCGCATGTGGCCCTGGAAACCGCCGACATCGCGCTCGCCGGCAACGACCTCCGCCAGGTCGCAGCCGTCGTCGAACTCAGCCGGCACACGCTGCGTGTCGTACGGCAGAACTACGGGCTCGCGATCGGCGTCAACCTGCTCGGCCTGATCGCCGGAGCCGGCGGATCCATGAACCCGGTCCTCGCCGCCCTCCTGCACAACACGAGCAGCATCGCCGTCGTCGGCAACTCCGCCCGCCTGGTCAACCACACACCGCACCTGCCGCGCGTGGGCGACGAACTGCTGAGGGCGGCCCCTCTGGAAGACCACCGGGTGCGCTGACACGGCAGGGCGCGCCCGCCGACCTCCCTCCGGGCCCGCCGGCCTCCTTGAGTCACTTGCGCGGGGTTATTGAAAACGATTATCGTATTGCTAGTTCGTGCACACTCAACCACTGCCCAAGGGGGGCTTTTCTTGCGTGCCTTCACGCGCACTCTCACCGTCGCCGGTTCCGTCGCCGCAGCCATCGCGGTCGGCGGAATGACCACCGCTCACGCCGCCGGGACCACTCTGTCCAAGGGACACGTCGACGTCCTCGACGTCGAGTACGCCGCCGGCGCCCTCGAACTGCACGTCCACGACGAGTCGGTGACCCCGGACGTCGAGTACGCCCCCGCCGATGTCGTCCTCCAGGCGCTCCCGGCGTCCGCGTACACCGTGCCGACCGGCACCTGCTACACCCACCTCGGCACGGCCGGCACCACCGTGTACCGCCTGCCGCAGGTCGAGAACACCAACCTGCTGTGGCCGGGCATCTCCGGCGAGCACATCGCCCCCGGCGTCTTCCAGAACGACAAGGTGCAGGTCAAGCTCACCTCAGTGAGCGGCCCGGGCAAGCTCACCGTCTACAAGAACGGCCTCTGCCCGAAGAGCAACCGCTACTACGACAGCGGTGACGCCACGCTCACCAACACCAAGGACGTCGCCGCCGCCGAGCACGACCACGCCAACTGGGTCTTCACCAAGGCCGGTTCGTACACCGCCACCTTCCAGGTCAGCGGCACGCTGACCAACGGCACGCCGGTCGGCCCGACCTCCGCCACGTACACCTTCCAGGTCGGCTGACCCGACCCGCGTCACAAGCCCCGCGCCGGGGGCGGGCCGTGCCCGCCGTTCGAACCGCCCCCGGCGCGGCCGTGGTCCCTCGTTCCCCCGCCTGAAGGAGGCGCCCCGTCATGCGGGCCCCCATCGCACCACGTTCCGTACGAGCCGCGACTCTCGCGGTCGCCCTGTCGCTGCTCGCCGCCGCCCCGCTCGCTCAGGCGGCCGATACGCCGCCGCGGGAGGCACCCGCCGGAGAGCGGACCGTCCTGAACGGCGGCCATCTCGACCTGGCGGCCCGGCTGAGGAACGGGCAGCTGGAGTTCCGTATCAAGGACGGCACCGTCCCCGGTACCACCGTCTTCCGTGAACCCTCCGACGTCCTGCTGCACTTCGACCCGCGCCACGAGATCGTGATCCCACCGCGCGAGGAGGTCCCGCAGTTCGAGGGGTTCGGCGAGCCGGGCAGCAGTCTCTGGGTGGACAAGGACTTCGAGGTGAAGGAAGGGCTGCTCTGGCCCGGCTGGAACACTATGGAGATCCTGCCGGCGGATGTGCGGGGCGGGGTGAAGGTCACCTTCCCGAAGATCGAAGGGCCGGGGCGGTTCGTGCTCGGCCAGTGGGAGGACGACCCCGACCTGGGCGTGCGCATCGGGGTCACCGTGGACGGTGCGAAGGCCGCTCCGGGCACGGTGGACCTGCCCGCGTTCACCCATGCGCACCCGTTGTGGATCTTCAACGCCGAGGGTGTCTACCGGATCACGATGGAGATGACGGCCACCCTCCCCTCGGGCGCGAAGGTCTCCGACCGGGAGACGCTGGCCGTGGTCGTGGGCGACGACGTGGACCCGTCGACGGTCGTACCGGGCGACGGCACAGTCCCGCAGCCTCCTCAGACCCCGACTCCGACGCCCACCCCGACTCCTACGCCGACTCCGACCCCCACCACGCCTCCCACGGCGTCTCCCTCGGTCACGCCCACGCCCACGCCGACCACGACCGGCAGCCCGTCCGCCTCGCCGACCGGACCGCCGAGCCCCACGGGGAGCCCGTCGGTGACCACGACCGGCACCACCTCCGCCACGTTCCCCTCGGGCGACAGCGGCACGACCACCGCGCCCACGGGCGGCGGCCGTCTGGCGTCGACGGGTGCCGGCGTCGCGCTGCCGGCCGGCCTGGCGGCCACCGCCCTCGCGGCGGGCGTCACCGCCCTCGTACTCGTCCGCCGGAAGCGTGCCGTCCGATGAGCCGCGTCCGTGCCGCAGCCCTCGCGACCGTTCTCCTCGCCTCCGGATGCGGAGCAGGCGCCGGCGGGTCCTCCAAGGACGCCGAGCTGACCGTCTCCACGACCACCGCGATCATCGCCGACCTCGTGCGCAACGTGGGCGGCGACCGGGTCGACGTGACCTCCGTCGTACCGCACCACGGTGACCCCCACTCGTACGAGCCGAGCCCCGGCGACGCCGCCAGGATCGCGAAGTCCGATCTCGTCTTCAGCAACGGGCTGCTGCTCGAAGAGCCCGGGATCATGAAGATGATCCACACCAACGCGCCCAAGGGCACCCCGAAGGTGCCGATCAGCGAGAAACTGGAGCAGTACGGCGGCTCGGTCATCAAGCTCAAGGAGGACCTGGGCCTCAACGTGCTGTGGCTGGGCTGGGCCGTCGAGGGCGAGGTCGCGGGAGACGGATCCCAAGTCCGCACGACCGCGACGAAGTTGGAAGGGCCGGGCGATCTCCATGTCTATCTGACAGACACCCTCGGCACCCCGCAGAGCTACATCGACTCCACCGACGGATTCGACGCGAAGGACTCCTTCGCCCTTCCACCAGAGGCGCACACCCACGTCAACTGGGCCTTCAGCAAGCCGGGTACGTACCGGCTCACCGTCGAGGGACGCACCGAGACCCTCGACGGGAAGACCGCGCCCGTCGGCAGCGGGGTCGTCACGTTCGTCGTAGGCGGTGCCTCTGCGCCGGCGGGGAAGACCGTCCTCGACGGCGGCCACGCGGACGTGGCGCTCAACGCGCAGACCCGGTCCGTCCAGGTCCGCTCCGACGATCCCACGACCGGGCGACGCACCTACCACGCGACCGACTCGGTCGTGCTGTCCGTGCCGGACCGGGCGAAGGAGACCGTGCCCAAGGAAGAGGCGTACGGCTTCCTCGGTCGTCCGGGCGCGGGCATATGGGTGCTGCCCCAGGCCGTCATCGGCAAGCACGTCCACGGCGAGATGGACCCGCACGCCTGGGAGGACGTCGCCAACGCCGAGGCGTACGTACGCCGGATCGAGGCCGAGCTGATCAAGGCCGACCCCCAGGGGAAGCCCGACTACGAGCGCAACGCCGCGCGCTATCTGAAGCAACTGGCCGCGCTGGACGACGAGGTGGCCGGGAAGCTCGCCGGCATCCCGGCACAGAACCGCAAGCTCATCACCACGCACGACGCCTTCGGCTATCTGGCCCACGCCTACGGCATGGAGGTGGCGGGCTTCGTCGTCCCCGTCCCGAGCCGCGAACCGAGCGCCGCGGAGATCGCGAAACTCCGCGCCACGATCCGGGAGAAGAAGGTCCCCGCGGTCTTCCTCGAACCGAACCTCGCCGCGCGCGCCGACGTCCTGCGCCGCGTCGCCGAGGACGAGGGCGTCGGCATCTGCACCATCTACGGCGACTCCTTCGACGACACGATCCACGACTACGTCTCGATGATGCGCCACAACGCGAACGAACTGGCCCGTTGCCTGGGCCAGGAGGGGAGTTGAGCCCGATGAGGCTCGTACGCAACAACAGGGTCGCCCTCGCCGCGGCGGGCGCACTCGCCCTCGGCGGCACGGCCATGACCGTCCCGCCCACGGACCAGGCGACGCCGGGGCCGACGGCACCGGTCGTAGCCCCGGTAGTGGCACCGGTGACCTGGACCGACGGAGCCCTGAGCCTCGGGACGGGCGGTGTCATCGACATCGACGACACCCACCGGGCGATCGGCCCCGGCGGCATGGACGTGTGGGAGTTCTCCCCCCTCTGGGACACCACCGGCGTGCCGACGGAGCTGGCGGGTTCCGTGCGCTGGTCCCTGACCGGGCTCGACGGACCGGGTGCGCTGACGGTGTACGAACCGGCCGGCGTCGATGCCGATGCCGCCGCGGGGCAGGAGTCCGTCGTACGGTTCGACAGCTCCGACGGCCTGCCGGACGGCTACGACCTGCCTTCCGGTGCGCGCGGGGAGACCCGCTGGGCGTTCGACACCCCCGGCACGTTCACGCTCACCTTCACGGCGGAGACCGAGGTGGACGGAGAACCGCGGCTGACGGAGACGCGGTACACCGCGCGCGTCGGAGACGCGGCGCTCACCTCCCCGGCACCTCCCACCCCCGGTCCGGTGCCGACCCCCGAGTCCACGGCGCCGGTCGGCGTGCCTCCGGCGCGGTGGGATGCGGACATGGCCGCGGCCCCGGCCGTCGGTCGCGCGGCCCGCGCCGAGGAGCCGGTGGAGACCGCGCGGAAGGTTCTCGACCAGGGCCACATCGACATCGCCGCCCGTGTCGTCGGCGGCAAGCTGCAGATCCACGTCAAGGACGGCACGGTCCCGGGGAAGACCGTGTGGCGCGAGCCGTCGTCCGTGGTCCTGCAGGTCAAGCCGGAGGCGAAGAAGACCATCCCGGCGAACAAGGACTTCGCCTTCCTCGGGAAGGCGGGCGACCCGATCTGGCTCCTCGACCAGGTGCAGCAGCCGGGGCTGCTGTGGCCCGGCTGGTCCACCGACAACATGGCGGCGGGTGCGACGAAGGGCGAGGTCGAGTTCGGGCTGGCGAAGGCCGAAGGCCCGGGGAACTTCGCGCTGTACAACTACGACGGTCTGTCGGGCGCGACGGTCCGCTTCAACAGCGGTGACGGAGTGCCGGACGCGTTCGGCGTACCGCAGAACACCCACGCGCACGGCGGCTGGGCCTTCGGAAAGGAGGGTGTGTACCGGCTGACCTTCACGATGTCCGCCACCCTCGCCGACGGGACGCGGTCGACCGACACGGAGACGCTCGCCTTCAGCGTGGGCGCGGGTGATCCGAACCAGGTGCCGGTGGGCGGATCCACCGGAGGATCGACAGGCGGGTCCACGGATGGCTCCACCGGCGGTTCGACCGGGGGTGCGACCGGAGGCGCCACAGGCGGTGGGTCGGCGACAGGCGGAACCACAGGCGGTACGACGGGTGGCTCCGGATCCTCCACCGGCGGCACGATGGCCAAGACCGGCTCGGAGGGCACGTTGCTGCTGGCCGGTACGGCCGCCGCACTCGCCGCGGCCGGCGCGGGCGCCGTCCTTCTCACCCGCAGGCGCGCCTCGTGAGCGCCCCGGAACAGCTGCTCGGCGTCGACGCGGTCTCCGTCGTCCTGGGCGGCCGTACCGCGGTACGGGACGCGTCGCTGACCGTCTCCGGCGGCGAGCTGGTCGGCCTCCTCGGCCCGAACGGCGCCGGCAAGACCACTCTCCTGCGAGCCGTCCTCGGGCTCGCGGCGACCTCGTCCGGCAGCGTCGAGGCACACGGACCGATCGGCTACGTGCCCCAACGCCACGAGTTCGCCTGGGACTTCCCCGTAGACGTGGCCGGGGCGGTGCTGAGCGGACGTACCCGCACGATCGGCTGGCTCCGGCGGCCCCGGGCGCACGACCGGGCCGCCGCCGACGCGGCTCTGGAGCTGACCGGGCTCACCGACCTGCGGCGCCGGCCGATCGGCGAACTGTCCGGCGGCCAGCGCCAGCGCGTCCTGGTGGCGCGAGCGCTCGCCGCCGAACCCCGACTGCTGCTCCTGGACGAACCGTTCACCGGCGTCGACGTCCCGACCCAGGATCTCCTGAACGGGCTCTTCGGCCGTCTCGCGGCGGAGGGCAGAGGACTGCTGATGACCACACACGATCTGGCGGCCGCCGCCCGCACCTGTACGCGGGTGGTCCTGCTCAACCGTACGGTCGTCGCCGAGGGCGGACCCGAACTGCTCTCGGACGCGGAGCAGATGCTGCGGGCCTTCGGACTCGACCGCGCCGTCGCCGCCACGAGCGCCCAGGAGGCGGCGGCATGACCGATCTGCTGGCCTTCTTCACGGACCCGTGGACGCTGCCGTTCATGCGGCGCGCGTTCACCGTCGCCGCGATCGTCGGCCTGGTCTGCGGAGTCGTCGGGGTGTACGTCGTCCTGCGCGGGATGGCCTTCATCGGCGACGCCGTGGCCCACTCCGCCTTCCCGGGCGTGGCCCTCGCCTACGCGTTCGAGGGCAACCTGCTCGTCGGCGGCGCGGCGGCGGGCATCACGACGGCGGTGCTCATCGCCTTCGTCTCCCAGAACCGGCGGCTCAAGGAGGACACCGTCATCGGCGTCTTCTTCGCCTTCGCGTTCGGCCTCGGCATCGTGCTCGTCTCGACCCGGGACAGCTGGACGACGGACCTGTCGTCCTTCCTCTTCGGACAGGTCCTCGCCGTCGACGCGGCGGACATCTGGCGGGTGGCGGTGATGGGCGCCGTCCTCGTCGCGGTCGTCCTGGCCCTGCGCAAGGAACTCGTGGCCGTCAGCCTCGACCGCGAGACCGCCCGCGCGGCCGGACTGCCCGTGCTCCCTCTGGACCTCACGCTGTACGTCGTCGTGACGGCGACCATCGTGATGTCCCTGGAGGCCGTCGGCAACGTCCTCGTCCTCGCCCTCCTGATCACCCCGGCCGCCACGGCGCGGCTGCTGACGGAACGGCTGTGGGCGATGACAGCGCTGGCGTCCCTCTTCGGGTGCGCCGGCAGCCTCGCCGGACTGTACGTGAGTTACGCGTACGACCTGGCGGCGGGCGGCTCGGTGGTGGTCGTCCTGACGGCCCTGTTCGCCGTCGTCTGGCTCCTCGCGCCCCGTCACGGGCTGGTGACGAAGCTCCGTACGAGGGGCAAGGTCACCGAAGTGGATGGGGTTCTCCGTGATGGACCGGCGGTGGCTCAGGGGGTGCCCAGGACCGGGGTGTCGAACGGGTCGTAATGGATGCGGTCCGGAGGCGTGCCGCCGAGCGTGAGGGTCTCCCTGGCCGACGTGACCATCGGGGCGGGACCGCTGAGGAAGACGTCGTGCTGGTACCACGGTCCGTACTCGGCCAGGACCTCCGGCAGGGACCCCCGGATCCCGGGGATGTACTCGTCCGAGACCGCCCCCCTGACCGTCAGCCAGTGATGCCGTTGTGACATGCGCAGCATGTCGTCCACCCCGTACAGCTCGGCACCGGTGCGGGCGCCGAGGAAGAGGTTCACCTGGTGCCGGCCGCCGCGCCGGGCCACCTCCTCGATGAGCGCGCGGATGGGGGCGAGGCCGGTGCCGCCCGCCACGCAGAGCAGGTCGCTGTGGACGGCGGCGTCCAGCACCATGTCGCCCATCGGCGCGCCCAGGTGGACCACGTCGCCCACCGCGGCCCGGTGCACCAGCGCATTGCTGACCGCGCCACCGGGCACGGCCCGTACGTGGAAGGTGAGGGTGCCGTCCTCGCGGGGCGCGTTGGCGGGGGAGTAGTAGCGCCACTGCTTGGGATGCCAGGGGGTCTCGATACTGACGTACTGACCGGCGGCATGCTCGTAGGGCATGTGGGGATGCAGGGTGACCGCGGCGATGCCGGGCCCGCAGGGGACGAGGTCCACGACCGTGGCGGACCAGACGGCGGGCCGTGCCGTCGCGTCCTGCTCGGCGGCGCTGATCATGACGTCGGCGACCGCTCCGTATGCCTTGGTCCACGCGGCGGCGATGTCCTGGGTCCAGGCGGGACCGGCGTAGCGGGCGAGCGAGGCGAGGAGGCATTCACCCACGGCGGGGAAGTGCGCCCGGAGTGCGCCGAATTTACGGTGGTCACGCCCGAGGTGTCCGCAGAAGCGGACCAGGTTCTCCGGATCGTCGACCAGGTCGACGATGCGCAGCAGCGCGCGCAGCAGGCGGCCGCGCTGGGCGTCCATCCCCGGCGGGAACATCGGCCGCACCTCGGGATGGCGGGCGAAGAGGATCGCGTAGAAGTAGACCGTCATGTCTGCGGCGAGTGGCTCGACCACCGAGACGGAGGCGCGAATGAGCTCTATCTCGTGGGCCGACAAAGGCGCCTCGGCGACCTCCGGCTCGGCGGTGTACACGCCCGGGGCGGGTGCCGGATCGTTCGGGTCCGGGGCCTCGGGCGTACTGACTGGGCGTCTGATCCGGAATCTCAAGGGACCAGAGCTCCGCCACCCGGTATCCGGGACGGCCGGACCCGGGCGGACCGCAAGGTGGCCGCGCTGGCGGAGCGGCGCCCTCGTGGGGCACCGAAGGCGGGGACATCACTGGCAGGCATGGGTCCTCAAAACGGAGCAGGAGCTTCGAAGCGGATCGGGCAGCTGCGGACGCTACCCGATCACAGAGGTGACTCAGAAGTAGCCAAGGGATGCATGAGACGGTCGACCCGTCCGGTCCCACATGAGTGGATGCCGTGGTGCTGCCCGCGAGGGCGAAGGCAGGCAGGTGGCGGCTGTCCCTCCGCCCGGCGGCGAGCGAACGCCGGTTGGCGGGCCGAAGCACCGGCAGGTCACCGGCCGGACAGGAGGAAGCCCCCGGCCGCGGGGTGCGGCCGGGGGCTTCCGTCGGTCCGGTCAGGAGACAGCGGAGCCGTGTGTCACCACTTGGCCCTCCTGTTGTCCACGATCTGCTTCCACGGGTCAGGGGGAAGCCGACTCTCGCCCACCTTGCACGGCTTGACCAGCATGGCAAGGGTTGCGGCCTGCTTCTTCCACTCGCTCTCCGCGAAGCCGGCGAAGACGGCCATGGTCGGGAGGAACTTGGAGCCGGTAGTCATAGCGTCCTGGCGGAGGTAGACGTCCTCACCCTTCTGCTCGACGCTGAAGGTGATGGTCGAACCGCGGTCGTCGAAGTACCCCTCGCTCACCACCTCGAAGGTGAAACTGGTCGCCGCGACCGACACTCGCACGTCGCCTGGGATTCCGATCCAGGTCGGGTGCACGTTGGATCCGTCGGGGTGCAGGGTGCACTCGGCCCCCTCGGAGAACTCGGTGCAGCCGGTGATCGGGAAAGGGAAGACCTTTAGCGGGTTCTTCTGGAAGACCGACATCACATGTTCGGGCGAGCCGGTCTCCGATACCGGGCCCAGGTAGTGCCTGTAGGAGTACTTGTAGGAGTACTTGTAGTTGTCGAGCGGCGTGGTGTTGTACCCTCGCCGCCATTTGCCGTCCGGCGTCTTGTTGTACTTACCCTTCTTCCGCGCCTGGTCCGCCATCGCGTCCGAGGCCGCGCGGCAGGAGTCGTTGGCGCAGTTGTCGGAGTAGTCGCCGACCACTCCGTCGGTGTCTCCCTCGACGCCGGCGCAGATCCCGTCGGCCCCGCCGCCCGGCGCGCCGTGCAGGCACATGCGGCCGTCCGGGTCGGTGTTGTCGACCGGGTCGTTGTTCGCGTAGGCGTAGCCGTTCCACTGCTGCGGGTCCGTCGGTGACAGCAGCGGGTCGGGGCTGATGAAGCGGCCCGTCGTCGGCTGGTACAGGCGGACGCCGAGGCTGGTGAGCCCGGTGGTGTCGTCCTCCTGGCCGCCGACGAACCCCTTGTTGCCGGACCAGCCCGGGGGCTGGGTGCCCCGGAGGTTGCCGAAGGCGTCGGTACGGCTGCGGGTGGCCGCCAGCGTCGACAGGTCGATGCTGAGGTTGTTCGTGCCGTGGTGGTCGGCGATCTGGGCGACGAACGCCCCGGCGGCGGTGCCCGCCCCGGTGCGCACGATGGTCATGCCGCCGGGGATGGGGTAGTAGCGGATGCCGGTGCGGGCCTGGGTGGCCGTGTTCACCGTCAGCTCGTCATTACCGAGGGTGAGCGTGGCCGTCGTGGGGTTGCGGCGGATCAGCAGGTTGCCGTCCGCGTCGTACAGGTACGTCGTGGTGGTGTTCGGAATGGTCCACTTCTGCCCGGCGGGCACGGTGGTGCCGCAGTCGCCCAGCACGAGGTCCGTGCTGTCGGTGCTGACGTCGCCCGGCACCGCGAGGCAGCGGCCGGAAGCGGGGTTGTACAGCGTGCTGTCGGCGCGCGGGGTCCAGGTCTGGTCGGCGCCGCCGTCACAGTCCTGGAAGGTGATCAGCGATCCGGCCGTTGTGCCCATGGCCTGGACACACCGGTTGCCGCTGGACAGCGTGCTGTTCGCGGTGGAGTACTTCTGCCCCGCGCCCGTGTTGCACGTGTAGATCTGCAGCGGGCTGCCGACCGCGGTCGAACCGCCCGCCGCGTCCAGGCACTTGCCGCCGATGCCCTTGATCTGGGCGGCCATGGTCAGCGAGGCGAGCTTGCCCTCGCTGTTCCACGTCAGGCTGCTCGTGCCGGCCTTGCCGGCCCGGTAGGAGGTGGTGGCGCCGGTCTCGTCGTACTGGAACTTGTCGTTGTTGGTGCTCGTCCCGGTCTTCGTCGTGGAGAGCAGCAGCCCGTGCGGACCGCCCGTGCCGCCGCCCGTGGCGGGCGCGGACGTCGGGGCGTTCTGCTGCCCCGGAGTACCGAACGTCTGGGTGGTGATGGCGTCCTTGGTGGTGTCACCCGCCGGGTCGTGACGGACCAGCTTGGTGCGGTTGCCCGTCAGGTCGTACGCGTACTCCTGCCAGTAGGGGGCCGGTCCGCCGACGGTGGTCAGCGCCGGGGCGACGGCACCGCTGGTCGGGGTGGTGTTCGCGCACGCGCCCTGGTCGGCCGTCTGGTGCGTGAGCGGGTCGGGCCGGCTGATGCCGCCGGTGTCCGTCCACGCCGTCGTCAGCCGGCCCAGGTGGTCGTACGCGAAGCACTGACGGTCGGTCTGCGCGGGGGTGTTGTCCGCGATGCTGGTGAGCGAGGTGATCCGGCCGGCCTGGTCGTATGTGTAGCCGGTCTGCTGCACCGCGCCGGTGGTCGAGGTCTGCTTGTCGGTGAACTGGTCGCGGATCCGCCCGGTGGCCTGGTCGTAGACCGTGGTGGACACGACCTGGGAGGCCCACGGGTTGACGGTGGACCGGATCACGCGCCCGAAGGCGTCGTACTCGGTCTGCGTGTCGTACGTGGTGGCACCGGCGTACTTGTACAGCTGGCCGTAGTCGTTGTACGAGTACGCGATGTCGTCCAGCGGCAGCCCGCCGAGCGCCGGCAGGACCGTGCTCTTCGGGTTGCCGGTGAGCCGGTCGTGCGTGCTGCTGACGCTGTACGTGAAGGTGCCGGAAGCGAGCCCCGCGTCCGTGCCGGGCATGGTGATCGTCGTGCCCGTGACCCGGGCGCCGTCGTCGTAGCCGGTCACGGCGCTGGTGTACGCCTTGCCGTCGGAACCGCCCACGAAGCGGGTGGACGTGGCGGGCATGCCCTTGCCGTTGGTCGCCGTGTCGAAGGTCCACCTGGCCAGCTGCTTGGCGGCGCTCACGCTGCCGTCGTACAGGCCTGTCTTCCGGCCGAGCAGATCGTAGGTGTAGACGAGCGTCTGGTTCTTGGCGTTGGTGATGGTCGACAGACGGGAGGCCTCGTCGTACGTCTGGGTGGTCGTACCCGTGTCCGGGTCGCTCGCGCTGACCTGGCGGCCCCGCTGGTCGTAGGTGTACGACCAGACGTTGCCCACGGCGTCCTTGCGGGTCAGGGGCTGGCCGTCCAAAGTCGAGGTGTAGCGGGTGACGGCCGCGTCCGAGGCCAGACCGGTGGGCGTGGGAGTGGAGTACTGCCACAGCTCGGTGGTGTGGCCCAGGGCGTTCGTGAACACCGACGTCGGTGCGCTGCCCTTCGGCGGCAGGACATCGGTGCGGTCCGCGCCCGGATAGCTGGTCGTCGTACGGTGCTGCTCCGTGCCCAGCGACCACGTCGAGACGACGGTCACCCGGTCGAGGCCGTCGTAGCTGGTCCGCGTCTGCGAGGGGATGGTGCTGTCCGCGGCGGCGACCAGGATGTCCTTCGGTGCCGAAGCGTCGTTGTACCAGGCCGCGTTGGCCGACTTCTCCCGGCCGTGCGAATCGAACCGGCTGTCCGTCACCAGGCGGCCGGTGTAGGCCGGATTCGCCGGGGTGGACTGCGTCTGGCGGGTGTGGGCGAAGCCGTCCATCAGCTGGATCGACGTGGTCCGCACCGGGGTGGTGCCGTCCACGGTCAGCTTGCCGGTCGTGATCGTGGAGGGGACGCCCGCCTGGTTGGAGACGCGGTAGCCGAACACCACGTCTGCGTTGGGGTTGGCCTCCGGGGTGCGTCCCGGCGTCCACACCGCGGTCATGCGGCCCAGCGCGTCGTAGGCGTTGGTCGTCGTCTTCTGGTTCGGGTCGGTCACCTTCAGGGGCAGCGACCGGCGGGCGTCATAGGTGGTGACGGTGTCCCAGGTGCCTGTGGCCTGGCCAGGGACGGGCGCGGAGACCGTCACCGTGCCGGGTAGCTCGCCGGCGGCGGTCGGGGTGTAGACCGTGCTGGTGGTGGTGCCGTTCGGGTGCTGTGCGTCCTTGCTGTTCGGGTCGGTCGTCGAGGTGACGCGGCCGTAAACGTCGTACGTGGTGGTGGCCGCCGTGACGAAGACCGGGGTGCCGTCAGCGGCGTACCGGTCCAGGATCTCGCTCTTGGTCGCGGCGCCCGCGGCGCCCGCCTGGCCGTAGCCGAGGCCGTCGTAGAAGGTACGGGCCCGGGAGACCGTGTTCGCGGCGATGGGGTCCGCGGTGCAGGCGTCAGCGCCCGAGACCTTGAGGACCTCGGAGACCAGACCGGTGCGCTGGGCGTCCGGCCCGCTCGCGTAGCTGGTACGGGTGCACTCGTCCGGGACACCGTCGGCCTGCTCCAGCGAGGTCACCGTCCGGTTGTTCTGGGCGGGGTCGGTGACCTGGCTGCTGCTGCTCGTCCGCCAGCTGCCGTCCGCCAGCTTCACCCGGGTCGTGGTGGTGAGCCTGGTTCCCGCGTAGCGGGCGACGAGGGCGGGCAGGCCGGTGCGGGCGTGGGTGGCGGTGGTGACCGGGTCGTCGGCAGCGTTCACGGTCTGGGTGGCGGCGGTGCCGCCCGCCTGGTCGAAAGCCTCGGTCTGCAGGACCTGGCCGCTGAGCCAGTCCACGTCGGTGACGTCCCGGCCCAGCGCGTCCGTCAGGTGCGCGGAGCGGGCGGTGCCGTCCTTGCGGATGTCACCGTCCATTCCCTGGCGATAGGTGGTGATGGTCTGTGACTTGGGGCCGTCGGTGCCCGAACCGATGGTGGTGGTCACCTTGGCGAAACCGCGGAAGTCACCCCAGGTACGGGCGTTGGTCTCGGTCAGCTCGCTGTCGTCACGGTGCCAGGCGGCAGAGTCGTACGCGTAGGAGGTGATCTTCTGCGGGGAGTCGGTGGCGATGTCGTTCTCGGTGAGCGACTTGACCGTGTAGTGGTGGAACCAGTCCAGTACCGGATCGGAGTCGGCCACCGAACCGGGCGGGGACCAGCGCACCGGGTAGCAGGCCCGGGTGTTGTTGTCCTCGGCCGCCGGCATCACGTTGCTGATGCGCGAGCAGTCCGGGAGGTTGTAGTCGACGTTCAGGACGCCGCCGGTCTCGTTGCGGATCTGCTGGATGCGCGCACGGTTCATGATCGGCGGGGCCGGTACCAGGTTTGTCCCGTCCACCCGGTTGGGGAGCATGACGGGTGTGAACGACACGGCCGGAAGGTCGACGTTCGGCGTGGCGGTCTTGCCGGTGTGCTGGACGGAGTCCAGCCACAGGGCACGCTGGCTGCCCGCGTCCTTCGGGTCGGGGAAGGAGTGGACCAGCTTGTAGGAGTCCACGTCCTGCCAGGCGTTGCCGACGCGGGCCTGGGTGGTGATCTGCGTCAGGCGCTTGGTGGTGAAGTACGTGGCGCTGTAGTAGACGCAGGTGCCGGTGCTCTTGCACTCGTTGTCCACCGGTACGTCGGGCCAGTTGGCCTTGTTGGCGACAGTCCGGTTGACGGGGTCGCAGGCCGTGCCGGCCGCGACGCAGCGCTCGGAGACGGTGAAGTCGACCTTGGCGGCGGGCTGGAGCGCGCCCTTGGCCGCGATCTGGTCGGAGAGCTTCTGCCCGTAGCCGATGCTCGCGAGGGTGGTGGCCCGGGTGTACTGGGTCATCGTGCCGGTGCCGTTGTTCTGGCCCGCGCCGCGCTTGTACCAGTTGGTCTCCGGAGCCCACGTGTACGTGGTGAGGTTTCCGTGCGCGTCGACGACCTGGTCGAGCGAGAGGCGCTGCCACATCTGACACCAGGAGCCGGTGCCCTTGGCGGCGTCGTGACACGGCTGGCCGCTCTTGGGCGAGTACACCGGCACGGAGGACACGGAGTTGGTGGCCGGGTCGGTCTTGTCACCGCCGGGCAGGTGGTTGACGCCGAAGTAGTACGTGGTGCCCGTGGAGTCGGTGACCTTCGCGTACGCGCCGTCCCGGACGCCGTTGGAGGCTCCGGAGCCGAACTCGATCTTCGTGCCGTCGTCGTTCTTCAGGCGCCACACGCCGGTAGCGGCGTCGGTGGTGGCCGTCGCCGAGCCCGCCTTGTCGTCACGTACCAGGGCGCCCGAGTGCGAGCCCAGCGACAGGGAGGCGTTGAACCCCGCCCAGCAGGCGTCGCCCGAGTCGGGAATGCCCGCCTTGTCGCAGGGCTTGTAGACGCGCTCGATGTAACCGGGGTTGAAGTCCCAGCCGTCACCGATCCAGGAGGCCTGCGCGTTCGTGACGGAGGTCTTCCCGTCCACCGAGGAGGAGTTGTAGCTCAGCGCGACCTCTGGGGCACTGCCGCCCAGGGCCTGCGGAAGCTGGATGGGGTGGTCGTAGGTCAGCGCGCCGGAGCTGCCGCCCGAGGCCCAGGCCTGCGAGGAGTCGAGCGCGGTGGCCTCGTACGTGCCGCCAGGGCCCGAGGAGTCGGTCTCGGCGGCCAGCAGCATCGGGGCGGCGGGGGAGGCGAGCAGGAGGCTGTTGGCCTTCGCCGCGCCCGCTACGAGGGAGGGGGCGGGGACCGCGGCCGTCGGCAGTGCCACGTCGGCGATCAGCCGCTTGGTCGCCTTGTCGTAGCGCGTGGTCAGCGGTGTACGCACCTGGCAGGACGGCACCTTCGGTGTCGTCAGCGCGCAGGCGGGCAACGTCACCAGGCGGCCGCGGGAGGCGAACTCGCCCCCGGTCGCGGCCTGCAGGCCGGCGAGGTCCAGGCCGACCTGGACACGGGAAGCCGTCCGGGAGGTACCGGACGACTGGGCGGCGAGGCTGAACAGGGCGCCGTTGACCCCGACGTCACGCGCGGAACGGTCGTCGGCGCGGACCACCGTGACCTTGCCGCCCAAGCCCCGCGAGGCCGTGCCCGCCTTGGCGGTGATGCCCTTCGGGGACACCCACACCGGCAGGCGGCCGGCCTGGACCGGAGCCGTGCCGGGGGCGCCCGTCAGGTCGGCGCTGCCGGCAGCCGGAGCGGGGAACGGCGTCCTGGGCTGCGCCGTGGAGCGCGCGGGCACCGGGTAACGGGGCTTGACCGCATGGGCCCTGCGGACATCGGCGGCCTTGACCGGCTTGGTGCCGGGCAGCGGCCGGTGCGGGGGCTTCCAGATCTTCGAGAAGTCCGCCTCGGCGGCCTCGGTCCCGGCCTGCGCCGCCTGCACCGCCGGTGCGCCGAGCAGCGAGGCGGCGAGCGCCAGGATGACCGGACCGGCCACCCGTGAGCGGAACGTGCGCGTTCTTCGGCGCACGCCAATGACTGACATGAGGGTTCCTCCGTCTGTGGACAGCAGAGAGACAAGGTCCCGGCCATGAGGGCCGGACCTTGCGACAAATGGGTGTGAAGAGGGGGATTGCAGGGGCCGGAACGAGGTAATGGAAGCCCCAGTTCCATTTAACTGCCGGTCTAAACGGGGGAAGTTAGCAGTGAACGATCGTTGAGTCACTATCAACAACAGTTTATGGACGGGTGGGAAAGGTCACCCTGGGGCCCAAATGGTCATGACTCCGCGCGAGAGGGGCGGAATCGATCCGTCCGCCTGTTGATCGTCTGTGTCGTCGCCTGCCACAGTGCCCCGGTCCTTGCCTGTCTGATCAGGGACTCAACTCGTCTAGGGGAGTGGGCACTCGCATGTCCAATGCACGAAGAGCCGGCTGGCGGAAGCCGGTTTCCGCCGGTCTGGCGGTGGGGGCCTCGACGGTCCTGCTGCTGGCGACGCCGTATGTCGCGGAGGCCGCGCCGTTGCCTCTGCCTGACGCTCCGGCCAAGCCGGGAGCGTCGGTGGCGCCCGCAGCAGCCGGCACCGCGACCAGGCCCACCGCACCGTCAGAAATGTCCGCACGCACGGGGGTCGAGCGGGCATGGGAGCTGGCGGCGAAGACCGGCAAGGATGTGCCGGTCCCGGAGCTGACGACGGAGTACGCGACCACGGTCGCCACTCCGAAGGGGAAGCTGCGCTCCGAGAGCCACGTGCTGCCGCAGCGCACCAAGGGCGCCAAGGGCCGCTGGCTGACGCTGGATGACACGCTGGCCGTCCGAGCGGACGGCACCGTGGCGCCGAAGGCGTCGAGTTCGGGCCTGGTCATCTCCGGCGGCGGCACGGGTCCGCTGGCGACGATGACGACCGAGGACGGCAAGAAGCTGTCGGTGTCCTCGCCGTTCCCGGGCGCGCTGCCCAAGCCCGTACTGCGGGGCAACGACGCCCTGTTCGAAGGCGTGGCCCCCGACACCGACCTTCAGGTGAGCGCCACCAAGTACGGCGGCTACACCACTGTGGTCGTGCTGCGCACGCCCACGGCGGCGGCCAACCCGGCCGTGCGCGACCTGGTGTTCCCCACCGAGACCAGCGGTCTGACGCTGGCCCAGGGCAAGGACGGCAGCCTCACCGCGGCCGCGGGCAAGGACACGGTCTTCCGCGCCCCGGCTCCGCTGATGTGGTCGGCCGGCGAGGCACGCAAGTCCGGTGCGCGTCGCGGTTCCCGTTACGCCGACTTCGAGGCCGCAACCGGCCTCAGCAGCGCCGACGGACCCGGAGCCGATGCTTCCGTGGCCCGGATCCCGGTCACCCGCGCGAAGGTGACCGGCGCGGCGAAGCGGGCCACGGGCGAGATCGCCCTGGCGCCCAGCGCCGAGCTGCTCGACGGTGCCGGCACCAAGTACCCCATCTACGTCGACCCCTCGTGGTCCGTGGACAGCCGGGGCAAGCAGCACCACGCGTGGGTCCAGCAGGCGTACGACGCGGGCAACTACGACCGCACCGGTTCCGCAGACCGGGACCGTCCGGGCGTGGGCTACCAGGGCTGGGAGACCAGCAAGGGCATTGAGCGCGCGCTGTACGAGTTCGACCTGAACGGCTACGCGGGCGCCACCATCAACTACGCCAACCTCCGTCTGGAGCAGTACATTTCGGCGGACTGGTCGTGCACGAACACGTACCCGGTGCACCTGTACCGGGCCGGCGCGTTCGGCTCCTCGGTCAAGTGGAGCAACCACCAGATTCGCGAGTGGATCCAGAACCAGTCCGTCGGCGGCAACGGCAACAGCGGTGACTGCTACGCCAACATCCCCGTGGACTTCAACGTCACCAACGCCATGCGTGACGGCATCCGCGACACCGGCACCCCGCTCGCCTTCGCCCTGACCGGCCAGGAGGGCACTGGCGACAAGATCGCCTTCAAGCGGTTCGCGTACACCGCGGTGCTCAGCGCCGAGTACGACTTCCCGCCGCGCGTCCCGGAGAACCAGCGCACCGTTCCCGCTCCGCGCCGCGTGGTCGCGGGCGACACCCAGGCCTGCGGAGACATCCCCGGCGATCAGTTCGGCTGGATCACCACCCCCACCGTCACGATCGCCTCGAAGGTCAGCAGCCCCAACCAGGGCCAGCTCACCCAGTACGTGAACATGTGGGAACACAACACGGGCGCGACCGTGAACACGGGCTGGTCCGGCTTCGTCGGCACCGGCACCGACGCCACGTACACCACCCCGCTCGACGCCATCAAGGACGGTCACAACTACGGCTGGGCGGTCCAGGGCGACGACGGCCTGCTGCGCGGCCCCGCCACCTCCTCCTGCCACTTCGCGGTCGACCTGACGCCGCCGATCCTGGAGTTCGGCCAGTTCACCGATCCGGCCACCCAGTTCCCGCCGGCCGGCAACGGCCAGATCACCGACCTGCGCCTCGGTGACACGGGCTCCCTGCCCATCGTCGCGTCCGA
Organism: Streptomyces sp. NPDC029169; assembly: GCF_055563935.1. Classification (NCBI taxonomy): domain Bacteria; kingdom Bacillati; phylum Actinomycetota; class Actinomycetes; order Kitasatosporales; family Streptomycetaceae; genus Streptomyces; species Streptomyces sp. NPDC029169. Next base: position 256,378 of record NZ_JBVHXA010000006.1, read on the forward strand.
CCCGAGCCCGGGCGCCGGCCTGCGCAGCTCCGGACTGGCCTGTGTCCAGTGGGGCTTCGACCCGCAGCTCACCGGCGCCCAGCAGCAGTGCGCGCCGGCCGGCAGCCCCCTCAGCGTGAGCGCCATCAGTGTCAAGCCCCTGCACTGGGGCACCAACATCGTTTACGCGAGGGTCCTGGACGAGGCCGGTAACTCCTCGCAAACCCAGTCGTACGCGTTCTACGTGCCGTGGAAGGACGGTGCGGTCGCCTTCGGTGACACCACCGGTGACGCGCGCTCGGACATCCTGGTCCCCGACGCGGCGGGCAATCTGGTCACGCACGGCCGGGCCACGGACGGCACCAGCCGCAGCATGATCCCCAGCGGGACCGCCGCGACCGCGCTCCAGGCCCCCGAGGTCCCCTCTGGCCGGACCTGGAAGGAGTACCGCACGGTCCACCGCGGCTCGCTCGACCCGGGCCGTAACGTGGACGACCTGTTCGTTCACCAGGAGCCGGCCAGCCCCGGCGCGCTGGGCGGATCGCAGCTCTTCGTCTACGACAACACCCTCTCCGACCCGGGCCGCTTCACGCTCGGCACGAAGACCACGCTCGAAAAGCCGGAGTGCTCGACCACGCACACCACAGCCTGCACCGGCTACCACAACGTGACGACCTGGCAGTACTCCAGCCAGATCACCCCGACAGGCCCGGCCCGCACCACCCGCACGCCCAGCCGTCAGGTCACCGACGCCACCGGCCTGCTGGCCGTGGAGTCCGGCAACCTGTGGTTCTACCCGGTCAAGACCAACCAGACCCTCGCCGCGCCCACCCTCGTCGACGCGAGCGGCACCTGGGACGACAAGGACCTGATGGTCCCCGGCAATGCCCTCAACATCGGTGCCACCACCGACACCGCCCCGGCGCTGTGGGTGCGCAACCGCACCAACGGCGACATCTTCCAGTACAGGCTGACCACCACCACTCGCGCCGTCGACGGCCACATCGTCGTCACGGGTCTGGCGGCGCAGCCGGCCACCCGTATCGGGTACGGGATCAAGGGCGCGGACTACCCGCGAGTGGGTTCCGACGGTGACGTGACCGGCGATGACGTCCCGGACTTCTGGGCCGTGGGCACGGATGGCACCCTGCATGCCTGGGCAGGCACCAACACGTCCGGTGCGGTCAGCGGCTACGGCGGCTACCACGTCCGTGGCGACGCGCAGGCCCCGACGGTGCAGTGGCGCCTGGAGGGTGACACCAAGGCCGTCCCGGCCAAGAACGGCAGCGGCATCTCCAACGACGCCATCGCCACCGCCGTCACCTACGCCACCGAGACCGTCGACGGCCGCTCCCGCAAGGTCGCTGTCTTCGACGACGTGGCGAAGTCGGTCATCACCGGCCCCGCCAAGCCCGTCGACACCCGGCAGTCCTTCACCGTCTCCACCTGGGCGAAGATGAACGCGGCCGACGGTGTGATCGTCAGTCAGGACACCACGCATGCCAGCGCGTTCATGCTGTGGGCCGACTCCGGCCACTGGCGCTTCGCCATCGCGCGCGGTGACGACGACGGCTGGCCGTACGACTACAACTCGACCGTCACCCCGGCCAACACCTTCAAGCCGGGCGTCTGGACCCAGCTGACGGCCACCTACAACGCCACCACGGGCGCCATGAGCCTGTACGTGAACGGCACGCTGGCCTCCAGCGGCTACCACAAGGCCGGCACCAGCCCCGCACCCAGCGGCTCCCTGGTCCTGGGCCGGTACAAGTACATCAGCAAGCCCAGCAACTATCTCAGCGGTGCCATCGCCGGCCTGTCCGTCTTCCAGAACCACGTGCCGCCGGCCACGACCACGGATCTGCCGATCCGGTACGCGGCGTCGCCCGACTTCTGTGTGGACACGCCGCAGGGCGCCAACGGCAACGGCAACCAGCCGCAGCTGTGGGACTGCAACGGCTCCGACCCTCAGAAGTTCAGCGTCAACGCCAACGGCACCCTGACCCAGAAGGGTCAATGCGTCGCAGTCCGGGGCAACCAGACCGCGCAGGGCACCGACCTGATCTTCTGGCAGTGCCTGGGCGAGGGCGGCCAGCAGTGGCTGCCCCGCGCCGACGGCAGCATCTACAACCCGCAGTCGGACAACTGCTTCGACCTGCCGCAGGCGAAGCGGGACTGGGGTACGAAGTTCATGATCTGGGGCTGCAACGGTACTCCGGCCCAGCGCTGGAGCATCCCGACGCTCCTGACCCCGGACCTGCCGGTCGCTCCGTAACACCTGACCGGCAGACACCGACGCAACGGACGTAACCCGTCCGGCGGAACACGGCGGCACCACCGACGCGGTGGTGCCGCCGAACCACGTCTGGCCGGCAGGCCGCGCTGTCACTCCGTGGTCGAAGGCGACGTGGCTGTGACCGAGCCGAGGGCCCGGGAGATGCCGACCAGGAGGTCCTGGTACTCGGCCTCGGCCGCACGCAGCGCCCGAACCGCCATCACGCCTTGGTCCTTGTCCGCCGGCATGCCGCGGGCACGGGCGCCGGCCGCGGCCGTGAACATTGCGGCCAGCCCGATGGCGACGCTTTCGGCCTTCGTCCCGCCGCCCCGGAGGGCCTCGGTGTAGGCGTGCGCTCGCACGTCGTCCGAGCAGTACGCCCCGAGTTCCAGCATCCGGTCGTGGATGTCAGTCATCCGGTCCGTCAGGCGCCGGCCCGGGCCCGCGCTCCAGGGAGTGGGGAGCCGCATCCGGTCACGGGGACCGCCGACGCGACACAGGGTCCGTCGCAGGGGGCCCAGGGCGCGCAGAGTCCGCAGCGGCCCGAAGACCTGTGCGGCGAGCCAGGGGCCGACGATGGGGATGAGGAAGCCGGCGGCGACCAGGAGGGTGCCGAGGCAGGCGAAGGACATGGCCGCCCGGTTGAGCGGTTCCCAGTCCCGGCCGCTCCAGGCGGCCACGACCGCGGCCAGCTTGCCCGTACCGTAAGTGACATTGGTCAGGAAACCGATGGCCAGGACGGTGAGTCCGATGCGCAGCAAGCCTCCGGCCGGTGTCCTCCGCTCGGGGTACACCCCGCGGATGTCGCGCGCCCATTTCCAGCACGCGGCGGCCGCAGAGGCGGCAGCGGCGCTGACGGCGAACAGGCAGAGCAGCACCATCTCGCGTATGAAAGGAGTGCTGGCGTAGTACGTCTCGAAGTCATGCTGCCGTTCGACCGGCGCTTCGCCCCGTACGAAACAGGCGATGAGCAGGATGGTCACGACGCCATGGCCTCCGATCCAACGCCTGACCCGCCGGCGGGTGTGGGGGAGGACCTCCACGTCCTCGCGCCAGTTCTCCATGAGGACCCTGCAGGCACACGCGTAGGCGGAGAGGATGCAGTAGACCAGCACCGCCGAGAAGTTGCTGACGCCGGTCATCTCGTTGACGACCCGGATTGTCGGGGGCGCCGAGAAGAAGAACGCCGCGGCCTGCAGGAAGATCACGGCGTTGACGCTGCGGACCACGGGACTGGACCAACGCCTCACCAGCGAGGGAAGTTTGACTATCAGCACGATGCCGAGCGCGGCGGCCGGGATGTAGAGATTCACGCCTTCTCGCCCGTCATCCTCTGAACGACGCCCAGATGCGGCCGGTCACTCCGCCGAAGGGCGTCGTGCCACGCCTGCGCTCCAGGCAGGGCCTGACTCGGTCGGCCAGCATCCGGCCGAACTTCTCCGCACGCCGCTCCTCTTCGAGGTCCGGCTCCGTACGGGCGGCGACGTAGGAGACCGCGTCTTCAAGGCTCCAGCGGTCCCCAAGCATGCGGGCCGCGGCCATCGCACCGGCCGCACTGCCATGACCGCAGTGCCCCTCCTTGAGGTGCCACAGCTCGTGCCCGAGGATCACGACCTGGTGCAGGGGAGAGGTGTTCGCCTCGAGGACGATCAGGTCGTAGTCGCCCATGTCCAGCCACAGGCCTGTCACCGAGCCCGGCGGGAACTCCTCCAGCATCAAGCGCACTTCGCGCCCGCTGCTCCGTGCGGCACACGCGCAGATCGCCTTCAGCAGCTCCACCGGCTGCTCGGGAACCGGCTGCGACAGCCCCGTGAACAGCGCGTCGCGATACCGCTTCATCTCGCGGGAGACCCCCACCCCGTGCCACCCGTCCCTCGTCCCGGATGCACAGCCCCCCGTGCATCGTTCCTTGTGCGTTACCGCTGGTGAGCCGTGGTGTCCACGCGGCCGCGATCAATCGACGTCATTGTGCACCAACGCTGTCCCGAGGGCGGCGCGGGCCTCCCTGGCGCGCTCCTCCCGGGAGCGCCGCGCGACGGATTCGATCAAGGCGATCAAGGGCTGAGCGGTGTCCTCCGGCACGTCGGCCAAGGCCCGGGCGGCGTACGCGACGACGCCGAGCGAGGGGTCCACCTCGCTCGCGGGTCCTGCGGTTCGCAGGCGCCGCAGGTCCTGGTCCTGGCGCTCCACGGTCCGCTCCAGCAGGTCCTTGTGGATCTGCTGGAGGACGCGGTCCAGCGACTCCGCCGGCTCGGCGACCAGGAACTCGATCTTCTCTCCGAAGAAACCCGCGATCCCGGCGGCGTGGTCGAGGTTCGGAGCACGGCCCGTCTTGATCATCTTGTCGAGCCACTGCGCACTCGTTCCCGCGCCGGCCGCTATCTCCGCCAGGGAGTGGGCCCGCCTGCTGCCGTCCGCGGCCGCACGCAGTCGCGTCGCGCGCAGGAACAGGATCCGCTCGACCACGCGCCGGTGGCGCGCCTCGACCACGTCCACCTCCCGCCCCTCGGCGGACCGCTCACCGCGCAGCAGTTCCCGCACCTCCTCCACGGCCACCCCGGAGGCGTACGAGAGCCCGCCCTCGCCCTCCACCCGCAGCACGTCGTCGCGGTTCAGTCCCATGCGGTCCAACAGCGAGTCGATCCGACGCACCGTGCCCATCAGGTCCTGAGCAGGCCCATCACTCACAAGAACTCCCGCGGTCATCGGACGAGGCCCAGCAAGGCTAGCAACCACCGTTGATGCGTGATGACCGAGATCCCCCGACGACGCCCTGGCCGGTAGTGGGGGTGCCATCGTGCCCGGCCCTAGCCGGCCTCGTCGCGGAGGCGGTCGGTGTCGAGGACGGTGATCCGGCCTCGCGCGAGTCGGATCAGGCCGTGGTCGGCGTAGTCCCGCAGGACCTTGGTGCAGGTTTCGCGGGAGGTACCGGCGAGGGCGGCGAGCTGTTCGTGGGTGAGGGCGATCTGCGGGTGTCTGCCCCCGGGCCGTAGCGGTGTGGACGGGGGCTGGGCAGCCGTGAGGGTGATCAGGGTGGTGGCCACGCGCTGGGCGACGGTCTTGAACACACTGTCGGACAGGCGCTGTTCGAGGTCGGCGATGCGGTGACCGAGGATCGCGGTGATGCGCGCCGAGATACGGGTGTCGGCCAGCAGGAAGCGGTGGACGTCGGCGCGGCTCATGACGCACACGACGGTGTCGTCCAGGGCCTCGGCGTAGTTGTCGTACATTCGCTGGCCGAGGAGGACCATCTCGCCGAAGATCGTGCCCGGCGTGATGATCGCGGTGGTCAGGGCGCGGCCGTCGGCGGAGACGCGGAAGATGCGGATGCGGCCCTTCTTGAGGATGAAGAGCACCTCGGAGGGCTGGGCCGGGGAGTAGAGGATCTCGCCCGCGCTGTAGGACTTCATCGGAGCCGCCGCGGCGATGGCCTCCATCTCCCGCTCGCTGAGGTCGCGGAAGATGTCGACCTCGGCGATGCACCAGGTCCGGTCGGACTCCTCGGAGCCCTCTCCGGCGTGGGTCATGAGGCGTGTCTCCTCGCGTCGTCCCGGTGCCCACGGCGGGGGCGCGGCGCCCCACGCCGGGCTTCCCAGCGCTCCGGCGCTGTTTGCCAGACAGTAACCGTCCCGGGTGGCGCCGCGCGGTTCCGTACCCCGGGGCGGTGTGGCGGGACCGAGTGGTGAAGCCGGCGGAATCGCTGTCATCCGCTGGCCTCGCCCGTCCGCTGCCTGCCCGTCGCCTGGGCGATCGCCGCGAACGTCAGTCCGGCGAGGAGCCCGAAGACGAGGTGGGCGCCGAGGCTGGAGCTCGTGACGTCGTTCCATTCGAAGACCGGCATGCCCATGTTCGCGGGCATGATCCACAGGGCGCCGACGGTCCACCACACGGCGCCGTACGCCAGGCCGAGGACGACGGCGGGCGCGAAATTCCGGGCGAACTGGCCCAGCAGGACGCCGAAGACGGTGCCGGCGAAGAGGGCGATGGACAGGTGGATGAGCCAGCCGACGAAGGCGTTGGTCGAGCCGAGGAGACCGGCGACCATCGTGATCATCGCGGTGTCCGGCATCGGTTCGGACACCGACATCCAGATGCCCATGCCGACCCCGCCGACCAGACCGGCCGCGGCGCCCCATACGGCGTGCAGCGGGATGACGGCGATTCTGGGCGGTACGTGCACGGCGGTTGTCATGGCCGAAACCCCTTCCTGGCCGAAGGGCCGAAGGCTCCTGGTTCCTGCTTGCGCTTCGACGCTATGACTCCTGGCGCGCACACGTATGTGAGGACGCTTACGTACCAGGGGGTAGCGGCTTCTCCGCCACGAGCAGGGCGTACCCGAGAGCGCCCTCGGCGATGGCCGTGCGGGCCGCGGCGAACACGGCCGGGGCGGCGTCGAGGTCCACTCCGCCCGCGGCGAGCTTGTCGGGCGCGGTGATGCGCAGCAGGCTCAGCCGCGCCTCGATCTGGTCGACCATGCGAAGCACGGCCCGGTCGTGCTGTTCGGTGTGTACGGTGCGCAGCCCGGCGGCCGCCAGGATCTCCGCGTACTCGGCCAGAGGGCGGGCATCGGCGACGCAGGCGACGCGCGCGCCGAGCGTGGTCAGCTCGGGCGGCAGGCGGTCGGGCGTGACGGTGACGTCGGTGATGCCGACCCGGCCGCCGGGCCTCAGGACGCGGGCGAACTCGGCGGCGGCACGCGCCTTGTCGGGGAACGTACACAGGGCGCACTCGCAGACCACGGCGTCGAAGCCCCCGTCGGAGTACGGCAGCCGTTCCGCGTCCCCCGTGGTGAACCACGCTCGGTCGGCGAGGCCCGCGGCCTGGGCGGCGCCTTGGGCGAGGGCGGTGTTGGCGGGCGCGTAGTCGACGCCGTCGACCCGTACGCCGTAGAGGCCGGCGAGCAGGAGCGCGGTGGTGCCGCGCCCGGAGGCGACGTCCAGGGCCCGCGCGTCGTCGCTCAGGGCGAGGGCGTCGGCGAGGCGGCGCGTGAGGGTGGTGCCACCGGGGTGGTAGGAGTCGCCGAGCAGCAGGGCCACGACATCGGAGGAGTACGCGTCGGCGCAGCAGGACTTCACCCGGTCACTGTCCATCGCGGCCTCCCTTGGCCGTCCGGGAGCCGTACGGTGTCGGAGCGAGGCGGTCGGCGAGCGGCAGCGCGTTGGGTACGACGTCGGCGACGGGCACGCCGGACATCGCCGCCCGGACCTGTTCGCGATAGCCGACGGAGTTGTACGCGCAGAAGGGGATGAGCCGCCCGTCGGGGGTGATCTCCTCGACGCAGCACTTCATCAGCTGCTTGACGTTGAGGGTGTACGGGTCCTGGAAGTCCTGCACGACGATCATGAAGGTCTTGTCGCTGAGGTTCTTCACGGCCTGCGGGAGGTCGATCCCGCAGCTGTCCGCGCAGTCGAGTGCCTCGGCGGCGGCCCGCAGCTTCTCCTCGGTCGTCTCCGTCCCCATGAACGCGGACGCGGACCACAGCTTCTCCAGGGCCTCGCGGATGCCGGCGTCGGGCAGGACCCGGTTGGTGACGTAGTCGAGGTGGTCCTCCACGTTCAGCAGCCGGGGGATGGGGACGACGGTGCGGTCTCCCGGTTCGCCGTCCACCAGTAGGTAGGTGACGGACCGGCAGGTGGGGAAGCAGCAGGGGACGGGGAAGAAGTCGCCCTTCTGGAACCAGCCCGGCCGCTGCTCGTTGATCAGCCGGATGACGTCGGGGTTGGTGAGCCGGTCCAGGGGGTCGAAGGCCACGTGCCGGCCGGAGTGGGTGACCGGCTGGAAGGCCACCGAGCGGACGGCCGGGTGGTCGATGCCGTACTCGATGATCGCGCCGAGTTCGTGTTCGTTCAGGCCGCGCTCGACGGCGGCGACGAGCGTGACGGTCAGGCCGGCGTCGGCGCAGTTGTCGAGCGCCCGCTGTTTGAACGTACGCAGGTCGCGGCCCCGGATCTCGAGATGGGTGCGTGCGTCGAAGCCGTCGAACTGGAGGTAGACGCTCACCGACCTGCCCGGCACCTGGTTCCGCTTGCCGAGCTCGGCGACGAAGGTCCTGTCGGTGGCGAGGCGGATGCCGTTGGTGTTGACCGTGACGTTGCGGATGGGGCGCGCCTGGGCGAGGTCGATGAAGTCCAGGATGTGCTTGTGGATCGTCGGCTCTCCGCCGGAGAACATCACGACCTCCGCCTCCCCCTCCGAGGCGACGAAGGTGTCGAGCATGTGCGCGCACTGCTCGTGGGTGATGGAGTAGCCGTCCGGCTGGTGGCCGGAGTCGGCGAAGCAGATGGGGCAGTCGAGGTTGCAGCCGGTGTTGACCTCGACGATGCCGAGGCAGGCGTGCTGCTTGTGCTCGGGGCACAGCCCGCAGTCGGACGGGCATCCGTCCTTCACCTCGGTCTGGAAGGTGAGCGGGATCGTACCGGGTTTGTTGAACCGGGCCGAGGAGACGTACTCCTCGGCGTCCCCGTAGACCAGCGCCTCGAACTCGCCGTGATCGCGGCAGCGTTTACGCAGGTAGACCTTGTTGTCGCGGATGTTGACCTGCGCGTCGACGGGCGTCTTGCACAAGGGGCAGATCGACTTGGTGAACTCGACGAACACCTCGTCGCGGTCCACCTTGCGCCGCGGCGCGGGGGCTTGGGTCATCCTGGGCTCCTTCACCCGCAGGGGTGGCCGAGGCTCGCGCCCCGGCCTGGACATGCGACATCAGCGGCCGGCCCCCCGGTCACCCTGTCCCCCTCGGTCACTCTGTCCCCCCGGTCACGCTGTCTCCTAGGTCACCTGTGGGATCCGCGGCACCATGGTCTGAACGCTAGGCCCGGAAACGGCGCGAGAACTGTAAGCGCGCTCACCGAAACGACACCCTCTCCGCGCGAGCATTAAGGAGAGCGGACTCCTGCCGGGAGGTGTCACGTGAACGCCCAGCAGCGTCGTCGCACCGGGCCGGAACGGCGGCAGGTCGCCAAGGGCGCCGGCGTCATCGGGGGAGTCGTCGTCCTGCTCGTGGGCGGCGGCGTCATCGGCTGGCAGGCCACCTCGGGTCCGGACCGTCCGGCCACCTCGGTGACCGCCGTGCAGCCCGGGCAGGACCCCTCGCTGGAGGCGCTGGCCGCCGCGGCCGTCTCCGGCGGCCCGGGCAAGGACGGGATCCCCTCCATCGACCGGCCCAGGTACGTGCCGGCGGGCGAGGCGTCGTTCCTCGCCGACGACGACCCGGTGTTCGGACTTGAGCACCGCGGCGAGGTCCGGGCGTACCCGCAGCTCGTGCTGGTGTGGCACGAGATCGTCAACGACACGGCGGGCGGGCGGCCGCTCGCCGTCACCTACTGCCCGCTGACGGGCACCGTCATCGGGTTCTCCGCGCCGGCCGGCACGCAGGAGCTGACGTTCGGCACCACCGGCCGGCTGGTCAACTCCAACCTGCTGATGTACGACCGGCAGACCGGCTCCAAGTGGCCCCAGCTGCTCGGCACCGCGATCAGCGGCCCGCTCAAGGGCACCCGGCTCGACACCGTCCCGCTGGTGTGGACGACGTGGAAGCAGTGGCGCGCCGCCCACCCCGACACCCAGGTGCTGTCCACCGACACCGGCGCCCTGCGCAGCTACGGCAGCGACCCGTACGGCTCCTACGACGCGTACCCGGACCGCGGCGGCTACTACGCGGACGAGGGCACCCTCTTCCCCGTACTGGCCACCAGCGACCGCTTCCCCGACAAGGACGTCGTCATGGGCGTACGCGTCGGCGACGAGCGGCTCGCCATCCACAAGGACCTCGTCCGCAGGGCCGGGACCGTGCGCGCGGAGCTGGCGGGCACCCAGATCGAAGCCCGATGGGACGACGAACTCGGCACCGCCCGGGTCGTGCAGCGCGTGGGCGACCGGTGGGAGCCGGCGGACCATCTGGACTCGATGTGGTTCGCCTGGCACGCCTTCTACCCGAACACGCAGGTGCGGCGGTGAACCGGCTCGTCGCCTCCTTGGCGAGGACGGGAGACGCCTGGGACGCCACGCTCACCGCCACCCTGGCCACGCCTCGACGCGTGCGCGCCGCGCTCGCCGTACGGCGCCACCGCCGGGCCGGACTGATCGCCGCCGTCGTGGTGCTGACGGCGTACCTCTTCTCCATCGGCGATCTCGCGGTGTCGGCCACCGGCCGCTTCACCGGGGCGCCCGTGTTCCGGACGGCCTGGGACCGGCTGTTCCACGTCCGAGCGCCGTACCTGTTCGAACCCGTCCTCGCGTGGCACCCGACGGAGCACGTGGCGGTGTTCCTCAGCCCGGTCAACCTTCTGCTGGGCGCGGTCGTCGCCGTCCTGGTCGGGTGCAACGTCGCGGTGGCCGGGGACGTGGCCCGGCGGCGGGCCTGCCGGCGGACCGGATACGCACGGCTGCTCGCGGCCCTGCCCGCTTTCCTGCTCGGATTCGCCTGCTGCGCACCGACGTTCCTGCTCGTGCTGGGCACCGGCACGGCAGCGGCGCTCCTGCCGGTTCTGACCCCTCTGCGCCCGCTGTTCTATCCGCTCACGCTGCTGATGCTGACCGGCACGCTGGTGTGGGGTGCGTCGCGGAGCGTCCGGCCGCGTGTTCAGATCTGAACGAGATCGGAACGAACATGGTCGTGCTGACGGCGGCTCACCGCAGCGCGGAGCGGCGCTCGGCTTCCTCCCGTACTGCCGCCAGGGACGCGGCCACGGTCGCCTCCCAGCGTGGGGCGACCAGGTCGCCCCACCACTGGCCGGCTCGCCACAGGTCGGTGGAGAGCCGGCCCTCGTACACCAGACGCGTCCGTCCCGCATGGTCATCCAGGACGAACGACTCGACCACGCCGGGCACCGGTCCGCGAACGAGGCGGAAGTCGACCCGGCTGGGACGGGTGAACCTTACGGTCTCCGTCGTCTTCGCCGTCAGCCGCCCGCCCGCGACCGGGGTGGCGTGCGCGGCGAGCACCATGTCGCCGCCCCGCTCCAGAACATGGACCTTCTCCCGCATCGCCCGGGTGGGCTGCCCGAGATACGGCTGGGCGATCACGTCGAAGACCGTCTCGCGGGGTGCCGCGATGTCGACGGTCTGCGGCCCGAGGGGCCGGGTCCGGCGCCCCACCCCGACATCCAGCGGCATCGCACCCGTCACCAGCCCCAGATACCCGGCCGCCACCGCGCTTCCGCCCACCCCCGCCACGACCGCCAGTCGCCCGAACCAGGCCATCTCCCGCTCCCTTCGACGGAAGGAACGCTACGGCCGACACGCCCCGGTATCGGTGAGCGTGCTCACGTTCCGGTGTCGCGTCCTTGGCCTACGGTGACGTCGTGCGCGTACCCGATCCCCGCGTATCCGATCTCCCCGTATCCGACCTCCGCGTATCCGACCTCACCGACAGCCGCGCGGCGACGAACGCCCTGCTGGCGGCGGCGAGAGAGGACCACTGGAGACCGCGCGCCGTCGCCCGTTTCCTGGGGCAGGCCGCGGACCGGTCGGCGCGACAGGCGGCCCGCCGCCGACCGGCGGTCGCCCAGCTCACCGCCCTGCACGGCCTTCTGCTGCTCCAGGCCCGGACCCGGAGGGACCGAGGATGGGTGACGGCCAGCTGGCTGCTGTGCTCGCTTCACCTGGGACTTCTGGAGGACCGTGACCGGCTCTCCACTGCTGATGTCCTCACCCTCATCCGCGGCAACCTCCCCGCCACGGCCGTCGGATCCAGCCGCGCCTCGGGCGTGCTCGCGCTCGTATCCGACCTGGCCGACGGCCGGCTGGCCCGCCGTCGGTCCACCGTCTCCCCGTTCGGTGACTACGCCGACTCCTTCGCCGACGCCGCGTTCTGGACCTGGCTCGTGCTGCGGCACGAACCGAGCCGTACGGTGCGGGCGGCCGCGATCGCAGCCTGGGCCGCGCCGGTCGTCACGGTCACAGCGATCGCCTTCCGCCGCGGCAGCATGCCGGAGCGGCCGCGCCCCGCGCTGCTGCGACCGGCCGCGGCCATGCAGTGCCTCGTCGCGCTACGCCACCTCCTCCGGCGCTGACTCCGGCGTGCCCTCCACCACCACGCCGTGCCAGAAGGCGACATGGTTCTTGATCCTCCGAGCGAAGGGGCTGGGCTTGGGGTAGTACCAGGCGGCGTTCGGATTGGTCCGCCCACCCACTTCGAGGCTGTAGTAACGGGCGATCCCCTTCCAGAAGCAGAGGGACCTCGCCCGGCTCTCCACCAGGTACTCGCGGCGCAGCGACTCGGGCGGGAAGTAGTGGTTGCCCTCGACGACGACCGTGTGCGGCGCCTCCGCGATCACCGCGCCGTTCCACACCGCGCGCATCATGGCCGGCCTCCTTCCTGCTCTGCTCTCGACGCTACGCGCCTCGCGGGTGGGGCTTGGTGTCCGCGCTCACACTTCCCGGTGGGACCATGGAGAGGAAGCGGCCGACGGTGTCTCCAGGAGGTCACCATGGACGTGCTCGTGCTGATCGGACGCCTGCTCTTCGCACTGCTCTTCCTCGCCTCGTCCACTGCGCACCTCACCAAGACCAAGGCCATGGGCGCGTACGCCGGGTCCCGAGGCGTACCGTTCCCTGTCCCGGCAACGATCGCAAGCGGCGTGCTGATCCTGGCCGGAGGGGTGAGTATCGCCCTCGGCATCTGGGCGGACCTGGGCGCGCTGCTCATCGCCGTCTTCGTCTTTACCAGCGCCGTCCTGATGCACGGGTTCTGGCGGGACGAAGAACCGCAGGCGCGGCAGGGGGAGCAGACCCACTTCCTGAAGGACACCGCCTTGGGCGGCGCCGCCCTCATGCTCCTCGCGTTCTTCTCGTACGCCGGCGACGACCTCGGCCTGACGATCACCGGCCCGCTCTTCGACATCGACTGAGCGCGCGAACCCGCGCTGGGCGTCAGGAACAGTTCAGGGTTCTGTGAATTCAGAAATCCGTGTACTATCGCGCCATGCTGACCCTCGCCACCGACCTCGACGCCCTCACCCGATTCGGGCGGGCGCTGGCCGATCCGATTCGCTGCCGCATCCTGCTCGCGCTGCGCGAGGCCCCCGCCTACCCCTCCGACCTCGCCGACAGTCTCGGGATCTCCCGCACCCGGCTGTCCAACCAGCTGGCCTGCCTGCGCGACTGCGGCCTCGTCGTCGCCGTCCCCGAAGGCCGGCGCACCCGCTACGAACTCGCCGACCCCCGCCTCGGCCACGCCCTCGACGACCTGCGCACCGCCGTCGTGGCAGTCGAGACGGACCGTACCTGTCCGGATTCCGCCGACGAGGGGTGCTGCTGATCGTGACCGCGGAGATATCCCTGCCCCTCGGCCCGTCGCCGACCCGCCGCGACGCGCTCGCCAGGCGCATACGCCTGCTGGTCGCCGCCACCATCACCTACAACGTGATCGAGGCGATCGTCGCGATCACCGCGGGAACGATCGCCTCCTCCACGGCCCTGATCGGCTTCGGTCTCGACTCGGTCATCGAGGTCTCCTCCGCGGCCGCCGTCGCCTGGCAGTTCTCCGCCCGTGAACACGCCGTACGCGAGGCCCGCGAGAAGGCCACCCTGCGCATCATCGCCGTCTCCTTCTTCGCCCTCGCCGCCTACGTCACCTTCGACGCCGTCCGCGCCCTGACCGGCACCGGCGAGGCCGAACGCTCCATCCCCGGCATCGTCATCGCCGCCCTCTCCCTCGCGATCATGCCGTTCCTGTCCGCCGCCCAGCGCAGGGCCGGCCGCGAACTCGGCTCCGCCAGCGCTGTCGCGGACTCCAAGCAGACCCTGCTGTGCACCTACCTCTCCGCCGTCCTCCTCGTCGGCCTCGTCCTCAACGCCACCCTCGGCTGGTCCTGGGCCGACCCCCTCGCGGCCCTCGTCATCGCCGCCATCGCCGTCAAGGAGGGCCGCGACGCCTGGCAGGGGAAGGGCTGCTGCGCCCCCACCGCCTCTGTCGCCGTCCCGGCCCCGGCCGCCGGTGTCGAGGCGGACGCGTGCGGCTGCCGCCCCGGCTGCGACTGCTGCAACTGAGGTCCGTCGCCGGGCCGTTGACATTATGCAGGTGATTGCCTGCATAATAAGTCCGTGAGCCTTCAGGCGAGAGCAATGGACGCAGTCTTCAAAGCACTGGCCGATCCCACCCGGCGACTCCTGCTCGACCGTCTGCGCGAGCAGGACGGCCAGACACTGGGTGAGCTGTGCGCGCGCCTGGGCATGGCGCGCCAGTCGGCGACACAGCACCTCGATGTCCTCGTGCGGGCCGATCTGGTGACCGTCGTGCGCCGTGGACGGGAGCGGCTGCACTACCTCAACCCGGTGCCGATCCACGAGATCGAGGAGCGGTGGATCTCCGTGTTCGACAGGCCCCGCCTGCGCGCGATCAGTGCCATCCGGAACCAGGCAGAGGAGTACGCCATGACCGACACACCTTCCTCCCTACCGAGCTATGTCTACGTCACCTACATCCGCGCGAGCGCGGAGCAGGTGTGGCGGGCGTTGACGGACGCCGATCTGACGGCGCGCTACTGGGGACACGCCAACGTCTCGGACTGGAAGCCGGGCTCGGCGTGGGAGCACCGGCGCGTCGACGGATCGGGCGTCGTCGACGTCGTCGGGCGAGTGATCGAGGCCGAGCCCCCGACCCGCCTGGTCGTCACCTTCGAGGACACCCCCGATGCCGAAACGCCACGAGAGCCGTCGGTCGTCACCTTCCTCGTCGAACCGCACGAGGACATCGTCCGGCTCACGGTGAGCCACGAGAATCTCCCCGACACGGAGATGCTCAACGGGATCTCGCGCGGATGGCCGGCGGTGCTGGCGAACCTCAAGTCGCTGCTCGAAACCGGTGAGGTCCTCCCCCAGGCGCCCTGGGAAATGGCCCCCGCGCACGGCAGCTAGGGAGGACGCGACGATGGACACCACCTCACTTCGGGATGCCTATCGCGTCCTCGTGGACGCCGCCGCGACCGTGGCCGACGCCGACTCGCAGGGTGCGAGCCCGGTCCCGCCCGACGGCGAGTGGAACGCCGATCAGATCCTGGCCCACGTCTCCCTCGTCACCGCCGCCACCATCACGGCCGTCTCGGCCGTCTCTTCTGGCGCGAACACGACCTACGACAACCGCATGGCGCTCGACATCTGGACCATCGAGCGCGTCATCGCCCTCGCGGGCGGCGACGCCGGGCTGCGGAACCGTGTCCGTGTCCAGGGGGATGCCCTGTGCGCACTGGCCGGACCGCTGCTGAGCGAGGCCGAACTCGACACACTCGTACCCACGCTGCTGCTCTCGAACGGCACCGTCCTGGTCGATCAGCTCATGCCGCTGAGGGACCTCGTCACGGGCCTCGCGGACGTGGAGCTGCCTGGCCATACGCGACAACTGCTGGCCCTCCTGCCGGAGGCCGCCGGGCTGTAGGGCGCGGATGCAGAACCGCCCTGGTGGCACGGGGGAGTCCACCAGGGCGGTATGCCTGGAAGTGTAGAGGATTATCCGCCGGTGGAAACCTCTTCGGCTTTCACGGCCGGAAAGAGCTCACTCGACGGGCGTCCTCGGGTACGTGTCAGCCGGCGACGCGTGCCGTGTAGTCGCCGGCCGCTTCCACGGCGGCCACGAGCGCCGCGGTGTCGACCTCGGTGCCCTCCTCCAGGCGTACGACACTGCGCCCGGAGCGTACGTCGGTGGCGGCCGAGCGGACTCCGGGAAGTTCTTCGAGTTCGTCGTCGATGAGCAGCCCGCAGCTGCCGCAGTGCATGCCCTCGATGAGAAGCACCACCTGCTCGCCGGTCGCGGCGGACTGTTTCTTACGGCCGAACAGCTTCATCACAGATCCTCCTCGAAGTCGATGGCGCCGGTCTGCATGCCCATGGCGCAGGAGAAGCGGAGCGTGCCGGGATCGCGCGTGCCCAGGTCGATCTCGGTGTCGCCGTCGCGCTTGACGATCTCCTGGACGCCGAGCTCGGGGATCGTGAACGCGCGGGCGCAGCCGCCCGAGTCCTTGCCGCGCAGCACCAGCGTGGTGGGTACGCCGGCCTTCGCGGTGAACTGCGTGGGGAGGTAGAAGTCCGTGACCGTCAGGGTGACGATCTGCTGTCCGGAGGCGTCGATCCGTACCGGGGCAGCCTCCGCGGTCACTGTCCCGCCGTTGCCGTCACCACTTCCGTCACCGCCCTCGACGATGAACGGCCCGGTCGGCACCGCCTGCTTGTCGGGAGTGCCGAACGAGACCCAGCCGCCCGCCTGCAGCGCGGAACCCATCGTCCAGGCGGCGACGGCCAGCACCACCACACCGGTGAGTACGGCCAGCCGACCCGCGAGTGCCTGGCTGGTACGGCGGAAGACGTAGCCGAGCACGGCGAACAGCGGCGCCGTACCGAGCACGAACCCGGCCATCACCGCGGCCCCCGCCACCGGCGATCCGGAGGTGACGGCGAGCAGTTCCATCGACAGGGTCACCCCACAGGGCACCAGGACGGTGGCGAAGCCGATCAGGGCCGGAGTGGCCACCGAGTCGGTCCTCGCGCTGCGCCGCATCAGTCGGCCGAACGACGCGGGCGGCCGTGGCAGCAGCCGGCCCACCCACCTCACACCGAACAGATCCAGTGCGAACAGCACCATGAACGCCCCGGCGGCCAGCAACAGCACCGCCTGCTTACGAGGGCTGGGCTGCAGGGCGTCACCGAAGACGCCCAGCAGGGCGCCGAGCAGGGTATGGGAGACGAGCTTCCCCGCCAGGAACGCCCCGGCCGGAGCGAGCGCCCTGCCGGCCCCGGGCGCGGGGGCGGAGGTACGGCGGCGGGTGACGGCCCCGGCCAGCAGACCCCCCTGAACGGCGGCGCACGAGGCACCACCGGCGAGCAGACCGGTGCTCGCACCGGTGATCAGCAAAGCGACGGACGACGGCATGCGTCGTTACTCCTGTTCTGCGACTGTTCTGCGACGACGGCACGCACACAGGGACACAGAATCCGGGCGCGCCGAAGAGGACATGAGGAACACGGCGTCCCGTGAGGCCCATCAGCCTCACGAGGGGCCGGCCGTCACGTCCGAGACACGCACAACCGATGCAGATCAGGAGGTGCCGCCAGCGGCGGCGGGGCATTCGGCTGCGCCGACGGGAGCACCGGCGAGCAGGCCATCACACGCGGCGTGGCCGAGAGCACGGGCACCGACGGGCCGTCCTGAGCCAGGACCCCCTTCGGCGCCGCACACTGCTCCTCGACCAGGGGGCAGCCCGGACCGTGGCCCGGCGATTCGGCCACGGCCGCCGGAGCGGCGGTATGGCCGACATGCATGCCGACGACGTCCCGCGGAGCCATGTCCATCGGCCCCGGCATCGCCATGGCTGGGCGCGCCAGCCCCGTCAGACACGCGAACAGCGCGCACACCAACACCGCCCCGGACCACGTCCGGAGCGACAGGGGCAGGCGTCGCAGCATGAGCGTCATGCTAGGCCATGGGCCGGCAGCAGCCCCGCCGGCGCCCCAGGCACTCGCAGAGGCGAAAAATGCCGTGCCGCGCCGTCGGTGGCGGTGCAGACTCGCTCCATGGCGGATATGGGGGCGTTCCAGGATGCGGTCGGTGACTGGGCGAGCGGCGGGCCCGGCGGGCCCGCGAAGGATCTGGCCGCGCGATTGGGCGTACGGACGGCGGTTCTCCTCGAAGGGCCGAGCGACCTCGCGGCCGTCGAGGCGCTGGCTGCACGACGTGGCCGGGACCTGGCCGCCGAAGGGGTGTGCGTGGTGTCGATGGGCGGGGCGATGAACGTCGGCCGCTATGCCGGCCTGCTCGGGCCGCCCGGCCTCGGTCTGCACCTGGCCGGGCTGTGCGACGTACGCGAACAGGGCTATTTCGAACGCGGCTGGCAAGCGGCGCGTGCGCCACGCCAGGACATCTTCGTGTGCGCGGCGGATCTGGAGGAGGAGCTCATCCGTGCGCTGGGCACGGCACGGGTCGAGGAGATCGTCCGGACCGAGGGCGACCTCCGCGCGTGGCAGACCTTCCTGCAGCAGCCCGCCCAGAACGGCCGCCCCCGGCAGCAGCAGTTGCGCCGCTTCCTCGGCACGAAGAAGGGCCGCAAGATCCGCTACGGCCGCCTCCTCGTCGAGGCCCTCGATCCCGAGCGGGTACCGGCTCCCCTCGACGACCTCCTCACGAGCCTGTGAACGGGCCTATCCCGGCCGCGTCCGGAGCCGCTCGGTCAGGAAGGCGATGATCTCGTCCCGGGCCTGCACGGTGGGGTGACCCTCCCGGTCGACGAGGTGCGCCGTGACGACGCTGTGGGCGCAGCCGACGACGTCGCGGAAGAAGGGCGGAGGATCCGTGTTCGCGCTCTCGGCCTTGAGCACGCGGCCGTCGAACGCGTCCCCGAGCAGCGCCCGGTACGCCGCGAACCGCCGACCGGTGCACCACGTGTCGTTCTCGAAGCGGTAGGCGAGCACCTTCAGTCCGTCTCGCGCCACGCGTTCGGCCACGGCAGCGGCGTCCTCGTCGCTGATCTCCAGGCCGCCGGGGTCGTCCAGCGGAAGCGACGGATGGTTGACCACAGGCGCGATGACGGCGGGTTCGAGCGCCATCGTCAACGCGAAGTTACCGGTGAAGCAGAGACCGACGGCGCCGACGCCGGGCCCGCCGCGCTCGACGTGCGCCAGGCGGGCGAGGCCGCGCAGCCAGGTGACGACGGGGCTGGTGCCGCCACCGGCGAACGCCCGGAACTCGGCGCTGACGCACGCGCGTCGAACGACGGTCTCGCGTGCCTCGGCGAGCGGATAGGCGCCGTCGACGCCGAAGAGGGAGGGCAGGTACACGCTGAAGCCGGCATCGCGCACCCACCGCGCGAACCGCGCCACGTCGGGGCTGATACCCGGCATCTCGGGCATGAGTACGACCGCCGGTCCCGACCCCGCGACGTACACGGTCTTGTCGACGCCGTCGACGCTGACGGACCGCCGTGAGAAGTCGTCCAAGGGATCGTTCCGACCTCGCTTGATTGTCATGACCGAGATGATGACGAGCGGCCGTCCCACCTGAGAAGCGGCGACATCGCCAGGTATCCCGTTAATATCGCCACCCGTTCAACAGGCGTCACGGGAGGCCGTATGAGTCCGCTGCGCGTCGGTGTGCTGGCCTACCCCGGGTGCTTCGCGTCGGAGGTGTACGGAGTCCCCGACCTCCTCGCCATGGCGACGCACGTCGCCGCGGCGGCGCACGGGCCGGCCCAGCCTTCCTACGAGACGTCGGTCGTCTCGCCCCGGCGGCGGGTGGTCGCGTCCGGCGGCTCGGTCCTCGACGTCTCGGCGGTGCGCCCCGTGGACGTCCTGATCGTGCCGGGCTTCGAGCTGTCGCCCACGCTCGACCTCGACGCGACACTCGCGGACCTGGGACCTGAAGTCGCGTCGATCCGCTCGCAGGCGGCGTCGGGGACGGCCGTCGTCTCGATCTGCGTGGGCGCCTTCCTGGTCGCCGAAGCCGGGCTGCTCGGCGGGCGGGAAGCGACGACATCCTGGCTGTTCGCGGACCGCTTCGCCCGCCGGTACGCCGATGTGCGACTCCGCGCCGAGCAGTTGGTCGTGACCGACCGGGGGGTGACGACCACCGCGGCCTTCAGCGCCATGTACGACTTCGCGCTGCAGTTCATCCGCGAGCACGACGGCCCCCGCGTCGCTCGTAGCACCGCGCGCATCGCGCTGGTCGACGACGCGCGTTCCACGCAGGCTCCATATGCCGACTGGGGGCTCGTCCCCACCGTGGGCAGGGAGTTCTCGCTCGGCGTCAAGCGCCGGCTCGACCAGAACCTCGGGGCGCGCTACGACCTGCCCGCCCTCGCCCAGGAGTTCCACGTGAGCACGAGGACCCTGCTCCGTCGCTTCCGCGACGAAGCCGGTGAGACGCCGCTCGCGTACCTGCAGAAGGTCCGCGTACGTCGCGCCAGACACCTCCTGGAGACGACCGGCATGACGGTCGCCGGCATCGCCGCCGAGGTCGGGTACCGCGATCCCGGGGCGTTCAGCGGCATCTTCGCCCGACACACGGGCCGGCGGCCGAGGGAGTACCGCGCGATGTTCCATCGCGGCGCCGACGGCACCGCCACCCACCACAGCTGAGCACGGTCGTCCCGGTCGGCGCGAGAGCGGCCGACCAGGACGACCGGGACAGCGGGCCGCCGCTCAGGCGAGGTCGAACCGGTCGAGGTTCATCACCTTGTCCCACGCCGCCACGAAATCACGCACGAACTGCTCTCCCGCGTCGTCGGACGCGTAGACCTCCGAGAGCGCTCGGAGCTGCGAGTGCGAGCCGAAGACGAGATCGACGGCCGTGGCGGTCCACCTGACCTCGCCCGTGGTCCGGTCCCGGCCCTCGTAGACGTTGTCGGCCGACTCCGCCGCCTTCCACTCCGTGTCCATGTCGAGGAGGTTGACGAAGAAGTCGTTCGTCAGCGTCGCCGGCCGGTCGGTGAGGAGGCCGTGCCGGGACTGCCTGAAGCCGGTGTTCAGGGCCCGCATGCCGCCGACGAGGACCGTCATCTCGGGAGCGGTCAGGGTCAGCAGGCTGGCGCGGTCCAGGAGGAGGGTCTCCGGCGACAGCTTCTCTCCCGCCCGGAGGTAGTTGCGGAACCCGTCCGCCCTGGGTTCGAGGACGGCGAACGACGCCACGTCCGTCTGCTCCTGCGAGGCGTCCGTACGCCCCGGTGCGAACGGGACCGTGATGGGGTGCCCGGCGTCCTTCGCGGCCCGCTCGACGGCCGCGCACCCGCCCAGGACGATCAGGTCGGCGAGGGAGACCTTCGTCCCGCCGGCCTGCGAGGAGTTGAAGTCCCGCTGGATCTGCTCCAGGGTCCCCACGACCTCGGCCACCTCGGGCAGGTCATTGACCTCCCAGTCCTTCTGCGGCGCGAGCCTGATCCGTGCCCCGTTGGCCCCACCACGCTTGTCGGTACCGCGGAAGCTCGCCGCCGACGCCCAGGCGGTGGTGACCAACTGGGGGACGGAAAGACCCGAGGCAAGGATCCTCTCCTTGAGGGCGGCGATGTCCGCGTCCCCGACCAGTTCGTGATCGACCTCGGGCACGGGGTCCTGCCACAGCTGCGGCTCGGGAATCCACGGGCCGAGGTAGCGGGCGATGGGCCCCATGTCGCGGTGCAACAGCTTGTACCAGGCCTTGGCGAACGCGAGCGCGAGTTCGTCCGGGTTCTCGTGGAAGCGCTTCGCGATCGGCGCGTAGACGGGATCCAGCTTCAGCGAGAGGTCCGTCGTCAGCATCATGGGAGCGTGCCTCTTCGACGGATCGTGCGCATCGGGCACCGTGCCCTGCGCGGACGGATCCTTCGGAGTCCACTGGTGCGCACCGGCCGGGCTCGTCGTCAGCTCCCAGTCGTACCGGAACAGGTTGTCCAGGTAGCCGTTGTCCCACCTCGTGGGCTCGGAGGTCCATGCGCCCTCCAGCCCACTGGTGAGCGTGTCGGCGCCCTTGCCGCTGCCGTACGTGTTCTTCCAGCCGATGCCCTGCTGCTCGATGGGGCAGGCCTCGGGCTCCGGACCGATGTACGAGGGGTCGACCGCACCATGGCACTTGCCGAACGTGTGGCCGCCGACGATGAGCGCGACCGTCTCCTCGTCGTTCATCGCCATACGCCCGAACGTCTCGCGAATGTCCCGGGCGGCCGCGATCGGATCCGGATTGCCGTTGGGGCCCTCCGGATTGACGTAGATGAGTCCCATCTGAACGGCACCGAAAGGACCGGTGAGTTCCCTGTCGCCGGTGTAGCGCTCATCGCCGAGCCAGGTGTCCTCGGGCCCCCAGAAGATCTCCTCGGGTTCCCAGATGTCCTCCCGGCCGAAGCCGAACCCGAATGTCTTGAATCCCATGGATTCCATGGCGCAGTTGCCGGCGAACACCAGAAGGTCGGCCCATGAGATCTTCCGGCCGTATTTCTTCTTGACCGGCCAGAGCAGCCGGCGCGCCTTGTCGAGGCTCGCGTTGTCGGGCCAGCTGTTGAGGGGGGCGAAGCGCTGGGCGCCGGAACCGCCACCACCCCGGCCGTCGGCGATGCGGTACGTCCCCGCCGCATGCCAGCTCATCCGGATGAAGAGCGGCCCGTAATGGCCGTAGTCGGCCGGCCACCAGTCCTGCGACGTCGTCATCAACTCGAAGAGGTCGCGCTTCAGCGCGTCGACGTCGAGGGTCGCGAACTCCTCCGCGTAATCGAAGTCCTCGCTCATCGGATTGGCCTGGGGCGAGTGCTGGTGGAGAACCTGAAGGTCCAGCTGATTGGGCCACCAGTCGCGGTTGGTCCTGGGCTGGGTCGGAGTGGGGGTGGGGGAGGAAATTGCCGGGTTCTCGCTTTCGCTGCCGGACACGTCCGTCCTTCTTCCTGTCTCGGTGTTTCCTACGGGTGGCGCGACCGTATGGTCGCGCACCGTCCCGGCAAATTTCCGTCACCCCACCGAGCCTGAACAGGTGAACCCGATATGAGTGAGGTTCTCGAACGTTCCGACGGCGGCTTCGGTGGTTGGGCCGCCTCCGGAGTGGGACGCTGAAGGGTGAGGGGCCGTGCCGACCAGACTCGGGAGGGCCGAATGGGACGTGACGTCCCGGCGCTGGTGTTCACCCGTGACGACCGTCGCCGGTTCCGGAACAAGATGCACACGTGCCTCGACGTGTTCGCGCGGATGCTGCGCGAGGCGCGGTTCGATTTCGAGCGGCCACAGGTCGGCCTGGAGATCGAACTGAACCTCGTCGACGCCTCCGCCGAGCCCGCCATGCGCAGCTCGGACGTCCTGGAGGCGATCGCGGACCCCTCCTGGTCGACCGAGCTGGGCCGGTTCAACCTGGAGATCAACGTCGAGCCGCGCCTGCTCACCGCGGGTGGTCCCGACTCCTGGGAGCAGGAGATCCGCGGCGCGCTCAACCACGCGGAGGAGAAGGCCGCGGCGATCGGCGCCCATCTGGTCATGATCGGGATCCTGCCGACACTGGAGCTCAAGGACGCGGGCCGGGCCGCGCTGTCCGAGAACCCGCGCTATCACCTGCTGAACGAACAGATCTTCGCCGCGCGAGGCGAGGACCTGCTGATCTCGGTGGACGGCGTGGAGAAGCTGCGGACCTACGCGGACACGATCACGCCGGAGGCGGCCTGTACCAGTACCCAGTTCCATCTTCAGGTCTCGCCCGACGAATTCGCCGACTACTGGAACGCCGCGCAGGCCGTGGCGGGCGTCCAGGTGGCCCTGGCGGCGAACTCTCCGTTCCTGTTCGCCAAGGAGCTGTGGAGCGAGACGCGCATTCCGCTCTTCGAGCAGGCCACCGACACCCGTCCGGACGAGATCAAGGTGCAGGGAGTACGGCCCCGGGTGTGGTTCGGCGAGCGGTGGATCACCTCCGTCTTCGACCTCTTCGAGGAGAACGCCCGGTACTTCCCGGCGCTGCTGCCGCTCTGCGACGACGAGGACCCGCAGGAGATGCTCGACCGCGGAGAGATCCCCGGACTCTCCGAGCTCACCCTGCACAACGGGACGGTCTACCGCTGGAACCGTCCCGTCTACGCCGTCGTCGACGGCGTACCGCATCTGCGCGTGGAGAACCGGGTGCTGCCCGCGGGGCCCACGGTGACGGACGTACTGTCGAACGGCGCGTTCTACTACGGGCTTGTCCGCGCCCTGGTCGACGAGGACCGGCCCGTGTGGTCACGGATGTCGTTCTCGGCGGCGGAGCATAATCTGCACACCGCGGCCCGGCACGGAATCGACGCCCAGCTGTACTGGCCCGGGATGGGCGAGGTCCCGGCGACCGAGCTGGTGCTGCGGCGTCTCCTTACGCTGGCGGACCGCGGCCTGGAGCGGCTGGGCATGGACGCGGCCCGGCGGGAGCCACTTCTGGGGATCATCGAGCAGCGGTGCGTCAGCGGCCGTAACGGCGCGGTGTGGCAGTCCGAGACGTTCCACCACATCCACGACATCGCCCACGCGGACCGGCACCAGGCGCTGAGGCGGATGACGCAGCAGTACATCGAGTACATGCATATGAACGCGCCGGCGCACACCTGGCCGGTCGACTGAGTCCGTGCCCGGAGTCGCTGGTCAGGGGGCGGTCGGACCGCGGTCCGCCGGCCGGCGAGCGCCGTCGTGATCCGCTCACGATCCTCAGCCGACGCGAATGATCAGCTGTGAGGCGCCCGTGGTTCGATGCGGAAGTCGAAGGCGAGCGTGCCGGGGTCGAGGGCGGTCACGCCGCCGTCCACGGTCAGTACGGCTCCGTTGACGAAGGAGGCGGCGGGGGAGAGGAGCCAGGCGACGGCCTCGGCGACCTCGCGCGGCTCACCGGGGCGCCGGGCGGGCAGGACGCGGGTCACTTCCTCGTAGGCCGCGTCAACACCGCCCTCACCCAGGCCCGCTTCGTCGGCGAACCGGCTCATCCGGCGGTCCGCCATGTCGGTGCGCACCCAGCTCGGGCACACGGTGTTGGCGCGCAGGCCCGCGGGCCCGTAGTCGACCGCAAGGGAGCGGCAGAGCTGGAGCAGCGCCGCCTTGGAGGTGGCGTAGGCGGCATTGCCCACGCCGTTGCGCAACGCGGACACCGAGGCGACCGCGACCACGGCGCCCCGGGCGTCGAGCAGATGGGGGAGCGCGGCGCGCAGGAGGTGGAACGGGCCCGTGAGGTTGGTCCGCATGACCGCGTCCCAGTCCTCGAGCGTCACCGCGCCCACGCTGCCGCCGCGTCCGATACCGGCGTTGAGGACGAGCCCGTCGAGGCGGCCGTACGCGGTGACGGCCGTGTCGACGAGTGCGCGCACGGCGTCGGGGTCGCCGATGTCGGAGGGGACGGCGAGGGCTCCGGTCTCCTCCGCGACGAGCCGCAGCGGCTCGGGGCGGCGTCCGGAGACCACCACGTGGTGCCCCGCCTCGCGCAGCAGCCGCGCGGTCGCGGCGCCGATCCCGGTCCCGCCGCCGGTCACGAGGTACACGCGCTGATCCGCCATGGTCGTCGAGCCTCCGTCCGCGCACTGCCGTCCGCCGTCGTCATGATCATATGCACGGGACGGCGGCCGGTGCGGGCGAGGCGGCGGCGCCTGTTCAGGCCTTGACCGGGGTGAGTACGACGAAGTCCGCGTTCGACGGGTCGACGCAGACCGCCAGCCGGCCGACGCCTTCCGCGTCGTCAGGGCCCATCTGCACGGTTCCGCCGTTCTCCGTGACCCTGGCGACCGCGGCGTCGCAGTCCTCGACGTCGAAGACCGGGTGCCAGTATGGCTTCCCGTTCGTCAGGGCGAGATGCTCCTTGGGCAAGGCCATGATGCCGCCCTGCATCCGCTCCTCGGGCAGCCCGGCGGGCGTGATCAGGGAGTACGTACCACCGCCGCCCGGCAGCTCCATGTCGCTGTACCACCAGCCGAAGACATCGCCGTAGAACTGCTTCGCGCCCGCGGCGTCAGACGTGTACAGCTCGGTCCAGGAGAGTGAGCCCGGGGCGTCGACCAGCTCCACGCCCTTGTTCGTACCGGGCTGCCAGACCGCGAACTGGCCGCCCAGGGGGTCGCTGTACTGCGCCATCCGGCCCCACTCGTCGAGGTCCATGGGAGGGACCCGGACAGTGCCGCCCGCCTGCTCGACCGCCCGGGTGGTGGCGTCCGCGTCGCTGACGTTGTAGTAGATCATCCAGGCCGAGCGCGCGCCCTTCTCCGTGAGCTTGCCGAGCCCGGCGACGATCTTGCCGTCCTTGCGGAACATCCCGCCTTCCATGTCCTCACCGCCCTCCATGGGCTGGTAGTCCCAGCCGAGCACGGCGCCGTAGAACGCCGCCGCGGCCGGTACGTCAGGCGCGCCGAGGTCCAGCCAGCAAGGGGCGCCAGGGACGGCGTCGGTGGTGATCATGATCATTCCCTTTCGAAGGTCGTCCGTGTCACGTCAGCCTCGCACCGGGCCGTCGCTCGCGCACGACGGACGAACGGGCGGGGCCGGCACCGACGACCCTTGTCGCGTCGGGCGCCGTAGTGGTCACTACGCTTCCGGCATGACTGCCGCTCCGCCTCCGTCGCTGACCCTCGACGCCGCCAGGGCCCTCCAGAGCCTCACCGGAGCCGACATCGGACCCGGCCTGAGCGAGCGGGAACTCGAGGCGATCGAGGCCCGGTTCGGCTTCACGTTCGCGGCGGACCACCGGGTCTTCCTGGCCGCCGGGCTCCCGCTCGGTTCGCGGAGGTGGCCCGACTGGCGGGACGGCGACGACGCGGAGCTGGCCGAGTGGCTCGCGCAACCGGCGCAGGGCGTGCTCTTCGACGTGGAGCGCAACGGTTTCTGGCATCCCGCCTGGAGCCCGCGGCCGGCAGAGACCTCCGACGCGCTGCGCGTCGCACGCTCCGAGCTGGCGGAAGTGCCGCAGCTGGTCCCCGTCTACGGCCACCGCTACCTGCCCGGCACGGCAGGCGAGTCGGGCCACCCGGTCCTGTCCGTCCACCAGACCGACATCATCGTCTACGGGAACGACCTCGCCGACTACGTCCAGCACGAGTTCACCGGCCGGGCGAGCAGCCTCCACGCGCACGCGACCGTCGGCTTCTGGTCGCACTTCGTCGAGGGCGGCCCGGGCACCGACGTCACCGCGCCAGCCTGACCAAGGCCCTCAAGGCCCTCCCCTGGGAGGCGGCCCGCTGGGAACTCGTACGGTGGTGGCTCCGGCTGATCGTGAACGGTTCGCTGGAGCCGGGGGCCGGCGGTGATCTGATCACGTACGAGGGGTGGGGCGCCCTGGGGCGCTTCCTCGCTCCAGCCGTTCGTCGACAAGGTCGAGGCGTACAACGAACGGCGGCTCGCGGTGGGGCCGTTGGAGCGGGCGATCGTCGCGGAGGCCGAGCGGCTGCTCGCCGGCCCCTGGCCGCCCCTCCACTGACGGCCTTGTCCGCCTGATGATCACGGGCTACTGTGCCCCGGCACGTAACAGGGGGATCACTGCAGGAAGTCCGCCAGCGGAGGCGGTGGTTCGGTGAAGCTGGGCGCGGGGGAGGACGTCTTCCGGTGGGCGGTTCCGCCACAGCGCTGCTCTGGGACGGTGCGCGGCCGCAGAAGGTACTGGGCCACCCGGCGGTCGTCTACTCCGAGCCCACCATGACGACGCCCACAGCGGTACCGGCGTCCCGGCCCGCGTCCTGTCCGTGGCCCAGGACGCGAAGGACAGGGGCGGCTCGTTCGAGCTGGCGATGTGGCGCGAGGACGGCGTGGCCGCGCCGTCACGATGTTCGACGACACCGGCCAACGCGAGGGCTTCTCAACGGTGTTGCCAGGCGTCGGCCGGGCGGCGCGGCTCACGCCACATCGCCCACAGCGTCGGCCCGTTCCCCGGCAGCTGAAGCTCCTCGCGCACGGTGAAGCCGAAGTGCTCGTAGAAGGGCAGGTTGGCCGGCTTGGAGGACTCCAGATAGGCGGGCATGCCCGCCGCGTCGGCCTTGGCCAGCCCCGAGCGCAGCAGCGCGGCCCCGTGGCCCTGGCCCTGGGCGGCCGGGTCGGCGCCGATCAGCGCCAGGTACCAGTGCGGCTCCTGGGGGGTGTGCTGGGCGGCGGCCTCGACGGCGGCACCGAACACGGGAGCCCGGTCGCCGAGGATGTTCGTCAGCTCCTGGATCGTCTCCGCGTCGGGGACGGCCTTGGCCTGCGCCTCCGGCGGTACCCAGAACGCGGCGGCCGACTCGGTGCGCTCGCACACCGCGTGGTGGACGTACTGGCGGGTGAAGATCGTGGTGAAGTACCGGCCGAGCCCTGCCTCGCGCGAGGTGTCGTCGGGGAAGAACCAGCGCATCATCGGGTCGTCGTCGAAGGCGCGGGTGAAGGTGCGGCCGATCAGCGCGGCGTCGTCGATCGTTGCCGTTTTCGGGGTGTTCGTCATCGACATACGGGCCATTCTGCACCCCGATGATCTTGAACGACGCGGCGGGGGCCGTTGTCCCTCAGCGGGGCTCAGTAGCGCAGGACCGCGGCGATCCGGCCCGTCTCGGTCAGCGTGTCGTCGGGGACGAAGCGCACGGCCGCGCCCGTTTCCAGGGCCTGTTCGACGATCTCGTCCACGATGTCGTCGCGCGAGTCGATGTCGGTGGGCTCCGCGGGTTCGAGGTGGTCGCCGTAGGCGCGGACGACCGTCTGGTAGTGCTCCTCCACGGCCAGCAGCCGGATCCGGCCCTCCTTCGCCGAGGCCCAGACCTCGTCGAGGCCTCCGGCGAACTCGCGCCGTCCCTGTGCGGCGTCCAGTTCGGAGACGACAGCGGCCGTCTCCGATTCCTGCCTCGCCGTACGGAGCGGCTTGAGCGCCTGCCACACCGCCGCCGCCGGGCCCGCCGCCAGGCCGCCGATCTGGACGGCCGTCATGTCCTTGCCCAGGGGCCCTTGGTCTTCCAGCAGGGACAGTGCGGCGGCCTCACCGAGTACGTACAGCGGCCGGGGGGAGGAGGCGAGTACGACGCGCATCGCCTCGTGCGCTTCGCGCAGGAACTGGCGGGTCGCCTCGTCCTGGAAGGTGCTCGGCACGTCGCCGATGCGCTCCTCGCGCTCGACGTCGACGTTCTCCTGGATCCGCGTCAGCGGGAAGCCGTCCCTGGCGGTCTCGCGGACGCGCTCGGAGTCGCCGCTCCAGAGGGACACTCGGTCGGCGGCGACGGCCAGGGCCCAGAACGGCTGCTCGGCGGCCTGGGCCGCGACCAGATTGCGCGTCAGGAACGTGTCGGCGACGACGACCCGCTCGGGAACAGTCCGGGCCACGGTCCACACGTGGTGCTCTCCGGGAGCCGCGTAGATCACGAGCCCGTCCTCCGCATGGACGAGATCGACCTCCGTGACCGCTTGCTCCAACTGGCTCATCACGTCCGCGCGCCGCTCGCGGGTCACCGCGGGGTCGTTCTCGATCGCCTCCCCCGCCCGGGCCAGCAGGTTGCGAAGCCGGACGGGATCCTGGGCGTTGTCGGGCTCTCGGCGGTGCGTCGGCATGACCAGGGAGACAGCCGGATAGGGCCGGGGCTGACGCAGCTTCGCGAGCAGTTCGGTGCTGAGCGCAGGATGCATGGGAGGAGGCCTTTCGGGCGCGAACGCGGGGGCGGGGGTAGGGTCGCCGGCCAATCAGTAGGCACGATATGCCCGTATTCGCGTGGCGGCGCGTCGTGCCTCACGACGGGGTGACGCACGCACAGGACCCGACACGACCGCTCCCCATCCGTTCGCCGTAGGGGTGGGCGCCCTGGCTCCGGGCCGGATACTCTGGCGGCGTCCTTTTTGTCATCGTTCATGCCTTATTGCCTGCCGGGAGTCGCATGGTCACCACGCAGCACGTCGTCGGACCGCCGTCGCGAGCCGCCGTGTTCCTCGTGGCCACGCTGAACCCCGGCGGCGAGGCAGCCGTACGGGACGCGCTGGCCGATCTCGCCGGGCTCACGCGCTCCGTGGCCTTCCGCGCGACCGACGATGCCCTCACCTGTGTCGCGGGCATCGGCTCGGACGCGTGGGACCGTCTCGTCGGCGGACCGCGCCCCCGCGAACTCCACCCGTTCCCACCGCTGTCCGGCCCCCGGCACCGGGCGCCGTCCACGCCGGGCGATCTGCTGTTCCATCTGCGCGCCCGCCGCATGGATCTCTGTTTCGAACTGGCCCGGCTCGTCGTCGAGGCCCTCGGACCCGCCGTCACCGTCGTCGACGAGGTGCACGGCTTCAGGTACTTCGACGAGCGCGACCTCCTCGGCTTCGTCGATGGCAGCGAGAACCCCGAGGGCGGCGCGGCGGACGACGCCGTCTTCGTGACCGACGACGATCCGCCGTTCCGCGGCGGCAGTTACGTCGTCGTGCAGAAGTACGTCCACGATATGGCGGCCTGGCAGGCGCTCACCGTCGAGCAGCAGGAGCACGTCATCGGCCGCACGAAGTCGGCCAACGTCGAACTGCCCGACGGCGTCCAGCCGGCCGACTCGCACGTCGCGCTCAACACGATCGTCGACGACGACGGCACCGAGCGGAAGATCGTGCGCGACAACATGCCGTTCGGCCGGATCGGCCGCGGCGAGTTCGGCACGTACTTCATCGGCTACGCACGGACGCCCGCGGTGACCGAGCGCATGCTGCGCAACATGTTCCTCGGCGACCCGCCCGGCGTCACCGACCGCATCCTCGACTTCTCCACCGCCGTGACCGGCGGCCTCTTCTTCGTCCCCAGCGCCGACCTCCTCGACGACCTCCCCGCCCCTTCCGCCGGAGCCGCCCACCGCACCGACTCCCTGCGCATCGGCAGCCTCAAAGGAGCCTGAGCGTCATGACCGACCCCGCCGTCACCGGCAACCTGCACCGCGAACTCGCCCCGATCACCCCCGCCGCCTGGGCCGAGATCGAGGAGGAGGCCCGTCGCACCTTCCGGCGCCATGTCGCCGGTCGCCGAGTCGTCGACGTCCCCGACCCGGCGGGCCCGGAGCTCGCCGCCGCCGGTACCGGACACCTCACCGCGATCGAGCCGCCCGCCCCCGGTGTCGCCGCGCGGCTGCGCGAAGCGCGGCAACTGGTGGAGCTCCGCGTCCCGTTCACCGTGAGCAGGGCCGCCGTGGACGACGTCGAGCGCGGCTCTCACGACTCCGACTGGCAGCCCGTCAAGGACGCGGCACGCGCCATGGCGTTCGCCGAGGACCGGACCGTCTTCGACGGGTACGCGGCGGCGGGCATCGAAGGGCTGCGGTCGAGATCGTCCAACCCGGAGCTGAGCCTGCCCGCCGAGCCGCGCGACTACCCGGACGCGATCAGCCGGGCGCTGACCTCACTCCGGCTGGCGGGCGTCGACGGTCCGTACGCGCTCCTGCTGGGCGCCGACGCGTACACGGCGGTCAGCGAGACCTCCGACCACGGCTACCCGATCGCGGCGCACCTCGGCCGGATCCTGGACGGCGACCCGATCTGGGCGCCCGCACTGGCCGGCGCGTTCGTCCTGTCCACCCGGGGCGGCGACTTCGAGCTCCTCCTCGGCCAGGACCTGGCGATCGGCTACACCGCGCACGACGCGAAGGGCATCGAGCTGTACTTCCAGGAGACGCTGACGTTCCTGACGTACACGGACGAGGCCGTCGTCGTCCTCAAGGCGCACTGAGGCGCACCGCAGGCGTGCCGAAGGAGGAAACCCTGCGGTGGAGCAGCCTCGCACGCGCGCGCATGTGCCTGCGCGCGGGCGCGCCGCGAGGCGCGGAATGAGGAATTCCGTGCACATCCGACCACGCCGTGCTACAGTCGAATCAGTTGCAGTTGTGGTTCCCATAGACTTCAAGTGCCTTAGGTGAATTCATTTCGCCGGGCACTTTTTGTATTTTCGGTGCTGTTTCCGGACGGGGCAATCATCGCGGCGACGCCGGGATTCGCACAGTGCGGATCCCCGGGTAGTGCCTCGAAGGAGATATGACATGGCTACTGGCACCGTGAAGTGGTTCAACTCGGAAAAGGGCTTCGGCTTCATCGAGCAGGAGGGTGGCGGCCCGGACGTGTTCGCCCACTACTCCAACATCGCGACCTCTGGCTTCCGTGAGCTTCAGGAGGGCCAGAAGGTGACCTTCGACGTCACCCAGGGTCAGAAGGGCCCGCAGGCGGAGAACATTCTCCCCGCCTGACGCCGAGCCTTCAGACGCAGCTGGGGTCCTCACCCTCGAGGTGAGGGCCCCAGCTCGTCGCATTTTCGGACGAGGTCTCTTTTCATGAATGAATTCGCATCCCCGGTCACCCACACCCCGGCCCTTCCCCCGGTCGCCGCTTTCGGCGACCTCGATCTGCCCGCCGAGGTGCTGGAGCTCCTCACCGAGCTCGGTGTCGAGACGCCCTTTCCCATCCAGGCCGCCACGCTGCCGAACGCCCTCGCCGGCCGTGACGTGCTCGGGCGCGGGCGCACCGGATCGGGAAAGACCCTCGCGTTCGGCCTTCCCCTGCTCGTGCGCACCGCCGGCCGGCGGGCCGAGGCGCGCAAGCCGCGGGCCCTGATCCTCGTCCCCACCCGCGAGCTGGCCCAGCAGGTCACCGACGCGCTCACTCCGTACGCCCGCGTCCTCAAGCTGCGCCTCGCCACCGTCGTCGGCGGCATGTCGATCGGCAGGCAGGCCGCCGCGCTGCGCGAGGGCGCCGAGGTCGTCGTCGCCACCCCCGGCCGCCTGAACGACCTCGTCGAGCGCAAGGACGCCCGCCTGGACCGGGTGGACATCACCGTCCTGGACGAGGCCGACCAGATGGCCGACATGGGCTTCCTTCCCCAGGTCACGGAGATCCTCGACCTGGTACGGGCCGACGGTCAGCGCATGCTGTTCTCCGCCACGCTCGACCGCAACGTCGACCACCTGGTCCAGAGCTACCTCCACGACCCCGTCGTGCACTCGGTCGACCCCTCGGCCGCCGCCGTCACCACCATGGAGCACCACGTCCTCCAGGTGCACGGCGCCGACAAGTTCGCCACCGCCACGGAGATCGCCGCCCGCGACGGGCGCGTGATCATGTTCCTGGACACCAAGCACTCCGTGGACCGCTTCACCGCGCACCTGCGCGGCAGCGGAGTCCGCGCCGAAGCGCTGCACGGCGGCAAGTCACAGCCGCTGCGCAACCGCACCCTGGAGCGGTTCAGGAGCGGTGACATCACCGTCCTCGTGGCCACCAACGTCGCCGCGCGCGGCATCCACGTCGACGAGCTCGACCTCGTCGTCAACGTGGACCCGCCCGCCGACCACAAGGACTATCTGCACCGCGGCGGGCGGACCGCCCGCGCCGGCGAGTCCGGCAGCGTCGTCACGCTGGTCCTCCCGGACCAGCGCAAGGACGTGGTCCGCCTCATGGGGGACGCGGGGATCCGCGCCCGGATCACCCAGGTCCGTTCCGGCGAGGCCGAGTTGAGCCGCCTCACCGGCGCCAAGGCCCCGTCCGGTGTGCCCGTCGACGGCAGCGCCCCGAGCAGCGAGCGCCCCAAGCGGGGCGGGGCAGTCTTCCGCGGGATCGGGACCGTCCCGGGGAAGCCCGGCCGCGCCAAGAACGAGTCGCGGCGGTCCGCCGAGGCCCGCAAGCAGGCCGAGGCACGGCAGGCCGCCCGCGTCCGCCGCGGCCGCTAGACCGGGCCCTCGTCAGTCCGGACTGTCGTCAGTCCGGACTTCCGTAGTCCGGGCGTTGTCGTACGCCGGCCGTCGTACTCCGGGTTCCCGGCGGGACTCAGTCGCAGCGGTACGTGAACCGGGTCTCGGCGGTGTGCCGGGTGGGCGAGACGACCACGAGTCGTGCCGTCGCCCGGTGCTCGCCGCGGCCGTGGAACGTCCACAGCAGATGCAGGCGCGCCTGCATCTGATGGCGGGCGAGCCGCTCCCGCAGCAGCCCGGACGTGGTGCCGTCACTCCGTTCCCAGCGGTACGTGACGGTGCCGGGCCGCCCGTCGGTCTCGAGGACCGCCACGACATCGGCCATGCCGTCGCACGCGAGCGGCTGCGCGGGCGCGGCGACCGTCACGCCTCGTACCGCGACCTCCGGCCCGAACCGCTGCCAGGCGAGGAACGCGAGTACGGCGAGCAGGACGGCACCCGCCAGGGCGTACCGGCGCAGTGCACTCCGGCGGCGCGGCGGGGGAGCGGGCGGGGCGCCGTGCCAGATCTGGGCGGTCGTCGGACCGCCGGCCAGGCGCTGCCGGGCCGCCGGCGTGACCCCGGGGCCGAAGCGCAGGACCTCGCCCTCCACCCGGTCCGGCGGCACGTCCTCCGCCGGTCGTTCGAACCACTGGCTGCCGAGGACCGTGGCGCTGTATGCGTCGTCTTCGTCGGGACCGTTCATGTGATCGTGCACCGCCTGGTGAGGATCTGTTGCGTGGAACCGCCGTTCGCGGCAGGGGGGTTCGTCGTCGCCCGGACACCCCAGTAGCAGCCCCGGCCCCGGAAGGTGTGCGTCAGCGTGATCGTGTAGCGGGTCGCCCCGCTCCTCCACAGGCTCTCGGAGCCGTCGGACACGCCCGCCTCTCCCTTGGCGGCGGCCGTGAACCAGGAGAGCTGGACGGTCACCGGTCCGGTCCCGTCCGTGAGGATCTCGAACGAGGCCTCCGCGACGTCCGGGCCGGTCTGACGCAGCGATGTGACGGACACCGACTTCACGGCGACCGGCCGCGTGCTGCTCGGCGGCTCCGTCGACGTCGTGGGCACAGCCGTGGTCGGGGTCGGCCCAGGGGTCGTGGGCGGGGCGGACGTGGTCGGTTTCTCCGTCGGGGACGGCGGGGGAGCGGTCGACGGTGACGCCTCCCCGGACGCCGAGGGTGTGGCCGCCGGAGATGCTGTGCCCGTGGGGGGCTCCGGGGCGGTCGGCAGCGCGCTCGTCGTGGCGAACGCCTCCGTCGTCGTACGGCCCGTCCCCTCGGCCCCGGCCCGCGCCGCCACGGCCGCCAGGAGCGCCAGGACCAGCGCGGCAGCGCCGGCCGGGAGCGCCTTCGGCCACAACCGGTGGCCACGTCCTCCTGCACGCCCGGGCAGCGTGGTCGTGGCGAGTGCGGTCGTGCCCGTGGCCGGGTCGCCGCCGGAGGAGGGGAAGAGCAGGGGCAGGAGGGCCGCGAGCGCGGCGAGCCTGCTCCGGCCCCGCTCCTCCCAGTCGAGCCCGTAGGCGGCCGTGGCGACCGCCTCCAGCTCCGCTACGAAGGCCGCCGCGTGTGCGGGACGCTGCCCGGGGGCCTTCGCGAGACCGCGCCGGATCAGGGGCCGCAGCGGCTCCGGGGCCTCCGCGTCCGGCACGGGCGCCTCGAGATGCCGGAGCGCCAGCTCCATGACGTTCTGGCCGGTGAACGGCTTGCGTCCGGTCAGACACTCGAAGAACGTCGCGGTCGCCGCGTACACGTCGGCGGCGGGAGAGGCGGGCTCGCCGTTCCACTGCTCGGGCGCCATGTACGCCGGGGTGCCCGCGACGCCCGGGGTGCTGCCGTGGTCCGTCGCGATGCCGAAGTCCACGAGCGTGGACGAGCCGTCCGCCGCGACGAGGACGTTCTCCGGCTTGTAGTCGCGGTGCACGACCCCGGCCGCGTGCGCGGCGGCCAGGCCGAGGAGCGAGCCCTTGAGCACCACGAGCGCCGCCTCCGGACCGGTCGCTCCCTCGCGGGCGAGCAGCGCGCGCAGGGCGACCCCGTCGACCAGCTCCATGACGATCGCCGCCCCGTGCGGCGCCTCCACGTACTCGTACAGCCCCACCACGTATGGCGAGCCGAGTCCGGCGAGCAGCCGCGCCTCCGCCCGGAATCCCCGGACGAAGACGGGATCCGAGCGCAGCCGCTCACTGAGGTACTTCACAGCCACCGGCACGCCGGTCGCGTCATGGACGGCGAGCACCACCCGCCCGCTGCCGCCCGCACCCAACTCCCGGGACTCCGTGTAGCCGGGCACCACCCATGCGTTCATCCCGCCCCCCATTCCTCCTCTAACGGGGACAGATTCCGGCCACGGCCGGTTCCCGGCAAGGGCGCACGGGCGGCGCGCCGACGGCGCATGGACTTCTCGTACGACCCCATGGACTCTTCGCCGACCGCCCCCGCGCGGGCGGCTGTTCCGCGACCATGTGTCCCGCGTTCATGTCCTGTACCGCGCCCTCATGCGTCGACGACACGTACCCGACCCCTCACCCACTGATCTTGGGCTCGCTCGGACCACCGTCCCCGGAATCCATCAGAGGTGCTCAGACCCATGACCGAACTCAACCGGCGCCGCTTCCTTCAGATAGCGGGCGCCACCGCCGGCTTCGCCGCGCTCAACAGCAGCATCGCCCGGGCCGCGGCCATCCCCGCCGCCCGAACCTCCGGCACCCTCGCCGACGTCGAGCACATCGTCGTGCTGATGCAGGAGAACCGCTCCTTCGACCACTACTTCGGCGCGCTGAACGGTGTCCGCGGCTTCGGCGACCCCCGTCCCATCACCCTGCCCAGCGGCAAGTCCGTCTGGCACCAGCAGGACGGCGGCAAGACCGTGCTGCCCTACCACCCCACGGCCGAGGACCTCGGCATGCAGTTCATCGCCGGGCTCAACCACGACTGGGCCGGTGGTCACCGGGCCTTCAACAACGGCAAGTACGACCAGTGGATCCCCGCCAAGTCCGCGGGCACCATGGCGTACCTGAACCGGAACGACATCCCGTTCCACTACGCGCTGGCCGACGCGTTCACCGTCTGCGACGCGTACCACTGCTCGTTCATCGGCGCCACGGACCCCAACCGCTACTACATGTGGACCGGCCACACCGGCAACGACCGCACGGGCGGCGGCCCCGTCCTCGGCAACGAGGAGGCGGGGTACAGCTGGACGACGTACCCCGAACGTCTTGAGCAGGCCGGGGTCTCCTGGAAGATCTACCAGGACATCGGCGACGGCCTGAACGCGGCCGGGCACTGGGGCTGGATCAACGACGCCTACCGTGGCAACTACGGCGACAACTCGCTGCTCTACTTCAACCAGTACCGCAACGCCCAGCCGGGCAACCCGCTCTACGACAAGGCCCGCACGGGCACGGACGCCTCGAAGGGCGACGGCTTCTTCGACATCCTGCGGGCCGACGTCGCCGCGAACCGGCTTCCCCAGATCTCCTGGATCGCCGCGCCCGAGGCCTTCACCGAGCACCCCAACTTCCCCTCGAACTACGGCGCCTGGTACATCTCCCAGGTCCTGGACGCCCTGACCTCCAACCCGGAGGTGTGGAGCAGGACGGCGCTGTTCATCACGTACGACGAGAACGACGGCTACTTCGACCACGTCGTCCCGCCCTACCCGCCGGCCTCCGCCTCCCAGGGGCTGTCCACCGTCGATACCTCCCTCGACCACTTCTCCGGCAACGCGAGCTACGCCGCCGGCGTCTACGGTCTCGGGCAGCGCGTCCCGATGCTGGTCGTCTCTCCCTGGAGCAAGGGCGGTTACGTCTGCTCCGAGGTCTTCGACCACACCTCGATCATCCGGTTCATGGAGCGCCGCTTCGGCGTGCGGGAGCCGCAGATCTCGCCCTGGCGGCGGGCCGTCTGCGGCGATCTGACCTCGGCCTTCGACTTCGGTCTCGAGGACGCCACACCGGCCGCGCTGCCGGACACCTCGGCCTACAAGCCGCTGGACAACGACCGGCACCCCAGCTACGTTCCGAAGCCTCCCGCGAAGCCGGCCCTGCCGGTCCAGGAGGCGGGAGCGCGCCCCACCAGGGCGCTGCCGTACGAGCTGTACGTCGACGGTACGGCCACCCCGTCCACCGGCCGCTTCACCCTCGCCTTCGGCGCGGGCGCGGGCGCCGGGGCCTTCTTCTACATCACGGCGCCGAACCGCACCGACGGGCCGTGGACGTACACGGCGTCGGCCGGCACGAGCATCGCCGACACCTGGAACACCGCGTACTCCGCCGGGGTCTACGACCTGACGGTGACCGGCCCCAACGGCTTTCTGCGGACCTTCAGGGGACCCGGCAAGACGGCGGGCCCGGAGGTGACGGCCCGTCATGACACCGCAGGCGGCAGCCTGGTGCTGACCATGACGAACCCCGGCGCCTCCGACGTCACCCTCACCGTCACGCAGGCCCCGGCCTACGGCGGCCAGTCGCAGCGGTTCACCGTGGCCAAGGGTGCGACCGTGACGCACACCGTGGATCTGAGCGGTAGCAGGCGCTGGTACGACCTGTCGGTCGTCTCCAGCGGGAACAGCACCTTCCTGCGGCGCTTCGCCGGCCATGTCGAGAACGGCACGGCGGGCGTCAGCGACCCGGGGATCATCACCGGCTGACGCACGAGGGCGCGGCTGCGACGTGATCGCGGCCGCGCCCAGGGCGTGGGCCCTGGACCGTACGCCTCTGCTGATGGATACTGCGCACAGCAATCGATGCTCGAAGTTGCTCGAAGGTAATCTGTTACGAGCACAAGTGAGCATCACCTGTCTGTGAAGGAGTCGCACGTGCCCACCTCGGGACCCTCCCGCACCGCCGCCGAGATCGCCTCCCAGCCCGCCTCCTGGCGCAAGGCCGCCGAGACCCTGCCCCAGCACCGCGCGGCGCTCCCCGTGCGCGGCGAGCGCGTCGCCGTCGTCGGCTGCGGTACCTCCTGGTTCATCGCCCAGGCGTACGCCCAGCTGCGCGAGAGCGGCGGGCACGGCGAGACCGACGCCTTCGCCGCCTCCGAGTTCCCGCTCGGCCGCCGCTACGACCGGATCCTGGCGATCACCCGCTCCGGCACCACGACCGAGGTCCTCGACCTGCTCGGCCGCGTCAAGGGGACCGTCGCCACCGGCGCCCTCACCGCCGACCCCACGACCCCCGTCATGACCGCCGCCGACGCCGTCGCCGTCCTCGACTTCGCCGACGAGGAGTCGGTGGTGCAGACCCGCTTCGCCACCACCGCCCTCGCCCTGCTCCGCGCGCACCTGGAGGCCGAGGGCGCCCTCCCGGCCGGGGTGCGTACCGTCGAGCGCGCCGCCGAGGACGCCGAGCGCGCCGTCGTCGAACCCCTCGCCGCCGAGATCACCGAGGCCGAGCAGTTCACCTTCCTCGGCACCGGCTGGACGTACGGCCTGGCCCTCGAAGCCGGCCTGAAGATGCGTGAGGCCGCCGGGGCCTGGACCGAGGCCTACCCGGCGATGGAGTACCGGCACGGACCCATCAGCATCACCGCGCCCGGCCGGGTCGCCTGGTCCTTCGGCCCCGTGCCCGCCGGCCTCGCCGCCGACGTCGCCCGTGTCGGCGGCACCCTCGTCGCGGAATCCGGCGACGCCGACGTGGAGCTGGACCCGATGGCGGACCTGATCCGCGCCCAGCGCCTCGCCGTCCTCCTCGCCGAGGGCCAGGGACAGGACCCGGACCGGCCGCGCAACCTCACCCGGTCCGTCGTCCTCAACCCCGGCGGCACCGACACGGCGGAGGAGAGCTGATGCCGCTCACCACCACCGACGAGATCGTCCTCGGCGCCCGCGAGCGGAACGCCGGCGCCGGTGCCTTCAACGTCATCCAGATCGAGCACGCGCAGGCCATCGTCGCCGGCGCCGAGGCCGCGGGCCGTCCCGTCATCCTCCAGATCAGCGAGAACACCGCCCGCTACCACGGCTCCCTCGAGCCCGTCGGACTCGCGACCCTCGCCATCGCCCGCCGCGCCGCCGTCCCGGTCGCCGTCCACCTCGACCACGCCGAATCGCCCGAACTCGTCCGCGAGGCGGTCGCACTCGGCTTCTGCTCCGTCATGTTCGACGCGTCGACCCTCCCGTACGAGGAGAACGTCGCCGCCACCCGCGAGATGACGGACTACTGCCACCGCAACGACGTCTGGGTGGAGGCCGAACTCGGCGAGGTGGGCGGCAAGGACGGCGCCCACGCGCCCGGGGTGCGCACCGACCCGGACGAGGCGCGCGCGTTCGTCGCCGCCACCGGTGTCGACGCCCTCGCCGTCGCCGTCGGCAGCTCCCACGCGATGCTCACCCGGGACGCCGTCCTCGACTTCGAGCTCGTGTCCCGGCTGCGCGAGGCCGTGGACGTACCCCTCGTGCTGCACGGCTCCTCGGGTGTCGGGGACGTGGACCTGAGCTGGGCCGTCCATGCCGGGATGACGAAGGTGAACGTCGCCACCCACCTCAACAAGGCGTTCACCGGCGCCGTCCGGGCCCACCTGGGGGAGAACGCCACGACCGTCGACCCGCGCCGCTACCTCGGCCCGGCCCGCACGGCGGTCGCGGAGGCGGTCACCCACCTGCTTCAGGTGCTGGCGCAGGAGGCTCCTCTGGTTCGCACGTGACGCGGTCGCGCGGGGTGTAGTGCGTACGGAAGGTCTCCCGGCCGACCTCCGCCCCGCCGTCGCGGAAGACCCGGTCCACGGTGATGTCGAAGCCCTCCAGCGGAGGCTGCGGCTCGCACTTCGGACCCGTGCCGGTCCGCTCGGCGGGCTCCGTGAGGTTGGTGCGCGGACCCTCCACCGCCTCCACGGCGTCGTACTTCTTCGTGCCGAGGAAGCTGACGGTCACCGAGGAGTCGGTGGAGCTCGCCCGGATGTAGATCCACGCGTCGGAGTTGTTGCGGAACTTCAGGTCCAGCGTGCCCCAGGCCACGGTCGCCTCCCGGCCCGGCGGGTACCGCTCGATGTAGAAGGAGTGCGCCCCGTACTCGATCGGCTTGACCCCGGCGAAGAAGATCGCGTTGAAGACCGTCGTCGCCACGGCGGACACCCCGCCGCCCGGTGCCGAGTGGTACTGCCCGTCCAGGATCATCGTGCCGTCCACGAAACCGTTGGCCTTCGTGCGCTCACCGACGGTCCGGTTGAAGCTCCAGACCTCGCCCGGCTTCACCAGCGAGCCGTTGATCAGCTCGACCGCCCGGCCGATGTTGATCGTCCGGTAGGGCGCGGTGGGGAAGTTGACCGTGAACGTCGACATCTGCTCCTTGATCCCCATCTCCGCCACGGACTTCCGGGTCAGCACCGGCTGGAGCAGCACAGTGGCCACAGGCCCGGTCCGTGCCGCCTCGCCACGCTTCGGCAGCAGCGGCATGACCGCGTCACCGAGGGCCTTCGCCGTCACCTCATGACCAGGCCGGCCGTCCGCGAGGACCACGACCTTGCCGTTCTCCACCCCGAGCCGCGCCTCGACCGGCCCGGTGGCGACCTTTTCCAGCGGGCGCGCCACGGCCGGGTCGCGGATCAGGCCCTTCTCGTCGAGCGAGGGCATCAGCCGGCCCTTGTCGTCCGCCTTCACCGTCAGATGGGCGCCGAGCGTCGTCGGCGTGATGCGCAGGCTCTCGCCGTCGACGGTGAGGGTGACCGGTCCCGACATGGCGGGCGTCCCGAACTCGTTGAGGAAGCGCGCTGTTTCCGCCCCGCCGACCTTGGGCCGGGACACGGCGGCCGGCAGCGCCAGCGGGTCGACGCCCGCGGGCTCCGGATAGTGGGCGCGCAGCGTGTCCACGGCGCCGTCGACGTCCAGCTTCTGCCCGTCGCGGGCCTGCACGATCACGGCCTGGCCGTTCTTGAAGGAGACGGCGCCCTCCACGGTCGCCCGGTCGTACGTGCGGGCCGTCTCGGCCATCGCCGTACGCGCCTTGTCGTCGTCGAAGGCGACGACCGGTTCGATGTCCCGCTCGTCGGTGGAGAACAGCCGGCCGATCACGGTCACCGGATCACGCGCGGGATCGGCCGCCTTCTCGACAGTCTTCGCCACGTCGACGGTCAGTCCTGCCGTGGCGGGTTCGACGGTGCCGGAACTCTCCCCGATCCGCACCGGTATCGGGGCCGTCCAGGACGCCGGGGCCGACGCCGTCAGCTTCGCCCGCGCCTCCGCGCGGCTCATCCCGCCGATGTCCACGCCGTCCACGCGCGTGCCCTCGGAGATCTCGTCCCCCGTGGCGACGAGACCCGCCGCGTACAGTCCGCCCACGGCGAGGAGGGCCACTCCGGCCGCCGTCAGGGCGATGCGTATGCCACGGCTGCGAGAGGACGACGGCGTGGCGTCGTCCTCGTGACGGGAGTCGCGCACACAACCTCCCGGTGCGGTCGGAGGTACCCGAGATCCATCCGCGACGTTACGCCGGACGGGTGTCCCGCGCACGTCGGAAGGCCTTGACCTGCACTTATGTGTCGGGAGTGTCGGGGATGGTGCGTGAGGGGCGGACTCGCCCCTCACGCACCGTGGTTCAGTCCTTCACCGGGTCGACCAGCTCGTTCGACCGCGCCACGCGCGCGTACCAGTGCGCGCTCGACTTGGGCGTACGGGCGAGGGACTTGTAGTCGACGTGGACCGCGCCGAACCGCTTCGCATAGCCGTACGCCCACTCGAAGTTGTCCAGGAGCGACCAGAGGAAGTAGCCGCGGACGTCCACCCCGTCCGCGATCGCCCGGTGCACGGCCGCCAGGTGCGCGTGGACGTAGGCGGCGCGCTCGGGGTCGTGGACGGTGCCGTCCGGGCGGACCTCGTCCTCGTACGCGGCACCGTTCTCGCTGATCACCAGCGGCAGGCCCGGGTAGCGGGTGGAGACCCGGGTCAGCAGGTCGTACAGGGCGCTCGGGTCGACGGCCCAGCCCATCGCCGTGCGCTCGCCCGGCGCCTGGTGGAAGGCGACCGAGTCCGCACCGGGCCAGGGCGAGTGCTCGCTGTTGCCGTGGCCATCGTCCTGCGGCTTCTCCTCGCCCTCGGCGACGTGCGAGACGACCGTCGGCGTGTAGTAGTTGATCGCGAGCAGGTCCAAGGGCTGATTGATCGCGGCCGTGTCGCCGTCCCGGACGAAGGACCAGTCGGTGAGGTGCGCGGTGTCGGCGAGCAGGTCCTCGGGGTAGGCGCCCTCCAGCATCGGGCCGAGCCAGACCCCGTTGCCGACGGCGTCGATCCGGCGGGCCGCGTCCCCGTCCTCGACGGAGGGGGTCAGGGGCCGCACCTCGTGCAGATTGAGGGAGACGGCGATCTGCCGATCCGCCGGCAGAGCGGCCCGCAGTGCCTGTACGGCGAGACCGTGACCGAGGTTGAGGTGGTGGGCGGCGCGCAGGGCGGCGACCGGGTCGGTGCGACCCGGTGCGTGCACCCCGGAGCCGTAG
This sequence comes from Streptomyces sp. NPDC029169, assembly GCF_055563935.1. Lineage (NCBI taxonomy): Bacteria > Bacillati > Actinomycetota > Actinomycetes > Kitasatosporales > Streptomycetaceae > Streptomyces > Streptomyces sp. NPDC029169. Next base: position 299,085 of record NZ_JBVHXA010000006.1, read on the forward strand.
CCGAGGAAGGCGCTGCACCAGGGCTCGTTGAGGGTGGTCCAGCGGGTGACGCGGTCGCCGACGGCCGCGGCGACGATCCCCGCGTACTCGGCGAACCGCTCGGCGGTCGCCCGTTCCGGCCAGCCGCCCGCGTCTTCCAGCTCCTGGGGCAGGTCCCAGTGGTAGAGGGTGAGGGCCGGCTCGATGCCGGCGGCGAGCAGCTCGTCGACCAGGCTGCGGTAGAAGTCCAGGCCCTTCTGGACGGCCGGGCCCCGTCCGGTCGGCTGGACCCGGGACCAGGACACGGAGAACCGGTAGGCGCTCAGGCCGAGTTCGGACATCATCCGGACGTCGTCCCGGAAGCGGTGGTAGTGGTCGACCGCCACATCGCCGGTGTGGCCCTCGAACACCCTCCCCGGCGTGTGCGAGAAGGTGTCCCAGATCGAGGGCGTACGGCCGTCCTCGGCCGCCGCTCCCTCGATCTGGTACGCGGCGGTGGCGGCGCCCCACAGGAAGCCGGGCGGGAACTGTCGGACCGCGGTGAGCGGTCCGGGATCTGTCGCGGTCATACGGAAGTGCTCCCGGGTGTGAGGGATGTAAAGGGGGTACGGGGCGGGGGCGCCGGTCAGCTCTTGACCGCGCCCGTGGTGATGCCGCCCACGATGTGCTTGCCGAGCACGGCGAAGACCAGCAGCAGCGGCAGCGTGGATATCAGCGCGCCGGTCAGCACGATCGACTGGTCGACCGTGTGGTTGCCCGCGCCGAGACCGGCCAGGGCCACCTGGAGCGTCGGGCTCCCGTCCGGGGTGAGCGCGATGAACGGCCAGAAGAAGTCGTTCCAGGCCTGTACGAACACCAGCATGCCGAGCACCGCCATCGCGGGTCTGGCCACCGGGAAGACCACGTGCCAGATGATCCGCAGACTGTGCGCGCCGTCCACCCGGGCCGCCTCCACGAGCTCCACCGGCAGCGCCTCGATCAGGTACTGGCGCATGAAGAACACGCCGAACGCGGCGACCAGGGACGGCAGGACGACGGACTGGAGCTGGTCGACCCAGCCCAGGTCGGTGATGATCCGGTACAGCGGGATCACGCTCAGCTGCGGAGGGATCGTCATGGTCGCGACGACGAGCGTCAGCATCGCGCCCCGCCCCTTGAACGGCAGCTTGGCGAAGGCGAAGCCGGCCAGGGTGGAGAAGAGCACGGTGGAGAGCGCCACGAGGCTTGCCACGACGGTGGTGTTGACCAGCGCCTCGCCCATGTCGACCTGGTTCCAGGCGAAGGCGAGGTTGTCGAAGAGCCGGGGGCCGGGCAGCAGCGGCGCCGGGGGAGAGACCACGCGCTCGCCCGAGTGGGAGGCGGCGACCAGGTTCCAGTACAGCGGGAAGAGCGAGACCAGCGCGGCCAGGCCGAGCAGCACGTAGGTCAGCGGGCCGGCCCGGTTCTGGTCACCGGCCGCCGGGCGGAGACGTACACGTACACGTGACATGAGGTCAGGCCCCCAGTTTCTTACGGTTCGCCCGGGCGAGGAGCGTGCGGACCGCCCCGATCACAAGGAGGAGCAGCAGCATCAACCAGGCGATGGCGGAGGCCTGGCCCAGCGCGCCGGTCACCCAGCCCTTCTCGTACATCAGCAGACTCAGCGTCTGGAACTGGTTGCCGCTGCCGCCGCTGATGCCGAGGCTGCCGCCGAAGATCATCGGCTCGCCGAACAGCTGGGTCGCGCCGATCGTGGAGACCACGATCGTGAAGAGGATCGTGGGCCGGATCGACGGGATCGTCACGCTGAGGAACTGCCGCCAGCGGGAGGCCCCGTCCAGCGCCGCCGCCTCGTAGAGATCCTTCGGCACCGCCTGCATCGCGGCCAGGTAGATCAGCGCGTTGTAGCCCGTCCAGCGCCAGGTCACGATCGTCGAGATCGCGATCTGCGCCGGCCACTTGGAGGACTCCCAGTCCACCGGCTCGAACCCCACCCAGCCCAGAGCCGTGTTGATCAGGCCGTAGTCGGTGTTGAAGAGCTGGGCGAAGACGAGGGTCGCCGCCGCGATGGAGGTGGCGTACGGGGCGAGGACGGCGACCCGGAAGAAACCCCGGGCACGCAGCCGGTAGTTGAGCAGATGGGCCAGGCCGAGCGCCATGAGGAGCTGGGGGACGGTCGACACGACACCGATGGTGAACGTGTTGGCGAGCGCGTTCCAGAAGAACTCGCTGTCCGCGAGGGCCGTGTAGTTGTCCAGGCCCCGCCACTGCGCCTCCCCGCCGAGCTCCACGCGGTGCAGCGAGAGCCAGCCCGTGTAGATCAGCGGGAAGAGCCCGAAGGCGGCGAAGGTGAGGAAGAACGGGGCGACGAACGCGTACGGGCTGAACCGCAGGTCCCATCGGTAGAGCCGGCTGCGCAGACCACCGGGAGGCGGTGGGGGGTTGGGGGAGTCGGGGGAGGGCGGGGCGGGCGGCGGGGAGCCGCCGGCCGCCGCCTGGAGGGAGGTGGCCACGGGGGCGTCCCTTCGGAATCGGTACGGATGCGCGCGGTCGGTGCGGACTGCGCGCCGCGCGCGCGAGGGGCGCGGTCGGGTCGGGTGCGAGGTCCGCGACGCGCGCGAGGGGCGCGGTCGGCCGGCCGCCCGGCGGGGGAGCGCCGGGCGGCTGGGAAGGCGCCCCCGCTACTGCTCGATCTTGTCCTCGATCAGCTTCTTGACGTTCTCCCACGCCTTCGCGGGATCGGTGCCGCGCTGCTCGATGTCGAGGATGCCGTTGTCGGTGAGGAAGGTCTTCACCTGGCCGTCCCAGCGGCTGATCGGGGCCGGTGTGATGCCGGCCGCGGCCTCCGAGTAGATCTTGCCGACCGGGGTGTCACCGAAGTACGGCAGCTTGGCGTCCTGTACGACCGCGGACGTGAGGGTGTGCTTGGTCGAGGGGATGTTGCCGTTCACGCCGAAGACCTTGGCGTGCTGCGCGGGCGCGGTGAGCCAGGCGGCGAGCTCCGCGGCCTCCTTGGCGTGCTTGCCCGACTTCGGGACGGCGAGGAACGAACCGCCCCAGTTTCCGGCCACCGGCGGTGCGGCGATGTCCCACTTGCCCTGGTTGCCCGCGCCCGCCTGGTCCTTGATGATGCCGGTCATCCAGCTCGGACAGGCGACCGTGGCGAACGTGGAGTTCTTGAAGGCGGCGTTCCAGGTGCCCTTCTCGTCGAACTGGCGCAGCTTGGCGGTGATGCCGCTCTTGGCCGCCGCGACGGCGGTGTCCCAGGCCTTCTTCACGCCCGGGCTGTTCTCGTAGTCCAGCTCGCCCTTGGTGTTGGCGTACTGCACGGCCTCGCTGGAGACGACGGCGTTGAACAGCCCGCTCGCGGAGTCGTGGAAGGCCGTTCCGGCCGGGGCGTTCTTCTGGTAGTTCTTTCCTGTCTCCAGGAACTTGGCCCAGTCGCCCTGCCACAGCGCGCCGACGGCGGCGCGGTCGGTGGGCAGCTTGGCCTTGGCGAACAGCTCCTTGTTGTAGCAGATGGCCATCGGGCCGATGTCGGTGCCGAGTCCGATGACCTTGCCGTCGGAGGTGGTGGCCTGCTTGACCTTCCAGTCGAGGAACGCGCCGAGTTCCGCGCCGCCGGTCGTACCGAGGTCGACCCACTTGTCCGCCATGGCGGGGCCGGTGGCCTCCGCCACGTAACCGACCTCCAGGGCCTGGATGTCGGCGAGACCGCTGTTGCGGGAGAGCCGCAGCTTGAGGGTGTCCCAGTACTTCTGTCCGTCGGCGACGTTCGACTCGACGATCTTGATGTTCGGGTGCGCCTTCATGTACTCGGCGTAGAGCTTGGCGCCCGTCTTGTCGTCGTAGCCGAAGGAGCCGAAGGTCCCGATGCGCAGGGTGATCTGTTCGTCGCCGCCCGCCCCGTCGGAACCGCCGTCGCCGCCGCAGCCGGTGATCAGGGCGGCGCCGGCGGCGACCCCGGCGACCGCGGCGCGAACGGTGCGGCGGTGTCTCTGTCTGCTGCGGCTCGTGCTGGAAGTGCGCATTCGACTCTCCTCGTCCGGGGTGCTGCGATGCGTGGCTCGTGCGGCCTGCGCGGCTCAGTGCGTGGGAGCGCTCCCACTCCCTCTCGCCGGAAGGTTGCTGCCTGGCCCGTACGGGTGTCAAGAGGTGGGCGGCGATCCGTTACGCGAGGCTTGGGAGCGCTCCCACGCTTGATACAGTCAGCGGGACACAGGGGACGCGAGGGGAGACGGCAGATGGTGGTGAGCGGGCGTCAGACCGGCAGGCCCACCCTGGAGGAGGTCGCGGCCAGGGCGGGCGTCGGCCGTGGCACGGTCTCGCGGGTGATCAACGGCTCCCCGCGGGTGAGCGAGCACGCCAAGGCCGCCGTCGACCGGGCCGTCGCCGAACTCGGTTACGTACCCAACCGCGCGGCCCGGGCGCTGGCCGGCAGCCGTACGGATGCGGTGGCGCTCGTGATTCCCGAGACCGAGGCGAGGCTCTTCGCCGAGCCGTACTTCCTCGACATCATCCGCGGGGTCAGCGCCGAACTCGCCGACGCGGACAAGCAGCTGCTGCTCACGCTGATCCGCGACGACAGGGAGCGCCAGCGCTTCGAGCAGTACCTCGCCGCCCAGCGGGTGGACGGGGTGCTCCTCGTCTCGGTCCACGGCGACGACCCGCTGCCGGACCAGGTGCGGGCACTCGGCCTGCCGGCCGTGCTGAACGGCCGCCGGACCGAGGCGGAGCAGGTGGCCTATGTCGACTCCGACAACGTCGGCGCCGGGCGCTCGGCCGTCGCCCATCTCGCGGGGCGCGGGCGCCGCCGCATCGCGACCATCACGGGCCCGCTGGACATGTACGTCGCCCGCTGCCGTCTCGACGGCTACCACTGGGGGCTCGCGGAGGCGGGGCTCGCCCCCGACGAGCGGCTCGTCGCCACCGGCGACTTCACCGAGGAGGGCGGGCGTCGCGCCATGCGGGAGCTGCTCGACCGCAGCCCCGGCCTGGACGCCGTCTTCGCTGCCTCCGACGTGATGGCGGCCGGTGCGCGCGGGGTGCTGAAGGAGGCGGGGCGCCGGGTCCCGGAGGACGTGGCCCTGGTCGGCGTCGACGACTCGCCGGTGGCCCGCCACATGGACCCGCCGCTGTCCAGCGTGCGGCAGCCGATCGAGGAGATGGGGCGCACGATGGCCCGGCTACTGCTCCAGGAGATCGCCGAGGCGTCCGCGGACCAGCCGCAGCGCGTACTGCCGACGGAACTGGTCGTCCGCGAGTCGTCCTGATGCTTCGCGGGGGCGGCGCGGGACCGCCCCTTAGAGATCAGCGGATACCGCCGCGAGGCGCTCGCCCGGGCCCGGCCCCGCGCAGGACCACTGACCGGGTCGACGCCCCCGCGCAGGACCGCTCGCGCCCCGGAACTCCCGCTCGGCGATTCGTTCGGGTGCGTCCAGCGGGCGCGTGGGGCCGCGGCGGGGTCGAATCGGAGCATGGCTCCCTACGACAGGCTCCGTACCGACCGCAGCACGCAGTCGCTGGAGACCGGCACCTGGTGGTACGCCGCCGTCGCCGGTGAAGCGGCCGACTCCTTCAGCACCCGCGTCCGCAGGCGAATGCGGTGCGCCTGTCTCGGCTCGGTCCTGCTCATGGCCGTCGTCTACGCCGGACTCGTGCTGACCGCGACAGGCCAGCGCTGGGAGAACGCGGTCCTCACCGGCCGGCTGACCGACGAGACGCTGGCCGCCGCTCACGAGGCGCACCGCTCCCTCCAGCACATCACCGTCTACTCGCTCGCCGTCGCCCTGCTCGTCCTGACCGCCATCGGGATGCTGCGCCGGCGGTACGCGCTCACGGTCGTGGCACTGGGCACCGTCGCCTTCTCGCTGTTCCTTGCCGAGGTGCTCAAGCGCTACCTCCTGGTCCGCCCCGACCTGGTCGACGCGCCCGCGCACCTGACGCGGAACACCTTCCCGAGCGGGTACACCACCATCGCGATGAGCGTGATGATCGGACTCGCCCTCGTCGTCCCGTACCGGGCGCGCGGCCTCGCCGTGGGCCTGTGCGCCCTGTGGGCGACGGCCGTGGGCGCGTACACCGTGGCCGCCGGATGGCACCGGCCCAGCGACACGATCGGCGCCGACCTGCTCGTCCTCGCCGTGGCCTGCGGGCTCGTCGCGGTCCTCGCCCGACGCGGCGGGGTCGCCCCCGCGCGCAGCCGCCGCTTCCCGCTGCGCACCCTCTTCGTGATCGTGCCCCTGAGCATCGCCGCCGTCGGCGGCCTCGGCCTCGGGATCCTCCTCCTCGTCGACTCCATGTTCGTCCTGGAGCCCACCGACCCGGACCGCCCGCGCCTCGCCTACCAGGCAGGACACGCCCTCGCGGCCGGTGCGAGCGCGGCGGCCACGCTCCTGATGCTCGGCCTGCTCCGCGATGTCGACCTGGGCGCCCGCCCCACCCCCTACCGGCTCACGGGCACCCTTGCCACCGACCCGACAGGGCCCTTTCCCACCGAGGGCGATCACGAGATATCTTGATGTCGAGCAATCTCGCAGACGCAGACGTGGAGCGGAGCACACCCGGTGACTGACTCGACCATCATCTACACCCACACTGACGAGGCGCCCGCCCTGGCGACGTACTCGTTCCTGCCCGTGATCCAGGCCTACGCCTCGACGGCCGGAGTCAATGTCGAGACCCGTGACATCTCCCTGGCCGGCCGCATCATCTCCAGCTTCCCCGAGCGTCTCGAAGAGGGGCAGCGCATCGATGACGCCCTCGCCGAGCTCGGCGCGCTCGCCAAGACGCCCGAAGCCAACATCATCAAGCTGCCGAACGTCTCGGCGTCCATCCCGCAGCTGAAGGCCGCGATCGCCGAGCTCCAGGCGCAGGGCTACGCCCTCCCGGACTACCCGGACGACCCGCAGACCGACGAGGACAAGGACGTCCGCGCCCGCTACGACAAGATCAAGGGCAGCGCCGTCAACCCGGTCCTGCGCGAGGGCAACTCCGACCGCCGCGCCCCCGCCTCGGTCAAGAACTACGCCAAGACCCACCCGCACCGCATGGGCGCCTGGTCCTCCGACTCGAAGACGAACGTCGCCACCATGGGCGAGAACGACTTCGCGAGCACGGAGAAGTCCACCGTCATCGCCGAGGACGGCACCCTCCGCTTCGAGCACGTCGCCGCCGACGGCACCGTCACCGAGCTCCGCAAGCCGCTGCCCGTCATCGCCGGCGAGGTCGTCGACGCCGCCGTCATGCGCGCCGCCGCCCTGAACACCTTCCTGAGCGAGCAGGTCGCCCGCGCCAAGGCCGAGGACGTCCTCTTCTCCGTGCACCTCAAGGCCACGATGATGAAGGTCTCCGACCCGATCGTCTTCGGCCACGTCGTCCGCGCCTTCTTCCCGAAGACCTTCGCCGCGTACGGGGAGACGCTCGCCGCCGCCGGTCTGTCCCCCAACGACGGCCTCGGCACCATCCTGAACGGCCTGCTGACCCACCCCGAGGGCGAGGAGATCAAGGCCTCCTTCGACGCCGAGATCGCCGAGGGCCCGGCCCTCGCCATGGTCGACTCCGACAAGGGCATCACCAACCTGCACGTGCCGTCCGACGTCATCGTCGACGCCTCGATGCCGGCCATGATCCGCACCTCCGGCCACATGTGGGGCCCGGACGGCCAGGAGGCCGACACCCTCGCCGTCCTCCCGGACAGCAGCTACTCCGGTGTCTACCAGGCCGTCATCGAGGACTGCCGCGCCCACGGCGCCTTCGACCCGTCGACCATGGGCTCCGTCCCGAACGTCGGCCTCATGGCGCAGAAGGCCGAGGAGTACGGCTCCCACGACAAGACCTTCGAGATCGCCACGGCCGGCACGGTCCGCCTGGTCGACGCCGCCGGCAACGTCGTCCTGGAGCAGGAGGTCGCCGAGGGCGACATCTTCCGCGCCTGCCAGACCAAGGACCTCCCGATCCAGGACTGGGTCAAGCTCGCCGTCACCCGCGCCCGCGCCACCGGCTCCGCGGCCGTCTTCTGGCTCGACGAGAACCGCGCCCACGACGCGCAGCTGATCGCCAAGGTCAAGCAGTACCTGCCGGAGCACGACACCGAGGGCCTGGAGATCAAGATCCTCGCCCCGGTCGAGGCCACGAAGTTCTCCCTGGAGCGCATCCGCCGCGGCGAGGACACCATCTCGGTCACCGGCAACGTGCTGCGCGACTACCTGACCGACCTCTTCCCGATCCTGGAGCTGGGCACCAGCGCCAAGATGCTGTCCGTCGTCCCGCTGATGGCGGGCGGCGGCCTCTTCGAGACGGGCGCCGGCGGTTCCGCCCCGAAGCACGTCCAGCAGCTCGTCAAGGAGAACTACCTCCGCTGGGACTCCCTCGGCGAGTTCTTCGCCCTGGCCGCCAGTTTCGAGCACCTGGCCACCACCACGGGCAACGCCCGCGCCCAGGTCCTCGCCGACACCCTCGACCGCGCCACCGGCACCTTCCTCAACGAGGACAAGTCGCCGACCCGTCGCCTCGGTGGTATCGACAACCGCGGCAGCCACTTCTACCTGGCCCTGTACTGGGCCCAGGAGCTGGCCAAGCAGACCGACGACGCGCAGCTCGCGGAGGCCTTCGCCGGCCTGGCCAAGACCCTGACCGAGCAGGAGGAGACCATCGTCTCCGAGCTCATCGCGGTCCAGGGCTCCCCGGCCGACATCGGCGGCTACTACCAGCCCGACCCGGCCAAGGCCGCGGCCGTGATGCGCCCGTCCGCCACCTTCAACGAGGCCATCGCGTCCCTCGCCTGATCCCGGCGCGACCGTCGAACCGCCCCGGCCGGAATTCCTCCGACCGGGGCGGTCCCGTCAGTGGCGCATGTGGCAACCGGGTGTGAACCTGGATGGATGAGCTGGGCATCATGGACGACCCCCGGCGTCTACACCGGGCGCGGTGGGGTGCTCACCGACGAGGTCGGTACGGTCACGGGCGACATGACCGTGCACACCACCTGGGCAGATGGCGAAGCACGCGTAGCCGTGCAGTACAGCGGTGCCTCCGACTGGTTCACGATGTCGGGCAGTCCGGTGCCGTGCTCCTCCGAGGCGGAGAGCCGCGAGATCCACGAGGCCGCCGTCGAAGCCGTACGGGCGGGGAACGCGGCGACGGTGCCGTACCTGCCCCACCCACCCGCATAGGAGGTGGCGCGGCCCGGTAACGTCACGGACTCGGCCGCGAAGTGTTATCCCGCCCTCTCCCATGGGTCTCCTCACGACGGGGACGGACAGACCCAGGCACGAGGGAGCAGGGCACATGCACAGCGACGAGCGCGGCACGGCCGCACTGGTGGACGCGGCCGCCGCGGGGGACGCGCACGCCGGTGAGCGGCTGATACGCGCGTACCTTCCGCTGGTCTACAACATCGTCGGCCGCGCGCTCGACGGGCACGCGGACGTCGACGACGTCGTCCAGGAGACGATGGTCCGCGCCCTGGACGGCCTGCCCGGGCTGCGCGAGCCCGCACGCTTCCGGTCCTGGCTCGTCGCCATCGCCATGAACGAGATCCGCCGGCGCTGGCGCGAGCGGCAGAACGGTCCTGTCCCCGGTCTCGACCGGGCGGCCGAGCTGGCCGACCCCACGGGCGACTTCGTCGATCTGACCATCCTGCGGCTCGGGCTCTCCGGCCAGCGGCGCGAGGTCGCCGAGGCCACCCGCTGGCTCGACGAGAGCGACCGCGAGGTGCTCTCCCTGTGGTGGCTGGAGGCCGGCGGCGAACTCGGCCGCGCGGAGCTGGCCGAGGCGCTGGCGATCACCCCCGCGCACGCGGCCGTCCGCGTCCAGCGCATGAAGGAGCGCCTGGAGACCGGTCGGGAGATCGTACGAGCCCTGGCCGCGCGGCCGCCGTGCGGGGAGCTGGTCCGGCTGACCGCCGACTGGAACGGACACCCCTCCCCGCTCTGGCGCAAGCGCCTCGCCCGCCATGTGACGACCTGCCGCCGGTGCGCCCCCGCCCATGCCGCTCTCGCCCCGGCAGAGGCACTCCTCGTGGGTCTGGGCCTGGTCCCACCGCTCCTGACCTGGGCCACGGCCGGTCCGGAGCCCCAGGCCGCCGCCTGGGCCGGAGATGCTCCCGACCCGGCCGGATCGACGACGTGGCCGCCGGCGGACGCCGCCGGCCCGATGACCCATGCGGGCGCGCCGAGGGATCCGGTCCCGGGCCAGGCCGCCGGCCGGCCGGAGACCGGTCAGGACGCGGCCTGGCACCTGAGCCCCGACCGGGTCCCGGCCGAGGCCGGGGCCGGTGCTGGGACGAGCGGGCTGGGTGGGACGAGTGGGTCGGGCGGGACGAGCGGGTCGGGCGCAGGAGTGATGCGGCGGGCGTGGGTTGCCGGGGTGGTGGCCGTCGGCGTGCTCGGCGGGGTCGTCCTGGTCGCACCGTCCGAGCCCGGGGCGCGCGAGCTCGCGCCCGCGGCGGCTCCGCCCCCGGCGACGACGATCGCACCCCCGCCCAGCCCCACCACCCCCACGCCCACCCCGGCATCGACTCCGTCTCCGACGCCCACCCCGAAGCGGACGGTCACCGCCGAGGAGCGGCTGACCCGGCTGGTCAACCAGCGGCGGGCGGAGGCGGGTTGCGCGCCGCTGCGCACCGATCCCCGGCTCGCCGGAGCGGCCCGCGCCTACGCCCGGGACATGGTGCGGCGCGGGTACTACGCGCACAGCAGCCCCGAGGGCGAGTTCGCCGACGCGCGGATCACGGCCGCCGGGTACTCCTGGTCCGCATGGGCCGAGAACCTGGCGCGCGGCACGGCCGACCCGGCCGCCGTCTTCGACGGCTGGCTGGACGGCGCCATGCACCAGCAGAACATGCTGGACTGCCGCTACCGCCACACCGGTGTCGCCGCCGTGCCCGGGCCGGACGGCACGGTGTGGGTGCAGAAGCTGGCCACGCCCGCGTCCTGAACCCACACCGCCGGGCCGGGCGGCCGGATCAGCGCCTGGCGCCGAAGTTCTGCACCCACCAAGGCCCGTTGGCCGTCAGGGTCACCCCGACGCCGATGTCCTTGAACGAGCAGTTGAGGATGTTGCTGCGGTGCCCGTCGCTCTTCATCCAGTCCTCCATCGCCTCCGCGGGGCTCTTGGGGCCGCGGTGGATGTTCTCCGCCCAGCTGGACCACGCGTACCCGGCCGCCTTGATCCGGTCGCCGGCGTCCCGGCCCTCGGGGGTGGTGTGGTGGTAGTACTCGCGGTCCGCCATGTCGTCCGCGTGGGACTGCGCGGCCTCGTGCAGCCGGCCGTTCGCGCGCAGCGGCGCACAACCGGCCTTGTCCCGTTCGGTGTTGGCGAGCGCGACGACCCGGTCGATGTACTGCGCCGCCTTCCCGCCGCCGGACGCCCTCATCTGCGGGGCCAACGCCCTCGGTGGCTCGGGGGCCTGCGCGGGAGGTGCGGAGGCCGACGCGGCCGGCTTCGGGGCCGGGGGCGCGGCCGGCGGCGGGGCGGACGCCTCGGTGAAGGGCGCCACATTCGTCGGGGTGCCTCCCTCCGAACGGGTGTCGGTCCCTGACGTGTTCCCCAGGGACGCCACGTACGCCCCGGTGGCCACCGTGAGAACAGCCGTCGCCGTACCCGCGAGGATCACGGCCGTACGGAAGGACGGCAGCCGGAGGGCAGGACGTCTCGCACCCCCTCCACCCCGGTGGCGTCCTCCGCCCTTCCTCCGCTGCTCGTCGGGACTGCGCTCCTCGTGGTACTGCATGGACTCCGCTCTCTTCTCCGAGGCCACCGGGCGGTCCGGCAGAGGGGAGAGCCGCCGGAGCGGCGGCCATGACACTTTCCGGCCCCGGGCCCGCCGACACACCTCGTCAACCTGCCGCGTCACCCCGCCGCGTCAACACGCAGAACCAGCGCATCACTCGTGCGGCACGACCGCCACCGGGCCGGGGGGGTCGGAGGTGCCGGGACCGCGGTCAGGGGCGCGAGCGCATCCGTCGCCCTTCAGACCACGGCCGCGGCGGGTGGCCAACTTCCTGTAGGCCAGAAGGAGATACGGGTATGCCCGGGCAGTCGCTCCGGGACCGACGGGGTGGTCCGTCAGCCGACGCGGCGCCCCGCGAGCGGATCGGTGGCGTCGCCTCTGCCCGCCCGTACACCCCGCAGAAAGGCACCCAGTGCCTCGAGCGAGGTCGAGGACGGCTCCCAGTCGAGCTCCCGGCGCGCCCGCTCGGTGGACAGCAGCGGCAGCCTCAGGACCGCGTCGAAGAGGCCCGGGTCGGCACCCGCCACGCGGAGCCGCCAGGCGGCCGAGAGCAGCCCCCGCGCCGCCCCGCTCGGCACCTTCACCGGCCGGGCGTCCAGGAGCGAGGCGAGCGCCGCAGTGTCGATCACCGGGTCCGCGGCGAGGTTGAAGGGGCCCCGGACGTCCCGTAGGAGCGCACGGCGGTAGGCGTCGGCGGCGTCGTCCGTGTGCAGGGCCTGGAAGCGCAGCCCCCGCAGGTCCGGGAGGAGCGGCAGCAGATCGGGACGGACCAGCCACCCGGGGAAGAACCGGCCCGCGAAGATCCGCCGCTGCTCGCTCGCCGACTCCTCCTTGAAGAGGAAGCAGGGCCGCATCCGCACCACCCGGGTCTGCGGATGGTCGCGCTCGAAGGTGTCCAGGACGCGTTCCAGATAGGCCTTCTCACGGGTGTACGCGGCGCCCGGCCAGCCGTGGGTCGGCCAGGACTCCGAGACGGGCGGCCCGTCCTCCGGCCCGGGGGAGTAGGCGGCGAGGGACGAGGCGCACACCAGAATCGGCACGTGCGCCTCCGCCACGGCGTCGAAGACCCGCAGGGCGCCGAGGACGTTCGACCGCCAGGTCTCGGCCGGGTCGTGGGTCGGCTGGAACCGCCAGGCCAGATGGACCACCGCGTCGGCGTCCTCGATGTACTGCGCGAGCCGTGGTTCGTCGCTCTCCAGCGAGAGGTCCACCTCGGCCCACTCGGTCTTCTCCAGCGTCAACGCGGGCCTGCGGCGGGCGAGTCCGAGGACGGACGCGATCCGCGGCTCGCCCTCCAGAGCCCGGACCACACTCGTCCCGACATTGCCCGTGGCGCCCGTGACGACGACCTTCAGTCCCGCACTCGCCTTCATGTAATCGACCTTCCGCCATACCCGGCCCACATGCACGCCGGACCCCTGACCGTGACGGACCGTGTTCGCATGGGTCGCGCGGGTGACGCGTCGACCCGAGTATGGAGCGACGGAGGGAAGGGGGCCTGTGCCAGGAGGAGAAGATGTTGCTGCCCGACAGAAACACGATCGACCGGCTGCTGCGGCACTACCGGGCACAGGAACGGGCGGTCCTGGCCAGGCCGTGCGATCTGTCGATCCGCAGGCGCTTCGAGGACACGGCGTACACGCTGTGCGTGCTGATGGGGGAGCGGACCGCCCGCGAGGCGGTGCACGCCGCCGAACGGTACGTGGGGCGGACGAGCCCCGCACCCCGCCAGGCACTGGAAGGACTCCCCGGCTCCTGACCGTACGGCCGTACCGCCTCATCACGATGGCAGGCCTTCCCCGTCGGATGGGGCGGTCCGGATGGGGCAAGAGTCGCGTTCCGGGGCATGAGAGGGATAGGGGCCCGTACGAGGGCACGGAGGGAGGCGGGTGATCCGATGGGGTCGGAACGGTTCGCCGTCACGGCCGAGCCCGGTCCGCAGCCCGGTGCTGTGGTGCTTTCCCTGACGGGAGAGCTCGACCACGACACCGCGGACACGCTGCGGCACGCGCTGGAGGAACGGAACGGTGCGGTACGGATCCTGGTCGACTGCGAGCGGCTGCGCTTCTGCGACTCGACCGGGCTGAACGTCCTGCTCAGGGCCCGCCTGAACGCCCTGGAGGCGGGCGGCCGACTGGAACTGGCGGGACTGCGCCCGCCCGTTTCCCGGATGTTCGAGATCACCGGGGCACGGACCGTGTTCCGGGTGTACGAGAACCTGGCCGAGGCGCTCACGGACCGGCGGGCGGGCGGCTAGGCGCGCGATGGCGGAGGGAGTCGTGGGAGGGAACGCCGTGGACGAGGGCCAGGTCCGGCGGCTGGTGCTGTTCGGGACCAAGGGCGTCGTGATGCGCTGCCGTGACTTCACGGCGGAGGCGCTGACCGACTGGGGCTGGATGCCGGCAGAGGACGACGAGGGGCGGGAGCGGGCGGAGGACGTCCTGCTCCTGGTCTCCGAGGTGGTCACCAACGCCTGTCTGCACGCCGACGGCCCCGAAGAGCTGGTCCTGCGCCACCGCTCCGACCACCTCCGGGTCGAGGTGTCCGACGCCAGCCCGGAGCACCCGAGGCGACGGCAGCCGCGAGCGCCGTCGCTGCCCGGCGGTCACGGTCTGATGGTCCTGGACCGGCTGGCGGGGGCCTGGGGGTCGGAGCCCCGCGAGCGCGGCAAGGTCGTCTGGCTGGAGGTCAGCCGCCCCTCGTACCCGCGCCGGCACCACCCGGGACCGCGCTGACCCGGCGATCGGTGGACGGGCGGACCCGGTGATCGGTGGATGGGCTGACCTGCCGGGCGCCGGATGCGTGGCCAGTGTCGGCCGGGTGGCCTGCGTGGGCGCCGGATGGGTGGCCGTTGCCGCCCCGGTGGCCCGCGGCGGGCCCGTGGTCGGTGCGGTCCTCCAGGAGGCCGGTTCGGAGTTCGTCGAGGATCCGGGCGAGCAGGCGGGAGATGTGCATCTGCGAGAGGCCCAGCCGCTCGCCGATCTCCGCCTGGGTCAGCTCCTCTCCGAAGCGCAGCGCCAGGATCCGGCGGTCCCGCTCGTCGAGCCCCGCGATCAGCGGCTTGAGCGACTCCAGCGCGTCGATCAGCTCGAAGGCCCGCTCCTCCTCGCCGAGCCGCCGGGCGCCCGCGGTGACGGCCGACTCGTCGTCCCCGGCGGGCGTGTCGAGCGAGCGGGCGACATAGCCGTTCGACGCCTGCTCGCCCTCGGCCACGCTCTCCTCGCCGATGCTCAGATGCGCGGCGAGCTCGGCCCGGCTGGGACGCCGGCCCAGCTGTTGCTCCAGCGTGTCGACGGCCTTCGCCAGCTCGATGCGCAGCTCCTGGAGCCTGCGCGGCACCTGGACGGCCCAGCTGGTGTCCCGGAAGAATCGTTTCATCTCGCCGACGATGGTCGGCAGCGCGAAGGCCGAGAACTCCACGTCCCGCCCCGCCTCGAACCGGTCGATCGCCTTGATCAGACCGATCGTGCCGACCTGGATGATGTCCTCCATCGGCTCGGCCCGGTTCCGGAACCGGCGGGCGGCGAACTTCACCAGGCTGAGATTCAGCTCGACCAGCGTGTTCCGTACGTACGCGTGCTCCGGCGTGCCCTCCTCCAGCGCCTCCAGACGGGTGAAGAGCGCCATGGAGAGGGTCTGGGCGTCGGCCGTGCTCACCTCGGTGGGCCGGTCGATCTCGGGCAGGCCGTCCAGCGCCCGCGCGCGCACGGTCGCGGCTGCCGCTCCCGTGCGGGTCGTACCGGTGTGCTTTCGGGGGGTGGACATGAGGCTCCCTCGACGGTTGGGCGAGCCTTCGCCGACCGCCGGGCGAGGGGCGGCGGCGGGGGTCCGTCGTTCGAGCGTCCTGTTCGAGCGTCCTGACAGAAACATTCCCTTTGTGGAGTGTTTGACACGGTATGGCCGGGAAGCGGCACCTCATGACGACGATGGAACGGGACGAGGCCGCCCAGGCCCGCCGCTTCCCGCTGAGCGGCGGCCCCGGCGTGGTGGGGGAGTGCCGCGACCTCACCCGCCAGGCGCTGCGCGACTGGTTCGGCCCGCTCACCGGCCCGCGGGAGATCCTCGCCGAGGACGTCCTGCTCCTCGTCTCGGAGGTCGTCACCAACGCGTACACGCACGGTGGCAGGCCGTACGAGCTACGCCTCGACCGCACCGACGGGCGGCTGTGGGTCCAGGTCAGCGACACCAGCCCGGTACGGCCACGTCCGCACGGCCGACACGTGGCGAGCCGGTCCTCGGGGCACGGGCTGTATCTGCTCGAACGGCTCTCGAGCGCGTGGGGGTGGGTGCCGCGCGGCACGGGGAAGGCCGTCTGGTTCGAGATGGCGATCACCGGCACTGCCGCCGCGTCGCGCCGTGCCTAGAGTGGAGGAGCGGGGCCGTCGCGGGTGCACCCGCACTCGTACCGGGCCCGTACCGCTCCCGTACCCCTCCGTGCAGCGCGAGGTCCGCGATGTCGAGTTCCCCCCGGCCGGCCGCTTCCGAGCCGCACGTGCCGCCTGATCGACTCGGTGAGGACGGGCTCGACAGGCTCCTGGCCGGGCTCACCGCCGTACGCGACGGTGACCTCACCGTCCGCCTGCCGGACTCGGCCGGCGGCATCCTCGGCGAGATCGCCTCCGTCTACAACGACATGGTCGACCGGCTCTCCCTGGTCACCTCCGAGGTCACCCGTGTCGCCAGCGAGGTCGGCGGCCAGGGCCTGCTCGGCGGCCGGGCCCGCGAGCCGCGCGTGAGCGGGGTGTGGCGCGATCTGACCTCCGGCGTCAACACGATGGCCGACAACCTGACCTCCCAGGTCCGGTCCATCGCCCAGGTCGCCACCGCCGTCGCCCAGGGCGACCTCACCCGCAAGATCCGGGTCGACGCCCGCGGCGAGATCCTGGAGCTCAAGGAGACCATCAACACGATGGTGGACCGGCTCTCCTCCTTCGCCGAGGAGGTCACCAGGGTCGCCCGCGAGGTCGGCACGGAGGGCAAACTCGGCGGCCAGGCCACCGTCCACGGCGTCTCCGGCACCTGGAAGGACCTCACGGACAACGTCAACTCCATGGCGGACAACCTGACCAACCAGGTCCGCAACATCGCCCAGGTGACCACGGCCGTCGCCCAGGGCGACCTCACCAGCCGCATCGACGTGGCGGCGCGCGGCGAGATCCTGGAGCTCAAGACCACCATCAACACCATGGTCGACCAGCTCTCCTCCTTCGCCGCCGAGGTCACCCGCGTGGCCCGCGAGGTCGGCACGGAAGGAAAGCTCGGCGGCCAGGCCGAGGTCGAGGGCGTCTCCGGCACGTGGAAGCGGCTCACCGAGAACGTCAACGAGCTCGCCGGCAATCTGACCCGGCAGGTCCGCGCCATCGCCGAGGTCACCAGCGCCGTCGCCGAGGGCGACCTCACCCGCTCCATCACCGTCGAGGCCCCCGGCGAGGTCGGCGAGCTGCGGGACAACATCAACGCGATGGTCGAGTCCCTGCGCGCCACGACCCGCGCCAACGAGGAACAGGACTGGCTCAAGACCAACATCGCCCGCATCGCCGGCCTGATGCAGGGCACGCGCACCCTCCCGGACATCGCCGAACTCATCATGACCGAGGTGCCGCCCCTGGTCTCCGCCCAGTACGGTGCCTTCTTCCTCGCCCGGCACGACAAGCGCGGCACCGAACTCGTCGTCACCGCGTCCTACGGCTCGCCCGACGAACCCGCCGCCCCGCCGCGCCGCTTCCGCGTCGGCCAGTCCCTCGTCGGCCAGGCCGCCCGCGACCGGCGCACCCTCGTCGTGGAGAACGTGCCCGCCGGCTACGCCACCATCGCCTCCGCGGCCGGCTCCGGCGAACCGGCCATGCTGGTCATCCTGCCGATCGTCGTCGAGGACCAGGTCCTCGGAGCCGTCGAACTCGCCTCGCTCCAGCCCTTCACCGCCATCCACCGCGACTTCCTCGAACAGTTCGTCGACACCGCGGGCGCCGTCGTCAGCTCGCTCGTCGCCAACCTCCGTACCGACGAACTCCTCGGCCAGTCCCAGCGGCTCACCGACGAACTGCGCTCCCGGTCCCAGGAGTTGCAGGCCCGGCAGCAGGAACTCCAGCGCTCCAACGCCGAACTGAAGGAGAAGGCGGCACTGCTCGCCGAACGCAACAAGGACATCGAGTCCAAGAACCTTGTCATCGAACAGGCCCGCCAGGAACTGGAGACGCGCGCCCAGCAGCTCTCCCGGACGTCCATGTACAAGTCCGAGTTCCTCGCCAACATGAGCCACGAACTGCGCACACCGCTCAACAGCCTGCTGATCCTGGCCCGGTTGCTCGCCCAGAACCCCGAAGGGAACCTCACGGAGAAGCAGGTCGACTACGCCGAGGTCATCCACTCCGCCGGATCCGACCTGCTCCAGCTGATCAACGACATCCTCGACCTGTCCAAGGTGGAGGCGGGCAAGATGGACATCCGGCCCGAACGGTTCGCGCTCCACCAGCTCCTGGAGTATCTGGAGGCGACCTTCGGACCCGTGGCCGACGAACGCGGGCTGACGTTCTCGGTCACCGTCTCCTCGGACGTGCCCGAGGAACTGACCACCGACGAGTCGCGACTGCGGCAGATCCTGCGCAACCTGCTCTCCAACGCACTGAAGTTCACCGACGAGGGCGGAGTGGAGTTCGTCATCGAGTACGCCTACGAGGACGAGACGCCCGTGGCGCTGCGCGGAAGCGGACCCGTGCTCGCCTTCCGCGTCAGCGACACCGGCGTCGGCATCCCCGCCGAGCGGCTCGAAGGGATCTTCGGCGCGTTCCAGCAGGGCGACGGGACGATGGCCCGCCGCTACGGCGGGACCGGGCTCGGGCTCTCCATCAGCCGCGAGGTGGCCGGGCTGCTCGGCGGCGCGATCGACGTGCGCTCCACTCCCGGGAAGGGCAGCCGGTTCACGTTCTACCTGCCGGCTCCCCGGCCCGCCCCGGCCGGAGCGGGCGCCGCGGAGCCGGGCGCCGGCGTGTCCGCGGCCGACACCGAGCGCGCCGCCGGCGCCCTCGGGGCCGCCGTGCCGCACGACCCGAGGACCGCGGGACGTACCGTCCTCGTCGTCGACGACGACGTGCGCAACGTCTACGCGCTCACCGAAGTGCTGGAACGCCACGGCGTCCGGGTGCTCCAGGCCGACAGCGGCCGGGCGGGCCTCGCCCTCCTTAAGACCCACGACGAGGTCGAACTCGTCCTGATGGACGTGATGATGGCGGGCATGGACGGCTACGCCACCACGGAGGCGATCCGCAACCTCCCCGGCCGCCACGGGCTCCCCGTCATCGCCGTCACCGCCAAGGCCATGCCGGGCGACCGCGCCCGTGCCCTCGCCGCCGGCGCCAGCGACTACGTCGCGAAACCCGTCGACACCGAGGAACTCATGGCCAAGGTCCGCCACTGGCTGTCGGCCCCTGCCCGGTGACGCGCCCCGGCCGCGTGACGTGGGGGCGCCGTGGCCTGCCCTGGCCGCGTGATCCGCCCTGGCCGCGTGACGCGGGGACGCCGTGACTGCCCTGCCAGTGACGCGGCCCGGTACGCGGGCCGCCCCGTGACCGGCCATGCCGGTGACCGCCCTGCCCCGTGACCGCCCCGGCCGCGCCCCGTGACGCGCCCCGGCCCCGCCCCGTGGCGCGGGCGCGCCCTATGGCCGCCCCCTGCCCGTGGCCTGCCCTTGCCCGACGCGGGCTCGCCGCCGTCGCCGTGCGCGCGGCCGTCAGCGTACGAGGACGGCGACGATGCTCGTGTCGTCGTCCGTGTCGCCGGCGGCGCCGTCGAGGAGGCGTTCCACCTGCTCGTTCGGCGGGTAGCCGCTGAGCCGTTCCGCCTGCGCGGCGAGCCGCGCGAGCCCGTCGTCCAGACCGTCGTGACGGCGCTCGATCAGCCCGTCCGTGTACAGCAGCAGCGTGTCGCCCGGCCGCAGGGCGGTCCGCCGCTCCTCGTACGCGTACGAGGGCACCGCGCCCAGCAGGAGGTCGTGCGGCGGGTCGATCAGCCGCGCCACGCCGTCGCGCACGAGCAGCATCGGCAGGTGCCCCGCGCTCGACCAGACCAGCCCCCGGTCCTCCGGGTCGTACAGCGCGCACACCGCCGTCGCGGTCGGGTGCCCGCTGGTGCGCAGCGTCACGTCGTTGAGCCACTCCATCATCCGCCGCGGCGATTCACCGGTGCAGGCCAGACCCCGCTGGGCGTTGTGGAGCGCCACCATGCCGGTCACGGACTCGATGCCGTGCCCGGCCACGTCCCCGACCGCCACGAGGACCTTGCCGCTGGGCAGCGGCTGGACGTCGTACCAGTCGCCGCCCACCCGGTACTCCTCGGCCGCCGGCCGGTACCGGGCCGCCACCACCAGGCCCGGGAACTCCTGCAGGTCCGGGACCTCCGGCACGATCGCCTGCTGGAGCTGGAGCGCCGTCTGGTGCCGGAGCTCGGCCCGGGTCCGTACGGCCGTCAGCTGGTCGAAGGTCGCGTTCAGCGCCGCCTCGGTGCGACGGCTCGCGGAGACGTCCTGGAACACCCCGGCGAACCCGGTGACCGTGCCCGCGTCGAGGAGCGGCTCCGCCGCCACCCGGACATGGCGCACGGTCCGGTCGCCCAGGACGATCCGCAGCACCGTCTGCGCACCGGTACGCCGCTCGGTCAGTGCCCTGAGCAGGTCCGTGAGCGCCTCCCCGTCCTCCGGGTGCACCAGGCCGCGCAGCCCGAGCAGGGGTACGGGAGGCTCGTCACGGGCCCGGCCGAAGAGGGCGTACGCCTGCTCCGACCACACCGTGCCGCCGCCGGTCAGGCTGTCCTGGAACAGCGCCACGCTCTGCAGCCGGGACACCGCGCGCTCCGAGGCGAGCGCCGGATCCGTGGCGGTATGCCACAGGACCACGGTCCGCTCACTTCCGGTCGGCAGGACGCGTACGTCGAGCAGCGGCGCGGGGTCCTCGTGCCCCCGGTCCGCCGACGCCGGCAGCCGGGCCACGCGCTGGGTGCGGGCCGTCCGGTGGGCGCGCCGCGCCAGATGGGCGATGTCCGCGTGGACCCGGGGGAGGGCGGCCGACAGGGACCGGTCCTCGGAGGGCGGCGCGCCACCGAGGGCCTCCACGGCGTAGTCGTTGAGATGCTCGACCGTCGGCGGCGACGTGGGCGAAGTCGCCCGCAGCAGCATCGCCGGATGGACGAGCGCGTCCAGGACGTCCACCAGGGCCGGAGCGGCCGATGGGGAGGAGTCGGCCGCGTCGAGGACGGTGCCCGCCACGTCGATCAGACCGACGAGGGCCTTTCTCAGGGACTCGTCGAAGACGACGGGCCCCGGCCAGGCGGCGAGGGCCAGGCCCACCGTCGCTCCGCGCAGCCGCAGCGGGAGCACCGCCCGGCCCGCGCGGCGCGCAGGACCCGGCAGTTCCTCTCCGGCCTCCGGGCCGGTGTCCAGCCAGACGGGCCCGCCGTCGGACAGGACCGAGCGGAACGCGGGAGGGGGCGCCGGGGGGATCCACTGCCAGGCCGCCGCCTCCGCCGCCCCGACGCCGGCATGTCCCGCGAGGCGCAGACAGCCCCACGTGTCGCATCGCCAGAGCCACAGGCTCTCCGCACCGAGCGGTGCAAGGCCCCCTTCGAGCAGGGCGTGCGCCGCCTCGCCGACGGTGTCCAGCGTCTCGGCCGCGGCGACCGCCCGCCGGGCCCGGCGCTCGTCCGGAGTGCTGAAGACGACGGGAGGGGACGGGGCGGGTTCGGCACGCGGGGCGGCGGCCGGTCCGGTTCCGGACGTGCCGGCGACGGCGTTGACGATGTCGGCGGAGAGGTCCTCGACTCCGAGGCCCGTCGCGTGGGAGAGGGCGGTGAGGTGTTCCGAGGCATCGGCCGGGGAGGCACCGAGCTGGGCCGCGAGGACGCCGGTGGCCAGATCGATCAGATGGCGGCGGGTGAGTTCGGCGCGCAGCCGTCTGATCTCGGCCGAGAGGCCGGTGGTGCCGGGCCCCTCGGGCCCGCCCGCAGACGTCGTCACGACTCCTGCCGCCCTCCACCATGAGGTTGTCCGAAATGATCGCGTTCGCTCCGGATTCTACCGTTCTGGGCCTCTGTCGGGGGTGTCCGATCGGCCTGCGCGGGTACTCGCCGGGTCGGAACCGATCCGGCGTCCCGGTGGGAGGTGTCCGGCGATGGACGAGGCCCGTCTCTCCCAGCGTGAGCGGCGCATTCTGGCCGAGATCGAGGAGGCGCTCAGCGCGGACGAGGCGCTGGAGCGCGGTCTCCGCACGATGCACCGGGAGCGAACAGGCAGCTGGGTGCCGCGCCTGCGGCGCCACCGTCCGGGCGACGACCGTGCGGGCGATCACCGCGCGGGCGACCACCGTCCGCACCGCCACCGCGAGGCCGTGATCGTCGCCCTCCTCGGCATGCTGACCCTCGCCCTGCTCGTGCTCGCTGTCGCGACCGGCGCGCCCGCCCTGGTCTGGGCCTTCGCGGCCGTGTGGGTGGCGACCCTGTACGGCCTGCTGCGCCTGGTCATCCGCTGGTCCCGACGGATCAGGCCGAATCCTGGCCGACCGGACACCTGAGCAGAGAGGAGTACGTCATGCCGCGCGGATCGAGCTCGAAGCGCGAACGCCAGTACGAGCACATCAAGGAGAGCGCTCTGGAACGGGGCGAGAGTGAGAAGCGCGCCAAGGAGATCGCCTCGCGCACGGTCAACAAGGAACGCGCACGCGCGGGCGAGTCGAAGTCCGCGAGCAAGAGTTCCACCGAGGACATGTCCTCCTCGCGGCGCGGCGGGAAGCGCTCGCACAGCGGCGCGGAGGGACCGACGTACGACCAGCTCTACGCCGAGGCGCAGCGGCGCGACATCCACGGCCGTTCGTCCATGAACAAGGCGGAGCTGAAGCGCTCCCTGGGCAAGTGAGACCAGCTGGTTGAGACCGGCCAAGGCGTCGGCGAGGACCCGTTGTCAGTGGTGACGACTCCGGTTCTCGCCGACGCCGCCGCTACGCGCGGGCGGTCGAGGATGCCCAGCACGCTGCTGCCGCCTACTACGCGGGCGCTAGAGGCCCTCGTCGCCGCGCCGGGGGGATCTGCGGCGCCAGACCCAGAGTGAGAGCGCGGCGCCGAGCGACGAACCCACCAGGGCCAGCGGTAGGCCCGCCCAGGGTCTGGGAGGCACATCCTGGCGGGACACCGCCTTCCCGGGAGAGGAGAGCGCGGCCAGGTCCCCGGACACCGCCGCCGCGCCCGTCTGCCCCTCCGCCTCGGGACCAGCCTGCGGAGTGGCCTTCCCGACGGCCTTCTCGGCGGGCCGGTCCGCCGGCTTCGCCTTGTCCCGTACCGGCGCGGGGGCCAGGGAGCCCACCGGCTGGACCCGTCCCGCCGCGTCGAAGCCCCAGTCGAGCAGCGTCCGCGCCTCCTCGTACACCGCGAGCCCCCCGCCCGACTGGGGGTTCATCACCGACACGACCAGCGTCCGCGAGCCCCGCCGCGCCGCCGCGATCAAGGTGTTGCCCGCACGGCTGGTGTAGCCGTTCTTCACGCCGATGAGCCCCGGATAGCGGCCCACCCCGTTCGCCCCGGTCAGGAGCCGGTTGGTGTTGCGGATGCCGTACGACCAGTTCCCCGACGGGAAGTCGGCGTACGGCGTGGAGCAGTACCGGACGAACGACGGGTCCTGGAGCCCCGCCCGCCCGAAGACCGCCAGGTCGTACGCCGACGACACCTGCCCCGGCGCGTCGTACCCGTCCGGGGACACCACCCGCGTGTCGCGTGCCCCCAGCGCCCGGGCCTTCTCCTGCATCTGACGGGCCATGGACTTCCAGCCGCCGTTCATCGCCGCCAGCACCCGCACCGCGTCGTTGCCGGAGCTGAGGAAGACGCCCCTCCACAGGTCGGACACCTTGTACGTGAATCCGGCCCGGACCCCGACCAGGCTGCTGCCGCTGCCGATCCCCGCCAGCTCCGCCTCGGAGACCGTGTGCCGCTTCTCCTGATCGATGCGGGGGAGCGCGGTCACGGCGAACAGGGCCTTGAGCGTGCTGGCCGGAGGCAGCCGCCGATGCGCGTCACGCGCCGCGAGGACCTCACCCGTGGAGGCGTCGGCCACCAGCCAGGACAGCGCGGAGACGGAGGACGGCGCGTCCGGCGCACCCGACAGCCGCTGGACCTGGGTGCCCGAGCGGTAGAGGCGGGCGGAGTCGATGAAACTTTCGGCAGGAGGCGTGGGTTCGGTGACGGAGGATGCCGTGGCCGCCGGGACGGGCAGCACGAGCAGCAGCGCCCCGGCACCGGCGGCAGCACGACGGACAGCTGACATGACGATCATTCAGCCACGGTAGAAAGCCAGGACGGCGCCCGCAGATCGAAGTGCGCCGACCGGCGTACGCAGAGTGGCGTACGGGCGATGACCGGGCTGTCGGAGGCGCAAGGCATCCTGGTGACGTGTCCTCACTTCCGTACCAGAGCACGCCCGTTCCCCCGGAGCCCCCGGAGCCCCCGGAGGGGCCGCCCGCCGCCGATCCCCAAGGCGCGCCGTTCGGCGCGCCCGCCTTCCGGGGCGATCGTCAGCCGCGGACCGCCCCCGTCGGCCACATGATCGTCTGCGGGGACGACGTCCTCGCCCACCGGCTGTCCCATGAGCTTCACGACGTCTACGGGGAGCGGATCACCCTGCTCGTCCCGGCGCGGAGCGACGCCCCGCAGCAGCCCGCCGGCCGCGCGGGTCGCGCCGCCTCGCTCTTCGGCCGGGTCACGGCCGCCGTGACCCGCTCGGCCCCGGGAGACCAGCGCGGCGCGTCCGAGTCCCGGTCGATCCGGGTGGTCGAGACGGACGAGGTCGACGACGCGGTCCTGCTCGACGCGGGCGTGGGGCGGGCCGCCGCGCTCGCCCTGGTCCACGAGGACGACGAGACGAACATCCGCGGCGCGCTCGCCGCACGCCGGCTGAACCCGAGGCTGCGCCTGGTCATCCGGCTCTACAACCGAAGGCTCGGCCAGCACCTCGAAACGCTCCTCGACCAGGCCGCCGCCGTCGCCGAGCCCGGTCTCGACCCCAAGGAGCTCGACGCCGCCACGACCGTGCTGTCCGACGCGGACACGGCGGCCCCCGCCCTCGCGGCCACCGCCGTCGCCGGCACCAGCAAGGTCGTCCAGGCGGGCGGCCTGCTCCTGCACGCCGTCGAACGGACCCCGCCGGCCCGGGGCGAGGTCGCCGATCCGGGGCTGTGCACCCTCGCCCTCCTGTCGGCGACGACCAACGACCCGGCCGGCGTCGAGGGCTCGGAGCGCAGCGGCGCCCAGGGGCCGCTGCTGCTGCCCGACGACCGGGCCGTCGCGGCCGCCCCCGGCCGGGGAACGGTCGCCCTCGAGGCGATCACCTACGCCGGTCCCACCCTGTCCGCCAAGCGGTTCGGCGCCTCCGTCCTGCCCGTGGGCTCGCTGTTCTCCCGCCGCCTGCGCTGGTCGCTCGCCGGTGTGGCCGCGGCGGTGGGCGCGATCGCCCTCGCCTCCTCGCTCACCACCGGGGACCACCCCCTGCACGCCGCCTACCTCACGCTACTCGACATCTTCGCCATCGGGGACCCCGCCGTGGAGGAGCCGACCAGCCGTCAGGTGCTCCAGATCCTCGCCGGTTTCGTCGGTCTGCTCCTGATGCCCGTCCTCATCGCGGGAATCCTGGAGGCCCTCGGCACCTTCCGGACGGCGACCTCGCTGCGCCGCCCGCCCCGAGGGCTGTCCGGGCACGTGGTCCTCCTGGGCCTGGGCAAGGTCGGCACGCGCGTCCTCGCGCGGCTGCGTTGGCTGGACATCCCCGTGGTCTGCGTCGAGTCCGACCCCGAGGCGCGCGGTATCGCACTGGCCCGCCGGCTCCGCGTGCCCACCGTCATCGGGGACGTCACCGAGGAGGGCGTCCTGGAGGCCGCCCGGATCCACCGGGCCCACGCCCTGCTCGCGCTGACCAGCATCGACATCACCAATCTGGAGGCCGCGCTCTCCGCCCGCTCCGTCAAGCCCGATCTGAAGGTCGCGATGCGGCTGTACGACGACGACTTCGCCACCGCCGTCTACCGCACGCTGCGCGCCGCCCACCCCGAGGCCCTGACCCGCAGCCGCAGCGTCTCGCACCTGGCCGCACCCGCCTTCGCGGGCGCCATGATGGGCCGTCAGATCCTCGGCGCGATCCCGGTGGAGCGCCGGGTGCTGCTCTTCGCGGCCGTGGAGGCGGCGGGCAACCCGCTCCTGGAGGGGCGTACCGTGGCCGAGGCCTTCCGTCCGGGTGCCTGGCGGGTCATCGCCCTCGCGACCGGTTCCGCGCCCCTCGGCCGGTACTCGGCGGGTCTCGTGTGGCAGTTGGAGCCCGACCGTGTCCTGGGCGCCGGGGACCGCGTCCTCGTCGCCACCACCCGCCGCGGCCTGGCCGAACTCCTCGGCAGGCAACCCCGGCCCCCGCGCCAGGAAGCGCCCGACTCCGTCCGCGACTGGACGAGCCGACCGTAGGGAGCAGGCCTAGCCGTAGGGGCAGGCCTAGGAATGTCACTTTCCGTGACTGTTCGGCGTGCGGTGTGCGCGGGGCTCTGTTTGGCTGGAGGCGCTCTTCCCGTTCACAAAGGAGTGATCATGAGCGCTGCAGAACAGGCCCAGCAGATGCGCCGCAAGGCGCAGGAGATGGAACAGGCCGCCGAGCGTGCCAACGACCCGCAGGAGCGCCAGCGCCTGCAGGACAAGGCGCGTCAGCTGCGGGAGAAGATCCAGCAGCAGGAGGGCATGCCCGGGGGCCCCGACCCCATGAGCTGATTCCGCCTGGGCCTACCCCGGCCGGCGGCCGATCACCCACCCTTCCGTCTGGTGATCAGCCGTCGGCCGGTGGCATGCCACTCCCTCACCCGGCGACCTGACGCAGAGTGACGGGAACCGGGCGGCGATGCCCGATCCCGCTCATCCCGCTGTGAGGGTGCTTTCCAGGGGCGCGGGCAGTTGGGCGGCGAGGCGGCCCAGCCAGTGCCGACCGCACTGCGGGCAGGCGGGTGCGCCGCTGGGGACGTAGGGGGACGGGACCTCCACCCCGTTGCGAACGTAGCGCTCCGGGACGCGGCGGTGGCCGTCGCCGCCACCGTCGGCATCGGCGGCGCCGTCGCGGGAGCGGTGCACCTCGTAGTCGAGCGTCCACCTGTGCCAGCAGTGGCCGCAGGTGAAAGCGACCTGCTCCACCGTGTACGCGACAGGGCTTTCGACGGCTGCCGAGGGGGCGCGCACGGCTTGGGCGAGGCTGTCGTACAGAGGCATGTGTTTCAGCCGAGTGGCGTCCAGCAGGCGCCTGAAGGACTTCTTGCGGCTGACCAGGCGAAGCTCGCCGGACCGCTGCCTGGCTTCGCGGCTCGCGGCGACGAGCACGCCGAGGCCGGCGGCATCGCAGAATTCCAGGCCGCTCACATCCACGATGACGTTCGCCGGACTGTGCGCGCCGATCACCTCGTGCAGGCGCGTGCGCAGCTGTTCGCGGGTCGCGATGTCGAGTTCGCCGGATGCCTCGACGATCGGCCAGCCGGCGTAGCGGTAGGAAGAAACCGACAGATAGTCCATGGGATCCCCGCCTCCCTTCCAGCCGGCCGCCTCGGGGCTCCTTTCATGGAGACGAGCCGGGACATTTCCGAAGAAACGTCTCATTGGACATGTGAGTAATACGCCCTCGTTCCCGTTGTCAAGAGTCGTGCGGGGCGTTGACGCGGAGCACTCCTGCCCCGGTGATCCGGCCGGCGGCCAGGTCGTCGAGAGCCCGGTCCGCGTGGTCGAAGTCGTAGATCGTCAGGGTGGCCCGCAGCGGGTGCTCGGCGGCGGTGGAGAGGAGCGCGTGTCCGTCCTGCCGGGTATTGGCGGTGACCGAGCTCACCGTCCGCTCGCGGTAGAGATGCCGCTGGTAGTTCAGCGGTGGGATGTCGGAGAGGTGGATACCGGCGATGGTGAGGGTCCCGCCGCTGTCCAGTGCCTCCAGGGCCACCGGGATGAGGGTGCCGGCGGGGGCGAAGATGATCGCCCCGTCCAGCGGCTCCGGCGGTGACGCGTCGGGGGGATTCGCGGATGCGGCTCCGAGCTCGAGCGCGAGATCGCGGGCGGCGGGGGAGCGGGTGAAGACGTGGACGACCGCACCCCGGGCGAGGGCGACCTGCGCGGTGAGGTGGGCGGACGCGCCGAACCCGTAGATCCCCAGACGCCCGCCCTCGGGAAGGTTCGTACGGCGCAGGGCCCGGAAGCCGATGATGCCGGCGCACAGCAGCGGGGCGAGTTCCTCGTCGCTGTATCCGGACGGCAGCTCATAGGCGTACGCCGCGGGAACCGTCGCGTACTCCGCGTACCCTCCGTCGACGTCCCAGCCGGTGTAGACGCTGGACGGGCACAGGTTCTCCCGGCCACCGAGGCAGTACCGGCAGACCCCGCACGTGCTGCGCAGCCAGGGGATTCCGACCCGGGTGCCGACCCCCGGTCCGGTGACCGCACTTCCGGTCGCCACGACGTCGCCGACCGCCTCGTGCCCCGGGACCACCTGCTCCCGATGCGGCGGCAGGTCCCCGTCCCGTACATGCAGATCGGTCCGGCACACCCCACACGCGTGCACGTGGACGAGCAGTTCATCCGCCGACGGCACCGGTACGGGCAGCTCGACGCACGTCAGTGTGCCCGGGTCGGCGGCCGCAGCCACCCACCCACGCATCGACGAGGCAACCCCGCCACCCACGAGCGCCACCTCCCGCTTCCGTCACGCGACTACCCCGTCCAGGCCTGTACAGACACCCTGAACGGCTGATATCCCGGCCAAGGCATGGGCCCCTCGGCTGCCCCGGCCCTCTTCCTTTGCGCCGTCCCCGGAACCGGCACACCCTGGAATCATCAGCGCCCGGCCTCTATGGACACTCGGTGGTGAGCCAGATGGTTGTCATGCGAATCGGTGGACGCCCTCGCTCTCGTGTCGCGGCTCTCGCTGCCGCGTCGATGCTGGTGCTCGGGCCCGTTCTCGCGGGCTGCGGGGACGATGGGAACGGCGCCCCGTCGAGCGAGACGACCCCCGTGGTTCCGCCCGTGCCGACGGGCGACCAGCCGTCCGACCCGTCCGCCGCGAAGGCGGAGATCACCAAGAACTGGACGGCGTTCTTCGACCCGAAGACACCGCCGGCCGAGAAGGTGAAGCTGCTGGAGAACGGCGAGAAGATGCAGCCCGTTCTCGGCGCCTTCGCGGGTGACAAGAACGCGGCCCTGACCTCCGTGAAGGTCGAGGGGATCGAGTTCACCTCGCCGAACGACGCGGACGTGACGTACGACCTGCTGGTCGGCGGGACGCCCGCGCTGCCCGACTCCAAGGGCACTGCCGTCTTCCAGGACGACACCTGGAAGGTGTCGGTGAAGACCCTCTGCGGCCTGGTGCAGCTCAGCGGCAGGACCGTTCCTGGCTGCTGAGGCCGGCGCGTGGCCCCGGGGAGCCGGGGAGCCGGGGAGAGCGGCTCCGGGGTTCTGAGCACGTACGGAGGGAGAATTCCGTGGTGCTGGTGGCAGCGGATGTGATCGGTGCCCCGTGCTGGCAGCCTGACGGCGCGTGATCGGCAGGCGGCGGAGCGTTTCTACGGGGCGGTGCTGGGGTGGACGTTCCGGCAGGGCCGCTTCGGGCGCGCCTTCTCGGTGGCGGAGGTCGACGGAGTCCCCGTCGCCGGCATCGGGGCGGTGGCAGGTGAGTTCGCCGTACCGGTGGCATGGACGCCGTACTTCGCCGTCGACGACGCGGATGGGGCGGTCGCGCGGGTGCGTGAGCGGGGCGGCACGGTCGGGGTGGGCCCCGTCTCCTTTCCGCCCGGCGGCCGGGCGGCGCTGCTGGCCGACCGCGAGGGTGCCACCTTCGGTGTCTGGGACGGCAGTGTCCTCGCCGAGTGGAGTGTCGGCGCGGAGCGGTCGCCGGCCTGGCTGGAACTCCATACGGGCGATGCGTTCGACGCGGCGGTCTTCTACGGCGAGGTGCTGGGGTGGGGCGAGGGCGACAGCTGCTGTGACACCTCGTACGAGGAGGATCAGGTCGTCCTCCGGCGGTCCGGGCGACCCGTCGCCAGGCTGAACAGCGGCCCCGTCGAGGAAGCCGCGCCGAAGCCGCAGCTGCGGCCCCGCTGGCTGGTCCACTTCAAGGTCCCGGATCTGGACCGGGCGGTGGCGCTCGCGCTGGAGAACGGGGGCAGCACCGTCACGGGACCGGAGTGGGGCGGCGGTCATCAGGTGACGCTCCGGGATCCCGACGGCGGTCTGTTCACCCTCGACCCATCGGACCACGCAGGGGCCCGCAACGGGGCCTGACCTCTGCGGGGATCAGTCGGCGTCTTCTGCAGAGAGTTCTGGGCCCTGCACCTGGTACGTCTTGGTCCAGGTGGCTCCGCACCGGCAGTCGAATTGTTCGACCAGCTCGCCTTCCCCCGAAACGGCCATGCCCCGGCTGATGCGGACGTGTACGTGGTTGCTCATGGGGACCGCTCTTCATAGTGGGCCGATCCTGCGGAATTGCCCCTAATGGTCGACATAGGTGTCGCCATTCACCAATGACCTACGTCACACCATCGGCCGAGGGGCGGCCTCGAACAGCCTTGAGCGGGATCTTGTCAAGTTTCTTGCAGCGAGTTATATAGATGGTATCGCCATGGTCATCCCCGAACCGATGGGAAAGGAGCGAACAGGATGCTCATGCGAACTGACCCCTTCCGCGAGCTCGACCGGCTGACGCAGCGGGTGTTCGGCACCGAGACGAGGCCCGCGGCGATTCCGATGGACGCCTTCCGTGACGGCGACGCCTTCGTCGTCGAGATGGACCTGCCCGGCGTCGAGCCCGACTCCATCGACCTGGCTGTCGAGCAGAACGTGCTCACCGTGAAGGCGGAGCGTCGGACCGGCGCGTCCACCGACGACAGCGACGTGCTGATCGCCGAACGGCCGACCGGAGCCTTCAGCCGGCAGCTGTTCCTGGGCGAGACGCTGGACACCGACCGCATCGCCGCCTCCTACGAAGCAGGCGTGCTGCGGCTGACCATCCCGGTCGCCGAGCGGGCCAAGCCGCGGAAGATCGAGATCAGGGCCGGCAACGGCTCACCCAAGGAGATCAACGCCTGAGCGGCAGCGAAGTCGAGGGGCGGGCCTCTCTTCGTCCCCCGCCCCCTCGCTCGCCGTTCCCGGCTGCCCCTCGGGCAGCCCCCAGTCGAGCAAACGCGCATCTGGAACACGTGTGAAAGGAGGAGTGATGGCACGGGCGGTAGGCATTGACCTGGGCACGACCAACTCCGTGGTTGACCGGCCTGCCGCCGGCCCCGCGTGGTGTCCCGCAGATCGAGGTCGCGTTCGACATCGACGCCAACGGCATCATGCACGTGACCGCGAAGGACCTGGGCACGGGCAAGGAGTAGAAGATGACCGTCACCGGCGGCTCCTCGCTGCCGAAGGACGACATCGACCGCATGATGCGCGACGCCGAAGCCCACGCCGAGGAGGACCGGCGCCGCCGCGAGTCCGCCGAGACCCGCAACCAGGCCGAACAGTTCATCTACCAGACCGAGAAGCTCCTGGCCGACAACGCGGACAAGATCCCCGGTGACGTGAAGACGGAGACCGAGGCCGCTCTTGCGGACGTCAAGGAGAAGCTGAAGGGCGAGGACACCGCCGCGATCCGTACCGCCATGGAGAAGGCGGTAGCCGCCTCGCAGAAGATCGGCAGCTCCCTCTACGCCCAGGCACCGGGTGCCGCGAGCGAAGCCGGTTCCGCTACGGCCTCGCAGGGCAGGCCGGCGAGCGAGGAGGACGTCGTCGACGCGGAGATCGTCGATGACGAGAGGGCCGAAGGAGGCGCGGCATGAGCCGGCCGAACGAGTCCCGGCCGCCCCAGCAGCGGACGCCACCTGTGGTGATACGGGACAACCGGCGCATCGATCCGGTCACCCTCCAGCCGAGGAAGCCCGACCAGGCGGCGGCGGAGCGGGAGACGACGCACGGAGACGAGCGCACCCTTCTCGGTGCCGAGCATGCTCCGGCGGAAGCCGGCCGGGCGGCTGAACGGGTGGGCGAACTGGAGGCGCAGCTCGCCGAGCGCACCGCTGACCTGCAGCGGCTGAAGGCCGAGTTCGACAACTACCGCAAGCGGGTGCAGCGAGACCGCCTGGCGATCCGTGAGATCGCGGTGGCCAATGTCCTTTCCGGGCTGCTCCCCGTCCTGGACGCCATCGATCGCGCCCGGGAGCACGGCGAAGTGACCGGTGGCCTGAAGGCGGTCGCCGACGTCCTGGAGAGCCATCTCGCCGGTCTCGGGCTTGAGACCGTCGGGACGCCGGGAGAGCCGTTCGACCCGGCCCGGCACGAGGCCGTCACTCACGAACGGTCCGACACCGTCGAGCAGCCGACCTGCACCGCCGTGCTGCGCC
The DNA here is from genome assembly GCF_055563935.1 of Streptomyces sp. NPDC029169. Lineage (NCBI taxonomy): Bacteria > Bacillati > Actinomycetota > Actinomycetes > Kitasatosporales > Streptomycetaceae > Streptomyces > Streptomyces sp. NPDC029169. Next base: position 331,182 of record NZ_JBVHXA010000006.1, read on the forward strand.
ACGGTTACCGGGTCGGACACCATCTGCTGCGCCCCGCCGAGGTCGCGGTCACCGAACCCGCCGACCGCAGCGAATAACGGAGGGGGCTCAGCAAGCGAACCCGCAGCCGACGGGCACCGGCCTGTGGCCGCACTGTAGCCGAGGCCTGAAGTGCGGCGGTCTCTACGGCCGGTCAGCCCGCCCGGCCGAGGTCGTTCGCGGGCGAGGTGCGCAGGGCCGAGACGAGGCGCAGCAGATGCGCCTCGTTCCCGGACAGGCCCGCGGCGCGCAGCGCCTCGTCGGCCTCGGCCATCGGGTGGGTGAGCATCGCCGCCGCGTAGGGCACGAGGTGCGGATCGGTCAGCACGGCCTGGGTGGACTCCAGCAGACGCAGGTACGCTTGGGCGGCGGCGCGCTCACGGACGGTGATCGTGGTCATGTCGGGCTCCCTCTCGACAGGTTGGCGACCTCCACCCTCTCGTACGGGTCTGACAATCAGGGTTCGCCCCGCCCGTCCCGCCACGCGGCGAGCCGTTCGAGGAAGACGCGCTGCCCCTTCACCAGCAGCGGAGCGGCCGCCTCCGGAGGGAACCAGCCGACCCGGTCGATCTCAGGGAACTCCTGCTGGACGCCCGAACCGCGCGGCCATTCCATGGTGAACGTGCCCGGCACGATCCGGGTCGGGTCGAGATCCCCCTCCACCGCCCAGATCGTGACGGTCTTTCCGTTCGCCTGCCGCGCCTCGCCGAGCGCGATCGGCTCGCCGTCCGGCGCCGGCACACCGAGCTCCTCCTCGAACTCGCGGCGGGCGGCGGCCTCCGGTGTCTCCTCGGGGCCGTACTCGCCCTTCGGGATCGACCAGGACGCGACGTCCTTCGACGACCAGAAGGGCCCGCCCATATGGCCGATGAGCACCTCGAAGCCACCGTCCGCCGTTCCGCGGAAGAGAAGAAGCCCAGCACTGCGCTTGTCCGGCATACCGCCCAGTGTCGCCGAGCGGGTCAGATCCCGCAGCTACTCGCCGACCAGAAGCGGGAGGCGCGCGTGTCGATGTGGGTGTGGTCCCCGTGGCCCGGGTAGCCGGGGCCGAGGATCCCGTTGAAGCCGTGGTTGCGCGCCTGCTTGGCCAGCGTGCACAGGGACGGCGACCCCGTCAGGTCGATGCCGTCGCCGTACAGATGGCGGCTGTCGGAGGCTCCGCCGACCGCCGAGTTGCAGGCGTACGAGCGGAAGCCGCTGCTCACCGAGATCGGTACGTCGCCCAGCGCGTGGCGCATGGCCTCCAGCTTCCACATCGCGCGCAGGGCGTTGGACTTGGCGGCGGCCGCGCTGACGGCGCCGCCGGAGTAGTCGCTGTTGCACTTGTTCAGCTCGGCGTACGTGAAGTGGATCGGCGTGCAGTCCGCGTCCTGGAGGGCGTACAGCTTCGAGAACGTCGCGGGACCGGCGACGCCGTCGGCGGCGAGTCCGTACGCCTGCTGGAAGCGGGTCACGGCGGCCTTGGTGGCGGGGCCGTAGTCGCCGTCGACGGCGAGCACGGCGCCGTAGCCGGGGTATCCGGCGACCCGGATCTGCAACTGTGTCACGTCCGCCCCGGACATGCCCGAGGACAGGGTGCGGCCCCAGGTGTAGCACTCGTCGGCGTGGGCTGTACCGGATGTGGCGACCGTGCCCGCGAGGGCGGCGACCACCACCATGAGCGTGGCGAGCAGGGATCTGACCATGCGCCGGGCCATGACACCTCCGTGTCGGAAGAAGACGGGATCTCCGTCGGGATCTCCGTCGGAATCTCCGTCGGAACGATCCGCCATGAACATGACGACGAGCATGGGGCGGGGTGACCCGGCGGTCAACGGTTCCGGACATCTGCCAGTGGCCCAGGCCACTGGCGCTTCACCCGGTGACCCGCACCGCCACGGGACCGCCCGCCGGGTCGACCTCGCGCACCCATCCGGCGGGCACGCGCACGGAACGATGCGGCCACGCCGTGCCGAGCAGCCGGCCGCGATGGAGGACTCGGCCGTCCTGGACGACCTCCACGAGGGGGCGCGCCAGCGGCTCCCGCACCCGCAGCAGGAACGCGCGTGCGGTGGCCCCGCCGGCGATACGGTTCGGCGCCACCCACCCGACGGGTTCCTCCGCCGTCAACGGCACCGCAGCGACCGGCCAGGGCTCACCCGCCAGATACCGCAGTACGGCGTCGGCCGCCGCGCGCCCCTCGGCCGCCGCCGCACCCGCCGGCTCGACGCCACGCAGCACGTTGCCCGCCGCGAAGATCCCCGGCGAGGCGGTACGGAAGGCGCCGTCGACCGCGGGGCCGCGGGTCCCGGCGTCCAGCGGAACTCCGCCGGAACGGGCCAGTTCGTGGTCCGGGATCCAGTCGCCCGTGAAGACGGCCGTGTCGCAGCGGATCGTGCCCGTCCGGCCGTCGGCGTGCCGCACCCGGACGCCCGCGAGCCGGCCCCGGCCAAGGAGCTCGGTCACCGTCGTGCCCGTCAGCAGCGGCGGAGGCGGCAGGGTCCCGAACCGCCGGGGGCCGCACGGCTGTTCGGTGACCATCGCCACCACGTCCACCTGGGCCCGGCGGAGCGCCCGCACCGCGTGGTGGGCCACCGGCTCGGCGCCGATCAGGACGGCACGCCGTCCGAGCCGCTCCCGCCGTACCCCGTACAGATGCACCGACTGCTGGAGCTCGCCGGTCGTCAGGACTCCGGCCGGCCGCGTCCCGGGCACAAGCCGTGCGCTGCGCGGCCGTTCGCGCGCGCCGGTCGCCAGGACCACTGCCCGCGCCGTGATCCGCTCCAGACCCGTCGGGGCCGTGACGTCCACGGTGAGCGGCCCCGACCAGCCCGTGACGGAGACGCCGGTACTGCGATGAGTTCGGGGTCCTGGTACGGCCGGGGGAAGCCCTCGCCGAGGTTCGGCATCCGCACCGGGGCGAGCGCCCGCTCCGCCCCTAGAACGAGGCCGCTCTCCGCGAGCAGCTCCACCACGTGCGCGGCGATGGCCATCGAGGCCGTCAGTCCGGTGGACCGGATACCGCCCGCCGTGACGTACCGCAGCCCGGGGTGAGCGATGCACTTGTAGTCGTCGTACTCGGTCGCGGCCCGGAGCCCGGCGTAGACCGCCGTGACCTCCTCGTCGAGGAGCGCGGGAAGGATGCGGCGCCCCTGGGCACGCAGGGCCGCCAGACCTTCGGCCGTCGATCCCGTGGCCGTCCGGTCGTCGAGGTTCTCGGCCGTCGGGCCGAGCAGCACGTTCCCGTACACCGTCGGCGCGACCAGCACCCCCTTCCCGAGTGCGCCGGGTACGGGAAGGAGGATGTGCCGGACGAGCGAGCGGGCGAACGTGTCGAAGACGATCAACTGGCCGCGCCGGGGCGTCACCGTGAAGTCGCGTCGGCCGAACAGCGCGTCGAAGCGGTCGGCGTACAGCCCGCAGGCGTTGACGACATAGCGGGCGCGCAGCACGCCGCGCGGCGTGACCAGCCGATGCGGTACGCCCGGATCGGACTTCTCCACCCGGCAGTTGAGATGCAGATCGACCCCGGAGCGCACGGCCTGGGTAGCGTACGCCAGTGTCGTCGTCCACGGGCAGATGATCGACTCGCCCGGAACCTCAAGGGCCCCGAGGGCGCCCGGGCCCAAGTGGGCTTCCCGCGAACGGAGTTCCTCGGCGCCGAGGATCCGGGTGGTGCGGTGGCCGTTGCGTACGGCCTTGTCCGCGAGGCGGGGGAGGGCGGCCGACTGCTCCTCGTCCCAGGCGACCAGGAGCGCGCCGACCGGCTCGACGGGAATGCCCGTCTCCTGCGCGTAGTCGGCGAGCAGGCGCCGACCGTCCCGTACTAACCGCGCCTCCAGAGAACCGGGGGCGGCGTCGAAACCGGTATGCAGAATCGCGGTGTTGGCCTTGGACGTGCCGTCGCCGACATCGCCGGACGCCTCGACCAGGGCGACACGCAGCGGCCGTCGGGCCAGCTCGCGCGCGACCGCGCAGCCGACGACCCCGGCGCCGACCACCGCGACGTCGTACTCCGCGCCCGGCGCCGAGGTGTCCGGCAGCGCGCCCGCACGGGTGACGGCCCCGGGCCGCGGCTCCGCCGTCATGCGCCCGACGCCCCCTCGGCGCCGTCGAGCAGCGCCGCCACGGCGGTACGGAACCGCTCCAGGCGCTCGCCGGCCTCCGCGCGGGAGACGGCCGGCTCGTAGACGGCCGACGGCTTCCACTCCGGTACGGCCTCGTGGACGGCGAGGCCGGGGTCGAGGCCGAGCCGGGCCACCGCGCCGACCCCGAGCGCCGTGGCGTCGGGCAATGCCGAGACCTCGACGGGCAGTTGCAGCAGATCCGCCTGGGTCTGCATCAGCAGCGCGGACCGCGTGAGCCCGCCGTCCACGCGCAGGGTGGTGAGCGGGCGGCCGAGGTCGGCCTCCGCCGCGCGGGCCAGCTCCACGACCTGCGCGGCGATCCCCTCGCAGAGGGCGCGGACCAGGTGCCCGCCGGTCGTGTCCAGACCCAGGCCGTGCAGGGAGCCGCGGACATCGCCGCGCCACCAGGGCGCGGCGAGCCCCGCGAGGGCCGGGACGAAGGTGACTCCGCCGCTGTCCGGCACGGTCCCGCCCACCGCGTCGAGATCTCCGGCCCCCGAGAGCACCCCGAGGTCGGTCAGCCAGCGCACGGCGGACGCGGCCGTGTAGACCTGCCCGTCCAGGCAGTAGCTGGTCCGGCCCGCGAGCCGCCAGGCCACACAGCTCACGAGCCCCGAGTCGCCGCGGCGCGGTGTCGTCCCGGTCTGGGCGAGCAGGAACGCCCCTGTTCCGTAGGTGCACTTGGCCGAGCCAGGCGCGGTGACGCTCTGCGCGAGGAGGGCGGCCTGCTGGTCCACGAGGAGCCCGGTCAGCGGGATCGCGGGGCCGAAGGCGGTCGTGGTGCCGACGCGCGTGTCGGCGTCGACCACGCGGGGGAGCCGTTCGCCGCCCAGGCCGAAGACGTCGAGGGCGGGGGCGGACCAGGACACCGTGTCCAGGTCGAGGAGGCCGGTCCGGCCCGCCGTCGCGGCGTCGGTGACGAACGCGCCCGTGAGGCGGTGCACCAGCCAGGCGTCGCTCGTGGTGACGACGCCCGCGCCGGTGAGGTGGCGACGGATCCAGGCCATCTTGGGGGCGGCGAAGTAGGGGTCGAGCGGCAGTCCGGTCCACTGCCTCAACTCGTCCGCGTGAGCGGATAGTTCGGTGCAGAGTTCCTCGGCCCGGCGGTCCTGCCAGACGAGCGCGTCGGTGAGCGGGGCGCCGGTCGCCGGGTCCCAGGCGAGGACGGTCTCCCCCTGGTTGGCCAGGCCCACGGCCGCGACCGGGGTGTCCGCCTCGGCGAGCGCGGCGCGGCCCGCGGCGACCACGGAGTCGTACAGCTCCGCCGGATCGACCTCGACCAGCCCGCCGGGCAGGTAGCGGGGCCGCACGGGCGCCGAACCGGTCCCGATGACACCCCGTTCGGGGCAGACGACGAGCGCCTTGGTCCCCGACGTTCCCTGGTCGACGGCGAGCACCGGGCCCGTCATCTCGTACTCCCGTCCTCGAAGAGTCAGCGTCCTTGATCGCGGAACCGGAAAGACTGGTGCACGCGCTCCCTCCCGTCAAGCGGGTCGCCGCGCGTCCACCGGGTCCCGGCACATGAGGTGACGCATGCTCATATCCGCTCTGTGGCCGGATAGTTACGGTCAGATCCGAAAGTGGATCGCGATCGTTCCACGGACCCTATAGTGATCGCCGATCAACGGCCGGGATGCCCATCGGGGACTGATCACCCCCTTCACCCACCGAGGACCCATGTCGCCCACCGCACGCCCCGCTCCGTGAGGGCAGGACACGGCTTCCGGCCCGTCTACCATCCGGCGGGCCACGACCACGCCCTGCGTCATGCCGTCCAGGATCTGCGGACCGGCCGCTGGGTGTCCATGGCCCGATTACTCGACGAGACACCCGAATGGGCCGACTGGACGCGGCGTACCCAAGTGCTCGCCACCGTCGCCGCGGGCGGCGACGTCGTCCAGGCCTGGCGGACCGAGCAGCCGGACAGTGTCCCCGCGACCGTGATGCACACCCGTGTCGCCGTCGAACGGGCCGTACGCGCCCACCGCGGCGCCCACCCCCGCACCCGCGAACTGTGGCAGGAAGCCTGGACCGCTTGCCGCGACTCCGCCGGACAGGCGCCCGCCGACCCCGTCCCCTGGATCTGCCTCCTCGCCCTCGCCGCGCTCGACGACCGGCAGCACATGGCAGAACACCGCCTCGCCCCGCCGGCGCCCCTCCTCCCGTCCGGCCCCTGGGGACTCCTGGCCGAGGCCGAGAGACGCGACCCGCAGAACCGCGAGGCGCACCACCGGATGCTGCAGTTCCTCTACGCGCGCCGCGCCGGCTCGCACTCCGAGGCCGTCAACTACGCCCAGTGGGCGTCTTGTTCGGCCCCTATCGGCTCCGCGCTGCACGCACTGCCGCTCTACGTACGGGTCGAGCGCTACCGACGCGACCGCGGCCATCAGCACGCCCTCGACCTGCACTGGGTCGCCGAGGACGCCGTCCGTGACGCCCAGCGCGCGCTGCACGACTGGTTCCTCTTCTGCGCCACCGCCGAGGCCTCACTCCTGGACCTCAACCACCTCGCGCACGCCCTCTTCGGCGCCCAGTGCTTCGCGGACGCCGCCCGCGTCTTCGAGGCACTCGGGCCCTACTACACGGTGCTGCCGTGGGCGTACCGCACGGCCCGCCCGGACGACCGGGACCTCGCCGAAGAGGTCTTCCTGCGCGCCCGCGCCCGCTGCCTCGACCCCTGACGTTCCCTACGTCCCCTCACAGCCCCGCTCACCCCCTTTCTCCACCGGAGGTACCGGCATGTCCCGCAGCGTCCCCGTCGACGAGATACGCAGGCCTCCCGCCGGCGGCCCGGACGACGAGGCCCGGCTGAGAGAGCTCGGCTACCAGCCGGTCCTCGCCCGCCGCATGGGCGGCTTCGGCAACTTCGCCATCAGCTTCTCCGTCATCTCCATCCTCTCCGGCTGCATGACGCTCTACGGCTTCGGCCTCGGCACCGGCGGACCCGCCGTCATGCTGTGGGGCTGGGCGGGCGTCGGGCTGTTCGTGCTCTGTGTCGGACTGGCGCTCGCCGAAGTCACCAGCGCCTATCCGACCTCCGGCGCGCTCTACTACATGGCCGACCGGCTGGGCGGCCGGCGCTGGGGCTGGTACACCGGCTGGCTGAATCTCCTCGGCCTGCTCGGCGCCATCGCCGGCATCGACTACGGCGCCGCCCTGTTCACCGGAGCCTTCCTCAACCTCCAGTGGGGCATCGTGCCCACCGCAGGCTCGACCTTCCTGATCTTCCTCGCCATCCTGCTCCTGCACGCCGTGCTCAACCTCTTCGGCGTCCGCCTGGTCAGCGTGCTGAACTCGATCAGCGTCTGGTGGCACCTCGCCGGCGTGGCCGTGATCGTCGGCGCCCTGGCGTTCATCCCCGACCGCCACCAGTCCGCCGAGTTCGTCTTCACCGAGTTCGTCAACGACACCGGCTGGGCCAACCCGTTCTACGTCGCCGCCGTCGGCCTGCTCCTCGCCCAGTACACCTTCTCCGGCTACGACGCCTCCGCCCATCTCTCCGAGGAGACGTCCAACGCCTCGGTCAGCGCCGCCAAGGGCATCGTGCGGTCCATCTGGGTCTCGTGGATCGCCGGTTTCGCCCTGCTCGCCGGACTGACCTTCGCGATCCAGGACTACGCGGGCACGCAGAACAGCGCCACGGGCGTCCCGCCGGCGCAGATCCTCCTCGACGCACTCGGCTCCGGCGGCGCCACCGCGCTGCTGCTCGTGGTGATCGTGGCCCAGCTCTTCTGCGGCAACGCCGAGGTGGCCGCCGCCAGCCGGATGGTCTTCGCCTTCAGCCGGGACAACGCCCTGCCGGGCTCGGCGCTCTGGCGCAGGGTCAGCAGCCGTACGCAGACGCCGGTTCCGGCTGTCTGGCTCGCAGTCGGCGTCGCCGCGCTCCTCGCCGTGCCGTCGCTCTACTCCGCCACCGCCTACGGCGCCGTCACCGCGATCAACGTCATCGGCATCACGCCCGCCTACGCGATCCCGATCTATCTGCGCCTGCGCGCGGGCAAGCGGTTCACCCCCGGCCCGTGGAACCTGGGCCGGTGGAGCCGCCCGATCGGCTGGACGGCGGTGATCTGGGTCGCCCTCGTCACCGTGCTCTTCTGCCTGCCGCAGAAGTCGCCGGTGACGATCGACTCGATGAACTACGCGGTGATCGCGCTCGCCGTCGTCCTCGTGCTGGCCTCCGTGTGGTGGTACGTGGCGCGGCGCTCGTACGGCACCCCGTCGGCGTACGGAACGGCCCGCGAGGAGGCGGAGATCGCGGAGGGGATCGTGTAGCGGATCGCGGATCGCGGATCGCGGATCACGGATACCGGACATCGGATCTTGGATCCAGGATGTCGGATCCAAGATATTGGATCCGATCTCCCTTTCCTCAGCTGCTGAACTCGTAGGTCCAGGACACCCCCTGAGCCGCGCAGTCGATGTCCGTGATCTCCAGCGCGTGCCCGTGCTGGTCGCACACCACCCGGTGGACGATCAGCCGGGGCGCACCGCCCCCGGTCCCCGCCGTCGCGGCCGGCGGCACCCCGATCGACTCGCGCCGGGTGAGCCGGAGGCCGGCCTGGTGCATCCAGTGGTAGAGGAGCCGCAGGTCCGGCTGGAGGACGGCGCCCCTGGTCCGCCGGTACTTCGCCAGTTGCGGGATCTCGACGAGCGCCGCCCGGGAGAACCAGGACACCGACCGCTGCAGGGGCGTCCCGACCGGGGACAGGACGACGTGCCGGTGGACAAGTGTCGGCTCGCCGGGCACGAGCCCGAGCCGCCCCACGAGACCGCCCGGCGGCGCTTCCCAGGTGAGCGAGGCGCGCACGAGGGCGTCGGCCGCCTCCGTGCCGCCGGGGAAGTGCTGCCGACGCACCGTCAGGACCGGTACGCGCGGCTCGCTCTCGGTGCCCGCCGCGAAGGTGCCACGGCGGTCCGTGACCACGAGCCGCTCCTCGCGCAGCAGGTGGAGCGCGCTGCGGACGGTCTGCCGGTTGACGTGGTAGCGGTGCGCGAGGGAGCGCTCGGACGGGAGCCGGCTGCCGGGAGCGATACGCCGGTCGGCGAGGTCGCCGCGCAGCGCCGCGGCGACCTTCAGGTAGAGCGGGACCGCCGTAGCCTGCTCGGTTTCGGGCTCAGTCATGTTCCAACCCCTCTCTTTGCTCAGCGTGACAGTCTGATCCGTGGGGGTGATCACTTCCTATCATTGGTCTAAACCATTAAGGAAGAGGCGGCGACGGGGAGTGGCCGAATCCGGGACCGCCCCGGCGTGCGCGCGGCGCCGTCTGACCTTGTAATGAAGGTCGACCGGAATTGGCTGCGGAAGAAGCGGGTGAGGCCGGATGACGACACCGGCGGAGCGGGCCGAAGCCGGCAGGGCAGCCCGCAAGATCGTGCCGCGGTCCTCGCACGGCCGCTGGATACCGTCATCGCACCGCCCGGACCCGCTGGCCGTCCTGGAACGGGAGTCAGTCGACCGGATACCCGAACTGGTGCCGATCCGGTACGGCCGGATGGCCGTCTCCCCGTTCGCCTTCCTGCGCGCCGCCGCCGCGATCATGGCCGCCGACCTCGGCGCGGGGCACCACACCGGCCTCACCGTGCAGCTCTGCGGCGACGCCCATCTGCTCAACTTCGGCGTCTACGCCTCACCCGAACGGGCTCTCCTCTTCGACGTCAACGATTTCGACGAGACGCTCCCGGGACCCTTCGAGTGGGACGTGAAGCGGCTCGCCGCCAGCGTCGCCGTCGCCTCCCTCCAGAACGGCACCTCCAGGGCCAAGGCCCACCACGCGGCCCTCGTCGCCACCGAGGCGTACCGCACCGCCATGCGCCGCCTCGCCGGCCTCGGCGAACTCGCCGTCTGGTACGAGCGGATCGACGCCGACGAACTGGCGCCGCTGGTCCGCCGGAAGCGCCGCGCCACGTTCGAGAACCGCCTCGCCCAGGCTCGCCGCCGCACGAGCCTCCAGGCCTTCGGCAAACTCACCACGGTGGACGAGCACGGCGCCCGGCGCATCGTCGACGACCCGCCGCTCCTCGAACGCGCCGCCGACATCGACCGGGTCGGCCTCGGCAAGATCTTCAACGACTACCGCAGCTCGCTCGCCGAGGAGCGGCGACTGCTCCTGGACCGATTCCACTTCGTCGACGCGGCCCGCAAGGTCGTCGGGGTCGGCAGCGTCGGCACCCGCTGCTTCATCCTCCTGCTCCAAGGGCGGGACGACGGCGATCCGTTGTTCCTCCAGATCAAGGAGGCCGGCCGCTCGGTCCTGGAACCGTTCCTGACGCCGAGCGCGTACGCGCACCAGGGGGAGCGGGTCGTGCGCGGGCAGCGCCTCACGCAGGCCGCCGGCGACATCTTCCTCGGCTGGATGACCGGACCCGAGAAACGCCACTTCTACTGGCGCCAGTTGCGCGACATGAAGGGCTCGGCCGACGTGGAGACCATGTCCCCGGCGATGCTCCGCCAGTACGCCGGTCTCTGCGGCCGGGCCCTGGCCCGCGCCCACGCCCGCTCCGGCGACCGCATCGCCATCGCGGCGTACCTCGGCTCCTCGGACGTCTTCGACCGCGCCGTCGCCGACTTCGCGATCCGCTACGCGGACCAGAACGCCGACGACTACGCGGCGCTGGGCGCGGCGATCGCGGCGGGCGTGATCACGGCGGCGCCGGGCGTCTGACCCCGCCCGCGCCGCCGTCGTAAGCCGTCCCCGCGCCCCCGCCGTCGTACCCCCTACCCCTCGCGTCGCATCGGCGGCTCGGCCGGCGTCTCCGGCACCGGGCCGAAGAGCACCGCACGCGCCACCGCCGGGGCGAACAGCGAGGTCATGGGGGCCGTCAGGGTCAGGACGGAGCGGAACGCGGCGCCCACGACGGGATCCCCGCCGTACCGCTGCTGAAGTCGGCGCAGGTACCAGCCCACCGGCTTGTCCACCGCGCGCGAGGCGGTCGCGTTGCCGATGGCCCCCGGCATGTTCTTGTCCGCGCCGGACGAGATGTCCCAGGCCTGCTTCGAGGAGTCGAGCAGCGCCTTCTGGACGGTCCGGGTACTCGGCGTCCGCTTCGGGTCGGCCAGGGCCCGGCGCAGGGCGACGGCGTTCATCGCGGCGACGGCCATGCCCTGTCCGTAGATCGGGTTGAAGGCACACAGGGCGTCGCCGGTGGCGAGGAACCCGGCCGGCCGGCGGCCCGGACGGTCGTACAGGCGGCGGACGTTGGCGGTCTGGCGGAAGCCGTGGACCGGGGACTCCGGGGTGGCCTTCGCGATCCAGTCGCTGATGATGGAGTGCGGGAGCTTCGCGGCGAACGCCTCGAACCCCTCCTCGTCGGTGGGGGGTTCGTCGCCTCGGAGTCCGGACAGCGTGACCAGATGGCGCCCGTCGCCGATGGGCACCACCACGCCGCCGTACACCTGCTCGGGATTGGGGACGACATTGAAGCCCAGCGCATCCACGTCCGGGTCCCCGTCGGCGCGGTACATCCGGGTCGCGTAGGCCAGTCCGGTGTCGATCGTCTCCTCATGCGGGGCCTCCGCCCCGATCGCGGCGAGCCAGTCCGGTGCGCGCGAGCCACGTCCCGAGGCGTCGACTACCAGATCGGCTTCCAGGGAGCGGCCTTCCTTCTCGTTCCCCGCGCCGCGCTCACGCACCAGGACGCCCCGCACGCGGGACGCGTCACCGACCAGGCCGACCGTCTCGGTGCCCTGCAGGATCTCGATACGGGGGTCGGCGAGGACCCGGCGGCGCACCAGCCACTCCAACTGGGGCCGCGGTCCCGTGTAGATGTACGTGGTGGCCGGAAGGCGGCTGAACCAGAGCCCGTTCTGCCACTGGACCATGTCCTCGGGCATCCCCACCCGGGGGGCGCCGAGTTCGCGCAGCTCACCCGTGAAGCCGGGGAGCAGTTCGTCGAGCGCCTGCTGTCCGGCGTCGAGCAGCACATGGACGTGCCGGGACTGCGGGACGCCTGGTCGGGCGTCCGGTCCCTCCGGGTAGCGGTCGCGCTCGACGACCGTGACCCTCTCCGCGTGTTCGCTGAGCACTCGCGCCGCCAGCAGGCCCGCGAGACTTCCCCCGATGACCACCGCGTGACGTGTCCCGCGGCGCCCCAACTCGTCGGTCATCCCCGCCCTTTCCCCGAAGTCGGACTACGACTGACCAGTATCCACCGTCTCGCGGGGCACATCGCGCGCGCCGAGGCGCAGGTGCTCGATGTGGTACACGGCCTCGTCGAGGAGTTGGGCGACGTGGTTGTCGTAGAGGCTGTACTCGATCCGGCGGCCCTGCCGCACCCCGGTCACCAGGCCCAGCGCGCGCAGCAGGCGCAGCTGATGGGAGACGGCGGACTGCTCCATCTCGACGGCGGAGGCCAGTTCGGTCACTCCGCAGGGTCCCTGGCGCAGCTTGGTGAGAATCATCAGCCGCGAGGGTGTCGCGAGGGCCTGGAGCGTGGCGGCGATCGTGGCCGCGGACTCCGCGTCCAGGTGCGTTGCCGGGGTCGTACCGCCGTTCGCTCCGTGTCCCATGCGCTCATCGTAGCGGCGGCGATAAACTCATGAATGAAGACCTCTTCATGTGTTCCGCTATGGTGGAGGGCCTCCGCCCCGCACGCCCCGACAGAAGAGGTGTCCCCCCATGGCTTCCCCGGTGCTCGACGCCCGGACCGCGGCCCCCGCGGACACGGCCCCGCCCTCCTCCCGCCGCACCCGCCTGGCCGACGTGCCCGAGGTCCGCTGGGCGGCTCTGTCCGCCGTCGCCTTCCTCCTCGCCCTGCCGCTCGACCTGGCCGGTGCCCCCGCCTGGGCCTGGGGTCCGCTCTACGCGGTCTGCTACGCCGCCGGCGGCTGGGAGCCCGGCCTGGAGGGCCTCAAGGCGCTGCGGGAGAAGTCCCTCGACGTCGACCTCCTCATGGTGGTCGCTGCCGTCGGCGCCGCGGCGATCGGCCAGTACCTCGACGGTGGCCTGCTGATCGTCATCTTCGCCGTCTCGGGCGCCCTGGAGGCGCTCGCGACCCGGCGCACCGCCGACTCCGTACGCGGACTGCTCGACCTCGCGCCCGCGAAGGCGGTACGGCTCGCGGGTGACGGCTCCGAGGAGCTGGTGGACGTCGCCGGCCTGCGGATCGGCGACACCGTTCTCGTACGGCCGGGGGAGCGGCTGCCCGCCGACGGAACCGTCCTCGACGGAGCGAGCGACGTCGACCAGGCCGGCATCACCGGGGAGTCGCTGCCCGCCCCCAAGACGCCCGGCGACGAGGTCTTCGCCGGCACCCTCAACGGAACGGGCGCCCTGCGCGTACGTGTGGACAAGGACGCGGCCGACTCGGTCATCGCCCGGATCGTCGCCCTCGTCGAGGAGGCGGGCGCCACCAAGGCGCCCACGCAGCTCTTCATCGAGAAGATCGAACAGCGCTACTCCGTCGGCGTCGTCGTCGCCACTCTCGCCCTCTTCGCGATCCCCCTCGCGCTCGGCGCCGACTTCACGTCCACGCTGCTGCGCGCCATGACCTTCATGATCGTGGCCTCGCCCTGCGCGGTCGTCCTCGCCACCATGCCGCCGCTGCTCTCCGCGATCGCCACCGCCGGCCGCCACGGCGTGCTCGTCAAGTCCGCCGTGGTCATGGAGCGGCTGGGCGCGGTCGACCGGGTCGCGCTCGACAAGACCGGCACCCTGACCGAGGGTTCGCCCCGCGTCACCGGCATCGAGGGCGACCCGGAGGCGCTCGCCCTCGCCGCCGCGGCCGAACTGCCCAGCGAACACCCCCTGGCCCGCGCCGTGGTGGCCGCGGCACGCGCGCGTGGACTGCGCATCCCCGAGGCGAGCGACTTCACCTCCGTGCCGGGCGACGGGGTACGCGCGGTGGTCGAGGGCCGGGAGGTGCGGGTGCGCCGGGCCGGGGGTGAGCACACCGACACCGCCGTCGAGGTCCTCGTCGACGGCACCCGCGCCGCCGTCCTCACCCTCGCCGACCGGCTCCGCGACGGCGCGCCCGAGGCCGTCGCCGCCCTCACCCGCCTCACCGGCACCACGCCCACCCTGCTGACCGGCGACAACGCGGGCGCGGCCGGCCGGATCGCCAAGCAGACCGGCATCACGGACGTACGGGCCGGACTGCTGCCCCAGGACAAGGTCGCCGCCGTACGGGAGTGGGAGCGGGCCGGCGCCCGGGTCCTGGTCGTGGGCGACGGCGTCAACGACGCCCCCGCCCTGGCCGCCGCCCACAGCGGCATCGCGATGGGCCGGGCCGGCTCCGACCTGGCCCTGGAGACCGCCGACGCCGTCGTCGTACACGACGAACTGGCCACGGTCCCCGCGGTCGTGGCCCTCTCCCGCCGCGCCCGCCGCCTCGTGATCCAGAACCTGGCGATCGCGGGCACCTGCATCGGAGCCCTCGTCATCTGGGACCTGGCAGCCCACCTCCCCCTCCCCCTTGGCGTGGCCGGCCACGAGGGCTCCACGGTCCTGGTAGGCCTCAACGGCCTGCGCCTCCTGCGCGACGCAGCCTGGAGGAAGGCGGCGGCCGGGGTGTGAGTCAGGCGATGACGGCCTGGGCCGCCGCGTGCTCGTGCTCGTGCTCGTTCTCGTGCTCGCACACGTCCTCCAGGCCGTGCACGGCCCATTCGGGGAACGGGTCCTCCCAGGGGCCCGTCTCCCCGTCGGCGACCAGGCAACGGTCGAGCGCCGCGTGGAGGGCCGCCACGTTCAGCTCAGTACCGATGAACACCAACTCCTGGGCGTGGCCCGATCCCTGGGCCTCGTCGTCACGGACACCCGAGGGTTCGAACCGGGCCACCGCCCCCGCCTGGGACCACAGGCCGGTCACCGGCTCGCGGCCCGCGAGCCGGAAGAAGCCCTTGGAGCGCAGCACCCGGCCGTACGCCCCGCTGTCCATGCCCTCGGCGTCGTCTGTCAGGAACCGCCACAACCGCCCGGGGTGGAAGGCGCGTTCGGCGCGGAAGACCGTCGAGGAGATGCCGTACTCCTCGGTCTCCGGGATGTGGTCGCCGTTGAGCTCCATGACCCAGCCGGGCGCCTGCTGGGCGCGCTCCAGGTCGAACAGGCCGGTGCCGAGGATCTCGGCGGGACGCAGCCGCCCGTGGGTGGCCGAGACGATCCGGGCGGCCGGGTTGAGCCGGGTCAGTGCCGCCCGCAGCCGGTCGGCGTCCGAGGCGTCGACCAGGTCGAGCTTGTTGACGACGATCACGTCGGCGAACTCGATCTGGTCCATGAGGAGATCGCTGACGGTCCGCTCGTCGTCCTCGTACTGATCGAGGCCGCGCTCGGCGAGACCGTCGCCGCCCTGGAGCTACGGCAGGAAGTTGGCGGCGTCGACGACAGTGACCATGGTGTCGAGCCGGGCGAGATCGCCGAGCGTGGCGCCGTCGTCGCGCGGGAAAGCGAAGGTGGCGGCGACCGGCATCGGCTCCGAGATGCCGCTGGATTCGATCAGGAGATGGTCGAATCGGCCCTCGCGGGCCAGCCGGTCGACCTCTTCGAGGAGGTCGTCGCGCAGGGTGCAGCAGATGCACCCGTTGGTCATCTCGACGAGCCGCTCCTCGGTCCGGGAGAGCGCGGCGTCCCCGCCCCGTACCAGCGCGGCGTCGATGTTGATCTCGCTCATGTCGTTGACGATCACAGCGACGCGCAGACCGTCCCGGTTGGCCAGGACATGGTTGAGCAGGGTCGTCTTGCCCGCCCCGAGGAAGCCGGAGAGGACGGTGACCGGGAGGCGGGAGTCGCCGGCCTCGGCGGGCGTCGCCGTGTCCGTCATCGCGCTCAGCCCTCCGGGCGCAGCAGGCCGCGCTCGTACGCCTTGGCCAGGCGCTGCGGCACGCGGTAGACGACGCCGTCGACCGTGATCGGGACCAGCTGGGGCGTGGTCGCCTTCCACTGGGCGCGGCGGTGGCGGGTGTTGGAGCGGGACATCTTCCGCTTGGGTACGGCCATGGGAACGGACCTCCATCGTCGGGGCGTGCGGTGGGCACGCTTCCCGAGCACGCTACATGGAAATGGTTCTCATTAACAAAAGATCCGTCCTCGACCTGTCGCGAGGCCGATCAGCGGTGATTGCTAGCCTTGTGCGGCCTCGTTCGACAACCCCGGGAGTGCGTGTGACTGAGGGACCTGCTCGGGACCTGGTGGGCACGGTGCGTCGGATCGACTCGCTGCTGGACCGCATGGGGCTGAACCGCGGCGATGTCCTGCGCGTGGAGGGCGAGGGCGGGCTCTCGTACGCCTCCGGTGTGCCGGTGGACGAGGTCCAGGCACTGCTGCGCGGCGAGCCGCTCGACGGGCCCGGACCCGGTGGGGACGCGATCGAGGCACGCCACCGGCGCGTCGTCGAACGGATCGTGTTCCTGCGCGCGACCCGGCTGCGGGCGGCCGCGAACGGCGGCAGGCGGCCCTACTCGCTCGCGGAGATCGCCGCCGGGGTGGGGACCAGCGCGCAGTGGCTCGACAAGATGATCAAGACGGGCCGGGCGCCCAACCTCGACCACGCCGCGGGAATCGCCGCGTTCTTCGGGGAGAAGATCGAGTTCCTGGTAGCCGAGCCCGCCGAGGCGCTGGACCGGGTCCTCCAGCAGATCCACAAGGATCTGCTGGAGCAGACGGTGGAACGCCAGGACCAGGACCTCCAGCGTCTGCGGAACGGGGTCCCCGCGAGCGAGGTGGACCCTGAACTCGGCGTCGTCGCCTACGCCGCCCGGGCGCTGGTCGACGTACCGGACGACACCGCCCAACCCCTGATCGCCCTGATCGAGTCCGTCGCGCGGCGCTCCCGCGAAGAACGCGCCAGGGAGGCCCGGGCGGCCCTCGACCCGGGAGCGGGGCACCATGGCGTCGGCTGACCGCGGCGACCTGAAAAACGCGGCTCACCAGCGGTAACGCGCAACAACGACGCACGGGGGGCTGTGCGTCGGGAACGAACAACGGGGGTCACCAGGTGCTGGTTTCGCGTGGGATGAAGCGGCATCGCGACGAGCTGTTCGCGGGCCTGGGGAAGCCGCTTCCGCAGCAACCGGTGGAGCTGCTGAAGGCGATCTGCGCGAGTGCGGCGAAGAGCGGCGGGCGTGAAGTGCGCCTGATGCTCGAGGAGTTCCCGCCGGACACCGTGACGGGCCTGTGGCTGGACATGGGTGACCACCACCTGATCGCCGTGGAGGCGAACACCTCGCCGCTGCACCAGGTCGTGATCCTCGGGCACGAGATGTGGCACCTCAAGGAGGGGCACTCCGGTCACGGCGCCACGGCCGGTGCGAAGGCCGCGGCACGCACGCTGGGGGACCGGTGGAGCCCGAGCGACGCGGTCGCCCACGTCGCCGCCCGTACGGAACCGGACCTCGCGGAGGAGTGGCGCGCCGAGACGTTCGGCCGGATGCTCGCCGACAAGGTGAGGCCCTACCTGGAGGGCGGCCGCGGCACGACACCCTCCGCCGGAGCGGCCGGCCGCATCTGGGCGTCGTTCAAAGGCTGATGGGGCGAGAGACCGTGAACCTCTACATTCCGCCGCCGCGCTCGGCCTCGTCCTGGTCGTCAAACTTCCCCCTGGTGAGGCACTGGCGGCCGTCACCGTAGGGGATGCCGTTTGCCTGCCTGGTGCTCGTGGAGAACTTGCGGGAGGACACGAGGTCCCAGCCCTGCAGACACCGCCGGGTCCGCGGCGGCCGTCGCGTGGTCGCCGTCTCCCGGGCGCTCCCCGCCGTGCCCGTCACGCCGCCCCCGGAACCGGCCGGGGCGGGCGTGACCGGCTGACACGATCCGGTGCCCCGGCCGACGGCGGGGCGGCCCGGCAACGGGTCGGGGGCGGCCCATTGCCGGGCCGCCCCCTCACGAGGAAGGCCGACCAGGCGAAGCGGAAGAAGCACTGACGCGGTAGCGGACCGAACGGAAGGCGCCCGACGCGCAGAGCCTGTCAGGCGCCTTCTCATGGGCTCAGCCGGACGACCGCGAGGCGCTCAGCGCTCCAGCTCGGCCAGCGCGTGCGTCAGCCACTCCACCCAGAAGCGCTCCAGGTCGATTCCGCCCCGCAGGACGAGATGGCGCAGTCGGTCCGGTTCGGTCTCGCGGCGCGCGGGTGGGAAGTCGCGTACCTCGATCGCGAGGTACTCGTCCAACTGTCGCTGGTGCAGGTCCAGATGGCGACGCAGCTCGTCCCGCATGCCCGGCGCCCCGACGACCGCCGCCGCCCGCATGCGCAGCAGCAGCGCGGCCCGCAGCGGCTTGGGGTCCTCGCTGCGGGCGACCCACTCGGCCAGCTCGGTGCGGCCCGCCGGCAACACCTCGTACTCCTTCTTCTGCCCACGCGCCGGCACCGGAGCGGGCAGGGCGCGGATGTGCCCCGCCTGCTCCAGCTTGCCCAGCTCGCGATAGATCTGCTGGTGCGTGGCCGACCAGAAGTAGCCGATCGACCGGTCGAAGCGACGCGTCAGCTCAAGACCGGAGGACGGCTTCTCGAGCAGCGCCGTGAGGATCGCGTGCGGGAGGGACATGCACGCATCCTAGATTCGGGACGGAACGATCACAGGGCGGCCGCGAGCCGTGTGCCCTGGTCGATCGCGCGCTTGGCGTCCAGTTCCGCGGCCACGTCCGCGCCGCCGATGAGGTGCGCCGTGCGGCCCGCCGCGATCAGCTCCTCGTACAGGCCGCGGCGCGGCTCCTGGCCGGTGCACAGCACGATCGTGTCGACGGGGACCGTCTGCGGCTCGCCGTCGATGGTGATGTGCAGGCCCTCGTCGTCGATCCGCTCGTACGTGGCGCCCGCGACCATCGTGACGCCGCGGTGCTTCATCTCGGCGCGGTGGATCCAGCCGGTGGTCTTGCCGAGGCCCGCGCCGACCTTGGTGGTCTTGCGCTGGAGCAGGTGTACCTGGCGCGGGGGACGGGGCCGCTCGGGGGCGCGCAGTCCGCCGCGGGTCTCGTACGAGGTGTCGACACCCCACTGCTTGAAGTACGTCTTGGGGTCCTGGCTCGCGCCCTCGCCGCCGTCGGTCAGGAACTCGGCCACGTCGAAGCCGATGCCGCCCGCGCCGACGATCGCGACCCGCTCGCCCACCGGCGCGCCGTCGCGCAGGACGTCCAGGTAGCTGACGACGCTCGGGTGGTCGACGCCCTCGATCTCCGGGGTGCGCGGGCTGACTCCGGTGGCGACGACGACCTCGTCGTAGCCGTCCAGGTCCGCGGCCGTGACCGGGGTGTTCAGCCGGACCTCGACCCCGCGCTCGTCGAGCTGGACGCGGAAGTAGCGCAGCGTCTCGTCGAACTCCTCCTTGCCCGGCACGCGCTTGGCGATGTTCAGCTGGCCGCCGATCTCGCCCGCCGCGTCGAACAGGGTGACGGAGTGGCCGCGTTCGGCGGCGGAGACGGAGAACGCGAGACCGGCCGGGCCCGCGCCGACGACGGCGACGCGCTTGACGAGCCGGGTGGGGGAGAGGACCAGTTCGGTCTCGTGGCAGGCGCGCGGGTTCACCAGGCAGGAGGTGATCTTCAGGCTGAAGGTGTGGTCCAGGCAGGCCTGGTTGCAGCCGATGCAGGTGTTGATCGTCTCGGCGCGGTCCGCGGCGGCCTTGGCCACGAAGTCGGGGTCGGCCAGGAAGGGGCGGGCCATGGACACGATGTCCGCGCGGCCCTCGGCGAGGATCTGCTCGGCGACCTCGGGGGTGTTGATGCGGTTGCTGGTGACAAGGGGGATGCCCACCGCGCCCATCAGCTTCTTGGTGACCCAGGTGTAGGCGCCGCGCGGGACGGACGTCGCGATCGTGGGGATGCGCGCCTCGTGCCAGCCGATGCCGGTGTTGATGATGGTCGCGCCGGCGGCCTCGATCTCCTTGGCGAGGGCGACGACCTCTTCCAGCGTCGAACCGCCCGGGACCAGGTCCAGCATCGAGAGGCGGTAGATGACGATGAAGTCCTCGCCGACCCGCTCGCGGATCCGGCGGACGATCTCCAGCGGGAAGCGGACCCGGTTCTCGTAGCTGCCGCCCCAGCGGTCGGTGCGGTGGTTGGTGGCGGCCGCGATGAACTCGTTGATCAGGTAGCCCTCGGAGCCCATGACCTCGACGCCGTCGTACCCGGCGGCCTTGGCGAGCTCGGCGCAGCGGGCGTAGTCCTCGACGGTCTGCTCGACCTCGGCGTCGGTCAGCTCGTTGGGTACGAAGGGGCTGATCGGCGCCTGGATGGCGCTCGGGGCGACGAGCGCGGGGTGGTAGGCGTACCGGCCGAAGTGCAGGATCTGCATCGCGATCCGCCCGCCCTCGCCGTGCACGGCGTCGGTGATGAGCCGGTGCTCGGCCACCTCCTCGTCGGTGGTCAGCTTGGCGCCGCCGTCCCAGGGCCGGCCTGCCTCGTTGGGGGCGATGCCGCCGGTCACGATGAGCCCGACCCCGCCGCGGGCCCGCTCGGCATAGAAGGCGGCCATGCGCGCGAAACCGTTCTCGGTCTCCTCCAGGCCCACGTGCATGGAACCCATGAGCACCCGGTTGGGCAGGGTGGTGAACCCGAGGTCGAGCGGGCTCAGCAGGTGCGGGTACGGGGTCATGGGGGCGCCTCCTCGCGCAGGGGTCGTCAGGACTGTTGTAGACGAGGCGAGGGCGCTTGTGCAACTAGTTGCATAACAGTGGGAGGGTGATCTGCGCGACGTTGCCATGACGCACCACGGCCCCCGGCTGGGATCCGCCGGGGGCCGCGATGTGACCAGTGAGGTGGTCAAGCCTCTCGGGTCGCTGTGACCCAGCCGTCCAGGTCCTCCGCCGTGCGCGGGCCCTCCCTGTCCGCGGCGAGCAGCCCGTGCGCGCGCAGCAGGCGCGTCACCGCCATGCCCCACGGGCGGCGAAGCCGGGCCGCGTCGAGCAGCGCGTCGTCGGCGAGCAGCTCCTCGACCGGGCCCGTTCGGAGGCCCTCCGGCGAGAGGACCGCGGCCTCGTCCGCCCAGCGCAGCGCCAGGTCGACGTCATGGGTGGCCATCACCACCGTGGTACCCGACTCCCGCAGCCGGCCAAGGACCTCAAGGAGCCGTTCCTGCCCGTGCGGATCGAGACCGGCCGTCGGCTCGTCCATGATGAGAACCCGGGGGCGCATCGCGACGGCGCCGGCGATCGCAGCCCGCTTCCGCTGCCCGTACGAGAGCAGATGCGTCGGCCGGTCCTCCAGCGCGACGATGTCCAGCGCCTCCAGCGCCTCGCGCACCCGGAGCCGTACCTCCTCCTCCGGCAGTCCCAGGTTCATCGGCCCGAACGACACGTCCTGACCGACCGAGGCCGCGAAGAGCTGGTCGTCCGGGTCCTGGACGACCAGCTGCACGGTCGTCCGCAGGAGCGTCAGTCCCTTCCTGTCGTACGACACCTCCTCGCCGTCCAGCCGGAGCGCGCCGCTCCCGCAGCGCAGGCCCCCGCTCAGCAGCCGCAGCATCGTCGTCTTGCCGCCGCCGTTACGGCCGAGGAGTGCCATCGCCCGGCCCTCCGGCACGGCGAAGTCGATGCCGTCGAGGACGACCGGCCCGTCCTCGTAGGCGAACGTGGCCTTCACCAGTTCCACGACAGGTGGCGCAGGACTCACGGCAGGGACCTTTCCAGTACGAGAGTGAGGGCAACGAGCCCGCCCAGCAGGCCGGCCGTCGAGGCGAGGAAGCGGCCCGAGACCGCGGCCTCCGGCACAAGGACCCGCAGCGTCCCGTCGTAACCCCGCCCGGCGAGGCCCGACTGCAGGCGCTGCGCCCGGTCGAAGGCGCGCACGAACGCCGTCGCGCCGAGGCCGGCGAGGGAACGCCAGGCCGCCGCCCGCGTGGTCAGCCCCAGCCGGGCCGCCTGCGCCTGCCGGATTTTGGATATTGAATCCAAAAGAAGAAAGCTGATCCGGTACATCACCAGCGCCACGTCCACCACCGGCGCCGGCACCCCGGCCCGCACCAGTCGCGGCAGCACGTCCGAGACGGGTGTGGTGAAGGCGAACAGCAGCACGCCCAAGGACGCGGACGACGTCCGCAGCAACAGCTCACCCGCGTGGACCGGACCGTTCTCCGCGAGCGCGACGAGGCCCCGGGCCCCGCCCACCTCGAAGAGGAGCGGGACCGCACCCGTCACACAGAAGCCCAGCGGGATGCGGAACGCGCGCCACAGCTGACGCCCCGGCACCCCGGCCGGACCGAGGAGGACGCCCAGGGTGGCCGCCGCGACCAGGACGGCACCGGGCCACGGCGGCAGACAGACCGCGCACAGCGTCAGACCGAATCCGAGCACGGCCTTCTCGGCAGGGTGTCGGCGGCGCCAGCGACTGCTGTGCGCCGCGGCGTCGATCGGCAGCACCGGCGGCTACTCGTCGCCCGTGGCCGCTCGCGACAGCTTCGCCGCCGCGCGCGCCTCACCCTGCCTGCGCCCGCGCCGCAGCCCGAAGTAGTACGCGAGCACTCCGGCGCCGAGTGCCGCCTGCAGGGAGAACAGCCCCGACTCGATCTCGGCGGACGGCGGCTCGTACAGCGGGCTGAACCACGGCTCGTAGTCCGGGTCGATCTCGGTGATCGCCGCCTCCGCCTGCCCGTCCGCGCCCGTGAACGGCTCCTCCTTGCCGTCGCCGAGACCCAGCGCGAGCGGGAGCACCGCCAGCGCCGCGACGACGAGCAGCAGCAGGGTGTTGATCTTCGCGTTACGGCTCATCGGGCGCTCGCCTCCGCCGCGTCGGTCTTCTCATCGGACTTCTTACGGGACGGCAGCAGGACACCGAGCCGGGTCAGGTCGCTCTTGCTGGACTGCGTGAGCAGCCGCATCACGAGCACCGTGAGCAGCCCCTCGCTGACGGCGAGCGGCAGCTGCGTGACCGCGAAGATGCCGCCGAACTTGGCCAGCGCGCCGAGCACACCGCTGCCCGGGTCGGGGAAGGCCAGCGCGAGCTGGACGCTGGTCACGCAGTACGTCGACAGGTCGGCGACGAACGCGCCGAAGAACACGCTCACCATGAGCGGCACTTCGAAGCGGCGCAGCAGCCAGTACGTACCGAAACCGGCCCACGGCCCCACGATCGCCATCGAGAACACGTTGGCGCCGAGCGTGGTGAGCCCGCCGTGGGCGAGCAGCAGCGCCTGGAAGAGCAGCGTGATCGTGCCCAGGACCGCCATCACCGGCGGACGGAACAGGATGGCGCCCAGGCCCGTACCGGTCGGGTGCGAGCAACTGCCCGTCACCGACGGGAGCTTGAGGGCGGAGAGGACGAAGGTGAACGCACCGGACGCACCGAGCAGCAGGGTGGACTCGGGGTTGGCCTTGACCTCACGGGTCAGCGCGCGGACGCCGTGGACGACGAAGGGAGCGGACGCGACGCCCCAGGCGGCCGCGTGCACAGGGGGCAGATACCCCTCGGCTATATGCATGGTTGGGAGACCCTCTCCAGCACCTCGTGGATGGACAACGCACCTTGGCCGGTCTCCTGGCTGACGGGTCATGCCGCCGCGGCTCCGCCTTCCCACACCGCCGCGGTCTCCCGCGGCGGTCCAGTGGCTTCCCCGGAGGGATGGAGCCGGACTTCCCGATCACAGTGGCGAGGGCCGCACCGGTACCGCACCGGTTTCCCGTACACCAAGGCGCTGTGACATTAGTGGGTTGACCAGCTACATCACAACACGGCGCCTCCCCGGGACGGTGTGTGACGAGCCTCCCGGGCCCCCGGCACACCCCTTCCGCCTCGCCTCACCCCTTGCGTCCCCGGCTCACTCCTTCCGTCCCCGGCTCCCCCCTGCCGGCCCCCGGCTCACCCCCGTCCGTCTCTGTTCACTCCTTCCGTCCCCGGCTCACCCCCGTCCGTCTCTGTTCACTCCTTCCGTCCCCGGCTCACGCCTTCCGTCCCCCGGTCACTCCTTCCGGTACGTGTACGCCTCCGAGGCCGCGGCCACCACCGCGTCCAGGTCCCCGCCCGCGCTCGCGGTGACGAGGGCGGCGACGGCGCCCTCGACGAACGGGGCATCCACGAGCCGTGATCCCACGGGCAGTTCGTCCCCCTCGGCGAGAAGCGCCTTGACGGTCAGGACGGCGCTGCCGAGGTCGACGAGGAGGGCCACCCCGGCGCCCCGGTCGACCGCCTTCGCCGCCTCGACGATCCGCTCGGAGCTGGTGCCGAGGCCTCCGTCGGGGGTGCCGCCGGCGGCGGCGACCGGCGCGGTCGGGCCGCCGCCCGCGAGCCCCTGGGCCAAGGCGGCGACGGCGTCGGCCACGCCCGCGCTGTGCGAGACAAGCACGATGCCCACCGGACCGGTCACGCGGCGGCCACCTCCGCCAGGGCGGCGACGAGCAGCGCCGACGAGGTGGCTCCGGGGTCCTGGTGGCCGATGGAACGCTCGCCCAGATAGCTCGCCCGGCCCTTGCGCGCCTGGAGCGGTACGGTCGCGAGGGCGCCGGCCTCGGCCGCGTCCCGGGCGGCGGCGAAGGAGTCGCCGAGCGCCTCGGCCGCCGGAACGAGCGCGTCCAGCATCGTCTTGTCCCCGACCTGGGCCCCGCCGAGCTGGCCGACGGCGGCGACCCCGGCGGCCAGCGCCGCCGCCAGGTCCTGCCGCGTCACCGAGGTGCCGTCCCCGAGCGCCTTGCCGGTGCGGCGCAGCAGCGTCCCGTACAGCGGTCCGGAGGCGCCTCCGACGGTGGAGATCAACTGCCGCCCAGCGGCGACGAGTACGGCCCCCGGTGTCTCGGTCGGCTCCTTGTCCAGGAGGTCCGTCACGGCGGCGAACCCCCGCTTCAGGTTGGTGCCGTGGTCCGCGTCGCCGATCGCCGAGTCGAGCTCGGTCAGGTGCCCGGCCTCCCGGTCGACGGCGGCCGCGGCCGTGGTCA
Source organism: Streptomyces sp. NPDC029169 (assembly GCF_055563935.1). Taxonomy (NCBI): domain Bacteria; kingdom Bacillati; phylum Actinomycetota; class Actinomycetes; order Kitasatosporales; family Streptomycetaceae; genus Streptomyces; species Streptomyces sp. NPDC029169. The sequence continues at coordinate 356,088 of NZ_JBVHXA010000006.1, forward strand.
GCCAGCGACGGAAGAACGCGGCGTCGAACTCGTTCACTTCGGGCATCCCCCGCTCACCGGCCCCAGCGCAGAGCGGGCGTCTGCACGGGCGCGTCCCACAGCCGCAACAACTCCTCGTCGGCCTCGCAGACCGTCACCGAGCAGCCGGCCATGTCCAGCGAGGTCACGTAGTTGCCCACCAGTGTGCGGGCGACCGGGACCCCGCGCTCGGCCAGGACCCGCTGTACCTCGGCGTTGAACCCGTACAGTTCGAGCAGCGGCGTGCCGCCCATCCCGTTCACCAGGACCAGGACCGGACCGGTCGGCCGCAGATCCTCCAGTACGGCATCGACGGCGACGTCCGCGATCTCGCCCGAGGTCATCATCGGCCGCCGCTCACGCCCCGGCTCCCCGTGGATGCCGATCCCCAACTCCAACTCACCCTCGGGAAGTTCGAAGGTAGGGCTGCCCTTCGCGGGCGTGGTGCAGGCGCTCAGCGCCACACCGAAACTCCGCGACCGCTCGTTCACCCGCCGCGCGACCGACTCCACCCGCTCCAGCGGCGCGCCCTCCTCGGCCGCGGCCCCGGCGATCTTCTCCACGAAGAGCGTCGCCCCGGTTCCGCGCCGCCCGGCCGTGTACAGACTGTCCGTCACCGCCACGTCGTCGTCGACGAGCACCTTGGCGATCTGGATGCCCTCGTCCTCGGCGAGTTCGGCGGCCATCTCGAAGTTGAGCACGTCACCGGTGTAGTTCTTGACGACGAACAGCACCCCGGCCCCACTGTCGACCGCGGCGGCGGCCCGCACCATCTGATCGGGCACGGGCGACGTGAACACCTCCCCGGGGCACGCGGCCGACAGCATCCCGGGCCCCACGAACCCCCCGTGCAGCGGCTCGTGCCCGGACCCGCCCCCGGACACAAGACCCACCTTCCCGGCGACGGGCGCGTCCCGCCGCAGCACGACACGGTTCTCGACATCGACGGTGAGCTCGGGATGCGCGGCGGCCATGCCCCGCAGCGCGTCGGCGACCACGGTCTCCGGAACGTTGATCAGCATCCTCATGTGTACCTCCAGATGAGATGAGCAGGCGAGCCAATGAGCAGGGTTTTTGCAGGTCAGAGCAGGTGAGGCGAATTGTTGATCTTGGCGGTTCATGTCGGCGAACGGCGGTTCTGCGCGGTACTGATGCTGAGTGAATGCTGACTTTCCTGATGGCGCATCAGGTTCGGGTCGTGTGAACGAGCTTTGCGAATGCGCATCATGGCGCAATTATCGACGCGAGGTCGCGTGTGCGCACCGGCGCGTCATGGGTCGGATTCGGGCGATTCCGATTCCAGGACGCGTGCGGAGTAGGGACTCGCGGGAGTGGGTCCGATCCGGTGTGTGGTGCACTCCTGACAGTGGCTCAGTACGACCTTCCTCACGTCACCCCTGAGAACTCCTCGCAGAATGAGGCTGGGGGCAACCTGGTTGTGCCCGAAGATCCGGTTCACCACCATGAGCCCTGACGGATGTGGGCGGCGCAGCAGAGGGTGAACAGTGGATTTGATCAGGCTGTCGGATGGCGACAACAGCTTCCGGGTGCGTGTGCTGGGGCGTCACTCACCGCGCCTGCTACATCTTCACGACCGGCTCGACGCAGAGGTCCTCGTCACGAGCAGCTTCGTCACCGGCCGATTGGCAATGTCCCTGATCCCTTCCGACCTGGACGACTGGTCGCGGGCGCTGGACGAGCTCGCTGCCGGTCAGGACATCTGCTGGAGGGACGACGACCACAGTCCCGAGATCAGAATCCAGCCGCACAACGAAGAGCATGGGTCTGTCGCTGTCCGTGTGGAGGATCTGGGCATTTCGTGCGTCTCGGTTTTCCTTCCCATGGGTCTTGAGGATGGATGGATCGACGAACAGCGGAGTCTTCTTGGATTGGTGCGCAAGGAGTGGCCGAGCGAGGTCCTGGAGTCCTCGCCAGGCGTCTACGAGTGGCGGCGCTGAGCTGCTACGAGGCGGCGCCAGCAGGTGGTGGCGCAACCGGAGGTGAGGACGGCTAGGCCGGAGCCGTGCTCGGTGCCCCTGCGGCCGATCATCGGCTTCACGTCAAGTGCCCAGGCAAGGCGCCGGTACTTGTCGTGGCCGTAGCGGCGGTTGCCGAGCACAGTGTCTGGGCGCCCGCCCTGGGTCGGCCCCATTCGCCCCGCACGGGCGGCAAATGATCAGTTAGCCCTACCCATACGTTGAGCAGGCCAACATGAGCGGAGCAGGCACACGGGTTGGGGTAGGCACGCGGTTCCGCCGCCACCGCGGCGTCCGTCGCGATCGGCTCCGCACATGATCGACCCGGCAGCGGCTACTCGGCGGAGTGCGGGCCGTCTTGCCTGTGAACGGGAAGAGCGGATAGCCTCCGTGCACTGGCCTCCGGGTGGGTGGTACGGCCAATCCATCCCGAACCGGTACAGCAACGTCAGTGCGATGACGGCCGCGAGCGGTGCGAGCCATCCCCGCGCCTCCCCTGAACACCGCGCCGCAGAGTGAACGAGCAAGCGGACCCGCCTACATCCCCCGCAACGACCGAGGTACTTCACTCACACTGACCAAGGAAGGATCAGTTCGGTTCCCGCTCCAGCCGCTTTGCCGTGACCGGCCGGACAGTTCCTAAGGGTGCGGTCGAGCGGATTTGGTCCCAACGCTGTGGCCCACCGTCCACGGCCGGAGCTTCTCGGGGTTGCGTACGGCCCAGATGTGCGTGATCCGGTCGCCTGCGATGTCGAAGGCGTACACGGTCACGATGACGCCGTCCTGCTGGGCGACCAGGCCGGGCTGACCGTTGACCGTACGCTCCAGGAACGTCATCGCCTCGGGCCTGCGACGGGCGATCTCCACCCAGGCGCGCGCGATCTGCTCACCGCCTTCGATGGGGCGCGGGAAGGTGGTGGCCAGGCCGCCGCCGTCGGCGATCGCCGTGGCGTCGGGGTCGAGCAGGCCGATGAGGGCGTCGATGTCCTTGGCCTCCCAGGCTTGCTTGAAGTCCCTGACGACGGTCCTGCGTTGGGCTGCCGGAGTCATGGAAGGCTGAGCGGCCCGGATACGGCGGCGGGCCGAGGAGGCCAGCCGGCGGCATGCCGCCGGGGTACGGCCGACGATCTCGGCCACTTCGGCGAAGGAGTGGCAGAAGACGTCGTGCAGGATGAACGCGACGCGTTCGGCCGGGGTCATCGCTTCAAGCACGACCAGGAAGGCCAAGTTGACCGACTCGTCCAGGGTGACCCGGTCGGCCGGATCGACCGTCGCACCGTCCGCCCGCCCACCGCTCCACTCCGAATGCTCGGGCAGCGGCTCGGGGATCCATTCGCCCACGTAGGTCTCTCGCCGGGCCCGTGCCGAGCCGAGCAGGTTGAGGCAGATGCGGCCGGCGACCGTCGTCAGCCAGGCGCCGGGTTTCTCGATGGCGTCCTGCTGCTGCGGGGACATGGCGTACCAGCGGGCGTAGGTCTCCTGGACGGCGTCCTCGGCCTCGGCCAGGGAACCCAGGAGCCGGTAGGCGAGATTGATCAGTTGGCGCCGCTCGCTCATGATCGCGTCCAGTCCCGGATCGGGCCTGCCGTGTCCTGGCTCGGATCGGATGCTCATGGTGCCGACGGTCCCTTCGTCGTATCTGCCCTTACCGGTTCGACAACGCAGGCCCCCGGAATGTGAGGCGGCGCACCGGCCTCACATTCCGCGGGGCTGTGTTGTCGAGCTGCTGAGACGAACACATCACCCAACGATCAGGGAGCTCATGATGACGACCTCAATGTCGGCGACGCTGTTCGCCGGCCCGGCGCCCGCGCAGCGTCTGGAGCGGGCAGCCGCCGCACTGACCGCGCACGGCTTCAGTCTCCGGCCGTGATCTCGATGTTGCGGGGCTTGGCCATCTCCGCTTTCGGAACTTTGATAGTCAGCACTCCGTCACGGAGCGTGGCATCGATGTCTTCGGTGATGATTTCGCCGGGCAGCAGCGTTCGGTACTCGAAGCGACGTCCTCGATGGCTTCCTCGCCGGAACCGGGCTCTCCCTCGATCTCCCTCCGCCATCCCCTTGAAGCGCCGAAGTCGGTAGCGGCAGCACCAGTCCGGGCAGCGTGAGGCAGATAAGGAACCCCATCCGGCCAGTATCGTCGCGCCCTCAGTGCGGAACAGAGGTATGCGGCTCCAGCCACTTGTCCGGCCCCGGGTCTCCGCCCTCGGCGCGCTCGACCAGGCGGTCCAGGTAGTGGGTCCAGCCCTCGAAGTGCGGGGCGCAGGCCTCGGTGGGCAGGTCGCGGTGGACCAGGGTGAGCAGGGTGCCCTCGCCGTCGGGGGCCAGGGTCACCTCGACCGTGCTGGCGCCGGGCGGCACCGACTTGGCCCCGTCCTCGTAGCCCCAGGTGAAGACCACCCGGTGGTACGGGTCCACGGCCAGGAACTGCCCGACGGCGTCGCAGTGGCGGTTGACGCCGGTCCGGTACGCCCCGCCCGGGGTGAAGGAGAACTCGCCGTCCCGGCCCATCCAGGAGAGCCACTTCTCCCGGTCGGTGAAGAATGAGAACACCGTCTCCGGGCGGGCGGCGATCCGCCGCTCCAGCACCACCTGGTCGGTCGTCGTCATGCGCCGCTCCCCTCCGACTTCTCGGCCCGTTCGGCCGCCTCCGTTGCCTCTGCCGCTTCCGCCAGTTCGGCGAGCACGTCCAGCTTGTCGGCCCACATCGACTGCAGGTAGGCCGCCAGCGGTCCCATCGTCTCCCGGTCGGCCCGGTAGTACCGCTTGCGGCCCTCCTGGCGCAACGTGACCAGGCCCGCGTCGCGCAGCACCTTCAGATGCTGGGAGACCGCACCGAAGGTCACCTCGAACCGCTCGGCGATGTCGCCCGCGCACAGCTCGTCGTCCCAGACCAGCCGCAGGATCTCGCGTCGGCGGGGTTCGGCTATCGCTTGGACCGCTTCCATGCCCGTCATTTTAGTCGAGGCTTCAGCTTGCGCTCTGCTCGGTCCTCATTTTAGTGTCGACTTAAGTAACTCCCACGAGAACCAACGAGTCCGAGAAACCAGAGGCCCCTTCCATGCAGACCGCACTGACCGAGTTCGCCACCCTGTTCGCCCGCACCGCCGAGGCCATCCCGGCCGACCGCCTCAGCGCCGCCACCCCGTGCGCGCAGTACACCGTCGCCGACCTGTTCGCCCACCTCGGCGGCGTGCTCCCCGACTCCGAGCTTGCGGCCGCCAAGCTCCCCCGCGCCGGCGAGCCCACCCCCCTCACCGAGCCCGCCGCGGTGGCGGCCAGCGCCGAGCGCGCGGTCGCGGCCTGGCTGAAGCCGGAGGCGATGACCGGCGAGACCCAGTTCGGCCCCGGCACTTACCCCGCGAGCCTCGCCGCCGGCATCACCCTGCAGGAGCTCGCCCTGCACGGCTGGGACCTGGCCCGCGCCACCGGCCAGCCCTTCGTGGTCGGCGAGGAAGCGGGCACCGTACTGCTCGGCGTGGTCGAGCAGATCGCCGAGCAGGCCCGCGCCAAGGGCGGATACGGCCAGGCCGTCACCGCACCGGCCGACGCCTCCGCCTTCGACCGCGCGCTCGCCCTCAGCGGCCGCAACCCGGGCTGGATCGGCTGACTCACCAACAGAAGGTCGGTGGGCAGGCCACCCGGGGCTGCCCACCGACCTCTGCTCTCCCTCGATCTCCCACCGCCATCACCTTGAAACGCCGAAGTCAGGTAACCGCTCGGGTGCTGCTCACGCTGTTCGGGAGGCCAAGGCGTCGTGCGTCGGCTTGCCGCTTCCTGGGTGGGGCGCGCAGCCTGGGTGGTGTGACGCGTTCCCATGGCACGCTGGCGCACCGGCTGATCGCCGACCATCTCCTCGACGGGCGGATGGAGCCGGGTCGTGAGATCGGGTTGCGGATCGATCAGACGCTCACGCAGGACGCGACGGGCACGCTGGTGATGCAGGAGCTGGAGGCGCTCGGGCTGGAGCGGGTCCGTACCGAGGTCAGCGTCCAGTACGTCGACCACAACCTGCTCCAGGCGGACGAGCGCAACGCCGAGGACCACGCCTTCCTGCGCTCCGCCTCCCGCCGCTTCGGCATCTGGTACTCCAAGCCCGGCAACGGCGTCTCCCACCCCACCCACATGCAACGCTTCGGCATCCCCGGCAAGACGCTCGCCGGGTCCGACTCGCACACCTGCGCCGCCGGGTCGCTCGGCATGCTCGCTGTGGGCACCGGCGGCCTGGAGGTTGCGCTCGCCATGGCCGGACGGCCACTGCATGTGACCATGCCGGAGATCTGGGGCATCCGCCTGACCGGCCGCCTGCCGGAGTGGGTGAGCGCCAAGGACGTGGTATTGGAGCTGCTGCGGCGCCACGGCGTCAAGGGAGCGGTCAACCGGATCCTGGAGTACCACGGCCCGGGCCTGGCGGGTCTGACCGCGATGGACCGGCATGTCATCGCCAACATGGGTGCCGAGCTGGGCGCCACCACCTCCGTCTTCCCCTCCGACGCGGCGGTGCGCGCCTTCCTGCGCGCCGAGGACCGCGAGGCCGACTTCCGTGAGTTGGCCGCCGAGCCGGACGCCGTCTACGACCTCACCGACGAGATCGACCTCGCCACGCTCGAACCGCTCATCGCCCGCCCCACCTCGCCCGGCAACGTCGTCCCAGTGCGCGAGGTCGCGGGCGAACCGATCGGGCAGGCCGTCATCGGCTCCTCCGCCAACCCGGGGCTGCGTGACTTCGCCATCGCCGCCGCGATTGTCGCCGGTCGCCAGACCGACCCCGCCGTCAGCTTCGACGTCAACCCGACCTCCCGCGAGATCCTTGCCGACCTCACCAAGACGGGCGCCACCTTCGAGCTGATCGCCGCCGGGGCCCGTATCCACCAGGCCGGCTGCCTCGGCTGCATCGGGATGGGCCAGGCCCCGGCCGTCGGCCGTAACAGCCTGCGCACCTTCCCACGCAATTTTCCCGGCCGCTCCGGCACCGAACAGGACGCGGTATGGCTCTGCTCCCCGGAGACGGCCGCCGTCTCCGCCCTCACGGGCGAGATCACGGACCCCCGGGAGTGGGCGGCCAAGCAGGGCGTGCCCTACCCGCAGCTGCTCCTTCCTGAGCGCGCGTCGGTCAATCGCGCCATGTTCGAGGCGCCGCTGCCGCCCGAGGAGGCCGCCCTCATCGAACTGGAGCGCGGCCCCAACATCTCCGGCCTGCCCGACTTCGACCCACTGCCCGACCTGCTGGACGGACCGGTCCTGCTCAAGTGCGCAGACAACGTCTCCACCGACGAGATCTCCCCGGCCGGCGCGAAAGCACTGCCGTACCGCTCCAACATCCCCAAGCTCGCCGAGTTCACCTTCACCCGGATCGACCCGGACTACCCCCGGCACGCCGCCGAACTGGCCACCGACGGCAGGCCCGGTCGCCACTTCGTCGTCGGTGGGGAGAACTACGGCCAGGGTTCCTCCCGCGAGCACGCCGCCATCACGCCACGCCATCTTGGGCTGCGCGCCGTCATTGCCAAGTCCTACGCCCGTATCCACTGGCAGAACCTGAGCAACTTCGGCGTTCTGCCCCTGGAATTCGCCGACCCGGCCGACTACGACCGCATCGACCCCGGCGACCGGCTACGACTGGAGAACCTGCACGACGCACTGGCCCCCGGAGCCGGCCCCGGCCTGCCCCTGCACAACACCACCAAGAACGAGACCTACCAGGTCCGCCACCGGCTCCCCGACACCCGCCGTCGTACCGTCCTCGCCGGAGGCACCATCGCGGCCCTCGCCCGCGAGGCACGGCACCCGGGAGGCACGGGTCCCGACATCCTGGCCACACCGACAGCCCCGAGCGACCTCACGCACGACGGCGACTGACCCGGCCGCCGCCCGTGCCTGTGCTCACTCCTCGGGGGCTCCTTCGTCCACCAGGTAGTTCCTGGTCCACGTGGCACCACAGCGGCAGTGGGAGGCTGAGCGCACTCGCCGCCCAGGTCCGGCGCCGCATCATGGAGGAGACTTCGGGCCCCACTGCGCCGCCCTCGGGCCCAGAGCAGACCGTATCCGTATCGCGTCGGACCGTACCGAAGTGAGGAGTCGGTGATGTCGCACACGACGGAATGGAAGGTCCGTCTCCGCCTCGTCGAGGACGAGGGAACGACGACGGCGAACGCGGTGCTGGACGCCGGGGACACCGCGCTCACCGGCCACGGCGTCGCGCACTGCCATCCGACGGACACGAATGTGCCGGAGATCGGCGACGAACTGGCTGCGGGCCGTGCCATGCGTGACCTCGCCCAGCAGCTGTTGGACACCGCCGAGCACGAAATCGAGCGCATGGGCGCGGCGGCCACCACCCGCCAGGCCCCCGGATGGGTCCTGTGATCGTCGGCGGCGAGTGCGACCTGGATGAGGCGGGATGCCCATGCGCAGGCCGCAGTCGCGACGGCCATCGGCCCGCCGCGAGGTAGCCGTTTGAGCCCTTGTGAGCCGACCGCGTTGCCGCGGATGCCTCAAGTGTCGGCGGCGAGGCGGTCGAGCCACTCTCCGCGCTGCCGAGGGTCGTCTGTTCGGGCAACGCGGCTCGCAAGGCGCCGGACACGGGCTACCGGGATCTCCATACCGGCCCTGAAGACGGCAGAAGTGGCCCGAGGCGGGAATGGCCGCGATTCGGTGCGGTCGATCTTCCCGATTGGTGGGAAAGGCGCTGATCCTGGAAGTGGACGCCCACCTGCGATCCACACGTCTTCGCATTCCGGGAACGGCCTCGCCCGAGGTTCGTCCTTCGCCAAGGAGCCGTCCGGTGATCACATCAGTCTGTCTGCCAGGCCGGCATCTGTCACGGTCGGCCAAACCGGGGCCTCCCCGTGAGCCGCCCAAGCCCCCGGCACCTTCGTCGTCACCTTCCTGGTGGCGCTGGCTGCTGCCCGCCATGCTGGTCCTGCTGCTCGTGGTCCTGATGCGAGTCCCCTCGCCCCAGGAGGGCACATCGCTGTCGTACAGCGACTTCGTCGGCAAGGTGAGCGGCGGTCAGGTCAAGGCGGTCGACATCAACGACACGGGCGCCATCGAGGGCACCCTGAAGGACGGCAAGAAGTTCACCACGCGGATACCGACCGCCCTGGACAACAGCCGCCTGGAGCAGCAGCTGGAGTCCAAGGACGTGGAGATCACCGCGTCCCGGAGCAGCGGCGACGGCCTCTGGGGGACGCTGCTGGTGGTGTTCCTCCCGCTGCTGCTCATCATCGCCCTGTTCCTGTGGAGCACCCGCCGGGCCGCCCAGGCACTGGGCGGAGGACTCAGCGCCATCGGGCGTGCCCGCGCCAAGATCATCGAGACCGAGCGGCCGACCACCCGCTTCGAGGACGTGGCCGGCTACGAGGGGGTCAAGCAGGAGGTCAGCGAGATCGTCGACTTCCTGCGCAGCCCCGAACGCTATGCGGTCGCGGGAGCCAAAGGGCCCCGTGGCGTGATCATGGTGGGGCCGCCGGGCACCGGCAAGACCCTCATCGCCCGCGCGGTGGCCGGCGAGGCGGAGGTCCCGTTCCTGTCGGTGACCGGCTCGGCGTTCGTGGAGATGTTCGTCGGCGTCGGCGCCTCACGGGTGCGCGATCTGTTCGCCGAGGCCCGCAAACGCGCCCCCTCGATCATCTTCATCGATGAGATCGACGCCGTCGGCAGCCGTCGCGGCGGGGCCACCCGGCTGGGCGGCAACGAGGAGCGCGAGCAGACCCTCAACCAGCTCCTCGCCGAGATGGACGGCTTCGACCAGTCCAGCGGCATCGTGGTGCTCGCCGCCACCAACCGGCCCGAGGCCCTCGACCCCGCGCTCCTGCGCCCGGGCCGCTTCGACCGGCACGTGACGGTGCCGCTGCCCAACCAGGCCGAGCGGGCGGCGATCCTGGCCGTCCACGCCCGCGGCAAGACCCTGGCACCGGACGTCGACTGGGACGCCGTCGCCCGGGCCACACCGGGCTTCTCCGGCGCGGACCTGGCCAACCTGGTCAACGAGGCCGCCATCAACGCCGTCCGGGCCGACCGTGCCGTCATCGGCGCCAAGGACCTCGACGACGCCCGCGACCGGCTCCTGCTCGGGCGGCGGGAGTCCACCAACGCCCTGCTCCCCGAGGAACGGCACGCCGTCGCCGTGCACGAATCCGGACACGCGCTCATGGCGGCCCTGTGCGAGCATGCCGACCCGGTCGCCAAGGTCACCATCCTGCCCTCCGGGCCCGCACTGGGCGCCACCGAACAACTCCCCGAAGCCGAACGGCACTTGTACAGCGAGAGCTATCTGACCGACCTGCTCACCGTACGGCTCGGCGGCCGGGCCGCCGAACTGGTCGTCTTCGGCGAGGGCTCGACCGGTGCCGCCGACGACCTGGCCGGCGCCACACAGATCGCAGCCCGCATGGTCCGCGAGTTCGGCCTGTCCCCGGCGCTCGGCCCCGTCGGATACGGCTCCGGCGCCCCCCACTACCTCGGCGGCGAGAGCACCGAGGACACGCTGCACCGGCCCTACTCCGAGCAGACCCAGCGGATCGTCGACAAGGAGACAGCCCGCCTGGTGCGGCACGCCGAGGAACGCGCCGTAGCCCTGCTGCGCGACCACCGCAAGGCTCTGGAGACCCTGGCCGAACTACTCACCAGCCGCGAGACCGTCGACGGATCGGTGGTCCTCGACGTACTTCAACAGCACGAGCAACAGCAACAGCGCCGGGACGGCCACCGCCCTGCCGCGGCAGGGAAACCGACGCCCTCCCCGTGACGCCGCCGCGACGCCCCAGGCGCCACGATCAGCGGCACCGCGACCAGCTCTGCGGGCAGGTTGTGTTCGAGCGGGGCCAGGCCGACGGTGCCATTCCACAGCACGGCCTGCAGGCATTCCTCGACGACGCGCACCACTGGGCCCTCGCGCGGCTCGCCACCGTTCCAGTACGACTGCCGCCGCGGTCGCGCGGACGCGGTCGGGCCTGGTCGAGCAGGGCCGACGCCTCATCGAGCAGTACCGCGCCCACCGGGGTGAGCGTGACGCCGGCAGGCGAGCGGGCGAACAACAGGTCACCGACCTCGGTCTCCAGCTGCTTGATCGCTCGGCTCAACGGCGGCTGACTCATGTGCAGTCGAGCGGCGGCCCAGGCCGAAGTGGAGTTCCCCTAGGAATCGCGAGCGGTTTAAGAGCAGCCGAGGGTAGGCGGCGTCTCAGGCGACGTGCAGTTGGGCGACTGGGCCACCGATGGAGCTTTCTGGCACGTCGGATTAAGGCGCGCACAGTGATGAATCCAGGATTGTGTGCGCTCAACCATCCAGCGCATGCCGACTTGGATCCCAGCAGGCACGCCCTTGCGGGCGATCTCGCCGACGAGGTCGTGGTCGTTGAGGATCCGGCGGCTGGGCTCGCCGTCGTAGGCGGAATCGAGATGCACGGTGGCTTGGTGGGCAGGTTTCCGACCTGGTGCTTGGCCGCGTTGATGGTCGGTTCGAGCAGGACCGAGTCGTGCTGATTGGCCCCGGCTGAGGCCAGACCGAGCGGTATCCCGTCGCCGTCGACCATGGTGGAACGCTTGAGCCCCCTGCTTGGCCCGGTCGACTGGCGACGGCCCTGCCTTGTCTCCCTTGCATGGGGCCTTGATGTGACAGGCGTCGACCGACAGCTCGGACAGCTCCAGGCCGATCATCCTGTCGTACGCGGTCAGCGCGATGCGGTGCAGTTCGGGCGCCAGTCCCAGGTGCTCCGTTGTCTGAGCCTGTTGCGGATGGTCCAGTCCGAGCAGTCGGCGGTGGCCACTCGTTCGTATCCGGAGCCGTGTACCAGGGCTTCGACAACCAGGCCGAACACCATCCTGTCTGGAACGCGTCGACGGTGGCAGAGCCGCGCCTGTTCGCCATGTTCCCGGGCCGGGTCAGGGGAGCAAGTGTGCTGCGAGTTGCTTCCACTGCTGTGTGGGCGGGGTGTCGGGTGTGGTGGTGAGGAGGTGAAGGCTGACGTGGTCGGCCCCCGGCGTCAAGGTGCTCATGGACACGGCGGGCGATGTCCTCGGCGGTGCCGTGGGCCACGAGCGCGTCGACGAGTCGGTCGTCGAGCGAGTCCACGCCCTCATACCCCAGGTCTGGGAGCAGGGTGCGGCGGTTGGGCAGGGCAGCTGCTGCCGTGGCGCGAGCCGGCGCGGCGGTGTGTGAGCGGTCCGGGCCCAGCACGCACAGCTGGGTGACGGCCAGCAGCCCGGTGGGTCCGAGCGCTGCTCTGGAGTTGCGGGTGTGTTCGACCGGCATGCCCAACGGGTTGGCGCCCCAGGCCCGTTCGGCGGCGAGTGCGAGCATTCCGGGGTCCAGGGCCATGAGCACACGGTGTGGTGAGACTCCCGTGGCCGGCGGCCCGAACGGGGCGGTGTCCATCGCGTCGAGGTAGGCGCGCATGGTGGGCAGTGGGGGGCCGAAGCGGTGGCCGCGGACATCTTCCGCGAGGCTGGGGTGGCTGTCCCACAGGCCGAGTAGGAAGCGTCCCGGGAATGCCTCTTCAAGAGTGCGCTGTGCGGCGGCGGTCGTGACCGGGTCGCGCGCGTAGATGTCCGTGCTGCCGGCTGCCACCACGATGCTTCGGGTCTGTGACAGCAGGATCCCGGCCTGTGCCATCGCTTCCCGCCCCGCTGTCTCGGGGAACCACAAGGTGCCGAAGCCGAGGTCCTCGATCGTGGCCACGGCCTCGCGGACACCGGACGCCGAGCAGCTGTCGAGTTCGCCTGCCCAGATGCCGATGCGACCGAGGTGGGGCATCTGGCCGCTCACGTGTCCTGTCCCTGTACATCCTGGGCGTCCAGGAATGCCGTGATCTGTGTTGCACCGGTTCGCTCCAGCCAGGTGCCGAAGTCCATCGCGGCAGGGTGGATCCGCCGCGTGGCGGGGATGTCCGCGCGGTAGCCGCGTTCGTTGAGCCACTCGTGGGCGAACGCGAACTGCTCGTTGACGGCGCGGATCGTTTCTATCGGGATCCTGGCGTACGGAAGCGGGCGCCCGATTGCCGTCGCGATGTGTGCGGCAATCTGGACCGGGGTCAGTTCGTCGCCGGCCAGGCTCGTCGATCGCCCGATCCACTCCTGGGGCCGGGAGAAGGCCAGGGCGGTGACGAAGCCGACATCGTCAACAGCCATGATATGTAGCGGAACGTCGGGGGCGATACCTGAGACCAGGTTGCCGCCTTGCAGGGCGTACTCACCGGTGTAGTTCTCCATGAAGGAGACCGGCCGCAGAATCGTGGCGCGCAGGCCGAGCTTCGCGAGATGCTGCTCAATCCGCCACTTGCTGATCAGGTTCTGCGGCAACGCCTCACTGCCGTGGCGGTCCGCGCCGGCCACCGAGCTGAAGACGAGGTGCTTGATCCCGGCGGTCTGGGCGGCCTCGGCGATGTTCATTCCCCAGCGGACCTCGTCCTCGGCAGAGAAGTCGGGCGCCGTGCCAGGGGAGCCCACCGTGGGCTGGACGCTGAACAGGCCGTAGGCGCCTTCGGCAGCCTCGATGAGGGAGTCGACGTCCCCCATCTCCGCGCGCACGATCCTCGCGCCGGCGCTCGCCAGGGCCTCGGCCGGCGCCCCGTCCGGATCGCGCGTGAGGGCGCGCACATGCCAGCCACCGTCGAGCAGATGCCTGGTCACTGCCCGGCCCTGCAGGCCGGTCGCGCCTGTCACCACGATGGTCTTGTCCGTCGGCTCCACTGTCTCTCCTGGATCACGCAAGCACTGGGGAGGACGAATCCGTAAGTGGGGTGGCCCTCCGGTTGGCGCTCGATACAATATGGAGGACCACCCCGGTTAGCAAGCCGTCAGGAGTTCCCGTGTCTCAAGACGCCACCGTGCCGTCCTCGCCCAGGCGTCCCATGCGTGCCGACGCGCGGCGCAACTACGAACGGATCCTGGCCGCCGCCGGAGCCGCCATCGCTCAACGTGGCGTAGAAGCCTCCTTGGAGGAGATCGCGCGGCATGCCGGGGTCGGCTCAGCCACACTGCACCGGCACTTCCCATCCCGGCAGGCGCTATTGGAGGCCGTCTTCAAAGATCGGGTGGAGACTCTCTGTGCCAAGGCACGCGACCTCGCGGCCGAGCCCGACCCGGAAGCCGCGCTCGTCACCTGGCTTCACGCCGTCGGGGCACACGCCGTAGCCAACAAGGGCCTGGGGGCAGCTCTGATGCCTGGTGCCGGAGACGGCGATCCGACGCTGGGAGACACCTGCCACACGCTCATCATGAACGCCGGCAGCGAACTACTCGCGCGCGCACACCACGCGCATGCCGTACGCCCCGAGGTCACCATCACCCAGCTGCTCAAACTCGTCGGGGCCATCGCACTGGCCACCGAGCGGGACAGTGACGGCGCAGCCGAAACCGACCGCTTGCTGACACTCGTGATCGACGGGGTGCGCCAGCGCGGGATGGTGCCGAGCGGATCCTCCGACATGACAGGCGAGGACCAGTAGATCATTTCCATCGCCATGAGATCCTTGGGCTTCCGCAACCCTCGGGCCTATCGTCGGTCGCTCTAAGAGTCCTGTGGCCTTCGATAGCGGCAGCCGGCGTGTCGATCAGGTCTCGATCACGGCATCGCAGTCGGAGCAGACCACGGATGCGTACTGCGTGGGGCACCAGGGCGCCCCAGGGTGCTCGGTGATCCCGGGGCCCGTTTCCATGGCGAAGGTGTCCTTTCCGCACAGAGTCCGCGGCCCTGTGGCGGCGGGCTCCCCCGGGGCGGTGGGCGCCGCGTGCACCTTGCGGACGTGCCGTTCCTCGCCACCCTCTGCCCTCGGGGAGGGGCGTGTGGCCATCGGCTTGTCGAGTTCGTACACGACGACGATGTTGCTCATGCCCCCACCGTAGGAAGCCGAAGGGCTGATCCGCCTGCAAGCCTGCGGACGAGTGATTGCATTCGGCCGACGCCGCTCTCACGCCTGGCCTGTGCGCGGCGGCACGTCCGCCGGTTCGAGCATGGCCATCTCGAACTCCACCCGGACGTCGTCGGCCAGCCGCAGCGCGCCCAGGAACGCGGTGTAAGGCTTGATTCCCCAGGTGGACTGCGTGACGGTCGCCCAGCCGCGCAACGCCCCGGCGTCGTTTCGCCTGCCGTGCACTGTCACGGGATGGGTGTGTCCCCTGATGGTGAGTTCCCCGGTGATCTCGAAGGACTGCGGGGTTCCCGTGATACGGGTGGAACGGAAGGCGATCGTGGGGTGCTCCGCGGAGTCCAGCAGCGCCTTGCCCGCCAGCGTCCGTTTGATCTCGGCCCGGTCGGCGTCGGTGAGTGCCTTCAGCCCGCCGCTTCCTTCCCGGACCTCCAGCGAGCCCGTCTCGACCGTCACGCTCACCGAAGACCTGTCGGGGTCCTCGACAGCCACCACCGCCTCCCCGGTCCATCGCGTGGCTTCGATGGTGAGGTCGTGCCCCGCCCGGCGTCCCAGTCCCGTTCGGCCGGTCTTGATCAAGAGGCGGCCGGTCGACGGCCCGAGTCGGTACGTTCCGTCTGTCAGCGTCACAGCGCCGAGGGTACGGGCGGATCCGGCAGGATGAGCCGATGCGGTCCGCTCGGCGTGTCTGGCGAAGATGATGTTCGCAGCGATGCGAATTACTGGGTTGCGCCAGTACGCATGACCGGTGTGCGGTCAGCCTGCCGGCTACAGGACCGGGGTGATGTCTTCCCGCCTGCTCTCGGTGTCCGCCCAATCTCAACCGCCGCCGACCGCCGCCGAGTCTGGCCGCGTTCTCAGGTGCGGCGCGCTGCGGGGAGGTCGTGCTGTGGAGCACAGCGGAGCCGGAGCGGCTGCCGAGCGCCTGGCCGACGCGCGCTGCACAAGATCACCTTCGGACTGCTGCGGCTCGCAACCGACCTCGGGCTGCAGTCCGTGGCCGACGGCGTGGACCTGCCGGAACAGGTCGTCGCGCTGCGCGCGATGGGCTGTACGCACGGGCAGGGGATGGCCTTCTCCGGGCCGCTGGACGAGTACCGGCTGCGCCGGGCGCTCAACGGTGGCCACCTGCCGGTACCGCCCGTACCGCCCGAAGCGGCCTTCGCGGGCGGCAACGTCCGAGGCGCCGCGTCCAGGCGACGCGCGTTCGCTGAACAGGGGGCCGTCGCGGGCGAGTTGCTGCGCGACTACGCGCCACATCATCAGGACGAGGCCACCGCGGCAGTCAGAGCGGCCGGTGAGATCGAGCACACCCTCGCCCGCCTCTTCGTACGTCTCGGACCGCCTCCCGAACCGACAGAACTCGAGTACACCCCAGCAGGAAGCGGCGATGGAGGCGCCCGGCCTTGAGTGTGGAAGAAAGCAGCAGCGCTCTGCCCCTTCCGTCAGAAGACCCTGTCGTCTCGGCGGGGCTGGAGATCGCCATGAAGTGGGGTGCCGCCCTCGGCGGACCGGAGCAACTGAAGGTTGCCTTCGAAGCCCTGGAACCCCAGCTGAAGCGGGAACACCAAATCCGGCTCAGGCAGCTGGACATGCAGCGGGAGGCGGCTGCACGCGCGGACGAGAAAGCTGACGCAGCCGCGGAACGCGAGGTACAACTGCGCGAGAGAAGCGTCAGCACGCGCTCTGGATGACCGGCGTGTACGTGGGCCCCGTGATCAGCGTCGCCATGCTCGGTGCTGGAATCTACGTGGCCAAGGACGTGTGGTGGCTTGCGATCATGCTGTGCGGCCCCAGCTTGGTGGCCATGGGCAAGCTGTACGTGCTGCGCCGCAGTGATGCCGCAGATATGCAGGCGCTGTCCCAGGGCGCCCGAGGCGCCACGAACGCCGCCGGCCAGGCGCAGCCTCCGCCCATCCCATGACAGGACCAGGGGAGTGGTGTCCGGCATCAGCGAGACCGACGCGCCCTCGGCGCCGTGCCGGGTGGCGAACTCGATCGCTCCGGCCGAGTTGCCTCATTCGGCAGGGTGCCGTTCGAGGTAGGCGTTGGTCAGGTGACTGATGTGAGAGCGGGAGGGAGGCAGGTCAGGACCTCATCGTGTTCAGGGGCGGGCGGTTTGGGGTCGGCGGTCGGCGCGGCAGGCGGGCCGGGGCGGGTGACCGCGAGGGTGGCCCCAGGCCGGGGTGAGCCGGTGGGCGCCGGTCAGCGAAGGTGGGCCCGGAGCACCTCCTCGGCCTCGTCGAGGCGCTCGCGCAGCTCGACGGCGGCCTGGAGGCGGGCCCGGGCGTATGCCTCCAACGAGGGGGTGACGGGACCGAGCCGGTCCGCGAGCGTGTTCAGCGGATACACCGACATGGCGAGCGCCGCAGCGGTCACCCTGACCACGCTCACCAGCTCATTCACCGACACCCGCGGGTGCAGGTCGTGGTAGACGGCGGCGAGACGGCCCAGCCCGTCCGGCCAGTCCGGCCGGGAGAGCACGGTACGGGGGTCGAGCGCGAGACGGCCCAGTTCCCACACCGGACCCCGGCGGCCCGGGGGCATGAAGTCGATCAGGGCGGCCATCCGTTGACCGCGCAGGAGCACATTCGGACCTGACAGGTCCCCGTGGACCACCTGCGAGAGCATCACTCGCGGCACCTGCTCCAGCAGGCGCTCCACCTCCGGCATCCCGGTCAGCCGCTCGCGCGCCGTCCGCAGCGCCCACTGTTCGAACCGGGTGAGAGGCGAGGCCGCCTCGTAGTGGCACACGAGCTCTTCGAGTCGCGCCCGGCAGCGCGCGGGGTCGATGGCCTTGTCCCGAGCGCCGAGCCGGGGAGGGCCGAGAGGGTGGAGGGCCAGGCCCCGGTGCAGCCGTCCGACCGCCTCGCCGACGGCCTCCCACCGTCTTCCGGTGAGTTCGCCCTCCGCCGTGACCGCCCCGGGAATGTACGAGGTCACAGACAAGGTCACCCCGTTGGCGGAAGCGACCAGCCGCTCCTCGTCGACCGCGGAGCGGGCGCGAGCCACCGGCACCCCGCAGAGGTACGCGTACTCGCTGAGCCGGGCGGCGCTTTCAAGCCTCGACAGATCCGCGCCGACGGGTAGGTCTTCACGAACCAGGTGTCGCCGTCGGCCGTGGTCGCGATGTGGTTACGGGTCGCGGTGCCCGCCGGTCCGTCGGAGAGCGAGACGGGGACGATGGCGAACTCGGAGGCGAGCAGGAGCTTCACCCCGGTCAGCCGGGTCGGGGGAGTGCCGGCCGTCACGGCGCCGCCCCTTCCGGGGCGGCGCCGTGGGTCTGGTAGCCGTCGGCCTGCAGCGTGAACATGCCGGCGTAGTCGCCATCGAGCGCCATGAGTTCGTCGTGCGAGCCCGACTCGACGATGCGGCCGGAGTCGAAGACGTAGATGCGGTCGCAGTCGACGACGCTGGCGAGCCGGTGCGAGATGAGGACGGTGATCTGGTCCTCACGCAGCCGCCCGCGCAGCACCGCCTCGTAGACGGCGTGTTCGGACGGCGGGTCCATGCTCGCGGTCGGCTCGTCGAGCAGGAGCAGTGAGGCGTTTTTGTACAGGCCGCGGGCGACGGCCATCTTGGCCCACTGCCCGCCGGACAGTTCCTGGCCTCCGCGGAACCGCTTCGAGAGCAGAGCCTCCCACTGCCCGGGCAGGTCCGCGATGACCTGGTCGGCGCCGGCGGCCCGGGCGGCGGCCACGGCACGCTCGGGGTCGGCCTCGGTGAGGCTGCCGGTGGACACCGTCACGTTGGACAGGGCGCTGAAGGGGAAGTGGACGGGGTCCTGGAGCACACAGGCGACCTGCCGATGCAGGGACTGCGCGTCCATGGTCCGGACGTCCACGCCGTCCCAGCACATCCGTCCCCTCTGCACGTCGTGCAGACCGGCCAGGATCTTCGCGCAGGTGCTCTTGCCCGAACCGTTGAGACCGACGAACGCGACCCTTTCGCCCGCGGTCAGAGTCATGGACACCCCGTTCAGCGCGGGGGTGTCCTTCCCCGCGTAGGCGAAGAACACGTCCTCCAGGGTGATGGTCTTCACCCGGTCCGGGGCGTGGACCTCGCCCGTCCTGAGCTGGAGGCCCCGGCATCGTTCCTGTACGGCGAGGAGGTCGTCGACCCACATCGCGTGCTCGTAGACCAGGTGGCTGACTTCGACGAGCCGGGTCAGCGAGTTCTGTCCGGCCTGGATGGCGAGCACCGCCCCGGCGCCGGCGGCCAGCGGGAGCCAGCCGGCGATCAGCATGGCGCCGAGCGCGACGTACGTGATCCCGGTGCCGAGGCCGCCGACCCCTCGGCCGGCCAGATTCAGGAGGGCCGCCTGCACACCCAGGCGTGTGTCCTCCTCGGCGATGCGGGTGATCAGGCGGCGGTGCTCGTCCAGGAGCGCGCCTTGCGCGGTGTCGGAGCGGAGTTCGGCGGCGGCGTCCTGGTCGAGGAGCAGCCAGGAGAAGACCCGGACGCGGCGTTGGAGGGCGTTCCACCGCTTGAAGGAGTGGAACCGGGCCCGGGCGCTGCGTACGGCCGCCGCCCCGACCGGCAGGACCGACAACAGGAGCAGCGGCAGCAAGAGGGGGTGAAGGATGCCGAGAACGCCGATGGTGCCGGCGAGGCTGAGGACGGCGGAGGCGAGGGAGACGACCTGGCCGACGATCTGCCGGGCGTAGAACAGGCCCCGGTCGTTGGCGCGGTAGACCTCGTCGTGCCAGTCGGCGTCCTCCACCGCCTCCAGCCGCACGTGCGCGGTCAGATGGAAGAAGTCACTCTCCAGGGCGGTGCGGATCTTGGGCGTCACGCGGGCCTGTGCCACCGCGACCGCCGCCTCCGACAAGGCGCGCATGGCGAGGAACCCGACGACGAGGAGGATCTGCGGGACGGCGGCGCGTACGCGGTCGGGGGTAGGCCCTTGGGCGAACAGCTCCTGCAGCACGGCGACGGATGCGATCAGGCCGAAGGCGGACATGGCCGACGAGCCCAGCTGGCACGCGACGACCGCGGTGGTTGCGCGCGGGTCGGCGCGCCAGGCGAGCTGCCCGATCTGCCGGGTGATCCGTGGCAGCCGGACAAGAACCTGCCGGACGGTCGCGCGGGCGGCGGCGCCGTCATGGACCGACCAGTACGCCTCCTCCATCTCCTCGGCCATGTCCCCGTCCTGGGGACCGGCGGGCATGGCGCGGGGCGGGAGGGGGAGAGCGGGTGGGGCGGTCCGCGGCGCCGGAACTGGGCGCTTGGTGGCTTCGGCATCGACGTGCTCGCTCATGCCGCCCACCTCGTGTCCGGCCTTGCGGAGGGGCGCGCGAGGGGGGTGGTGGGGCGGGTGGGGGAGGGGTGCACGGCGTCCTCCGATGGAGAGTGTTCCGGGATGTCACCGGGCTCAACGACGTGGCCCGGCTGTTCGAACACACGTGTTTCGGACGTGGCGTGAACCGCATGACAGAGCGAAATCGCGAGCGTGCCGGGTACACGGACCCTTGCCTGCCGAGGGCGGCAGCCTGGCGCGAGCCTGGCCGAAACGCCGACGTCCCCCACACACTGGGCCGAACCTTACGAAGTGTGGCAGGCCGCTGGGGTCTCTTCACTCGAGTGCCTGACCGAGGTTGACCGCGGCTCTGGCCTGGGCCGGAAGTGAGCTCGCCGTCGTGGTGATCCTGGAGGGAAGCGTCAACCCGTTGACGGCCGCGTCGAGGTGCATGTTGAGACCGTGTACGAATCCGCCTTCAGTGAGACGCCATCGACGCACTCAGTGCCGCTCTCGACGGTCCGACAGTCACTGAAGGGCCTGACGACGAGCCGCCACCATCCCCCATCCGCCGTCGGTGTCATCAGCCACTGTCGTCACCTCACGCAGAAGCCCCGCCAGGATGCCTGGCGGGGCTTCGCCTCCATTGCCGTCACGCGGTGCGGCACTCAGTTCCTAGTCGCCCAGAAACCAGAGATAGAGATGTAGACCGTTCTCCACCTGAAGGCAGAGTGCGTCGATCTCCTCCACCACTTCACCCCCGAGGAGCTCACGCACCGACGGATCGGAGATTTCGCGTCGAAGCCTCCTCGTCTGACGGGAGTTGAACATGGCGTGCCCATCAGGCAGCAGGCTGCCCAGACAGGGGAACGTCTCCGGGTCGATGTGCTGGAGGGTTGTCATCCAATCCAGCCCATGCGATCCGCGCGAGACGATCCCTCCGCGTTCCGTGCATACCTGTGTGTTGATCATTCATCACCTCGTCAGAATGGATAAACGCTGGAGACTTCGCCGTTCTCCACCCATACGGCGATCTTGTGCAGCGGGTTGTTGTCCTTGTCGAATCCGACCGGGTGCATGCTGTTGATCTCAAGGACGTGACGGTGTTTCTTGCCGGTCCCCACGTTCATGCGCTCCATCGGCTTCCTCATCGCCAGCTTGGCCCAGTTACGGACGTGGGCCTCCGTGACCCAGCTGTCGAACTTGGACTTGTCCGCCCACTTAGTCCACGCCTGCGGGGCAAGCTCGAAGTGCTCGGCGACGATGTGGTCGTCCATCACCTGCTGGCTGATGGTGCCCTTCCCACAGTTGTGAACGAGGACAGGCGCAGCGCCCATGAGCACGTAGTACGTGTGCATGGTGGCGACGGTGAGGTTGTGCACCCGCACGGTCCGGGACAAGCGCTTGACCTCGGTGATCTGAACCCAGGTACCCTCCGAGGTCTGGAGCCACTGGCCGGCCGTGAGGTCCGTGGCCTTGAGCCACTCGCCCAGCGTCGGAACCCAGAACGGGTGCCCGTCAGTAGCTGTGATGCTTTCCGTCGCGTCGCCCTTAGAAGCGTCCGCGTCGATCGTGACCTCAACGAGGTCCTTGTACCCTTCGCCGACGATGCGCGCGGCGACCGGCTGGGCTTCGGTGGCACCGGACCGGGTGTCCGACGCGACGACCTCATCGCCAGGCTTCACGTTCTCGATGGGCTTCGCGGTGCCGTCGGCCATGAGGACCTTCGTGCCCGGGACGAAGCTGTTGCCGATCTTACAACCCGGTCCGGTGCCCCCACTCTGGGATGTACCGCTCCTCTGCGAACCGCCGTTGCTGCCGGATCCTCCGCTGTCGTTGTCCTTGCCGCCCGACTTCTTCGGCTCGTCCCCCTTCTTCGCCTCCGAGGACTTCGACGCCTTCCCGTCCCCGTCCGACTTCTTCGACTTCTCCGCCGACGACTTGCCCTGCTTCGCCGCCGTCGCCTTCGCCTCGTCCGCCTTCTTGGCGGCCGCGGCTGCGGCCTCCTGGGCGGCTCTGCGGGCTGCTGCGGCTTCCTCCTCCAGCTTTCTCGCGCGTTCGGCGGCTTCCTCGACCTGGCGCTTCCATTCGGCCAGGTCCTCGGCGTACTTGGCCATCGCCTGCTGGTAGCGCTCGACCCGGCGCAGGATGTCGCGGGCCAGAGCCAGCTTTTGGGACCAGCTGTTGAAGGCCTCCCAGGCCCGGTCGAGGGCCTTGATGATGCGCTTGGCGCGGCCCGCGAAGGGGAGGGCCGCGTCGAGGGCGAGGCTGCCGCAGGCCCACATGTCGCCGCTGAGGCAGGCCTTGATGTCGTTGTAGCCGGAGGCGTCCTTCAGGATGCCCAGGGCGATCTCGAGAGCGACGTCAAGCGCGCTCTTGCCCTGGATCATGTTGGCCCAGGCGGCCTCCGCGTCCGTGAAGTCCTTGACGGGCATCATGGGCGGTGCGATCGACAGACCGCTCGGGTCGCTGTACGTCACCGGCGAGTTGTTCGCGTAGGCGTACGGGTTCATCTGTTTGGGCTCGTTGTAGTCGACGATCGGGTCGACCGACAGGAACCGGCCCGTCGCCGGGTCGTACTCGCGCGCGCCCAGGTGGACCAGGCCGGTGGACTCGTCGACGTCGCCGCCGACGAAGCCCTTCTTGCCCGGCCACACCGACGGGGGCGTTCCGCGCACCTCGCCGAACGGGGTGAACTTGCGGCGCGTGATGGCCGAGGTCGTCGCGTCCACGGCCGTGGTGGCCGTGCCGTTCTGGTCGCCCATCAGGTACGACGTGGTGATCACGCCGTCCTTGGCCGTCTTGACCATCGTCGGACCGGCCGGGTGGGCGTGGTACCGCGTGCCCTCCAGCTTGCCCGCCGCCGTCAGCTTGACCTCGGTGCCCGGCAGGTACAGCGTGGTGCCGGTCGGGTCGCGCTTGATCAGGCGGTTACCGCCGGCGTCGTAGACGAACTCCGTCGACTCGGTGCCCTTGGTGACCTTCGCGAGCTGCCCCGCGATGTCCCAGTCCAGGGTCTGGGTGTCGCCCTGGATGGTCCGGGTGCGGGTGTTCCCCGCCTCGTCGTACGTGTACGACTCGGTGCGTGAACCGCCCGGCCCCGTCGTGTCGACCTTCTGCAGCTGGTTGGCGCGGGCCTGGCCGGCCGTGCCGTACACGTAGGTGCGGGTGACGTCATTCGCGAGGACGCCGGTGGGGGAGTGCTGGACCTCCTTGGTGCGGTTGCCCGCCGCGTCGAAGCTGTACGAGGACCAGTACGGGTTCGGGCCGCCCACCGACGGGGTCGAACCCGGGCCCGCCGAGCCGGGCTTGGCGGCGCAGTCGTCCGTGGCGGTCCACGCCTCGTTCATCCGGCGCAGGTAGTCGTACGCGAAACACTGGACGTCGGCGGTGCCCTCCGGGCCCTCCTTGTCCGTGATCTTCAGGATGTTGCCGACGTCGTCACGCTCGAACGTCGTGTCGTTGATCCGACTCGGCGACACCTCGCGGTCGTTCACGGTCCGCAACAGGTCGCGGGTCTGCTCGTCGTAGTAGTTCGTCGAGTAGACCTGGGAGCCGGCCGGCCCCGCCTCCGTGCGCAGCACGTCGCCCATGGGCGAGTAGTCGACCTTGCCGACGAACGCCTTCCCTCCGACGCCCATGATGGTGGGCAGCTCGAAGTGGTTGTACGTCATCGTGCTGATCTCGCTGGGCAGACCGCCCGCCGCCGGCTGCATCGTCCACGCCGTCAGACCGGTGTTCGCGCGGTAGCCGGTGGAGAAGCTGTACGTGCCGCCGAGCGCGCCCTCCGAGGCCGGGATGGTGATCTTCGACCCGGTCGGGCGGTACTCGGTGTCGTAGCCGGTGACCTCCTGCTTGTAGGCGTTGCCGCCCACGTACCGCGTCGAGGAGACGGGCAGGCCGATAGCCCCGGGCAGGGTGTCGTACGTGGTCGACGTCAGCGTCGGACCCGTCACCGAGCCCTCGTGCGTGGCGACGACCCGGCCGAGCACGTCGTACTCGGGCGCGACAGTCTTGCCGCGGGCGTCCGTGACCGTCGCGATCCGGTCGCCCTGGCCGTACGTCATCGTCGACGTGCCCTTGTCGGGGTCCGTCTGCTTGGTCTGGCGACCGCGGATGTCGTACTCGAAGGCCCACCGATCACCGGCCTGGCTGACGACCGACTCCAGCTTGCCGCGGCGGTTGTAGGAGTAGAGCGTCTTGTCGTACGCGCCCGTCGGCGAGTCCGCGTGGAAGAAGCGCAGCTCCGTCTTGCGGCCCAGGCCGTCCAGGAACGCCCGGGTCGGGGTCTCGCCCTTCGGCGGGTCGACGGTGATGTTGTCGCCGCCGTAGCTGGTCGTGGTCCGGGAGGTCTCCACGCCGAACTTGCGGGAGATCTGGGCCGTCGCACGGCCGGAACCGTCGTACTGGGTCACCGTGGAGGACGGGACCTGGTTGTCGAGCGGGCCCCACTGGACGCCCGACGGCGCGCCGTCCGCGTAGTAGGCGCCGTTGCTCTTCCAGACCTGGCCGAGGCTGTTGTAGAAGGTGTCGCTGATCACCCGGCCGCCGCCGAGCGCCTCCATCTGGGTCTGGCGGATGCGCAGGCTGCTGTCGTAGATGTCGTAGCTGGTGCGGTAGGTGCCGTCGTCCAGCAGCGCCTTGTTGGTGATGACGACCGGACCGTCCGTGCGGACGTCGTACGAGAACTCGCCGTCCGGCGACTTGCTCAGCGGATCGCGGTCCGGGGACCAGACCTTGGTCAGGCGGCCGAGCGCGTCGTACCGCATGACCTGGCGACGGCCGTTGGCGTCCGTCTGGACCAGGACCGAGCCGCGGCCCTGGTCGGTCTCCGTCGTCTGGGTGTGGCCCAGCGAATTGGTGGTGACCACCTTGGCGACGATCTGGCCGGAGGCCGGCGTGTAGTCGGTCCTGGTGACCTTGCCGAACACGTCCGTCGTGGCCGTGGGCCGCCCGTACGCGTCGTACACGGCGCTGCCGTCCGTGACGTAGACGGGGCTGCCGGCCGAGTAGCCCGAGAGCGACTCGGTGGACTGCACGTTGCCGGCCGCGTCGTAGTGCATCCGCACGTCCGAGGTCACGTCCTCGGGGCGCGCGACATCGGTGGCGTCACAGGCCTTGGCGACCGACTCCACCCGCTTCTGGCGGGCGATGATCCAGCGGGTCTCGTCCGAGTCGTACTCGTAGCGGGTGCAGCTGTCGTCCGACGGGTCGGCGATGTCACCGCGGTTCGACACCGACTGCGCGAAGCCGCGGTCGTCGTACGTGGTGTGCATCGCGGTACGGCGCCAGCCGCGCCCCTCGGACAGCAGGATCCGGGAGGCCACGTCCGAGGTCTGCTGGACGTACGACTGCTGCGGCTCGATGTCCTCCTCCGGCACCGCACCCTTGCGCAGCCGTGTAGCGGTGGGCCCGTGCAGCCACGGGGTGTACGTGGTCGCCGCCTCCAGCTGCCCGCCCTCGCCGTTGTACGCGAGGACCTCGCGGGTCTGGCCCGCGAAGAGCCGGTGGTCCGGGATCTCGTTGCCCTCGGAGTCCCTGACCTTGACCGAACGCGTGCCGCCGGAGGGCGTCGCGCGATCACCGTCGAGGCCGCGGAAGAAGAGCGTCTCCGTCATCGAACGCCGGTCCGGCGCCATGCCGATGTAGGTGCGGACCCGCTCGTAGCCGCGCCACTGGGACCAGGTGCGGGTCTTGGGCCGCATCATCTCGGTCTCGTCGTCGAACGCCCATGCCGGAGAGCCGAGGAACTCGTACTCGGTGCGCCGCGTCGGCGAGTTGCCGTTGCGGTCCTCCTCCTGGACCCAGTCCACGATGTGCTTGTGGAACCAGTCGGTGACGTACAGCTTGCGCTCGTGCGTCGGGTCGTTCGGGTCCGGGATCTCCGAGACCACCGGGAAGCACCGCATCGTGTTCGTCTCCGGCGACGCGGGCAGCGCGACGGAGGAGCACTGGGTGTCCTTGTAGTGCGCGAGGATCGTCGAGCCGGTCTCGGTGTCGATCGCCTCGATGCGGTACCGCAGGTACGGCGGCTTGCCGTCCTGGGCGCCGTCCACGCGGTTGGGGAGCTGCTTGCCGCGGAACTTCACCGGCGGCAGTTCGATCGAGCCGCCGTTCTGGCCGGTGTGCCGGATCTCGGACAGCCACAGCGGGTAGTCCGTGCCGTCACCGGTCATCGGGAAGTCCTGGGTGAGCTTCCAGGTGTCGACCGGCTTGCGCTCGGTGCCGTTCCAGACCGAGGTGGAGACCTCGGTCAGCCGCTTGCGGGTGAAGAAGGTCGGCGTGAACCGGCCCTTGCACTCCTCGCCCGCCGCGCACAGCTGGTCGCCGGGGGTGTCCGGCCACTGCTTGGCGGTGTTCCAGTCGGAGTCCCACTTCAGCTTGGCCGGGTCGCAGTCGAACGTGGCGGAGACCAGGCAGCGTTCGGCGACGGTGAACTTCACCTGGGACGGGGCCTCGGCGAACAGGTTGTCGCTGCGCAGACCGTACGAGATGTGGTCCAGCCAGCCGGAACGGGCGTACGCCCGGGCGGTCGAGCCGCCGGCTATCTGGTAGTTCGAGCCGTAGTGGTTGACCTCCTTCTCGTACCAGTACGTCATCGCGTTGCCGCGCGGGTCCACGACGTAGTCGAGGTTCCAGCGGTACGCCTGGTCGCACGCCGAGTCGGCGAAGGTCGTGGTGTAGCAGGGCTCACCGGGGTGGTTGCCGTAGACCGGCACCGTCCAGGCGGAGTTGGTGACGGGCTTGCCGGTCGTCCAGCCGGGGACCCGGTTCACGCCGAAGTAGAACTGGATGCCCTGGGCGTTGGTGAACCGCCAGTGGTCGCCCTCCTTGTCCCCGTTCTGCGCGCCCTGGAGCAGCTCGACCCGGGAGCCGTCGTCCTTGGCGGGACGCCACTTCTTCGTGGTGTCGTCGAGGACGAGCTGGGTGGAGCCGCCGTTGAGCGACAGGGTGACCATCGGGGCGCCGTGGCAGAGGTCGCCGGTGTCGTCCTTCGGGTTGTTGTACCCGGAGTTCGCCCGCTTGTCCTGGCTGCACGGGACGTAGGACCGCTCGATGTAGTTCGACGCCAGGTCCCAGCCGTCGCCGACCCACGAGGTCTGCTGGGTGGAGGCCGAGGTCCGGCCGTCGATGGTCGACGTCGAGTAGCCGAGGGTCAGCGAGGGGCTGGGGCCGCCGAGGGAGGCGGGGATGTCCAGCGGGTACGACCAGGAGAAGTCGCCCGCCGAACCGCCGGCCTGCCAGGAGCCCGAGGGGCTCAGCGAGGTGGCCTTGTACGTGCCGTTGGCACCGTCGGCACCCGCGGTGGCGGCCAGCGTCACCGTGTCCGCGCCCGCGGTGGCGGTGCCGGACATCGTGCTCAGGCCGCCGCTGCTCGTGGCCGTCGCGGACGCGGGGGCGTCGAAGGTGGCGACGAGCTTGCCGGTCGTCGGGTCGTTGGTGGTGGTGACCGGGGTGCCGCCCTGGCAGGCCGGCTTCTTCGGCGTGGTCAGGGCGCAGGACGGGATGGCAGTGAAGCGCAGTCGAGAGCCCCAGCCGCCGCCGTAGGCGTTCTTGAAGGCGGTGTAGTCGAGCTCGACCGAGACCGGCGCCGAGGATGTGCCCCCGTCGGTGCGCTGGACCGACAGCAGCAGGCTGTTCGCCAGTCCGGCCCGGCGGCCCGCGGCCCGGTCGAGCAGGCCGACCTTGACCTTGACCGGCCCGGTGGACGCGGCGGAGGGCGCGGCAGCGGACGACTTGGAGAGCGGGCCCGCCTTGCTGCGCGGGGCGAGCGCGGCGACCTTCACGGGAAGGGCCCCGGCCCGGACCGCCGCACCGGCCCGCTTCGCCGACCGGGCGTCGAGCGAGTCGCCCGTGTCCGCGTTCAGTCGGGCGGTGGGGCTGAGCGTCGGCTCGGGGAGGGTGATTTCGGCGGTACCGGCCTTGGGCCAGGCGATCGCCGGCGGGTTCTTCCACTTCTTCTTCTGGGACTCGGCCGGGCCGGGCGCAGCCTTGCCGATGACGGGGGCGCCGCCGACCTTGGTCAGTCGCTGCAGGCCGGGCAGATCGAGGTCGGACCCCGCGGCCGCCGCGTCGACGGCGGTGAGGCCGGACGTCAACAGGCTGAGTGCCAGCAGCGGTATCGGCCACCGCCGGACACGCCTCAGAGGCGCACGCAGGGCGCGCGCCTTGGATCTTATCAAGATTCGAACACTCCATGAGAGAAGGATGAGAGAAGCGTGAAGCATGTCATGATCACGCTTTGAATGACGGCGCAGAACCTAACAGTGGAACACCCGGGCGTCGAGACGGCGCACCATAGGCCAGTTGAGTGGGAGTCAGATGTAAAGGTAATGGTCGTGGCGGTCAAACCGGCGCAGCAGTACGGAATTTGTGCTTCCGTCAATCTCCCTTCAACGACGCCTCGATCCCTCGGGTGCATGTGTATGATCTCGGCGCGCGAGAACCCTCGCCACTGCTACAACTAATCGAACGCCAACGGCCGACCGTCGGGGTCGCCGCAAGCGGCCTTCGGCGAGCGGTCGGATCACTCGATCTCGGACACCCGCCCTGGTGCGGTTGCCGACCCGACCCCGAGGACTCATTCAGTGAGACCCAATCCGACGCGTGCGCGCGTCGACGATCCACCGCGCCGCAGAACGCCGGCCCTCACCACGGCCACCGCGCTGGCCGCCGTGCTGCTCGGCACGGTGCCGGTCACGGCCGTGGCCGGTACCGCGTCCCAGGCCTCCGCCGCCGACAAGGCGTCGGCCAAGGCGTCTGCGACCGACACCGCCGACAAGAACGCGCACGCCAAGGCGAAGGCCGAGGCGAAGCGCACCGGCAAGCCGGTCGAGATCGCCTCCAAGCGCACCGAGACCGACGACGTCTGGGCCAACCCGGACGGCACGTTCACCCAGAACCACGCGCTGACCCCGATCCGCGTCCTGCGCGGCGGCAAGCTCGTACCGGTGGACACCGGACTGAGCAAGCGGAGCGACGGCCGGATCACCCCCCGCGCCACCCGCGTCGGACTCACCTTCTCCGGCGGCGGCAAGGACTCGCTCGTCACCATGCGCAAGGACGGCCGGGACATCAGTCTCACCTGGCCGAAGCCGCTGCCCGCGCCGCGGATTGAGGGCGACAGCGCCACGTACCCCGAGGTGCTGCACGGCGTCGACCTACGGGTCACCGCCGATGTCAGCGGCTTCTCGCACCAGCTGATCGTCAAGAACCGCCAGGCCGCCGACGACCCGGCCCTCGCCGAGGTCACCTTCGGCCTGAAGGGCAAGGGACTGACCCTCCGCAAGGAGGCCAACGGCGAGCTGCGGGCGCTCGACCCCGCCGGCAAGGCCCTGTTCAGTTCGGCCAAGCCGCAGATGTGGGACTCCGGAGCCACGAAGGCCGTCCCTGTCGCGAAGGCCGCGCCCGCGGCGAAGGCCGCCCCGCAGGCCGACCCCGTGGACGCCGTCGACGGCATCTCCCTCGGCACCCGCCAGGCCGACCTCGGTGTCGCCCTGAAGGGCACCACCCTCACCCTCACCCCCGACCGGAAGCTGCTGACCGCGCCCGGGACGACGTACCCCGTCGTCATCGACCCGGTGTGGCGCGACGACTGGAAGTCGGTGTGGGCGCTCGCCTACAAGCACAACGCGTTCCCGAACTCGGCGAACACCAACTACTGGAACGGCGGCAACCAGAGCAAGGAAGCCCGCGTCGGCTGCGCCAAGGACGCCCAGAACGGCTACGCGGTCGTCTGCGCGAAGACCTTCTTCCAGGTCGGCATGGGCAGCCTCTGGGACAAGCAGATCCTGTCGTCCACCTTCCGCATCCAGCAGACCTACGCGGGCTCCTGGAGCTGTAAGTCCGGTGACATCCAGATCTGGGACACCGACGGCATCGGCACCTGGACCACCTGGAACAACCAGCCCGCCTGGAAGCGGCTCGTCGACTCCTCCGGCCAGTCGTACGGCGGAATCAACTGCCCCGGCGACGGCAACCTCGTCGAGCTCAACGTGACCTCCGCGGTCGCCGACGCCGCCCGCTGGCACTGGCCCGCCTGGACCATGGGCCTGAAGTCGGCCACCGACACCGTCGACGTGTCGTGGCGCAAGATGAACCCCGACAGCGCCCGCATATCCACCCAGTACAACACCGTGCCGAACGCGCCCGGCGAGCGCGGCACCGACCCCTCGGTGTCCTGCGGCGGCGGCATGATCGGCACGACCGACGAGGTGGTGCTCCGCGCCCGTATCTCGGACTCAGAGGACGGCGCGCTCCGGGCCGAGTTCAACTACTGGAACGACAACGACTACTGGGGCACCATCAAGAGGCCTCAGGTCTGGGTCGCGAACGGCAACGTCGCCCAGTGGCGCATCCCCGCCTCCGAACTCCCCACCGGCACCTACCGGTGGGACGTCCGAGGGCTCGACGACCACGCGGCCGGCCCCTGGGCGGGCCAGTGCGTGTTCAGCATCGACGCGACCCGGCCCGGTCGCCCGCCCAAGGTGACCTCGGTACAGTTCCCCGAGAACCAGCCGGACACCACCTCCGAGGCCCGTACCAAGGGCATCTTCACCTTCAACGCCAACGGCGAGTCCGATGTCGTGAAGTATCAGTGGTGGACGGAGTCCGACCCGAAGGTGCGTGAGGTCGCCGCGGCCTCGGCCGGCGGCGAGGCGTCGGTGGAGTACACCCCGACCACGACCGGCCCGCAGAGCCTGTTCGTCCGCAGCCTCGACGCGGCGAACAACCGCTCCGACCTGAAGGCGTACCTCTTCTACGCCAAGCGCAAGCCGACCCGCGACAAGCCCGGCGACCTCAACGGCGACGACACCGTCGACATCTGGAGCGTCGACCCGGGTTCCGGCCAGCTGTGGATGCACCCCGGCAAGGGCGACGGCACCTTCGGCCTGTCCAAGAAGCTCGACCGGGGCTCCTTCGCCGACGCCGTGTCGCTGTCCCACCGCGGCAGCTGGAACACGGACTACTACGAGGACCTCGTCGCCCTGCGGCCCGCCGCCGACGGCAGCCGGAAGGAGCTGTACGTCTACCCGGGCAAGGGCGACGGCGATCTGATGCCCGTCGACGCCAACAGGTTCCCGCTGTCCGCCGCGTTGGAGGAGAACGACCACTGGGCACAGGCGGAGCAGGCCCTCGTCATCGGCAGTGTCGACGACGACACCAAGGACGGCCTGGTCGACGGCAACGACCAGCCCGACCTGCTGGTGAAGGCCGGCGCCGAGCTGTACCTCTACTTCGGCAACACCGGTACCTACCTCGACGTCACCGAGACGGGTTTCCGCCCGCCGATCCTGCTCGGCAACGCCGACTGGCAGAACATGACCCTGATCGCCCCTGGTGACCTCAACGGCGACAAGCTGCCCGAGATCTGGGCCAGGGACAAGACGAGCGGCAAGATCCACCAGTACAACAGCCGCGCGACCACCGACCCGTCCTCGACCACCGTCGCCGACCTCACGGTGTACGGCGACACGACGGTCCGCGCCACGTCCATCGCCACCGGCTTCACCGGCACCGCCCAGCAGCACCTGGCGAGCAACGGCGACTTCGAGAACAATGGCTTCCCCGACCTGTGGTCGCGCGACGCCGGCGGTGAGATCACCGAGTTCCCGGGCCAGGCCCTGAGCACCGGCTCGGCCTTCGGCGCAGGCCGCCGTCTCGTGCTGGGCGGCACCCCCTGGTCGGAGTGCCAGAGCTTCACCTCGGCCGACACCGGCACGCACACCCTGTGCGGCCCGATCCTCGCCAAGTACCTGGCGAAGGGCGGCCCGTCCGGCTTCGGCTACCCGACCACGGACGTCATGACGCCCGACGACGCCACGGGCCGGTACGCGCACTTCCGCCAGAACGGCGCCGGCTCGGAGAACGCCTCGGTCTACTGGCACCCGAACACCGGCGCCTGGATGGTCCAGAACGGCATCCGCGGCTACTGGTTCTCGCTGGGGGCCGAGAAGAGCTTCCTCGGCTACCCGACCTCCGACGAGGCGACCACCTTCGAGAGCGACGCCTGGGTCACCACCTTCACCGGGTCCGGCGGCAACGGCGCCATCTACTGGACGTACGACTTCGGCGGCCGCTCCATCCACGGCACCATCTACCGGAAATACCTGGCGCTCGGCGGCCCGTCCGGCTTCGGCTATCCGACCACCGACGAGACCAACAACGCCGACGGCATCGGGCGCTACAACCACTTCCGGCGCCGCGGCGAAACCTCCGACTCCCGCTCCATCTACTGGACCACCACCACGGGCAAGGCCTGGGGCGTGTGGGGCAGCATCCGCAACAAGTGGATCGCGCTGGGCGCCGAGAAGAGCTTCCTCGGCTACCCGCAGTCGGAGGAGTACGACGTGGCGGGCGGTCCGCGGACCGACTTCCAGAACGGCACCTACATCCGTCACAACCGCACCACCGGCACCACGGAGGAGCACCGCCCGGCCGACCGCACCGACCACCTGCGCAAGGAGCTGGCGGGCGACTTCAACGGCGACGGCCGAGCCGACATGGCCACCGTCTACGACTACGGAAGCCACGCGACGGCGCTCTACACGCACGCGGCCAAGGCGGACGGCGGCTTCGCCGCCCCCGTGCTCGCCTACAACAGCGGCGCGTGGAACTTCTCGTACGCCCACTCCCAGTGGGTCGCCGGTGACTTCAACGGCGACGGCCGCGACGACCTGGCCGCCCTGTACGGCTACGACGACGGCTCCAACGGCATGTTCACCTTCCTGGGCAAGGCCGACGGAACCTTCACGTCGCTGCCGCGCAGCGCCTACACGCCCGCGGGCAACTGGGACGCGAAGCGGGGCAAGCTCCTGGCCGGCGACTACAACGGCGACGGCCGGGACGACGTGGTCATGCTCTACGACCACGGCAGCGACGACACCGGCGCCCACACCTTCCTGTCCAAGGCCGACGGCACGTTCAACCTTTCCTTCCCGAGCTGGCGCTCCGGCGCGGGCAACTGGAGCTGGGGAAGCGCCAAGTACGTGGGCGGTGACTTCAACGGCGACGGCCGGGACGACATCGTCGCCCTGTACGGCTACGGCGACGGCGCGGTCAGGGCGTTCACCCTGCCGGCCAGGTCCGACGGCGGCTTCGACGTCACGAACCCCTCGTGGTACAAGACGCCCGGCCAGTGGGAGTGGTGGCGCAGCAAGGTCACCGCGGGCGACTACAACGGCGACGGCCGCGCCGACCTGGCGGTCCTGTACGACTACGGGTACGGCAACGCCTCCCTGTTCACCATGACCAGCCGGCCGGACGGCGGAATCAACGACGACTTCCGCAGCTGGCAGGCCCCGGAGGGGACGTGGCACGTGCAGGAGGCCGGTCTCCCGGTCTCCGGCGACACCGACCACGACGGCCGCGAGGACATCGCGGTCATGTACAACGACGGCACCGGCGCGAGCGCGGCGATGACCTTCAAGGCGCGCACCGACGGCGGCTTCGACAGCGCTCTGAAGAGCTGGCACGCATCGCCGGGCACCTGGTGACCCCGGCCTGAGAGATCCCCACGTTCCGACGTGAACCGACAGCGCCCCCGAGACCCGAGAGGTCTCGGGGGCGCTGTGCGTCCCGCAGCTCCGTGCCCGACACCCCGGGGAGGGAGTCCCCGTCCTTCAGGCATGGCTGACGAGGACGACGTCGAGGCGACGAGGGCCGTGGACGCCCTCGACGCGGTCGAGTTCGATGTCGCTGGTGGCGGAAGGGCCCGAGATCCAGGTCAGGGGGCGGGTCGGGTCGAGGCGTTCGAGGGCCTGGGGGACGGAGCCGACGACCTGGTCGGGCACGCGGACGAGGCAGATGTGGTGGTCGGGGACGAGGGTGATGCGACGGCTGCCCTGGTCCGGGCCGGCGTCGAGGACGAGCGTGCCGGTCTCCGCGATGGCCACCGCGCAGCCGGTCACCACGCTGTCGAGACGATCGAGGTCGTCCGGGGAGTGGCCGGCCCGCTCGCGCACGACGTCGGCGTCAGTCCCGTTCAGCAGGTGCCGCGGCAGGCCCTTCGGCACGAGGACGGCGCTCGCGCCCCGCTGCGTCAGCAGACGGGCGATCAGGTCCGGGAGCCCGTCCGGGTGGCAGCGGTGCACGACGGCCCGGTAGTCCGCCAGGTTCTCCGCAAGGAGGTCGACAGTCTGTTCGGCGTCCCGCCGGCCGTGCTCCCGCACGTAGGCGCGGGATACGGCCTGCTCATACGGGGTGTCAGCCGGAGGTACGTCGGCCAGGGCCTGGCGGATCCGACCCAGGATGAGGTTTCTGCTGCTCACTGGGAGTCCTCCTTGCGCTCGTGGTTCCGCTTCCACCAGGTACGGAACGGCTCCGCGGGGAACTCGGGCAGGTCGCGGCTGTCGGTCCACTGACCGGCCCCCGGGCCGGGGAGACGTTTGGGATGCAGCGTGCGCGTCTTGGACGCGAGCCATTCGCCCGCCTCCAGAGCGGAGGGATGATCGAAGATCCACCCTGCCGCCTTGATGGCGGCCTTCTCCAGACGGTGGCCCTTGCCACCCTGGTCGGCGACCTTCTCCCGTAGATGGACGAGGACTTCGGGGATGTCGATGGCGACGGGGCAGACGTCGTAGCACGCGCCGCAGAGGGAAGAGGCGTACGGGAGTGAGGCGTCGATCTCGCTTGCCGTGCCGCGGAGTTGGGGGCTGAGGATGGCGCCGATGGGGCCGGGGTAGACGGAGCCGTAGGCGTGGCCGCCGGCCCGCTCGTAGACCGGGCAGACGTTGAGGCAGGCGGAGCAGCGGATGCAACGCAGGGCCTGCCGGCCGACCTCGTCGGCGAGGGTGTCGGTGCGGCCGTTGTCGAGCAGGACGAGGTGGAAGTTCTTCGGTCCGTCGCCGTCCGTCGTGCCCGTCCACATGGAGGTGTACGGGTTCATGCGCTCGGCGGTCGAGGAGCGGGGGAGGGTCTGGAGGAAGACCTCCAGGTCCTGCCAGGTGGGGACGATCTTCTCGATGCCGACCACCGAGATCAAGGTCTCGGGGAGGGTCAGGCACATCCGGCCGTTGCCCTCGGACTCGACCACGACGAGGGTGCCGGTCTCGGCCACCATGAAGTTCGCCCCGGAGATCCCGACCTTCGCCCGCAGGAACTTCTCCCGCAGATGCAGGCGCGCCGCCTCGGCCAGCTCGGCGGGGCTGTCGGTGAGCCCCTCGGGCGCGGGGCGGCCCCAACGAGCCATCTCGGAGCGGAAGATGTCCCGGATCTCGCCGCGGTTGCGGTGGATGGCCGGCACGAGGATGTGGGACGGCCGGTCCTCGGCCAACTGCACGATCAGCTCCGCCAGATCCGTCTCGTAGGCGGCGATGCCCTCCGCCTCCAGCGCCTCGTTGAGGCCGATCTCCTGCGTGGCCATCGACTTGACCTTGACGACCTCGGTCTCGCCGGTGGCGCGCACGAGGCCGGTGACGATCCGGTTGGCCTCGGCCGCGTCCGCCGCCCAGTGCACGGTGCCACCGGCCCGTACCACCGACTCCTCCAACTGGACCAGATATCTGTCCAGATGACGGAGCGTCTCATCCTTGATCTGCTTTCCCGCCTCGCGCAGCTCCGCCCAGTCCTCCAGCTCCGCCACCGCCACCGCCCGCTTGTCGCGGATGGTGTGGGTGGCGTGGCGCAGGTTGGCCCGCAGGGTCGTGTTCTGTACGGCCTCGTGCGCGGCCTTGGGGAAGGCCGGCATGCCGAGATACGTGCCGCTCATGCCAGGGGCTCCTCTTCCGTGCTCGCGAGAATCTCGGCGATGTGCAGCGCGCGCTGCGGGGCGTCCTGGCGGCGCAGCATGCCGCCGAGGTGCATCAGGCAGGAGTTGTCGGCGCCGCACAGCACATCCGCGCCGGTGGACAGGGCGTTGCGGACCTTGTCAAGGCCCATGGCGGCCGACACGTCGGCGTTCTTCACCGCGAACGTGCCACCGAAGCCGCAGCACTCCTCGGCCCCCGGCAGCTCCACAAGCTCCAGGCCCTTCACCGCCTCCAGGAGCTTGCGGGGCCGCTCGCCCAGGCCGAGCATCCGCAGGCCGTGGCAGGAGGGGTGGTAGGTGACCTTGTGAGGGAAGAAGGCACCCACATCCGTCACGCCCAGCACGTCGACCAGGAACTCCGTCAGCTCGTACGTCCTCGGGACGAGCGACGAGGACGCGTCCGCCAGCGTGCTGCCGCGGCCCTCGGCGCGCGCCTTCGCTCCGATCCGGGGGTAGTTGTCGCGCACCATAGCCACACAGGACCCGGACGGGGTGACCACGTACTCGTAGCCCTCGAAGGCGCGGGCCATGCGGCGTACCAGAGGTTCGGTCTCCCTGCGGTAGCCGGTGTTGAACTGGGGCTGTCCGCAGCAGGTCTGTGCGGCGGGGAAGTCGACCTCCACGCCGAGGCGCCTCAGAACCTTGACGGTGGCGATGGCGGTGGAGGGGTAGACCGCGTCGTTGACGCAGGTGGCGAAGAGGGCGACGCGCATCAGGAGGTCCTCGGGGCGGGGTCGAGTCGGGCGGCGGCTGCGTCCCAGGCGGCGGTGTCACCCCGTGGGGTGTAGTGCCGCAGGTGCTGGGTGGAGGCGACGAGGGAGCGCATGGCGGGCAGGTCGCCGACGAGGCCGGCGGCTCGGGCCTGGACGAGGATGTTACCGAGTGCGGTGGCTTCGGTAGGGCCGGCGATGACGGGAAGTCCCGTGGCGTCGGCCGTGAGTTGGCACAGGAGATCGTTCCGCGAGCCGCCGCCGACGAGGTGGACGTGGGTGATGTCACGGCCGGCGAGCTCGGCGGCCTGGCGCAAGGCGCGGCGGTGGGCGAGGGCCAGGCTTTCCAGGATGCAGCGGACCACAGCGCCCTGGCTGCCGGGAACGCGCCGGCCGGTGCGGGCACAGAAGTCCCGGATGCGGGCGGGCATGTCGCCGGGGGCCAGGAACTCCGGGGCGTCCGGGTCGACGATCGAGGCGAAGGGCTCGGCCCGGGCGGCGTCGGCGAGGAGGGCCGGGATGTGCGTGGGCAGGCCCTCCTTGTCCCAGGTACGGCGGCATTCCTCGAGCAGCCACATGCCCATGATGTTGCGCAGGAAGCGGATCGTGCCGTCGACACCGCGCTCATTGGTGAAGTTGGCGGCTCGGGACTCCTCGCTCAGGACCGGGGAGTCCAGCTCCAGGCCGGCCAGCGACCACGTACCGGACGAGATGTACGCGAAGTTCGGCTCCGTCGCCGGCACGGCGACCACCGCGGAAGCGGTGTCGTGCGAGGCGACCGTGGTCACCGGTGTCCGGGCGTCGAGCCCGGTGTACGCGGCGACATGGGGGAGCAGCGTGCCCGCCGGGTCTCCCGGGGCGCGCAGCGGCGGGAACAGCCCGGGGTCCAGGGAGAGCCGGCTGAGGACCTCCCTGGACCACGTGCCGGTGCGGGCGTCGAACAGACCGGTGGTGGAGGCGTTGGTCTCCTCGGCGCCGATGGATCCGGTCAGCCAGTGGATCAGCAGGTCCGGGATGAGGAGCAGGGTGCGGGCGGCGCCCAGCTGGACGCTTCCCGCCGCTGAGGCAAGCTGAAAGACCGTGTTGAACGGCAGGTGCTGCAGTCCTGTGATCCGGTACAGCTCCTTGCGGCCCACATCGGCCCACACGCGGTCGGCGGCCCCCTCGGTGCGGCTGTCGCGGTAGTGGTACGGGTGGCCGAGCAGGGCGCCGTCCGCGTCGAGGAGCCCGTAGTCCACCGCCCAGGTGTCCACGCCGATCGAGGTGACACCGCCCGTTCGGGCGGCCTCGCGAAGCCCGGCGAGGACGCCCTGGAAGAGGGCGAGGACGTCCCAGCGCAGCCCGTCGGGCAGACGTACGGGCGTGTTGGGGAACCGGTGGACCTCGGTGAGGTCGAGGTTGTCCGGGCCGACCCGGCCGAGGATCACGCGTCCGCTGGTTGCGCCGAGATCCACCGCGGCGAACGCGGACGGAAAGGCGGAGGACGGTGGGGTGGTCGTCACGTGAGATACCTCTGCGGTGCGTGCGGCTGGGCGGGGAGGAGAGTCGGAGGAGGGTCCATCTGGGGCCGGCGCGTCAGTTCACCGGCCCCAGGGCGATCGGGGCCCGTCAGCGGAGGAACGCCGCCGCGACACCGGCGTCGACGGGGATGTGCAGGCCGGTGGTGTGGGTGAGGTCGCCTCCGGTGAGGGCGAAGACCGCGTTCGCCACGTGCTCGGGAAGGACCTCCCGCTTGAGCAGGGTCCGCTGGGCGTAGAACTCGCCGAGCTTCTCCTCCTCGATGCCGTAGGTCGCCGCCCGCTGGGCGCCCCAGCCCGCGGCGAAGATGCCGGAGCCGCGGACCACCCCGTCGGGATTGACGCCGTTGACGCGGATGCCGTGCTCGCCCAGTTCGGCGGCGAGGAGGCGGACCTGGTGGGCCTGGTCGGCCTTGGTCGCGGAGTAGGCGATGTTGTTCGGACCGGCGAAGACGGCGTTCTTGGACACGATGTAGACGATGTCGCCGCCGAGGCCTTGATCGGTCATGATCCGGGCAGCCTCGCGGGATACCAGGAAGGAACCGCGGGCCATGATGTCGTGCTGGAGGTCCCAGTCGCGTGCCGTGGTCTCCAGGAGTGGCTTGGAGACCGAGATACCCGCGTTGTTCACGATCAGGTCCACGCCACCGAAGGCGAGCACGGCCTTCCGGAAGGCCGCGACGATCTGCGCCTCCGACGTCACGTCCACGGTGACCGCCACCGCCTTGTCGGGGCCGCCCAGCTCCTCGGCCACCGCTGCCGCGTTCTCGCCGTTGAGGTCGGCGACCACCACACAGGCACCCTCGGCGACGAGCCGGTGCGCGATGGCCCTGCCGATGCCGCTGCCGGCACCCGTCACCAGGGCGACCCGGGTGGCGAGCGGCTTCGGCTTCGGCATCCGCCGCAGCTTGGCCTCCTCCAGTTCCCAGTACTCGATGCGGAACTTCTCCGACTCCTCGATGGGGGAGTACGTGGAGACCGCCTCGGCCCCGTGCATCACGTTGATCGCGTTGACGTAGAACTCGCCCGCCACGCGTGCGGTCTGCTTGTCCTTGCCGAAGGAGAACATGCCGACGCCGGGGACGAGAACGATCGCCGGGTCGGCGCCGCGCATCGCGGGCGAGTCGGCGGTGGCGTGCCGCGCGTAGTACGAGGCGTACTCCTCGCGGTACTCGGCATGCAGCTCCTTCAGCCGGGAAGCCGCCTCGTCCAGGGGCGCGGACCCGGGCAGATCGAGGACCAGCGGACGGACCTTCGTGCGCAGGAAGTGATCCGGGCAGGAGGTGCCGAGGGCCGCCAGGCGCGGGTGCTGATCGTGGGCGAGGAAGTCGAGCACTACGTCGGAGTCCGTGAAGTGGCCCACCTGCGGCCGGTCCTGCGAGGCCAGCGAGCGGATC
This sequence comes from Streptomyces sp. NPDC029169, assembly GCF_055563935.1. NCBI lineage: Bacteria > Bacillati > Actinomycetota > Actinomycetes > Kitasatosporales > Streptomycetaceae > Streptomyces > Streptomyces sp. NPDC029169. The sequence continues at coordinate 395,561 of NZ_JBVHXA010000006.1, forward strand.
ACGGGCGCCAGGGCGGCCGCCCTCGCACGACGCTGCTCCTCGTCCAGGGCTTCGTACCCCTCCAGCGGCGCGCCGAACGGCTGCTTCCTGCCCCGTACGACGAGGAACTCCTCTGCCGTACGGATCATCCACAGGGCGTTCCTCTCGCACTCCTCGGCCGTGGCACCCCAGGCGGTGATGCCGTGGCCGCCGAGGACGACGCCGACCGCCTGCGGGTTGGCCTCCTTGATCGCCGCGATGTCCAGGCCGAGCTGGAAGCCGGGGCGGCGCCAGGGAACCCATGCCACCTTCCCGCCGTAGCACTCCTTGGTCAGGGCCTCGCCGTCCGCCGCGCAGGCCAGGGCGATACCGGAGTCGGGGTGCAGGTGGTCGACGTGTGCGGCGTCCACCAGGCCGTGCATGGCGGTGTCGATGGAGGGCGTGGCGCCGCCCTTGCCGTGCAGGCAGTAGTCGAACGCGGCGGCCATCTCGTCCTCGCGCTCCACCCCCGGGTAGACGTCCGTGAGCGCCCGCAGCCGGTCCAGGCGCAGCACCGCGAGACCGTCCTCGGTCAGAGTGCCGAGGTCGCCGCCGGAACCCTTGACCCACATCAGTTCGACGTCGCCACCGGTCACCGGGTCGGTGACGGAGCCCTTGGCCGAGGCGTTGCCGCCGGCGTAGTTGGTGTTGCGGGGGTCGGAGCCCAGTCGGTGCGCGCGCTCGAGGAGAGCGGCGACTTCGGGATGGTTGGCGGAGGCCATGAGCTTCTTCCTTCGGAACGAGGTGGCGTGCGGGGGTTCGGGAGCTACGAGAGCGGGGCTTACGCGCCCCAGCCGGCCTGCTCGCCGCCGACGCGCTCGGCGACGATCCGCTCCTGCCGGCCGGAGGCGCGGTAGGCGGCGACCGGGTCGGGGTGGAGTCCCTGTTCCTCGCGGAGTTCGCGCAGCAGGGGACGTACGTCGGTGTTGTAGGCGTCCATCAGCACCGCGTTCGCGGCCAGGACGTCACCGGCCCGCTGGGCGTCGCGCAGCGCGTCGAGGTCGACGAGGAGGGCCTTGGCAGTGGCCTCCTGGACGTTCATCACCGAGCGGATCACCGCCGGGATCTTCGCCTCGATGTTGTGGCACTGGTCGAGCATGAAGGCGACGTTCGTCTCGGTACGCAGGCCGCCGTTCTTGGCGACCTCGTGCATGATCCGGAACAGCTGGAACGGGTCCGCGGAGCCGACCATCAGGTCGTCGTCCGCGTAGAAGCGCGAGTTGAAGTCGAAGCCGCCCAGCTTTCCCTCCCGCAGGAGGAACGCGACGATGAACTCGATGTTGGTGCCCGGCGCGTGGTGGCCGGTGTCCACGACGACCTGGGCCTTCGGGCCCAGTTTGAGGCAGTGCGCGTAGGAGGTACCCCAGTCCGGCACATCCGTCGTGTAGAAGGCCGGCTCGAAGAACTTGTACTCGAGGAGCAGGCGCTGGTCGTCTCCGAGTCGCTCATACACCTCGGCCAGTGCCTCGGCCAGCCGGTCCTGGCGGGCGACGATGTCGTCCTGCCCGGGGTAGTTCGTGCCGTCCGCGAACCACAGCTTGAGGTCCGAGGAGCCGGTCGTGTCCATGATGTCGACGCACTCCAGCAGATGGTCCACGGCCTTGCGGCGGACCTTGGCGTCCGGGTGACAGACACTGCCCAGCCTGTACTCGTCGTCCTGGAAGGTGTTGGAGTTGATCGCGCCCAGCTCCAGGCCGCGCTCCTCGGCGTACGCCGCAAGCGCCGCGTAGTCCTCGACCCGGTCCCACGGGATGTGCAGCGACACCTTGGGGGCGACGCCGCTGAACGCATGCACCTGGGCCGCGTCGTCCAGCTTCTCGTACGGCGTCCGTGGCACACCGTCCTGCGCGAACACCTTGAACCGGGTCCCGGAGTTTCCGTACCCCCAGGACGGCGTCTCGATCCGCTGGGCGGCGAGTGCGGCCTTCACGGCGGCGATGTCAGGCATGGTCACCTCTGGATGACTGGAAGAACGGGAGCCCTCGAAGTGGGGCCAACGAGTGTCGAGCCGATGAGTGAATCGATTCATTTCGTGAGGGAAGCTAACCCGCGACGTGGTGGCCGTCAAGGTGCTGGGCTGATCCAGGGGGGTGCTCCGGCCGCGTTGCCGAATCGTGTCGTTCGCGTGGTCCGGGATCCCGGATGAGTCGTTCCTCCCGCAGCTCGCAGGGGATGAGTGGGGCACGCCGGCCGCGGGGCGCGGCGGTGTCGCGAAAGAGACCTCTTGACCGGCGGGTCGGGCCGGGCTAACTTCCGGGCAACCCGAATGAAACATTTCACATTCGATGATTCCCGCGGCACCGCCTGCCGCGCCCCGCCGAGACACCACACCGGCAGACCCCTGGCACACCCATGGAGACACGCATATGACGCACTCTGAACCGGAGACCACTCCGGTGCTCGCGCTGGAGGGGGTGAGCAAGTCCTTCGGCGCCGTCCGGGCCCTGCGCGGCGTCTCGCTGCGGCTGTACGCCGGCGAGGCCCACGCCCTCGCGGGTGAGAACGGCGCGGGAAAGTCGACCCTGATCAAGACGCTCGCCGGCGTGCACCGCCCCGACACGGGCACCGTCCTGCTGGACGGCGAGCCGGTCGACTTCCACAGCCCGGCCGACTCCCGTGATGCGGGCGTCGCCGTGATCTACCAGGAGCCGACCCTCTTCCCCGACCTGTCGGTGGCGGAGAACATCTTCGTGGGACGGCAGCCGCGCCGCTCGCTCGGCCGGGTGGACCATCGCGCGGTCCGCCGCGCCGCTGCCGAGCTCTTCACGCGTCTCGGTGTCGACCTCGACCCCGACCAGCCCGCCCGCGGCCTGTCCATAGCCGACCAGCAGCTGGTCGAGATCGCCAAGGCTCTGTCGTTCGACGCCCGTGTCCTGATCATGGACGAGCCGACGGCGGCGCTCACCGGCAGCGAGGTCGCCCGCCTGTTCAAAGTCGTCAAGACGCTGCGGGAGCAGGGAGCGGCGGTGCTGTTCATCTCGCACCGCCTGGAGGAGATCTTCGAGCTCTGCCAGCGCGTCACCACCCTGCGCGACGGCACCTGGATCGCGAGCGAGCCCCTCGACGGCCTCGGGGAGGACGACCTCGTGCGCCGCATGGTGGGCCGCGACCTGGACGAGCTGTACCCCAAGCAGCAGACCGAGATCGGCGAGGTGGCCCTGAGCCTGCGCCGGCTCACCAGGGAAGGCGTCTTCACCGACGTCTCCTTCGAGGTCCGACGTGGCGAGATCGTCGGACTCGCCGGTCTGGTCGGCGCGGGCCGCAGCGAGGTGGCCCGAGCCGTGTTCGGTGTGGACCGCTTCGACGGCGGCGAGGTCGAGGTGCTCGGCACGCGGCTCAAAGCGGGCGCGCCGAGCCTGGCCATGGCGGCCGGACTCGCCCTCGTCCCCGAGGACCGGCGCGCCCAGGGCCTGGTGATGGACATGTCCATCGAGCGGAACATCGGCCTGACCGGCTTCGCCGACACCACGCGCGCCGGGCTGATGAACCGCCGGGCCGAACGCGACCGGGCCGTGGACTGGGCGGTGAAGCTCCAGGTCAAGTACGCCCGCCTGGCCGACGTCGTCGGCACGCTCTCCGGCGGCAACCAGCAGAAGGTCGTGCTCGCCAAATGGCTGGCCACCGCCCCGCAGGTACTGATCGTGGACGAACCGACCCGGGGTATCGACGTCGGCACCAAGGCCGAGGTGCACCGCCTGCTGTCCTCGCTCGCCGCCGAAGGCGTGGCGGTGCTGATGATCTCCTCCGACCTGCCGGAGATCCTCGGCATGGCCGACCGGGTCCTGGTCATGCACGAGGGACGGCTGGCCGCCGAGATACCGCGGTCCGAGGCGACCGAGGAGACCGTGATGGCGGCGGCGACCGGCCGTGCCGACCGAGGAAGGGAAGCGGCATGACGATGACCGCCGGCCCCGTGCGGCACCAGACCGCACCCGCGCCCGCCGCCTCGCGGCGACTCGTCGACAAGGTGTTCAAGGCCCGCGAACTGGCCGTGGCCGCCGTCCTCGTCCTCATGCTCGGCGCGACTCAGGTGTCCAACGCCGAGTTCCTGTCCGAGCAGGGCATCAAGGACCTGATGCTCAACGCGACCATCCTGGTCCTGGTCGCCGTCGGCCAGGCCGTCGTGGTCATCACCCGGAACGTCGACCTGTCGGTCGGCTCCGTGCTCGGCATCTCGGCCTTCGCCGCGGGCATCTACCTTCAGGACGGCGGCAACCCGCTCGTCGCCGTCCTGCTCGCCACCGCGCTCGGCGCCGTCTTCGGAGTCCTCAACGGAGCGCTCGTCAGCCTCGGCAAGGTGCCCGCCCTCGTCGTGACCCTGGGCACTCTGTACATCGTCCGCGGCATCGATTCGATCTGGGTCGGCTCCCGGCAGATCACCGCCGACGCGCTCCCACAGAGCTTCGTCGACTTCGGCCACGACGGAATCTGGGTCGTGCCCTACCTCGCCCTGCTGGCCGTAGTCGTCCTGGCCGCCGTCGCCTCCTACCTGCGCAGCTACCACAGCGGCCGCGACCTGTACGCGCTCGGCTCCAGCCCCGAGGCGGCACGCCTGGCGGGCGTCCCGGTCCGGGCGCGGATCATGACCGCGTACGTGCTCTGCGGCGCACTCGCCGGTCTCGCCGGCGCCCTCTACCTCGCGCGCTTCGGCAACGTCGACTCCGCCACCGGCAACGGCTTCGAGCTCACCGTCGTCAGCGCCGTCGTCGTCGGCGGTGTCGCCTTCACCGGCGGCTCCGGCACCGTCTACGGCGCCGCGCTGGGCGCCCTGCTGCTGACCTCCATCAACAGCGTCCTCCCGGCCCTCGGGGTGAGCTCGGTCTGGGTCACCGCGATCAACGGCTTCCTGCTGCTGTTCGCCATCGCCGTCGACCGGATCCTGGCCCTGCGGGTGGCCGCAGCCCTGCGCAAGAAGGCCGTACAGATGAGGAGTGCCCGCCATGCCTGACACCACAAAGGCCCCCGCCCTTACCCGCCTTCAGGGCGCGGTGCGCTGGGACAGCGCGGTCGGCGCCCTCCTGCTGACGCTGCTGATCTGTTCCTTCTCCTTCGTCGACAACTTCGGCAACGCGCTGAACCTGTCGTTCCTCATCGGCAACACCCTGCCGATCGCCCTGATCGCCCTGCCCATGACGATGCTCGTGGTCTCCGGTGAGGTCGACCTGTCCGTCGGCTCCACGGCAGGACTCTCGGGAGCCGTGATGGGCGCGCTGTGGAACGCCGGCATGAGCATCGAGGCGATCATCCCGCTCTGCCTCCTGCTCGGCGCCGTCTGCGGCCTGATCAACGGACTGCTCGTCACCCGGCTCGGCCTGCCGTCCCTCGCCGTCACCATCGGCACCATGGCCGCCTACCGCGGCATCGCGCAGATCGTGCTCGGCTCCGACTCCGTCACCGACTTCCCCACCCAGTACCTCGACTTCGGCGCCGGCCGGATCGGCGACACCTTCATCCCGTACGCCGCCATCCCCTTCACCGTCCTGCTCGCCATCGCCGTCGTGGTCCTGCACGCCACCCCCGTCGGACGCTCCCTGTTCGCGACCGGCGCGAGCGAGGAGGCAGCCCGGTTCGCCGGCATCCGTGTCAAGCGGCTCAAGCTGTCCATGTTCGTGACCACCGGCCTCATCTCCGCGCTCACCGGCGTCTTCTGGACCCTGCACTACGCCAGCGCCCGCTACGACAACGCCACCGGCCTCGAACTCTCCGTCATCGCCGCGGTGTTGCTCGGCGGCATCGACTTCGACGGCGGCAAGGGCACCTTGGGCGGCGCCATCGCGGGCGTGTTCCTCCTTGGCACCCTCCAGAACGTCATGAGCCTCGTGAACGTCTCCGCCCAGTCGCAGATCGTCGTCACCGGGGTCCTCCTGGTCATCTCCGTCCTCGCACCCCGCGTCGGTCGGCAGGTCGCCCAGGCCCGGGCCCGTAGGAGAACCGCGGCCGCATCCCCCGTATCGCCATCCCCCACCGCGTAGTTCCACAGAGAAGGGCACCACCATGCACGGCACCTCCGCCAGAACCCGCCGCCTGACCGCCGCGCTGGCCGTCACCGCCGCCCTCGCCGTCGGCGCCACCGCCTGCTCGGGTACGACGAAGGGCTCCGAGAGCAAGCAGGCCGGCCCGGCCGCCACCGGCAAGGCCGACCCCGACGCGGCCACCAAGAAGGGCCTCACCGTCGCCTTCCTGCCCAAGCAGGTCAACAACCCGTACTTCACCACCTCCGACAACGGCGGCAAGAAGGCCCTGGAGCAGCTCGGCTCCACGTACAAGGAGGTCGGCACCAGCAGCGGCACCGACACCGCCGGCCAGGTCTCCTACGTCAACACCCTTACCCAGCAGCAGGTCGACGGCATCGCCGTCTCCGCGCAGGACCCGGGTGCTCTGTGCACGGCCCTCAAGCAGGCCATGAAGAACGGCGTCAGCGTCGTCACCTACGACTCCGACACCCAGGCCGACTGCCGCCAGGTCTTCGTCTCCCAGGCGAGCGCCGAGGACCTCGGCCGCACCCAGGCCCAGCTGCTCGCGAAGCAGATCGGTGGCAAGGGGGAGATCGCGATCCTCTCGGCGGCCCAGACGGCCACCAACCAGAACACCTGGATCGACTTCATGAAGAAGGAGCTGGAGAAGCCCGAGTACAAGGACATCAAGCTGGTCAAGACCGTCTACGGAGACGACGACGCCCAGAAGTCGTTCCAGCAGACCCAGGGCCTGCTGCAGGAGTACCCGAACCTGAAGGGGATCATCTCGCCCACCACGGTCGGCATCAAGGCGGCCGCCCAGTACCTGTCCGGCTCCAAGTACAAGGGCAAGGTCAAGCTGACGGGCCTCGGCACCCCCAACGACATGCGCGCCTACGTCAAGGACGGCACGGTCGACGGCTTCGAACTCTGGGACCCGGCCAGGCTCGGCGCGCTCGCCGCCCACACGGCCGTCGCCCTGGAGTCCGGCCAGATCACCGGCGCGAAGGGCGAGACGTTCACGGCCGGCGACCTGGGCACCTTCACGATCGGCGACAACGGCGTGGTCTCCCTCGGCAAGCCGACCGTCTTCGACAAGTCCAACATCGACCAGTTCGACTTCTGATCCGTCAGGGGACGTCGGGGCCGCGCATCGCGAGGTGCGGCCCCTCTCCCGTACCCCCCTTCCACCTGCGAGGAGACATCGTGGAGCGCGTCTGCTTCCTTCTGAAGGTCCGGGCCGAGAAGGTCGAGGAGTACCGAATCCGTCATGAGCACGTCTGGGAGGAGATGCTGTCCGCGCTCTCGGCGACAGGCTGGCACAACTACTCTCTGTTCCTCCGGGAGGACGGTCTGCTCGTCGGATATCTGGAGACCCAGGACTTCGACAGGGCTCGTGCCGCCATGGACGCCACGGAGGTGAACGCACGCTGGCAGGCGGAGATGGCCGAGTTCTTCGAAGAGCTGGACGGGCGGGCGCCGGACGCGGCGATGCGGCCGCTCACGGAGGTCTTCCACCTCGCATGACGCCGAAGAACGACTACGTAGGATGGCGGGCCCAGCCGGGACCTCGCTCGGACGAGCAGGCAGCGGGACAGATCAGGTGGGACGGATGACGGGCACCGCACGGACAGTCGGCATCAAGGACGTTGCACGCGAGGCCGGCGTCTCTGTGGGCACGGTCTCGAACGTGATCAACCAGCCGAAGCGTGTGTCGCCGGGAACCAGGCACCATGTGCAACGCGTGATCGCACGCCTGGGCTACGTCCGCAGCGATTCCGCCAGGCAGCTCCGTGCGGGCCGGAGCCGCATCATGGCGCTGCTCGTCCTGGATATGGGCAACCCGTTCTTCGTCGACATCGCACGTGGGGCCGAGCGCACCGCCCGGGACGCCGGCCTCGGCGTCATGGTGTGCAACAGCGCCCAGAACGCGGGGGAGGAGGCCGAGTATCTCTCCCTCTTCGCCGAACAGCGCGTGCGCGGTGTGCTGATCACCCCCGCCGACCCCAGTGGCGCCAATCTGCGAGAGTTCCGCCGTCACGGCATCCCGTTCGTGCTCGTGGACCGGGTGGCCACCGACGTGGACGGCTGCTCGGTCTCCGTCGACGACGTCGCCGGCGCCTCCATGGCGATCCGTCACCTGACCACGGCCGGGCATCGGTCGGTCGCCTTCGTCAGCGGCCCGTCCCACCTCCAGCAGGTACGGGACCGGCGCGAGGGCGCCCTGCTCGCCCTCGCCGAGGCCGGCCTGCCCGCCGAGGCGCTCCGGGAGATCCCTGCCGGACGTCTCGACGTCGCCGCCGGACGTGACGCGGGTGCCAGACTCCTCGGCCTGGCCGAGCGGCCCACCGCCGTGTTCTGCGCCAATGACCTGTTGGCCCTCGGTGTGCTCCAGTCCATGTACGCGGCGGGCGTCCGGGTCCCCGAGGACATGGCGATCGTCGGCTACGACGACATCGAGTTCGCGGCGGCGGCCACCGTCCCGCTCACCTCGGTGCGCCAGCCCGCCGTCACCATCGGGTCGATCGCTGCCGACATGCTCCTCCGGGAGACCGACGAGCACGCGCGCGATCACGAACACGAGCACGTCATCCTCCAGCCGGAGCTGGTGGTGCGTCAGTCGAGTCTCGCGCCGAAGTAGGCGGGGGTGCGCGAACCCGTCCCCCGGCCGTTCAGCCCTGCTGCTGGTTGATGTTGACGAGCCAGGTGATGCCGAACCGGTCCCTGCACATGCCGAACACGTCGCCCCACATCTGCTTCTCCAGAGGGACCAGGACCGTGCCGCTGCCGGAGAGCTTGTCCCAGTAGCCGCGCAGTTCGTCGGCGTCCTCGCCGCTCACGCTCACCGCGATGTTGTTCCCGGGCTTGTGCTCCTCACCCGGCGGGGTGTCGGCGCCCATGAGGGTGAACCCGGCGGTGGTCTTGAGCATGCTGTGCATGATCTTGTCTGCGGCGTCTCCGGCCTCCTTCGCACCGAAGTCGCCGTACGTGTCCACGCTCAGATCGCCGCCGAAGACCTCCCGGTAGAACTCCATGGCCTGCCGGGCATCGCCGTCGAAGCTGATGTAGGGGTTGAGCAGAGAGGGCACGACCTCGTCCTTTCGTGGTGATGTGTCCAGCTTTGGCAGATTAGGTGATGCGCAGCCGACGATCGCCGCGACGCCCCGGCCGAGGGTGGCCCGGGGCATTCAGCCCGTTTTCAGCCGGCCGGGACCACAATCGAGGTATGCGGGTTCTGGTCGTCGACGACGAGCGGCGCTTCTGCGAAGGGCTGCGCAACGGCCTGGAGGCGGAGGGCTTCGCCGTCGACGTGGCGTACGACGGGACCGACGGCCTGTGGCGGGCCCGGGAGAACCCGTACGACGCCATCGTGCTCGACATCATGCTGCCCGGGCTCAACGGCTACCGGGTCTGCGCGGCGCTGCGCGCCGAGGGCAACTGGACGCCGATCCTCATGCTCACCGCCAAGGAGGGCGAGTGGGACGAGGTCGAGGGCCTGGACACCGGCGCGGACGACTACCTCACCAAGCCCTTCTCGTACGCCGTGCTCCTCGCCCGGCTCCGTGCGCTGCTGCGCCGCGAGCCGCGCGAGCGGCCCGCCGCGCTCACCGCGGGGGATCTGCGCCTCGACCCGGCGACCAAGGAGGTCGTACGCGGCGGGGTACGGGTCGAGCTCACCGCCCGCGAGCTGGCCCTGCTCGAGTTCCTGCTGCGACGGCGCGGCGAGACGGTCTCCAAACGCGACATCCTGGCGCATGTCTGGGACGACGCCTTCGAAGGCGACCCGAACATCGTCGAGGTGTACGTCGGCCATCTGCGCAACAAACTCGACCGGCCCTTCGGGCGGGCGTCGATCGAGACCGTACGGGGCTTCGGCTACCGGCTGGCCGGCGACGGCGGGTGACCGATGGCGGCCAAGGGTGTCCGGTTCCGGTCGACGCTGGCGGCCGTCCTCGTCGTCGCGGTCGGTCTGGTCGCCGGGGCGGTGGCCCTGGTCGCCCTCCTGCGGGCCGAACTGACCGACGACGTACGGCAGGCGGCACGGGCGCGCGCCGAGCAGGTGGCGGCCGTGGTCGAGGCGGGGCGCGGGGTGCCGGCGCTGACCGTGGCCGATCCGGACGAGCAGTTCGTGCAGGTCCTGGACGGCGCGGGCAGGGTGGTCGCCGCCAGCCCCAACATCGAGGACCTGCCCGCGCTCGCCCCCGCCGGCCGGGACGGCGAGTCGCGTCTCCTCACCCCGCTGGACGAGGACGAGTTCCTGGTGGTGACGGCCGTGGCGGCGGCCCCCGGGGGCGCGGAGCAGACGGTGGTGGTCGGGCGGGCGCTCGTCGCCGTCGCGGAGGCGAGCCGGATCGTCACCGTGCTCCTCGCGGCCGGCCTGCCGCTGCTTCTGCTGCTGACCGCGGGGGCGACCTGGGTGGCCGTGGGCCGCGCGCTCGCTCCGGTCGCGGCGATCCGCTCCGAGGTCGACGCGATCTCCTCGACCGCCCTGCACCGCCGCGTACCGCAGCCGGACTCCCGCGACGAGATCGCCCGCCTCGCCGCCACCATGAACCGGATGCTCGACCGCCTCGAACGCGCGCAGTCCGCCCAGCGGCGCTTCGTCTCCGACGCCTCGCACGAGCTGCGCTCCCCTGTGGCCACCATCCGCCAGTACGCCGAACTCGCGCTCGCCCACCCGGACCGCGCGCCGCTGGAGAAGCTGGCGGGCACCGTGCTCGCCGAGGATCTGAGGATGCAGCGGCTCGTCGACGACCTGCTTCTCCTCGCACGGGCCGACGAGGACGCGCTGCACCCGCACCCCGCGCCCGTGGACCTGGACGATCTGGTCCTCGACGAGGCCCGGCGGCTGCGCACGGAGGCGCCCGGGCTGCGGATCGGCACGGCCGCGGTGACTCCCGTACGGCTGGAGGCCGACGCCCAGGCCCTGCGGCGGGTGCTGCGCAATCTCGGCGAGAACGCGGCCCGGCACGCCCGCTCCCGCATCGCGTTCGACCTCGCGCGCACGGCCGACGGCGCGATCGTGCTCGGGGTGGAGGACGACGGGCCGGGGGTGCCGGAGGCCGACCGCGAGCGGGTCTTCGAGCGCTTCGTACGGCTCGAGGAGGCGCGCGCCCGGACCGGCGAGGAGGCGGGCGGGAGCGGCCTCGGCCTCGCGATCGTGGCCGAGCTGGTGGCGGCGCACGGGGGTACGGCGGTGGTGACCACCAGTCCCGGGCTCGGCGGGGCGCGGTTCGAGGTACGGCTTCCCTGAACGGGAGTTCAGGGTGGTTCAGGGTCTCTTCAGGGCCGGGGTGCCAGCGTGAGGGGTACGAGCCCGAAGGAGACGGTCATGAAGAGGAACCTGGCGGCCGCGCTGACCGTGACGCTGGTGGCGGGCCTCGGCGCGTGCACGGCGGGGGCGTCGCCCGGCGCCACCGGCAGTACCACCGCCGACGACTGCGTACGGATCGTGGACCCGGCCACGGGCAGGAACACGGACCGCTGCCTTCCGCTCGCACCCGAGAAGGACCGGGTCGACACGGCCAGGCCCGTCTTCACCCACCCCACACGCATCACCAACCCCCTCCATCCCAGCTCCGAGGTCCAGCAGGTGATCTACGGCGGCCAGGTGGACGGCAAGCCGTTCCGGACCGAGTTCTCACTCCTGCCCGACGACGGCAGGACGATCACCCTGAGCGACGGCCGGCAGGTGGCAGTGCGGACGCTGCAGTACGCGGCGTTCTCGGACGGCCGGATCAAGGAGGTCGCGCTCGACTGGTTCGCGCAGGCCGACGACGGTTCGGTCTGGTACCTCGGCGAGGACGTCTTCAACTACGAGGACGGCGTCGTCGCCGACACCGAGGGCACCTGGATGGCGGGCCGGGACGGCGCCCCGGCCGCGATGATCATGCCCGCGCATCCGAGGCCCGGCGACGTGTACCGCCCCGAGAACCTGCCCGGGGTCGTCTTCGAGGAGGTCACGGTCAAGGCCGTGCCGCACACGGTGGCCGGCCCCTACGGGCCGGTCGACGGCGCCATGACGGTGAGCGAACTCCACATGGACGGCACCCGTGAAGAGAAGGTCTTCGCCCCGGGGTACGGGGAGTTCTCGACGGGCAGCCCGGGCGGTGACCTGGAAGCGGTGTCCCTGGCCGTCCCCACTGACGCCACGCCGGGCCCGGTGCCGAAGCGGCTCACCGCGCTCTCGGACGCGGTCTGCACGGGCGCGGTGTCGGCGTCCGAGCGGTCGGTGCGGAACATCGGCGCGGCCTGGGACGCGTACCGCACCTCCGACCGCGTACCCGAGCTGCTGACCCGTCAGATGGACCGCGACCTCGACGCACTCGCCGGAGCCGTGAAGGCCCGCGACGCCGAGCTGACGCGCGGGGCGCTCCTGCGGGTCGCCCAGAACGAGCTCGACCTGCACCTGCGCTACGAGCCGGTGGCGGCGGTCGAGTCGGCCAGGATGGGCCTGTGGGCCCGCCAGTTGGCCGCCGACGCACGGGCCGCCGACGAGGGCGCGGTCGCGGGTGACGTGACCGCCCTCGAACTCACCTGGTCTCGCGCCCGTTCGGGCACGGCCGCGGCGGACGCCGAGCGCGTCGACACCGTCCTGCGGACGCTGCGCGCCACTGCCGACCGCCAGGACACCCGGTTCGCCGCACGGACGGCGCCGGAGCTGCTCGCGGCGCTTCGGGCGGCGGCGGATGTCAGGACTGGCTGTTGAGGAAGCCGATGACGGTCGCCCCCCACCAGCCGGTCTGGCTGACCGTCGCGGCCACCCCCGACTGGACGAGGAGGCGCCGTGGCACCTGCCCGTCCTCGTGCCGCTCCAGGCGCTGGCCGAGCCAGTGTGCGTACAGGCCGTTCACGGTGACGGCGAGCACGAGACCGAGCTTGACCAGGGTGGCGGGCGACTGGAGGTTCGGGCGGAGGAAGAGGCCGGTGACGACGAGGCCGGCGAGGCCGAGCCAGATGGGGACCTGCAGGGTGCAGGCGGTGCCGAGGATGTCGGACAGCCGACGGCGGCCGAGGAGCCACAGGATGGCGAACCAGTCGACGGCGAGGACGGCTCCGAGGCCCACGATCAGCGCCGCCACGTGGAAGAAGCGGGCGGCGGTCTGCACCGTGGCGTCGGCGTGCACATGGCCGGACATCCAGCACGCACCGGAGATGAACGTGGAGCTCACCACGCCCAGCACGGCGAGCAGCCACACAGGGGTGGGGCGTACCGCCCGCTTCGGTCCCGGCCGCAGGGCCGGGACCGAAGCGGTGGAAGCCCCGTCGGTGACGAGTTCCATGGATCAGCCCTCGGTCTTGAGAGCCACGTCGGAGAAGGTCACGGTGACGGGCGCGCTCAGCGGCGGCTTCTCGTCGCTCTCACCGTGGCGCAGGAACGTCGGGGGCTGCAGCGTGGCACGCAGCGTGTACGTGCCGGCCTTGGGGATCGAGAAGTTGTTGGCGTAGTGGAAGAACGTGGAGTGGTAGAAGTTCAGGTCCTGGGCCTGGACGACCTTGCCGGAGCCGTCGACGACCTCCAGCCTGACCGGCACGTCGGGGACGATCCGGCCGGTCGCGGCCTCCATCGGGATGATCTCGATGTGGTGCGTCTCGCCCTTGGCGGGTTCGCGGTTGACGAGCTTGCCGTGCGCGCCGTGCTCGCTCTGGAACCAGGGTTCGGCCGCCTCGACGATGTACCCGACGCGGTACTCGCCGGCCGTCGTGTGTCCGCCGCGCTCGGCGATCTCCTTCTCGAGCACCGTGTACTGCTCCACCACACCGGCGGGCACGCCCTTCTGAGCGGGCGCCTTGCCGGAGGCGTCCCCTCCGGTGCCGCCGCAGGCGGTCAGGAGGAGCCCGACGGGGAGGGCGAGGAGCAGGGGGCGCAGGGCAGGTCTTGGCATGGCTGATTTCTTCCCGTTCGAGGTTAGGTAAGCCATACCTAAGTGGTTCCTGTGTGTCCGCGTCAAGCTGTCTCGCCATGCGGGCACGACTACGTTCTGGAGGGGCTGACGTGGGGGTTTCCGATAGGGAAGAAGGTTGAATAATTCGGCCGTGGTCGCGTCTCTCGCTGATCTTCACAGGCGATATTCAGCCATGCGGCATCGGGCTCGGTTCGGGTCAGGTCGCCCGGTGCTGCGCCGACAGCTTCCGGGTCAGGCGGTCCGTCAACTTGGCGTAACCGATGCCGAAGAGGACGGCCGTGACGAGCGACAGGGGCTCCGAGACGTTGTCCAGGATCGGGTAGATCTGCCAGTGCGTCAGGTAGATGGAGAGCGAACAGGCGGCGAGGAGTCCCGCCACCTGGTTCACGCGGTGGTGGCTCGGCAGCGTGGGGAACCACACGAGCAGGACGAAGCCGATGAGGACGAACGCCTCGCGCCCGGGTTCGTCCGGGAAGAAGCCGGGGACCGTGGTGAGCGCGGCGAGCGTGACGAGCAGTCGGCGGGGCGTCGTGCGGGCCCTCGCGGCGGCCCAGCCGAGGGCGAACAGCCAGAAGACGGTGACCGCGTCGGTGATGTGGGCGCGATCGGGAAGGCCGACCAGTTCGTAGCGGGTGAGCAGGCCGAGCCCGACGAGCGCGAGCGGGAGACCGTACGGGAAGCGTCGTTCCGCCCGGTCGACCGTGGGCAGGGCCAGCAGCGCGAGGACGGCCAGCAGGATGTAGACGAGTGCCTCCACGAACCACAGGTGGAGCCCGGGTCCCATGTCCTGCGGGAAGAGGGCGTTGTGCAGCAGGAGGAGGTTGGTCAGGTCGTAGTCGGCGCCGATCAGGATCGCGAGCGCGGTCCAGGCCATGCACGGCAGCGCGATGCGCGCGATGCTCCGCCCCGTACGACGGACGCGTTCGCGGCGCTCGGCCGAGGTGAGGAGGAAGCGGGCGAAGTTGAAACCGGCCACCGCGAGCAGCAGATGCGCACCGCCCCGGATCTCGAAGAGCCGTACGTGCGAGCCGACGATGCACACGATCGCCACCGCGCGCAGGGCGACGCTGGTCTCCAGGGCCCGGAGGCGTGAGGGGGACTTCCTGGCGGGCGCGCGGAGTTCGCGGATCGGCGTGGTGTGCCAGCTCGCGGGCAGCTGACCGAGGCGCTGTTCGAGCTGGAGCGACATCTCGACGTACGACAGGGAGTCGCCGCCGAGCGAGACGAAGGAGCTGTCCGGCGTCACGTCCGGCCGGTCCAGGATCCGTGCGTAGAGCGCGCACAGGTCGTCCGCGTCCGCACCGTCGCCGTCGACGCACGGCAGTGGGTCGGCCGGGCGGTTCAGCGCGCGGACCGCCTGGTGGTCGGGCTTGCCCGTGGGCAGGCGGGGGAGTTCGTCGACGACGTGGACGTGGATCGCGCGGGCGGGGAGGCCGCACTCGTCCACCACGCGTCTTCGGATGCGCCGTTCGTCCCAGCCGGGCCTGCGCACGACGGCGAGGGTGAGTCCCTCGTCGTCGCCCGCGCAGAGGGCGTCGAGGCCGTGCCGTTCGAGCATGGCCTCGACCTGCTGGGGGTCGATGCGCAGCCCGAGGATCTTCACGAAGCGGCTGCGCCGGCCGACGATCTCGTACAGGCCCTCCTCGGTGCGCCGGGCGAGGTCGCCGGTGCGCAGCGCGTCGATCGTGCGGCCGAGGGCGAGGTCCTCGGGGGTGTGGGCGTAGCCGAGCATGACGTTCGGGCCCGTGTAGACGAGTTCACCGACGCCGTCGGCCTCGGGCGCCTCCTCGACCGGCTCCAGGGAGAACGAGCCGCCGGGGACCGGCACGCCGATCGCCGCGGGGTGAGCCCGGGTCAGCGAGGGCGGCAGGTAGGCCATCCGGGCGGTCGCCTCCGTCTGGCCGTACATGACGAAGAGGTCCCAGCCGCGCCGCGTACCCAGTTCGGCGTAGCGTGCGACCCGTTCGGGCGCGAGGCGGCCGCCGGCCTGGGTGACGTACCGCAGATGCGGCAGGTCCATCGTGTCGAAGCCGACCCGGTCGAGCAGGTCGAAGGTGTACGGGACGCCGGCGAGGGCCGTGCCGCAGGCCGCGCGGAAGAGGTCCCAGAAGCACGCGTCGGCCACCGACAGGCCGGTGAGGACGAGCCCGGCGCCGCGCAACAGGTGGCTGTGGATCACGGACAGGCCGTAGCAGTAGTGCATGGGCAGCGTCGTCGCCGCCCGGTCGGTGTCGCGGATCCCGAGGTACGTCGCGATCGACTCCGCGTTCGCCTGGAGGTTGTCGTACGAGAGCCGGACGAGCTTGGGGGAGCCGGTGGAGCCGGAGGTGGAGAGCAGTAGCGCGAGGTCGGGGTGGAGGGTGTGGGCGGAGACGGCCCTGCGCTCCTCCAGACGCCACTCGCCGGGGCCGGGGCGGACCACGACGTCGGGGTCGTAGGCGGCGGTCAGGGACTCCACCGCCTCGGGGTGGTCGCCGGGCACGAGCAGCACCGGATGGCCGGCCGAGAGCGCGGCCAGATGGACGACGAGCGCGTCGACGGTGTTGGCGCCGGGGAGCAGAATCAGCCGGCGCACCGGGCCGAGGCGCCGTGCCGTCTCCTCGACCCGTCCGGCCAGTTCGCGGTACGAGATCTCGCCGTCGGCCGTCAGGAGAGCGGAGCGGTCGCCGTGCAGCGCGAGATCGCGGGCGAGCGGCAGGGCGTGGCCGCCGACGGGCGGGGCAGGGAGGAGCGTCACGGGCGCATCGTAGGTAAGGCTTTCCTTATCGAATAGAGGGGGAGGGGGTCCCGGATGCCCATTCGACGCCGGGTCGTTATCAAAGCCTGACTTGACCCTTAGGTTAGCTTTACCTTATCAATGCCCTATTCACAGGTTCTCCCGGTAGATCACGGCAGGAAGGCTCCACCTCTATGCGCCGCCCCTTGGCCCGCACCCTCACCGCGTTCGCCGCGGCCGCCCTGCTCCTTCCGCTGGCGGGCTGCGGCAGTGACGAGCCCGCCGGGCTCGTCATCTACTCCGGCCGCAACGAGAACCTCGTGAAGCCGCTCATCGAGAAGCTCGAGAAGCACCTCGGCACCAACGTCGACGTCCGCTACGGCGACAGCGCCGAGCTCTCCGCGCAGCTCCTCGAGGAGGGCGACAAGACCGAGGCCGGTCTCTTCCTCTCCCAGGACGCCGGCGCTCTCGGCGCGCTCTCCAAGGAGCAGCGCCTCACCCCGCTCCCCCAGGCCACCCTCGACAAGGTCGAGCCGGCCTATCGCAGTTCGGCCGGCGACTGGACCGGCGTCAGCGGCCGCGTCCGCGTCCTCGGGTACGACCCCCGCCAGGTGCCCACGCCGCCGGACAGCGTCCACGAGCTCGTGAAGCCCGAGTGGAAGGGCAAGATCGGCTTCGTGCCGACCAACGCCTCCTTCCAGGCCTTCGTCACCGGCATGCGCGTCCTGGAGGGCGACGACGCCACCCGCACCTGGCTCAAGGGCCTCAAGGCCAACGAACCCAAGGCGTACGAGAACAACCTCAAGGTCCTCGAGGCCGTCGACCAGGGCGAGGTCGCCCTCGGCCTGCTCAACCACTACTACTGGTACGAGCAGGTGGCCGAGAAGGGCGCCGACCAGGTCAAGGCCAAGATCCACTACCTGCCCAAGGGCGACCCGGGCGGCCTCGTCAACGTCGCCGGCGTCGGCATCCTCAAGGGCGCCGACGACAAGCAGGCCGCGTACGCGCAGAAGGCCGTCGACTTCCTCCTCTCGGCCGAGTCCCAGACCTACTTCGCCGAGGAGACCAAGGAGTACCCGCTGGCCGCCGGTGTGAAGACCGCTGAGGGTGTGCCCGCCCTCGAGACCCTCCAGCCGCCGAAGATCGACCTCGGCAAGCTGGAGTCCCTGAAGGAGACCCTGGCCATGCTCCAGGAAGCCGGACTGGTCTGACGTGACGTCACCGGAGCCTTCCGCCCCGGCCCGTCGCGACCGCCGCCCGGCGGGTGCCCCCGCACCCGCCGGGCGGCGGCGCGTCGGGTTCCGGGAGTTCTGGGGGCTGAGCGTGCCCGCCTTGTTCCCGGACGCCCCCTTCGGCCTGTCGCTCCGGTATCTTGCCGCTC
>NZ_JBVHXA010000007.1:0-343314 GCF_055563935.1 Streptomyces sp. NPDC029169
GCACCCACCCCATACGACAACGTCGGCCTTCAAGACCACAACCAGGTCTCGAAGGCCGACGTCACGCACAGGCCCCGGATTTGCCAACAGCATCCGGGATGCTCGGGGCCCCTTCGTGTCGGCTGCCGGCGGCTAGCTCAGCGTGTTGGCAGTGTTGATCGTGTTCGCCGACTTCGAGTCGTACTCGCTGGAGAAGATGTCGTCATCGACGCGGGGGTCCCCCTCGTAGTGCGAGAAGTTCGCGACGATCCTCGGGTTGGTCGTGGACTTGCCCCAGATCCACGGGCCGCCGGATGAGCCCTTGCCCTGGTCGCAGTCCATCTCCTTGCGGTCGTCGATGAACGGGTCGTAAGGACCGGCGTCGATGGTGTTGCCGTAGCAGTAGAACATCCGCTCACCGATCATGTCGGTGCGGTTGTAGCCCTCGCCCGGGTAACCCGCCGCGTAAATGTCGTCGTACTCCTCCACATTCTCGGCGAAGTAGTAGCCGAGCGCACCAACGTTGTCCTGCAGCTTCCCGCGGGTCGGGTGATCGTTCAGCACGAGGGCCGCGTAGTCGGCGTCGAACATGTCGCCGTTGTCGATCCAGTCGTCGTTGACGACCTTGTACTTGACGGTCCACGCGCCATAGGGGGCGGCCCCGTCGCGGTAGCCGGGGATGAAGTACATGTCGTTCATGAACCCTGCGGAACCGGTGCCGTCACCCATGTGTGCGCAGTGGGCGGCGGTCCACAGGGTGTTGCGGTTGTTGGAGACGATCACAGAGGCGCTGCACTTGGACTCGGTGGTCGCACCGGGCTTCTTGAAGAACAGCTTGCCGACGATGGAGTAGGACGGCTGCGTGGTGTAGGGGACTTCCTGTGCGACGGCGACCTCGGCGGCGGCCATCGGCGTCATCGTGCTGGTGGTGGTGGTGGTGGTCTTCTTCGGCTTGGCTGCGGATGCGGAGGCGAAGATCCTGCCAGTGCCGGAGGTATGGCTGTCGCCGTTGGCGGTGTGCTTTCCCCTGTTGGTGGGGGCGAGTTCCTTGGCGTTCTTCAGGCGCTCTGGTGTCCAGTACTCGCGTATCTCGCGGTCGGTGCTGGTCTCTTCGCCGATGGTGACGCCGGCGGGTTCCTTGGGCTGCTGGTTGGATGCGGCCTGGGCGTTGAGGGGGACGAGGGCGAGGGCCGCGGCGGTAGCGACGAGTACGGGGCGCCGGATGCGCATAGCTCGTGATCCCTTTCTGTTGTGGATCTTGAGCGTGCATCCAAACATGCTGGTGAGCGGGTAAAGGTGTCGCTCTCGTAGAGGGACCGAGTTGATCAAGAGCCGAGTGTGAAGCTGTCCTGGCAGCGGACTTGGTGGACGCGATGGCGCTGTTGTTGGAGGTGCGTCAGGGGAGTCGTGCGAGGTCACTCCCGCCGCCAGAGGCACGCCTTCGGCACCCGCCCACTGACCGGATCGGCCCGCATCCGGAGGCCGCTGATGGCGAGATCCCGGGCCGGCTGGAACGTCTCGCGCAGTCCCGACCGCGTGATCCACGCGGGTCGCGGCACCGCTGGTGAAGGTTCTTACACTGAGGCGTGCACCGTCCTCGCCGGGGCGAGATCGCTGGTTGAGCGGGGGCGACTTCGTCCGCCAGGCACTGATCGACACACTGGAGAACTGGACGTGACAGGCATTGGATTTCTCGCCTCTTTCATCACCACTGGAAAGCTGCACGGGATCGGCATCGGCTCGACACTGGGCGACGTCGATCGGGCTTTCCACCATCCCTTCGTCGACGTTGTCGGCGAAGAGGGAACGTGGCTGCGGCGAGACTCCGGACTTATCGAGTTCGCCTTCAACCCAGCGCCGGAATGGGTCATGGCCACCGCATCCATCCAGCTACATCGCCTGGCGTCGGACGGCGACTTGGCACGGGAATGGGCGCGGAACATGGGGATCGAGTTTCCTCGATACATGTCCTGGGAGGAGTTGCAGGACGAACTCTCCCGCACCCCGGACGCCCTGGAGTGGAAGGTCACCGACCAGGGCGGATTTCTCGAGTACCGCGCAGCACCCTCGAACGTCTCCATCCTCGCCGTGGACGACGAGGATGAGGAGCGAGGCTATCGGGTCGGTCACGGTGACGTATGGAGTCTTGATCTGTGGGCGCCCGTTCAGGCGGGCTGACGTGCCTGCCCGGCATAGGGGGTGTGGGGGCGCTTCGATGACGGGGGGCTCTTTCCCCCGGTCGGACGCCCGGTTCTGAGCCGTACGATCACGTGCCCCGCGTCCTGCGACAACCAGGCGCGGGGCGTGTGTAGTTGGGGATGTCAGCTGCGCGACGCGTACGACACGAAGCCCGCCCAGGCGCCCGGAGTGAGCGCGAGCTGAGGGCCGTCGAGGCACTTGGAGTCGCGGACGTGGATCGTGCCGGGGGTGGGGGCGACCTCGACGCAGGAGTCGCCTTCGCTGCTGCTGCTGTAGCTGCTCTTGAACCACGTCAGTTCGGAGGTGTCCCCGGCGGAGGCCTTGCGGATCATGTCTCTCCCAGCAGTTGCTCGATGCGGGCGGTGGACTCACGGGGAGTGAGGGCCTGAGTCCGGATGATGCCATAGCGCAGTTCCAGGATACGGAGCTGTTTCGGGTCGGTCACCGGTCGGCCGTTGGCAACGGCCGGCGAGCGTCCGACGACCGAGCCGTCCTCGAACTTCAGCACCTCGATGCCGCCTGCCAGTCCGGCGTGCTCCTCGCGGTCCATCGGCATCACCTGGAGCTCGACGTTCCGCAACTGCCCGACCTCCAGCAGGTGTTCCAGCTGGGAACGCAGCAACCCCCTCCCGCCCAGCGGACGCCGGAGCGTCCACTCCTCCAGGACGAAGCTGAGTTCCGGTGCGGGGTCCCTCTCGAAGACGGCCTGCCGAGCCACGCGGCCGGCCACCATCCGCTCCACGTCGTCCTGCGTGTACGCCGGACGACGCATCAGGAGCAGTCCGCGTGCGTACTCCGGTGTCTGCAACAGGCCGTGGATGTTGAGCGGGTCGTACAGCTGGAGCTCCACCGCTCTGGCCTCCAGCATCGCCAGGTCCCGTACTTTCTTCGGGTACCGGACCTTCGCCACGTCCTCCTTCATGGCCGCGACCTGCCCGCCCGCGCCCAGGACCTCGTCCGCCTTGTCCAGGAATTCGGGCCTCGGGATCCGCTTCCCGCCCTCGATCTTGTAGATCATGTCCTCGCCGTAGCCGACCGCCTCGCCGAAGTCGGCGGCCCGCATCCCTACCGCCTCCCTCCGCAGCCTCAACTGCCGTCCTACGGTGGCGACGACGGCCACACCCCAGTCGTCGTCCGGGTCCACCTCCCAGCCCGGTTCGTCCGCCTCGGTCTTGAGCCGTCGTACCTCGCCGTCCACCGACATGCCGTACCCCTCCGTCGTGCCTCCATGTCGCGACGCCCCTACCCGTCGGACGGGTCCCGACAGCCCGGACAGCAGTGGACAAGCCTCGGACAGTCACCCTACGCATCGGCGTCGTCACTGTTCACGGTACGGGCGGGCCGCCACGCTCGGTGACATGAAGCAGAACATCGCCATCCAACTCACGTACCCGACACGTCACTTCAGCGTCCAGTTGTCCCCTACGCCACGCGGAGCCCGCCTCGCCCGGCTGCTTGCCGTCGAGTGGCTGCGCACTTGGGAGGTGCCGTACCGCGTCAGTGAGGCCGCCGAGCATGTCGTCGCCGAGCTCGCCGCGAACGCGGCCACTCACGGCAGGGTCGCCGGCCGGGACTTCCGTCTCGCGCTCCTCGCCCAGGCGGACACCCTCCGTATCGAAGTCACGGACACCCGGGGTGACGACCTCCCTCGGCTCGGGCGCGGGCGTGGGCTGCTCCTCGTCGAGGCGCTCGCCGACCGGTGGGGCGTCGGACTCGGTCCCGTACCCCGGAAGACCGTATGGGCCGAACTCGACCTGCCACGCACCGGAGTCCGTGAATGCGGACGTCGGTGAGGCCGACGGTCTCCCCAAGGACGACGAGAGAGAAAGAAACCGGACCAGGCCCCACCCCTCCTCCCCGCTCAGGCCGGACTCACTCACTTGAGTGAAAAAGACCAACTCGGCTGGCTTTGGGACGGGTTGCTTGATCTACGCTCAGCGCGACACACCACATCACTGCCGACATGGGTCGGCCCCCGCCGGGAGTGCGAATCCCATTGCGAGGGCCTGACCACCGAGGAAGTCTGGACCCTTCCCGATGGATACTCAGAACACTAGCGTGCGCCCGCACGCCCAGTCCCGTAACAGCGGGAAAAGCCACCCGAACCGGCGCTGCGGCGGCGTCATCCACGACAACGCCCGCCACACCACCCGCTTCACGGTGATCGGCAACCACCTCGCCCAGCATGCCGAGTTGTCGCTGCTGGCCATCGGCCTGGCCGTTCACATCCAGTCCCTCCCCGGCGGGGCCCAGATCGACATCGGGACCCTTGCCGCCCGCTTCCCGGAGGGGAAGACCCGGATTGCCGCAGCCCTGCGCGAGTTGGAGGCCCACGGCTATCTGCGCCGTACCCGCGTACGCACCGAGGAGGGCCGCATCGTCACCCGTACGGTCTCCTGCAACCAGCCGGGGCGGACCGGCGACGGGGGCGGGGACGAGCCGAGGCCCCAGCCCCCGCCCCGGCGGGCCGCCGACAAGCCACCGCGCCGCCGCGCCCTGCCCGCCGTACCGCAGCCCGCGTATCCCGCCCCCGACCTGCTCCAGACCGCCATCGGAGTCCTCGCCGGCCTCCGCCGCGAGGACCCCCGCCTACTGCTCTCCGCCACGGACACCGAACACCTCGCCCCCGGAGTCGCCGCCTGGCTCGAACGCGACCTCACCCCCGAGGCCGTCCACCGCGCCCTGACCTCCGACCTGCCGCCGGAACCCCTCCAGCGCCCGGCCGCACTCCTGGCCCACCGCCTCGCCGCCAAACTCCCGCCCCTGCCGCCGTTCCGGGCCCCGGGCGTGCTCCATCCCCTCCAGAACTGCGACGTCTGCGACCTCGCATTCCGCGCGGCCGAACCCGGCCGCTGCCGCGGCTGCCTGACGGAATCGACCGAGGCTCACCCCTCCGGGTGAACATCGCCAACTGACCTCAGTCCGGACCGCGTTGCCCCCTACGCTCGCCACAAGCCACGCCTTGGCATGTGCCAGAGGCAATCCCCAATCTCACAGGAACCCCTATGGTCAGCTCGCCCCACGAGGCGATGCACCGCATCTTCCAGGAACACCCGGGACTCTTCTCCCGAGTATCAGAGGTGCTCGGCGTCGACTTCGCCTCGCCCACCTCAGTCACCATCCTGCCCAACGACCTCACCGAGACCCGCCCCCTCGAACGCCGCGTCGACACTCTGCTGCGGCTCGAAACGGAGGATGACGGGTCCTTCCTCCTCGCCGTCGAGGCCCAGGGCAAGAAGGACCCGGACAAGCCCGCCAGCTGGGCGTACTACGCCTCTTACCTGCTCACCAAGTACCGGTTACAGCCCATGCTGCTGGTCGTCTGCCAGGACCGCGCGACCGCCGAATGGGCCGCACGCCCGGTCCGCTTCGGCCCTCCTCAGTGGCCCCTGCTCACTCTGTGCCCGCTGGTCGCGGGGCCGCACAACATGCCGGTGATCACCAACCCCGCCGAAGTCCGAAAGGACCTCGCGCTCGCCACCCTGTCCGCGATCACCCACGCCACGAGTCCGGACATCGGGGCCATACTCAAAGCGATGACACATGTGCTGCCGGACACACCGGCAGAACTCGCCAACCCGATCATCGAACTCATCGCACAAGGCCTGGGCAAGCACCCATCCGCAGAACTCTGGAGGAAACTGGTGGCCGTGGACCTCTCTTTCTACAAGTCGCCCCTCTCCGAAGAACTCCGAGACGAAGGCCGAGCTGAAGGCCGGGCCGAGAGCCGCGCCGAGGACGTACTCGACGTCTTCGACGCGCGGGGCATCGACGTCCCCGACGACGTACGGGAACGCATCACTAACTGCGACGATCTCGAACTGCTGCGGCGCTGGCTGCGCCGCGCCGTCACCGCGCCCACGGCGCACGACGTGTTCGGCGATGAGTAGCCGGCGACGAAGCACGGAGGATCGGCAACTGTGGACCGCTCCTTCTACAAGTCGTGGCTCGCCGAGGAGATCCGCGCTGAAGGCTACCTGTGCCAGGCCGTCGAGGACGTACTGACCGTCTTCGACGTGCGCGGCATCGACGTCCCCGACGACGTACGCGAGCGCATCACCACCTGCGACGACCCGGGCCTGCTGCGGCGCTGGCTCCGCCGCGCCGTCACCGCCTCCTCCGCCGAGGGGATCTTCGAGGACGCGTAGCACTCGCGCCGCTCACGCAAGAACGCTCGGCTGGGACACCCCAGCCGAGCCTTCTCGCGTGAACCAGTTACGGCCTCGTCAGCCGCGCGCCGCGTCCGGGTGGACCGCCTCGGTGATCGGGCGCTCGGGCGTCGGCTTCTCCTTGGCGACCGGCTTGCGGAGCTGGAGGTTCAGCTCCTTCAGGCGGGACTCGTCGAGTTCCGTCGGGGCGCCCATCAGGAGGTCCTGGGCGTTGCCGTTCAGGGGGAAGGCGATCGTTTCGCGGATGTTCGGCTCGTCGGCCAGGAGCATCACGATGCGGTCCACGCCCGGGGCGATGCCGCCGTGCGGCGGGGCGCCGTACTCGAAGGCGCGGAGCATGCCCGCGAACTCGGCCTCGACCGTCTCGCGCGAGTAGCCCGCGATCTCGAAGGCCTTGAACATGATCTCGGGCTCGTGGTTCCGGATCGCGCCCGAGGAGAGCTCGATGCCGTTGCAGACGATGTCGTACTGCCAGCCGAGGACGTCCAGCGGGTCCTGGGTCTCCAGGGCCTCCAGGCCGCCCTGCGGCATGGAGAACGGGTTGTGCGAGAAGTCGATCTTGCCGGTCTCCTCGTCCCGCTCGTACATCGGGAAGTCCACGATCCACGCGAACCGGAAGACGTTCTCCTCGAACTGGCCGGCGCGCTTGGCGGCCTCGACCCGGACCGGGCCCATGATCTTGGAGACCTCGTCGAACTCGCCCGCGCCGAAGAAGATCGCGTGGCCCGGCTCCAGGCCGAGGCGCTCGGTGAGGACCTTGACGTTCTCCTCGGTCAGGAACTTGGCGATCGGGCCCGTCAGCGCGTTGCCCTCGCCCACGCGCACCCACGCCAGGCCCTTCGCGCCCAGCGAGACCGCGAAGTCACCCAGGGAGTCGAAGAACTTGCGCGGCTGGTCGCCCGTGTTCGGGACGGCCAGGGCACGCACGTGCTTGCCGGCGAAGGCCTTGAACTCCGAGTTCTCGAAGACGTCCGAGATGTCGACGAGCTCCAGCTCGGTCCGCAGGTCCGGCTTGTCGTTGCCGTACTTGAGCATCGACTCGCGGAACGGAATCCGCGGGAACGGGGACGTGACGTGCCGCCCGCCGCCGAACTCCTCGAAGAGCTCGGTCATGAGCTTCTCGATCGGCTGGAAGACGTCCTCTTGCTCGACGAAGCTCATCTCGACGTCGAGCTGGTAGAACTCGCCCGGCGAACGGTCCGCGCGGGCGTCCTCGTCGCGGAAGCACGGCGCGATCTGGAAGTAGCGGTCGAAGCCGGAGATCATCAGCAGCTGCTTGAACTGCTGCGGCGCCTGCGGAAGGGCGTAGAACTTGCCCGGGTTCAGCCGGGACGGGACGACGAAGTCACGCGCGCCCTCGGGGGAGGTCGCGGCGAGGATCGGGGTCGCCATCTCGTTGAAGCCGAGGGCCACCATCTTCGAGCGGATGGAGGCGATGACGGCCGAGCGCAGCATGATGTTGCGGTGCATGCGCTCGCGGCGCAGGTCGAGGAAGCGGTACTCCAGGCGCCGCTCCTCGTTCACGCCGTCGTCCATGTTGACGGTGAACGGGATCTGCTTCGCCGCGCCCAGGACCTCGACCTCGGCCGCCTCGATCTCGATCTCGCCGGTGGGAAGCTCCGGGTTGACGTTCTCCGCGCCACGCGAGACGACCTTGCCGTCCACGCGGACGACGGTCTCCTTCGTCAGCTTGTCGAGCACCTCGGCGGCGGCGGTGCCGGGCCGGGCGACGAGCTGCGTGATGCCGTAGTGGTCGCGCAGATCGATGAAGAGGATGCCGCCCAGGTCGCGCCGATTGTGCAGCCAGCCGCTCAGCCGGACGTCGGTGCCGACGTCAGAGGCGCGGAGCTCGCCGCAGGTGTGGGACCTGTACCGATGCATCGTCGTTCATCCAGTCTTCGGGATCCATGGGGGTGTGCCGCCGTGACGGCAGACCCATCAAGACTACCGGGAGACCCGAGATCGCATTTCGAATACGCTCAGTGGCGACCTGGAGTCCGATATTCATAAAGTAGGTCAATGCGCACCGAGGATGTCCTGGCCGCGATCGCGACCGGCCTGTGGCGCTGGGACAACGCCTCCGGGACCGTGACCCTCGACGCCGAGGCCGCCCGGCTCCTCGGCCTGCCCGCCGAACCGGCCCAGCTCACCGAAGCGGCCGTACGCTCCCGGTTTCATCCCGTCGACTGGAACGAGATCGACGGGGTCGTGAACCTCGCCGTCGCCGAAGGGACCCTCGCCGAGGCCCGGCTCCGGATCATGGACGGCAACGGACGGGTGATCCGTACCGTACGGAGCAGGTCCAAGCCGCTCATCGAGGACGGCGCCTACCAGCTCGTCGGCACCCTCCAGGAGGTCGCCGAGCCGCAGCCCGGCACCGCCGCCCGTACGCCCGTCACCGGCGACTGGCGCCGCTCCCGCGAGGCGTTCCTGCTCGACGCGGGCCGGGCGCTGGCCGAGGCCCGGTCGACCGCCGAGGTGCTCCGGGTCGCCGCCTCGCTCTCCATGCCGGGCTTCTCGCCCGACGGGCTCGCCGTCTTCGGGGTCGCCGGCGAGCGGCTGACGATCATCGGCCACCACGGGCACAACGCGGGCGACGAGGGCCCCTTCACCTCGATGTCGGTGGACACCGACTATCCGGCGGCCGAGGTCGTACGGACCGGGCGGGCGATCTATCTGCCGTCGCCGGACGAGTACCTGCGGCGCTTCCCGGTGACCTGGCCCCTGGCGCAACGATTCGGCAGGCAGTCCTGGGCCTACCTCCCGCTGATCGTCGCGGGCCGCACCATGGGCGCCTGGATGGCCGCCTTCAAGCACCCCGTCGCCTTCACCCCCGACGAGCGCTCCGTCCTCACCACCGTCGCCCGGATGCTCGCCCAGGCCCTCGCCCGCGCCGGTGTCGCCGAGTCCGAGCGCGAGCTGGCGCTGGGCCTGCAGCGCACGATGATGCCGGTCCTCGGCCCCGGGATCCCGGGGCTGCACGTGGCCGCGCGGTACGTCCCGACCGGCGGCGGGCTCCAGGTCGGCGGCGACTGGTACGACATGATCCAGCTGCCCGGGGGCCGTATCGCGCTCGTCATCGGCGACGTCCAGGGGCACGACGTCCGGGCCGCCGGGCTGATGGGCCAGCTCCGGATCGCCCTGCGCGCGTACGCCTCCGAGGGCCACCGGCCGGACGCCGTCCTCTCGCGCGCCTCGCGGTTCCTGTACGGGATCACCAGCGGGGACGGGGAGGGGGTGGACGGGTACGGGGCCGGGGACGGGGCGCATGAGAGCCCGGGTGGCCGTGCCCTGGACGGCGGCCGTGCCCCGGACGGCGGTCGGCCGGACGGCGGCCGGCCGGACGGCGGTCGGCCGGACGGCGGTCGGCCGGACTGGGGTCCCCGGTTCGCCACCTGCCTCTATCTGGAGATCGACCCGGTCGCCGGTGTCGTGGACATCGCCCGGGCCGGGCACCCCGACCCGGCGGTCCGGATGACCGACGGAACGGTTCTCCTGCGTCCCACGGCCGGCGGGCTGCCCCTCGGCATCGACCCCGACACCGACTATCCGACGACCCGGTTCACCCTGGAGCCCGGCGAGACCCTGATGATGTGCACCGATGGGCTCCTGGAGACCGGCGGCCACGACCTCGACAGCGGCTGGGAACGTATCCGCGCGCTGCTCGAAGGGCACGAGGGGGACTCCCTGGAGGACCTGGCCGACAGCCTCGTCGAGGCCGTCCACGGGCCCGGGTCCCACCACACCACTGGGCCGCTCGCAGACCGCCGCGAGGACGACATCGCGCTCCTGCTCCTGTCCCGCCAGGGCCCGACCGCCGTCCAGGCCCCGCGCCGCACGATGATGACCGTCGCCCAGGCGGAGCCGCAGCGGATCGCGGCCGCCCGCCAGCACCTGCGCCAGCTCCTGCACGACTGGCGGGACGAGGACCAGGTCGACTCGGCGGTCCTGATGGTCTCCGAGATGGTCACCAACGTCCTCATCCACACGGACGGCGACGCGCTCCTCGTCGCGGAGGTGACCTGCGCGGCGGACGCGCGGAGGCTCCGGGTGGAGGTCTCCGACGCCAGCGACGAGCTGCCGCACAAGCGGCACCCGGGGGAGATGGCGTCCTCGGGGCGGGGCCTGGTGCTGATGGAGATGCTGGCGCACGCGTGGGGCGTGGACCCGCGGGGCGAGGGCAAGTCGATCTGGTTCGAACTCCACGAGCCGGCATCGGAGAAGGGCTGCTGCGCGTAGCCGCGCCTGGGTGGGCGTGGCGCGGCGCGCAGCCGCGCCTGGCTTGGCGCGGGCGCGGTGGTCACCGCCGTCGTACCCGCCGCCGGGCGCAGCCGCCCTCGGCTGCGCACGGCGCGAGGGCGCGTAGCTGGCCCCCTCTGTACAAGGCGCGGACGCACAGCCGCCCCCGCTGCGCACGGCGCGGGCGCCCAGCCGGGGCCCGTCCAACACGCCGCGGGCGCGCAGCGCCCCCAGGCTGTGCACCGCGCGGGCGCGGTAGTCGCCCCGGCTGCGCACGGCGCGGCGCGCAGACGCCCCCGTCCGTACACGCCGGGAGCGCGCAGCCGCCTCCCGTCTGTACACCGCGCGGGCGCAGCCGCCTCCCGTCTCTACACCGCGCGGGCGTAGTCGCCTCGGGCTGTGCACGGCGCGGGCACGGTAGTCGCCCGCGGCTGTGTGCTGCGCGGGCACGGTAGTCGCCCGCGGCTGTGTGCTGCGCGGGCGCGCAGCCGCCCCCGGCTGTGCACGGCGCGGGCACGGTAGTCGCCCCCGTCTGTGAACACCGCGCGGGGCGCAAAGCCGCCCCCCGTCTGTTCACCGCGCGGGCGCACACCCGTCCCCCGTCTCCACACGCCGCGGGCGCACACCCGCCCCCCTGTGCACGGCGCGCGAGGCGCACCGGCGGGGAGGAGACTGGTGTCGTACCGCCGCCGCCGGGGGGACCACGGAGTTCGCCATGGACACCCACAGGGTCGGAAGCGACACCACCGTCCTGGCCGACAGCCTCGAAGTGCCGGGGATCGGTCACATACCCGCCAACGCCTACGTCCTCAAGGCCCAGGAACCCGTCGTCGTCGACACCGGGCTCTCGATAGCCGACCGCGACTTCGTCAACGCGCTCGGCTCGGTCATCGACCCCGCCGACGTCCTCTGGATCTGGCTCACGCACCCCGACCGCGACCACACGGGCGGCATCTTCGACCTGCTCGTGGCCGCGCCCCGGGCGAAGGTCGTGACCACCTTCCTCGGCGCCGGGATCATGACCACCGAGCGCCCGCTGCCGATGGACCGCGTCTACTTCCTCAACCCCGGCCAGTCCCTGGACGTCGGTGACCGCACCCTCGACGCCTTCCGGCCGCCGCTCTACGACAACCCGGCGACCGTCGGCTTCTACGACGAGAAGACCCGGATCTGCTTCACCTCGGACTGCTTCGGCGGGCCGATGCCCACCGCCGAACTCGCCGAGAGCGGGCACGCGAACGACCTCAAGCCGGAGGAGCTGCGGCAGACGCAGCTGCTGTGGGCGACCGTGGACAGCCCGTGGGTGCACATGGTGGCCCCGGGCAAGTACCGGGAGACGGTCGAGCCGCTGCGGGAGATGAACCCGGAGATCGTGCTCTCCACGCATCTGCCGCCCGCGGTGCGGATGACCGGCCAGATGGTCGACACGCTGCTGATGGCCCCGGACGCGGACCCCTTCGTGGGCCCGGACCAGGCCGCCCTGGAGAAGATGCTGGCGTCCTTCGAGCCGGGCGGCATGCCGGCGGCGACCTGACCACGTGCGGACGCCTCAGGTTCACTCCGGGGCGGACGCCTCCTGCGTCCCGTACCGGCCGCGCAGCTCGCCGATGACGCCGAACGCGGCCGCCGTGACCGGTACGGCCAGCAGCATGCCCAGGATCCCGGCGACGGACGCCCCGGCCGTGATGGCGAGCATGACGACCGCCGGGTGCATCTGCACGGTCCGGCTCTGGATCATGGGCTGGAGGACGTTCCCCTCCAGGACCTGCACGGCCAGGACGACGCCGAGGGCCCACAGCGCGATGACGAAGCCCCGGTCGGCGAGCGCGACGAGGATGGCGACGGCCCCGGAGAGGAAGGCGCCGAGGTACGGGATGTAGGCGGTGACGAAGACGAGCGCGCCGAGCCCGACGGCGCCCGGCACCCGCAGGATCAGCAGCCCGACGGTGATGAGGACGGCGTCGACCAGGGCGACGATGGTCGTCCCGCGCATGAAACCCTCGACGGCCTCGAAGGCGCGGCGGCCCATGGCCTCCATCGTGTCGCCGTTCGCGCCGGGGGCGATCGAGCGCAGAACCCCGGCCGCCTTGTCGGAGTCCCGGAGGAAGAAGAAGATCAGCAGCAGGGCGAGGAGAGCCATGGCGGCCACCTCGCCGACGACGCTGAGCCCGGAGATCACCCCGGAGGCGGCGGTCCCGCCGAACCTCTCGAGCAGCGCCTTCGCGTTCCTGGCGAGGTCGTCGAGCGAGGTGCCGGCCGCCCCCAGGTGCTCGGCAATGTCGACGGCGGCCTGCCGCACCGACGTGATGATCTGGTCGCCGGTCTCGATGAGCGCGACGACGACGATGTACGTGGCGCCGCCGACGAAGCCGAGGACCGCGAGGACGGTGAGCCCGGCGGCGAGCGACTTCCGTACCTTCATCTTCACCAGGCGCCGGTGGAGCGGCCCGAGGAGCGCGGTGCCGAGGATCGCTAGCAGGACGGGCGTGACGGCCGTCTGGAACACGACGCACAGCCAGATCCCGACGGCCGCGACCCCCGCGACGAGCAGCGCGACCACGCACCAGGCGGCGACCCGTCGGGCGGCTTCGGGGAGGAGGGGCCTCTGCGTCTGCACCCGTCCACCGGACCACGCCGCCCGGCGTGGCGTCCTGCGCTACGAGCCGGACGAGTGACGCCCCGTCAGAGTTCGTACGGGTACGGGGCGGGGGCAGGGGCGTGCGCCCGGCCCCGTACCTCTACTCGGGCGGGGGCAGGGCCGTGCGCCCGGCCCCGTACCCGTACCCGTAGTCGCTGTTACTCGCCGATCCCGTGCACCGCCGGGATCGTGCCGAGTCGGCCCGCCTGGAAGTCCTCGAAGGCCTGGCGGAGTTCGGCCTGGGTGTTCATGACGAACGGGCCGTAGTGCGCCATCGGCTCGCGGATCGGCTGTCCGCCGAGGACGACGACCTCCAGGTCGGGCGTGTGCCCGTCCTGCTTCTCGTCCGCCCGCACCGTGAGCGCGCCGCCCTTGCCGAAGACCGCGGTCTGGCCCGTGTGGACCGGCCTGCGCTCCGTACCGACGGAGCCGCGCCCCGCGAGCACGTAGACGAGGCCGTTGAAGTCCTCGCGCCAGGGCAGGGTCAGCTCGGCGCCCGGCCGGACGGTCGCGTGGATCATCGTGATCGGGGTGTGCGTGACGCCAGGCCCGGCGTGGCCGTCGAGGTCGCCCGCGATGACGCGGATCAGCGCGCCGCCGTCGGGGGAGGTCAGCAACTGGACCTGACCGCCGCGGATGTCCTGGTAGCGCGGGGCCATCATCTTGTCGGAGGCCGGCAGGTTCACCCACAGCTGGAGCCCGTGGAAGATCCCGCCGCTGACGACGAGGGACTCCGGCGGAGCCTCGATGTGGAGCAGGCCCGATCCGGCGGTCATCCACTGGGTGTCGCCGTTGGTGATGGTGCCGCCACCGCCGTTGGAGTCCTGGTGTTCGAAGATGCCGTCGATGATGTACGTGACGGTCTCGAAGCCGCGGTGCGGGTGCCAGGGCGTGCCCTTCGCCTCGCCCGGGCCGTACTCCACCTCCCCCATCTGGTCCATCATGATGAACGGGTCGAGGTACTGGTAGTTGATCCCGGCGAACGCGCGGCGCACCGGGAAACCCTCGCCCTCGAAGCCGGACGGGGCCGTGGTCACGGCGAGCACGGGGCGGGAGACGGCGTCGGCCGGGGCGGCGACGCGCGGCAGGGTGAGCGGGTTCTCGACAGTCACAGCGGGCATGGCGGGACCTCCTTGTGCGACTAGTTTAGTTGAACCATGAACTTCCTGCCACCCGGAACGCGGAGCGTCCCGAAGACATTCCCCGGAGCGGACCCAACCGTCACCGGCCGTCCGGCGTCCTACCGTCCGTGATGGATGCCCTGAACCCCGACGACGACCTGCCGGAGAACGGAGAGCACGGAGAGCACGGAGAGCACGAGGAGGGCGAGACCAGGCCCGGCCCGCTGTGGCGTCACGCGCTCTGGGGTGTGGCCGTCACCGTCTGCGGCCTCGGCCTGGGCTGGGCGGCCTCGATGTTCCGCCTGGGTTCGCCCGAGTTCGGCATCCCGAGCGCGGCCCCCGGCTCGCCTTGGCCGCTGCTCGCCGTATGCGGCGTCACGGGCCTGGCCGCCGCCGCGCTGCTGCGCGCCACGGCGGCGCGGATACCGGTCTACGGGCCGGGCCGGGTCTGCTGCGGCATCGTGTTCCTCAGCACCCGGCTGGCGCTCGCCTTCCGCCCGGAACCGTTGATCCTGGGCGCGGGAGCGGCCGCGGCGCTGCTGGCCGCCGCGGTGTGGTGCGCGTACGCCGGGTGGACACACCGGAGCGCGCGCAAGGCCGGCACCCGCCGGCCGGTCACTCTCTGAGCCGCTGCCCGCCGGCCGGTCACTCTCTGAGCCGCTGCCCGCCGACCGGTCACTCTCTGAGCGGCTGCCCTCTAGCCGTACATCCGGCTAGCCGTACATCCGGCGCATCGCGAAGTCGACCATCTGCTCCACGGCCTTCGCATCGAAGACCACCCGGTGGTCGCCCTCCATGTCGAGGACGAAGCCGTAGCCGGTCGGGAGCAGGTCGATCACCTCGGCGCCGGTGATGACGAAGTACTTCGACTCCTTGCCCGCGTACCGCCGCAGCTCCTTGAGGGAGGTGAACATCGGGATCACGGGCTGCTGGGTGTTGTGCAGGGCCAGGAAGCCGGGGTTGTCGCCGCGGGGGCAGTAGACCTTCGAGGTCGCGAAGATCTGCTGGAAGTCCTCGGCCGACAGGGACCCGGTCGTGAACGCCCGTACGGCGTCGGCGAGCGAGGGCGGCGACGGCTCGGGGTACAGAGGCGGCTGCTGCGCGTACCCCTGCTGCGGAGGCGGGGCGTACTGCTGCTGCGCACCCGGGTTCTGCTCGTAGCCGTACATGCCCCAGAGACTAGTCGGTGCGCATCCCCGCCCGCCGCCCCCTCCGGAGTTACGGGGCACTGACCTCACGGGTCAGCTGCGAGGTCCAGGGGCACCAGACGAGGCCCGGCAGGAAGGCACCGCCCGCCTCGTCGAGGTGGTCCTCGACGTACGGCATGGTCGCGTCGCAGACCTCGATGGCCACCTCGAAGAAGTCGACGGTCTCGGGCCGGAGGTGGTAGCTCCAGCGCGGGTTGTAGGGAGCGGGGCGCTTGTCGATCCGGCCGACGAGGTGCGGCCGCTCGCTCGTCTCGCCGCTGAGCAGGTCACGGGCGTGCTGGATCTTGGCGGGGTCGTCGATGCGTACGACGGCCGTCTCGCGGGTCACGTCCGTGAACTCGAAGTACGCCGGGTCCGCCGCCGTCGCGGGGGCGGACGAGGCCGCCGCGGTCAGGGCCATCATCGTGCCGGCCAGCAGGCCGCCGAGCTTCACGAAGGAACGTCGCATGAGTGATACCTCCGGTTCGTGTGAGCGCACGTGATCTTCATGCGCCGTCACGGACCGTAGCGGCCCGGTTACGCGACACACCCGGGCGGAACGGATCATTCCCCGATCCGTGGGCGAGCCGCCCGCAACCCTTGACGCAGCGATTGACGTCACAGATGTCGGATAGGGGTTGCTTCTTATTACCCGCGGGTAGCATCATCGGAGAGAGCATTAGCTACTCGCTGGTACGTGTACGAGGAACCTGCCTCCCCGAGCCTTACGGAGCCGTCGCCATGGGGCACTACAAGTCGAATCTCCGCGACATCGAGTTCAACCTCTTCGAGGTACTCGGGCGCGACAAGGTGTACGGCACCGGTCCGTTCGAGGAGATGGACGTCGAGACCGCCAAGAGCGTCCTGGAGGAGCTGACCCGCCTCTCCGAGAACGAGCTGGCCGAGTCCTTCGCCGACGCCGACCGCAACCCGCCGGTCTTCGACCCGGAGACCAACACCGCCCCGGTCCCGGCGAGCTTCAAGAAGTCGTACCAGGCCTTCATGGACTCCGAGTACTGGCGGCTCGGCCTGCCCGAGGAGATCGGTGGCACCACCTCCCCGCGCTCCCTGATCTGGGCCTACGCGGAGCTGATCCTCGGCGCCAACCCGGCCGTGTGGATGTACTCCTCCGGCCCGGCCTTCGCCGGCATCCTCTTCACCGAGGGCAACGAGGCGCAGAAGAAGATCGCGCAGATCGCCGTCGAGAAGCAGTGGGGCTCCACCATGGTCCTCACCGAGCCCGACGCGGGCTCGGACGTCGGCGCGGGCCGTACGAAGGCGATCCAGCAGGAGGACGGCTCCTGGCACATCGAGGGCGTGAAGCGCTTCATCACGTCCGGCGAGCACGACATGTCGGAGAACATCCTCCACTACGTCCTCGCCCGCCCCGAGGGTGCAGGGCCCGGCACCAAGGGCCTCTCCCTGTTCCTCGTGCCGAAGTACCACTTCGACTGGGAGACCGGCGAGCTGGGCGAGCGCAACGGCGTGTACGCCACGAACGTCGAGCACAAGATGGGCCTCAAGGCCTCCAACACGTGCGAGATGACGTTCGGCGACCAGCACCCCGCCAAGGGCTGGCTGATCGGCGACAAGCACGACGGCATCCGCCAGATGTTCCTCATCATCGAGTTCGCCCGCATGATGGTCGGCACGAAGGCGATCTCCACCCTCTCCACGGGCTACCTCAACGCCCTGGAGTACGCCAAGGAGCGCGTCCAGGGCACCGACCTGGCGCAGTTCATGGACAAGACCGCCCCCAAGGTCACCATCACGCACCACCCGGACGTCCGCCGCTCGCTGATGACGCAGAAGGCGTACGCGGAGGGCATGCGCTCCCTCGTCCTCTACACGGCCGCCGTGCAGGACGAGATCCAGCTCAAGGAGGCCGCGGGCGAGGACGCGAAGGCCCAGATCGGCCTGAACGACCTGCTGCTGCCGATCGTGAAGGGCTACGGCTCCGAGAAGGGCTACGAGCAGCTCGCGCAGTCGCTCCAGACCTTCGGCGGCTCCGGCTTCCTGCAGGAGTACCCGATCGAGCAGTACATCCGGGACGCCAAGATCGACACCCTCTACGAGGGCACCACGGCCATCCAGGGCCAGGACTTCTTCTTCCGCAAGATCGTCCGCGACCAGGGCGCGTCCCTGAACGCGCTGGCCGAGGAGATCAAGAAGTTCCTCGCGGTCGGCACCGGCGGCGAGGAGCTGGCCGGCGCCCGCGACGCGCTCGCCAAGGCGGCCGTGGACCTGGAGGGCATCGTCGGCACGATGCTCACCGACCTCACCGCCACCGGCGAGGACGTCAAGAACATCTACAAGGTCGGCCTCAACACCACCCGCCTGCTGATGGCCTCCGGCGACGTGGTCGTCGGCTACCTGCTGCTGAAGGGTGCGGCCGTCGCCGCCGAGAAGCTGGCCGCCGGCGCCTCCGCCAAGGACCAGGCCTTCTACCAGGGCAAGATCGCGGCCGCGAAGTTCTTCGCCGCGAACGTCCTGCCGGGCGTCTCCGCCGAGCGCGCGCTCGCCGAGGCGGTCGACGGCTCGCTGATGGACCTGGACGAGGCCGCGTTCTAGTACCGCTTGGTACGACGCGCCACGTCCATGAAGGAACGGCTCGCTCCCGGGGAGGGGAGTGGGCCGTTCCGTCTTTTCCGGGGTTCTTCAGGGTTCTTCAGGGGTTCTTCAGGGGTTCTTCGGGGTTGGTTCTTCGGCGTTTTTCGGGGCCCCGACTCCGGAATCCGGGGCGTGCGTAAGGTGAACCCATGACGAGCACCGCCCGCTTCGACCGCGGCCACACCGACGACCTCATGACCTTCCTGGCGGCCTCCCCGTCGCCGTACCACGCCGTGGCGAACGCCGCCGAGCGGCTGGAGAAGGCCGGCTTCCGACAGGTCGAGGAGACCGCCGCCTGGGACGGGACGACCGGCGGGAAGTACGTGATCCGCGGGGGCGCGCTCATCGCCTGGTACGTACCGGAGGGCGCGACGCCCCACACCCCGTACCGGATCGTCGGCGCCCACACCGACTCCCCCAACCTGCGCGTCAAGCCGCAGCCCGACATGGGTACGCAGGGCTGGCGCCAGGTCGCCGTCGAGATCTACGGCGGGACGCTGCTCAACACCTGGCTCGACCGCGACCTCGGCCTCGCGGGCCGCCTCACCCTGCGGGACGGCCGCCACCACCTGGTGAACGTGGACCGCGCGGTGCTGCGCGTCCCGCAGCTCGCCATCCACCTCGACCGCCAGGTCAACGACGGCCTCAAGCTGGAGCGCCAGCGCCACATGCAGCCGATCTGGGGCCTCGGCGCGGTCCACGAGGGCGACCTGATCCGCTTCGTGGCGGAGGAGGCGGGCGTCGACGCCGAGGACGTCAGCGGCTGGGACCTGATGGTCCACGCCATCGAGGCCCCCTCCTACCTCGGCCGCGACCGCGAACTCCTCGCGGGCCCCCGGATGGACAACCTGATCTCCGTGCACGCGGGCGTCGCCGCCCTGGCCGCCGTATCGGCCCGGCACGACCTCCCGTACATCCCGGTCCTCGCCGCCTTCGACCACGAGGAGAACGGCTCCGAGGCCGACACCGGCGCCCAGGGCCCGCTGCTCGGCAACGTCCTGGAGCGCTCCGTCTACGCCCGCGGCGGCGCCTACGAGGACCGCGCCCGCGCCTTCGCCGGCTCGATCTGCCTCTCCTCCGACGTCGGCCACGCCGTCCACCCCAACTACGCGGAACGCCACGACCCGACGCACCACCCGCGCCCCAACGGCGGCCCGATCCTCAAGGTGAACGTCAACCAGCGCTACGCCACCGACGGCAGCGGCCGGGCGGTGTTCGCCGCGGCCTGCGAGAAGGCGGGCGTGCCATGGCAGTCGTTCGTCTCCAACAACGACATGCCCTGCGGCACGACGATCGGCCCGATCACGGCGGCCCGCCACGGCATCAGCACGGTCGACATCGGCGTCGCCTGCCTCTCGATGCACAGCGCCCGCGAACTGTGCGGCGCGAACGACCCGTACCTCCTCGCGAACGCCCTGGTGGCCTTCCTGGAGGGCTGAGCCTCCCCGGGCAGGCGCCGGGCCTAGGCGTCCATACCCGCGAGGATCAGCGGGAGCCGGGCGGCGCCGCCGTCGGTCACCTTCACCGGGACGCCCCAGTCCTGCTGGTGCACATGGCAGGCCGGGTACTCGTTGGCCGGGTCGTCGTCGCAGGAGGCGGCCATGGCCGACACGTGCAGGACGCCCTCGGTGATCTCCGGGTTGATGTCGAGCTCCCGGAACAGGTCCGTGCCCGTGCCCTCGCCGCCGAGCAGCAGCTCCGGCGGGGTCGAGGAGACGAGGAGCCGGGTGGAGGGGCCGTAACGGTCGTCCAGCTTCTGGCCCGTCGGCGCCTGGAAGACCACGTCGAGCCGGAGCCGGCCGGGCGCGACCTCGGTGGCCTCGCGCCGGGTGCGGTGGGCGACCGCCTCGACCTGGACCGCCTCCTCGGGCAGCCGCAGCCGGGTCAGCCGGTGCCGGGCCGACTCGACGACCACGATCTCGTCGCCGACGAGAACGGCGTCGCTCGGCTCGCGCAGATCGGTGGCGAGCGTCGTCACCTCGCCGGACGCCAGGTCGTAGCGGCGCAGGGCGTGGTTGTACGTGTCGGAGATGGCGACCGACCCGTCGGGGAGGGCCGTGACGCCCAGCGGGTGCTGGAGCAGGGCCTGGCCGGCGGCGCCGTCGCGGTGGCCGAAGTCGAAGAGCCCGGTGCCGACGGCGGTGTGGACGATGCCCTCGGTGTCGATCCACCGCAGGGCGCTGGTCTCGGAGTCGGCGATCCATAGCCGGTCCTCGGTGGCGGCGAGCCCCGAGGGCTGCGCGAACCAGGCGTCGTCGGCCGGCCCGTCGACGAGCCCCTCGTTCGTCGTACCGGCCGCGACCTGGACGGTGCGCGTCTCCGGGTCGTACGTCCACAGCTGGTGGACACCGGCCATCGCGATCCACACCTTGCCCTGCCACCAGGCCACGTCCCACGGCGAGGACAGGTCCACGTCGAGGGCGCGGCCGGACGTCGGCGAGCCCTGCCACCACTGCTTCCCGGTGCCGGCGATCAGCTCGATCGCGCCGGTCGCCGGATCGAAGGTGCGCAGCGCGTGGTTGACGGTGTCGGCGACGACGACCTTGCCGTCGGGGAGCAGCGCGAGACCCTGCGGCTCGCGGAACGCACCGTCCCCGATCCGCCGCACCACGGTCTCCCCGTCCGGCTCCAGCTCCACGAGCTCGTGGCGGGTGGTGTCGGAGACCAGGAAGTTGCCATTGCCGAGGAGGACGACCTTGCCGGGGAAGCGCAGGTCGGTCGCGACCGGCTCCGGCGGCACGTACGGCCCGTCCCCGCGCCGCAGCGTCCCCTTGGCCTCGTGCTCGGCCTCCAGCTCCTCGACGAGCGTCCGGATCGCGTTGGCGTGCCCCTCGCCCGCGTGCTGGGCGACGACGTACCCCTCGGGGTCGATGACGACGAGCGTCGGCCAGGCCCGTACCGCGTACTGCTTCCAGGTCGCCAACTCCGGGTCGTCGAGGACCGGGTGGTGCACCTCGTACCGCTCGACGGCGTCGACGACGGCCTGGTGATCGGCCTCGTGAACGAACTTCGGCGAGTGCACGCCGATGATCACGAGCGTGTCGCGGTGCTCCTCCTCGAGTTCGCGGAGCTCGTCGAGGACGTGGAGGCAGTTAATGCAGCAGAAGGTCCAGAAATCAACAACAACGCACTTACCTCGCAGGTCGGCGAGCGTGAGCTCCTTGCCTCCGGTGTTGAGCCAGCCGCCCTTGCCGATCAGCTCGGGAGCACGGACACGGGCACGGCGGCGGGACGCGGAGGCATCGTTCATGCTTCAAGCTTGCCATCCGCCCGTGAACGCAGGATCACGCAGGTAAGAACCGCCTGCTCAGGGCGTGCACTCCACCGCGGCGACTTCCGAGACTCCCGAAGGTACGTCATGTGACCGTCCGGCCGGTGTGCTGGATCAGAGGTAACCGGGCGAGAGCGTCACGTCTGTCCGCTGCCGACGGCGGGGCGCTTGCCGTAGTTCTCAGGTGGCGGCGTCGGTGCCCGCCGGCTTCGCCCAATGGATCTGGATGCGTTGCTCCGGGACGATCCGCTGCCCGCGCACTCCCTTACTCACTTCAACCCGGTCGATGGCGAGCGACAACCGATCGCGCCGGTCTTCGTTCGCCGCGTCCGCCCACGCCTCGCGCAGGGTGAGGGCGTGGAGCATCGGTGACACGTCCACGGAGGGCATGGGGAGCCTGTGGAGATCGGTGCGAAGGCCCTCGATGCGGCCCCTCAGTCGCTCCGAAAGCCGGTTGTAGCGTTCCACGGCTGCAGGGCCATTGAACTCGCCGCGCACGTAGCGGGCGTCCTCCAAGTCAGCCAAGCGGGCTTCCTCGTCCTGGATCTCGGAAGTAAGCGCATCACGTCTCGCGAAGGTCTCCGGGTCCACGCGGTGCACCCAGCGATCCGCGATTGCGACAAGCAGCGGATCGTGCGGTTCGAGCCCCGGGAGCTTCGTGAGGAACTGTTCGGTCACGTAGTCGTCCACGGCCTCAGCCAGCGCCGAAGCGCCGATGCACTGGTTGCCCGCACGGCGAGCCATGCACTGATAGCTCCCGCCCACGCGGTGCATCCGGCGACCGCAGCCAGGAACCGCACAGTAGACGAGTCCGGTGAGCAGTGCAGTTCCCTCGGGCTTCGGTCGCCGCTTTCCCGCGTGCACGAACGTTCTGGATTCCAGCGTGCGGATGATCTGTTCACGCTCTCCGACCGTAATGATCCCCGCACCGATCTCGACCGTGTCGAGCGTCTCGGGATCTCGGTATGGAAAGACCCTGCCCGTGTACTTCCGCTCGCCGTCGTCCGTCTCAATGAACTCGGTCTCCGGCATCAGGCCGGCGAACGCCGGGGAGCGCAGGAGCTGCATGATGCTGGCCGCGTTCCACTGACCACCCCTGGGCGACTGGATCTCGTACTCGTTGAGGAGTCGGGCGATCTTGACCAACGAGGTTCCGGCGAGTGCTTCATCCGCGATCAGGCGGGCGTAGACGGCGTGGTCCGGGTCGTGGACGAGCTTCTTGGTCTTCGGGTCGATGAGCAGCCCGTACGGAGGCTGTCCGCCGATCCACTGGCCCTTGCTGCGTAGGTAGCGCTTGGCATGGCCGACGCGCGTACCGAGGTTCTTCGACTCGGACCGGGCGAGCTCAGCGAGCATGGCGACGACCATGCGCGCCGAGTCGTTCGATGTGTCGAGACCGTCCACGACCGAGACGAGACGGCCGCCGGCCTTCTCGATGTCGTCCAGCACCTTGCCCACCTGGCCGATGCCCTTGCGGGACAGGCGGTCCAGTTTCCAGACGATCAGCGTGCCGACGACGCCTGCCGTGACTGAAGCCAGCGCGGCGTCGAAGCCCTTGCGCTCAACGGTCTTGTAGCCGGAGCGCCCTCTGTCCATGTGGACCTTGCGGACGGTCAGTCCGTTGTGTTCGGCCCAGGCACGGCAGTCGGCTTCCTGCCGTTCGATTGCAGTCTTGCCGTCCCGGTCGAGGGACAGGCGGAGGTACAGGAGGGTGCCGCACAGAGGGGCGGGGCGGGACCGGGAGGGTGAAAGCGGGGGTGGGGAGGGGGAAGGGGGCGTGTCTTGCCGTTGGCATATGCCGAAGGTCTGGACAGCATGGGCGGAACGATCATCCGACTTTTCCGTCTCCTGGGTGCGAGGTGTCATGCGTCGTCGGCACGCCGGGCTGCCTCTCCTGGCGGCGGTCCTGTTTCTGCCCCTGTTTCTGCTTCCCGTCTCCGGTGCCCGGGCCGGCGGGACCGGGGAGGGGGCGCTGCGGGTCACCGTGACCGTCAACGCGCGCGGCGACAGCGAGGAGTGGCCCCCGGACGTGCGGGTGGGGGACCTGGTCGAGAAGCGGTACCGGCTGGTGAACAGCGGGGAGGCCGATCTGTACGGGATCCGGGTGAGCGAGCCGGGCGTGAGCGTGCGCTGCCCGGCCGGGCCGCTGGCCCCGCGCTCCTCCGCCGTGTGCACGGCCCGCTTCCGTGCGCGGGCCGGTCACCACGAGGGGACGGCGCGGGCGTTGGCGGAGGTCCCCTCGCTGCGGTTACGGCACACGGCCACCGCCTACTCCGGGTACACCGGGGTGGGCGGGGCACTGGAGCTGACGGAGACGGTACGGACACGGCCCCCTGGGACGGCGGTCGTGCAGTACACGGTCTCCAACCGGGGCAACCGGCCGGTCCACGCGATCCGCCTCACCGACGCCGCGCTCGGCCTGACGGAGGCGGGCATCGACTGCGCGGGGCGACGCGGCACCGTACCCGTCCTCGCACCCGGGGCCTCGGCCCGCTGCGCAGCCACCGTCCACCGCCCGCCGGGCACCCACCGCAGCACGGGCCACGCGTCGGGCAGCGACCGAGTCGCGACGGTGGGCGTTCGGGGGAATGTTGTGGGCCCGCCCCTGCTGACGGCGAACGCGTCGGCGTCGTTCACGCTCCGCGCCCCGGCCCCTCCGGGGGGAGCGCCTGGGCGTGCCCCGGGTGCTGCCGCCGGCGCTCCGGGGGTGGCAGGGGTGGCAGGGGCGCCTGGGGTGGCAGGGGTGCCAAGGTCGTACGTCATGCCCGTCGGACCACCGGTGGATACGCCCGGCGGGGCCGCCGGCGCTCCCGGAGCTCCCGGAGCCCCTGGCGCGGGTGCGGGAGCCGGTGCCGGCACGGCTGCCGGTACGGGCACGGGCACCGGCACCGCAGCCGGTACAGGTACGGCAGCCGGTACGAGTACGGGTGTCGGTACCGGCACCACCGGCAGCGGCACCGCAGCTGGCACGGACACCGGTACGGCTGCGGGAGCTGGCACGGGCACGGCTGCCGGCACGGGCGCGGGCACGGGCACGGCTGCCGGTACTGGCACGGGTACGGGTATGGGCACCGGCCCGGGCGCCGCCGCCGTACCCCCGCCCGTACCACCCGCGCCGCCGCCCCCTCCCGTCGCGCCCCCTCCCGTACCGCCCCCGCCCCCGCCCGGGGGGGGGGGGGGGGCCACCCCCCCCCCCCCCCCCCCCCCCCCTCCCCCCCCCCCCCCCCCCCCCCCCCCCCCCGCCCGGCGCCCCCCCCCCGGACACCCCTCCCGCCGTCCCTCCCGCCATCGCCGTCCCGCCGACCATCACCGACGACGAAGGGCTCCTCCCCCGTCTGCGCCGCCGCACCCGCGAACTCCCCGAGCTCGGCGTCGTCCTGACGCTCCTGCTGATCCTCATCCCCGCGGCGATCGCCGCCGCCCTCCTCGGCTCCCGCCAACGCTGACGACCACGGAAGAAAGACCATGGCCCTCCTGGAAACCCTCGTCGTCGTCCTCGGAGTCGCGCTCGCCGCCGCCCTCGCCGTGGTCGCCAAGACCAGGCTGTTCCCGGCCGCCGCGGACGAGGAGCCCCGCGAGGACGTCGCCGAGTTCATCGCGATGATGGTCTCGGTCCTCTACGCCGTCGTGCTCGGCCTGTGCCTGGTCTCGGTCTGGGACAACCGTTCCTCGGCCGCCGACCACGTCCAGGCCGAGGCGAGCGCCCTCCACCAGATGTACCTGCTCGCCGACGCCCTCCCCGCCGACCGCCGACAGCCCGTCCGCGACGCCGCCCACGCGTACGCGATCCATGTCGTCGACGTCGAGTGGCCCAGGATGGCCGAACGCGAACCCCTGGGCCAGGGAGGCTGGCAGCTCCTCGAACGGCTGCGCGCCGCGAGCGAGGCACACGACGAGGACCCGATCCCCGATCAGCTCCTCGCCCAGGAGGTGCTCGCCCAGCTCGGCTACGTCGACGACGCCCGGCGGGGCCGCGAGGCGGCGGCCCAGGAACGGCTGTCACCGGTCCTGTGGACGGGCCTGATCATCGGCGGCGCGCTGACCCTGGCCTTCATGTTCCTCTTCGGCATCAGGCGCAGCTTCACCCACATGGTGATGGTGATGGGCCTGGCCGGTTTCATCGCCTTCACGGTGCTGCTGATCCACCAGCTCGACGCCCCCTTCGGCGAGCTGCTCGGCGCCACCACCGAGCCCTTCACGCGCTACTTCGCGCCTGCGTGAACCGCCGTCCGTCGGGGAAGGCCTGACAGAATGAAATATCTCGTACGGGACAAAATCTTCGCCATCGGCGACGACTACTGGATCGAGGACGAGCACGGCCGCCACGCCTTTCTCGTCGACGGCAAGGCCCTGCGGCTGCGCGACACGCTGGAGCTGAAGGATCCCCACGGGCAGGTCCTGGTCACGCTGCGGCAGAAGATGTTCAGCCTGCGGGACGCGATGACCATCGAGCGCGACGACCGGCCGCTCGCCGCCATCCGCCGCAAACGGCTCTCGCTGCTCCGCAACCACTACCGGGTCACCCTCGTCGAGGGCACCGAACTGGACGTCAGCGGGCGGATTCTGGATCGGGAGTTCACCGTCGAGTACGACGGCGAACTCCTCGCCCACATCTCCCGGCAGTGGTTCCGCGTCCGGGACACGTACGCCGTGAACGTCGTCCGCGAGGACGCCGACTCCGCGCTGCTCATCGCCGTCGCGGTGTGCGTGATCCGGATGGCCGAGCGGGAGCGCGAGGGCTGAGACCAGGGCCGGGGCCAGGGCGATGCCTCCAAGGCCCTTACAGCACCCGGTCCTTCAGCGCCGGGAACTGTTCCCTCGTCGTCGTCACCTTCTCCGGGTCGAGGTCCACGCGCAGGATCTCCTCGCCCGGGCCCGCCTCCGCGAGGACCTCGCCCCACGGGTCCACCACGATCGAGTGCCCGGCCTGCTCCACGCCCGCGTGAGTGCCGGCCGTGCCGCAGGCCAGCATGTACGCCTGGTTCTCCACCGCCCGCGCCTGCGCGAGCAGCGTCCAGTGGGCGCGGCGCCGGGCCGGCCAGCCCGCCGGGACGACGAACGCCTGGGCGCCCGCGTCCACCAGGCCCCGGAACAGCTCCGGGAAGCGCAGGTCGTAGCAGGTCCCGACCCCCACCATCAGGTCCGGCAGGGCGAACGTCACCAGCTCGTCGCCCGCCGCCATCATCACGGCCTCGCCCTTGTCGAAGCCGAAGCGGTGGATCTTCCGGTAGCTGGCGGCGAGTTCGCCCTCCGGCGTGAAGACCAGGGAGGTGTTGTACAGGGCCCCGCCCGCCGCCTCGACGATCGAGCCGGCGTGCAGCCAGACCTCCGCGTCCCGGGCGGCCGCCGCCATCGCCTCGTACGTGGGGCCGTGCAGCGGTTCGGACTCCGCCGCGAAGGACTCGTACGCGAACGCCCCCATCGGCCACAGCTCCGGCAGGACGACGAGGTCCGCGGCGCCGCGCTCCGCCCGTACCAGCTCCGCCACCCGCGCACGGCGCGAAACGACCGATTCGTCCGGGTCTACTGCGATCTGGATCAGCGAGGCGCGCACACTACCACCGTCCTGGCATTCGAGC
Source organism: Streptomyces sp. NPDC029169 (assembly GCF_055563935.1). Taxonomy (NCBI): domain Bacteria; kingdom Bacillati; phylum Actinomycetota; class Actinomycetes; order Kitasatosporales; family Streptomycetaceae; genus Streptomyces; species Streptomyces sp. NPDC029169. The sequence continues at coordinate 26,993 of NZ_JBVHXA010000007.1, forward strand.
CGTCAACACGGGCCTACGATCGTCACACGAAAGCACTGCCGGGGTGCCTTCGGGCAGCGTAACTTAGCGTCCGAGCCTCCCACGCAGTCTTGTCTCCAGCCCGCCTGTCCGCTCGATCGCCAGCCCGTGCACCGCAGAACCGCCGAGGGGTCCCGTGACCGTCCATCCCAGCCTCCAGACCTACGCCGACGCCTGGACCCACTCCATCGAAGCGATAGCCGAGCTGGTGCAGCCGCTCGTGGAGGGCGAATGGAACCGCGCGACACCGTGCCCGGGCTGGTCGGTCCGCGACATCGTGTCCCATGTCATCGGCCTGGAGTGCGAGATGCTCGGCGATCCGCGGCCGATCCACTCGCTGCCCCGCGATCTCTACCACGTACGCAGTGAGTTCGCGCGCTACATGGAGATGCAGGTCGATGTGCGGCGGCACCACACCGGCCCCGAGATGACCTCGGAGCTGGAGTACGTCCTGATCCGCCGCGCCCGTCAGCTGCGCAACGAGAACCGGTCGCCCGACCGTCTGATCCGCGCCCCCCTCGGCGCCGAGCAGACCCTCGAACTGGCCTACCGGATGCGCGCCTTCGACGTCTGGGTCCACGAGCAGGACCTGCGGACCGCCCTCGGGAAGCCGGGCAACCTGGACTCCCCCGGCGCCCTGGTGGCCCGCGACAACCTGCTCGCCGCGCTGCCGAAGGTGGTCGCGAAGGACGCGGGCGCGCCGCCGAACTCGGCGATCGTGATGGACGTGCACGGCCCGGTGGAGTTCCTGCGGACGGTACGCGTGGACGCGGAGGGTCGCGGCACGGTCGACGGCGCTCCGTCGCTGGGGCCCGCCGTGACGCTGGCGCTCGACTGGGAGACGTACGTACGCCTCGCCTGCGGCCGGGTCCGTCATGGGGCGGTCGCCGACCGGATCAAGATCGAGGGCGACGCGGAGCTGGCTCAGGCCATTCTGGACAACTTCGCCGTCACGCCGTGAAGTCCGCGTGAGGTCCGTCTACGCCGGTACGTGAACGGCCTCGACGCGGCTCGCGACGAGGCGTTCCTTCTCCAGGCGTGCCGTACGGGACTTCAGGCGCAGGATCTGCACGACGCCCAGCGCCTCCAGGACGAAGACGGAGGAGAACGCGATCCGGTAGTCGTCTCCGGTCGCGTCGAGGAGGACGCCGACCGCGAGCAGCGTCGTCATCGAGGCCGTGAAACCACCCATGTTGACGATTCCCGAGGCCGTTCCCTGACGCTCCGGCGGGTTGGCGGGGCGGGCGAAGTCGAAGCCGATCATCGAGGCGGGCCCGCAGGCGCCGAGGACCGCGCAGAGGGTGATCAGCAGCCACATCGGGGCGCGGTCGCCGGGGTACGCGAGGGTGGCGCCCCACAGCAGCGCGGTCGCCGCGACCGTGCCGAGGGCGAGCGGGGCCCTGGCCGCGTGATGGCGGGCGATGATCTGCCCGAACGCGAGCCCCACCACCATGTTGGAGAGCACCACGAGCGTCAGCAGCTCGCCGGCTTCGCCCCGGGAGAGCCCCTGCGCCTCGACCAGGAACGGCAGCCCCCACAGCAGCAGGAACACCATGGCCGGGAACTGGGTGGTGAAGTGCACCCACATACCGAGCCGGGTGCCGGGCTCCCGCCAGGACTCGGCGATCTGCCGTCGGACGAACGCGGCGCCGGCGTGCGGGAAGGGCTGGGGCTCGTGGCCCTCGGGGTGGTCCTTGAGGAAGAGCAGCAGCAGGACGAGGACGAACGCACCGGCGACAGCGCTGCCCGCGAAGGCGGCGGTCCACCCGACGCCGTGCAGGAGCCGGGCGATGACGATCGTGGAAACGAGGTTTCCGGCCATGCCGACCAGGCCGGCGAGCTGGGCGATCAGCGGTCCGCGCCGGGCGGGGAACCAGCGGGTGCCGAGCCGCAGCACGCTGATGAAGGTCATCGCGTCGCCGCAGCCGAGCAGCGCGCGGGCGGCCAGCGCCATGCCGTACGAGGGGGAGAGCGCGAAGCCCAGCTGGCCGACGGTGAAGAGCACGACGCCGATGGTCAGCACCTTCTTGGTGCCGAGCCGGTCGACCATGAGGCCGACCGGTATCTGCATGCCGGCGTAGACCAGGAGCTGGAGTATGGAGAAGGTGGACAGCGCGGAGGCGTTGACGTCGAAGCGGTCGGCGGCGTCGAGTCCGGCGACGCCCAGCGACGTACGGAAGATGACGGCGACGAAGTAGACGGCGACGCCGACGCCCCAGACGAGGGCGGCGCGCCGTCCGCCGGGCGGGTCACCGGGCAGGGACCGTGTACTCACCGGTCCTCACCCCGGACCAGGACCTTCACCCAGCTGAGGTGCTGCCGCACGCAGTGGGCGGCGCCCTCGACGTCTCCGGCCTTGATGCGCTCCAGGATCTCGGCGTGCTCGGTGATGTTCTTGGCGATCCGGTCGGGCTGGGACTGCATGACGGCGACGCCCATCCGCAGCTGACGGTCGCGCAGCTGGTCGTAGAGGCGGGCGAGGATCTGGTTCCCGGCGTGCTTGACGATCTCGGCGTGGAAGCAGCGGTCGGTGACGGCGACCTCCGCGAGGTCCCCGGCCTCGGCCCGCCGCTTCTGCTCCTCCAGGAGCTCTTCGAGCCGCTCGACGAGCGCGGCGGACGCGGGGACGGCCCGGCGGACGGCGAACTCCTCGACGAGCAGCCGGGTCTCGACGACATCGGCGATCTCCTGCGCGGAGACGGCGAGGACGAGGGCGCCCTTCTTCGGATAGAGCTTGAGCAGCCCTTCCATCTCCAGCTTCAGCAGCGCCTCCCGCACGGGGGTCCGGGACACCCCGACGGCCTGGGCGAGTTCGCCCTCGGTGAGCAGCGTCCCTCCCTCGTAACGGCGGTCGAGGACGGCCTGCTTGACGTGCATGTAGACGCGGTCGGCTGCTGGGGGCGCTGATGGCATGCGCACAGCATAGATACAAGAGGGGTGCAACAGGAGGCCCCGTCCGCGATGCGGACGGGGCCCGTGGGTCGGTCAGGGGCAGCTCCGACCCGTGCTGGGGTTGACGCACACGTCGGTTCCGGGACCGCCGCTGTTGGTGTTCGTGCCGGGACCGCCGTCGAGCTGGTCGGCCCCGGTACCGCCCGACAGGTCGTCGTCGCCCTCACCGCCGCAGAGCCGGTCGTCGCCGCCCCGCCCGTTGATGATGTCGTTCCCGCCGCCGCCGATGATGACGTCCGGCCCGGCCGTGCCGGTGAGCCGGTCGTCCCCGTCGGTTCCGGTGAGCGTCGCCGGCTGCCCGAAGCACAGCGGGACGGGCGCGTTGACGGTGGTCGTCTCGGTGGCGGTGTTGTCGCCCGGGTTGGGGTCGGGCGTGGAGGTGGTCGCGGAGACGGTGTTGGTGAAGGTGCCGGCGGCCGTGGTGGTCGCCGTGATGGTCCGTACCTCGCCCTCGCCCGGCGGGATGTTGCCGACCGGGCAGGTCACCACACCTGAGGACTCCACGCAGCCGGGGCTCGCCGAGACGAAGTCGAACGACGCGGGGAGGGTGTCCTTCAGGGTCACCCCGACCGCGGTGGTGTCGGGCCCGTTGTTGATGACCGCGATGGCGTAGGTGACGTTGTCGCCGACCATGACCGGGTCGGAGTGGCTGTCGGCCTTCACCGTCAGCAGATCGGCCTGGATCGCCACCGCGCTCACCTTCGCGACGAAGGCGTCCCCACTGCCGTTGGCGGTGAGGTCGGGTCCTCCGGTGACCGGGAAGGTGGCCTCGGTGGAGGTGGTGGCGCCGACGACATGGGCGGCGCCGGCCGCGTCCACCGCGATGCCCCGTCCGGTGTCGAGGGCGCTTCCGCCGATGTAGCCCGCGTAGTGCAGGGCGGTGCCGTCGGGCAGCACCTTGGCGACGAACGCGTCATTCGTGCCCCCGTTGTACGTCAGGTCCGGGCCCACCGCCACGGGGAAGGTGGACTGGTTGGAGGTGGTCTCGCCGGTGACGAAGACCGAGCCGTCTGGGCCGAGGGCGACGGCCCCTGCGATGTCACTTCCGGTTCCGCCGATGAAGCCCGCGTACACCAGACCGGTCCCGTCCGGCTCCACCTTGGCCACGAAGGCGTCCGAACCGCCGTTGTGGGTGAGGTCGGGCCCCACCGTCTCGGGGAAGGTGTTCTGGTCGGAGAAGGTCTGCCCGGCGACATGGGCGGCGCCGGCCGCGTCCACCGCGATACCGAAGGCGGCGTCCGCCTGGTTTCCGCCGATGAAACCGGCGTAGACGAGGCCGGTTCCGGCAGGCTCGACCTTGGCGACGAAGGCGTCCACGCTGCCGAAGTTGAAGGAGAGGTCCGGGCCCACCGCCACCGGGAACCCGGAGAACGAGGCGCTGTGTCCCGCGAGGTACGCGGCACCGCTGCCGTCCACGGCGATGGCGTTCCCGTGGTCGTCCTGGCTTCCTCCCACATAGCCCGCGTACTCAAGCCCGGCACCGCCCGGGGCGACCTTGGCGACGAACGCGTCCGTGCCGCCGTTGTGGACGAGGTCCGGGCCCACGGTCTCCGGGAACGTCGCGGCGGTCGAGTCGGTGTCGCCGCCGACGTACGCGGCGCCGCTCGCGTCCACGGCGACACCGAACGCCACATCGTCCAGGGATCCGCCGATGTAGCCCGCGTACTCCAGCGCGGTGCCGCTCGGGGCGACCTTGGCGATGAAGGCGTCCTCGACTCCGTTGTGGGTGAGATCCGGGCCCACCGCCACCGGGAACGTCGCCTCGGTCGACCGGGTGACCCCGACGACGTACGCGGCGCCACTGCCGTCCACGGCCACAGCGCTCGCGCCGTCCCCGCCCGATCCGCCGATGTAGCCGGCGTAGACCAGGCTGCCGTCGGAGGCGACCTTGGCCACGAAGGCGTCCGAAGCGCCGCTAGCGCCGTTGTGCGTGAGGTCCGGGCCCACCGCCACCGGGAACGTCGCCTCGGTGGAACTGGCGCTGCCGGTGACATAGGCGGCGCCGGTGCCGTCCAGCGCGATCCCGATGGCCTGGTCGAACCCGTCGCCACCGATGAACCCGGAGTACACCAGGGTCGCCGGGTCGATCACGAGCGGCCGGCTCCGGTCGTACGAGCCGAGGTCGAAGCCGTACGTGAAAGCCCCCTCGGCCTTCGTCAGCCGGAAGGCGCTCTTCACGTCGGAGCGCCGCCCGCCGTCGCGGCCCGGTTGGTAGCTCACCGGGGCCTTGTCCGTGAACGAGTCCGCGCCGGTCTCGACACGGAGGTCGCCGGACTTCTCGACGCGCACGTCGGTGGGTCCGCGCCAGGCCATCCGGATACGGGACGGGTCGGCGCCCGGGTCCACCCGGAACTCGTACTTCAGGCTGCTTCCCGTCCCCGAGTAGACGAGGTCGATGCCTGGCCAGAGGTCGTTGTAGACCAGCCGTTCGTAGGTCCGCAGTCCGGTCTTCCATTCGTCTGGCGCGCCCTTGAAGTGGCTCACCCGGCTCGAGGCCGGGGCCTCGGCGACGGGCGTGGTCGGGGTGGCGCCGACGAAGTCGAGTGCGAGGTTCCAGCGTTGCTTCTCCCCGGCCAGGCCGTACCTGAGACCGGTGTCGGTGAACGCCACCGAGGTCTTGGAACCCTGCAGGGAGTACCGCACGGCGTCCGGCGCCTGTCCCCGGTTCTCGACGAAGCGGAGCGGCATCTCGGTCAGCGCGGCCTCGACGTCGGCCTTCTCCACCGCGGTGGGAACACCGCCGGAGGGCCTTGCGGGCTGCTCTATGGCCGCATCGGCCGCCACGGCTGTCATGTTTGCTGCCATCAGCCAAGCCAGCACGGCACCGACCGCGAGAATGCGGCGCATCGATCAGCCCTCTCTGCTCATCGTGTCCCCCTCTCGGGCTCCAGGAGACACCACGCGCAGGCCTCCGCCCGGCTTCGACCGCGCGCCACGGCGGAGAGGGCCCTCGAACGGCCGATCAGACAAGATGCCCGGCCTCCCGGGCCGCGTCAGTGGGTCGGGTCGGCGTCGTACTCCTGGCGGGCGCGGTCGACCTTCTCCAGGTTGTCGGCGGCCCACTCGGCGAGATGGGCGAAGAGCGGGGCGAGGCTGCGGCCGAGTTCGCTGATCTCGTACTCGACCCGGGGCGGGACTTCCGGGTGGTACGTACGGATGACCAGGCCGTCGCGCTCCAGCTGCCGCAGCCGCTGGGTGAGCACCTTCGGCGTGATCCGGTCGATCCGCCGCTCCAGCTCCACGAACCGCTGCCGGCCGTGGGTGTGGAGGCTCCACAGGATGGGCGTGGTCCACCGGCTGAAGACGATGTCCACCACGGGGGTGACCGGACAGGCGAGCTGCGGGTCGGTGGCGGCGGATGCCGTCCACGCCGTCTCGGCCGCCATGCATGCCCCCTGGGCATAGTCACTTTCCCCTAGGTACCTACTATACCGAGGCTGTTAGCGTCCCGACGTCAACCGAAGGCAATGACAGGGGAGTTGTCCATGCTCGTAGTGACGGGGGCGACGGGTAACGTCGGCCGATCGCTCGTACAGGTGCTCGCGGCGGCCGGGGAGCAGGTGACCGCGACGTCCCGGGGGATCTCGGACACGGACGTGCCGTCGGGCGTCCGGCACGTGCGGTCGGATCTGATCGACGCGGAGAGCCTGCGGCCGGTCCTCGACGGCGCCGAGTCGCTGTTCCTCCAGAACGGTGGCCCCAGCGCCCACCGGCTCAACCCGCACGACATCCTCGACGCGGCCAAGGCCGGGGGCATCCGGCGGGTCGTCCTGCTGTCCTCCCAGGGCGTCGCGACCCGCCCGGAGTCGGCCTCCCACGGGGACACGGGACGCACCATCGAGGAGGCGGTCCAGCAGTCGGGGCTCGCCTGGACGATCCTGCGCCCCGGCGGCTTCGCCTCCAACGCCTTCGCCTGGGCCGAATCGGTCCGTACGCGCAGGGAGATCGCCGCTCCGTTCGCCGACACCGGCCTCCCGGTCATCGACCCGGACGACATCGCCGAGGTCGCCGCCGTGACCTTGCGGGAGGACGGCCAGGACGGCCAGATCTACGAGCTGACCGGCCCCGCCCTCAGCACACCCCGCCAGCGGGCCGCAGCGATCGCCGACGCCCTCGGCGAGCCCGTGCGTTTCGTGGAGCAGACCCGGGACGAGGCCCGGGCGCAGATGCTGGGCTTCATGCCCGAGCCCGTGGTCGAGACGACCCTGACCATCCTCAGCGACCCGACCCCGGCCGAACAGCGCATCAGCCCCCACGTCGAGCAAGTCCTGGGCCGCGCACCCCGCACCTTCGCCGACTGGGCGCACCGTTACGTCGCCGCGTTCCGCTAGGGCCCTCCAGAAGAAGCGGAAACGCCCGACCGGGGAGCCCGGTCGGGCGTTTCACGTGAAACAGGACGCTTGGTCCATCAGGCCCAGGTGATGAGCCGCTTCGGCTGCTCCAGGATCGCGGCGACGTCCGCCAGGAACTTGGAGCCGAGTTCGCCGTCGACCAGGCGGTGGTCGAAGGAGAGGGCCAGCGTGGTGACCTGGCGGGGCTTCACCTTGCCCTTGTGGACCCAGGGCTGGAGCTTGATCGCGCCGACCGCGAGGATCGCGGACTCGCCCGGGTTCAGGATGGGCGTACCGGTGTCGACGCCGAAGACGCCCACGTTGGTGATGGTGAACGTGCCGCCCTGCATAGCCGCCGGGGTCGTCTTGCCCTCGCGGGCCGTGGCGACCAGTTCGCTCAGGGACTTCGACAGCTCCGGCAGGGTCTGGGCGTGCGCGTCCTTGATGTTCGGCACGATCAGACCGCGCGGGGTGGCCGCGGCGATGCCCAGGTTGACGTAGTGCTTGAGCACGATCTCCTGGTTCGCCTCGTCCCAGGCCGCGTTGATCTCCGGGTTGCGCTTGACGGCGACCAGGACGGCCTTGGCGATGAGGAGCAGCGGGTTGACCCGCAGGCCCGCCATGTCCTTGTCGGACTTGAGCTCCTCGACCAGCTTCATCGTGCGCGTGATGTCGAAGGTGATGAACTCGGTGACGTGCGGCGCGGTGAAGGCCGAGCCGACCATCGCCGCCGCCGTGGCCTTCCGTACACCCTTGATGGGGGTACGGGTCTCCCGGGTTTCCGCCGCCATGGCGGGGGCGGGTGCCTCCGCCACGGGGGCCGGGGCTTCGGCCACGGGAGCCGGGGCCGGGGCGGCCGCCCTGTGGACGTCCTCGCGGGTGATGATCCCGTCCGGGCCCGTCGGCGTGACCGTCGCCAGGTCCACACCCAGGTCCTTGGCCAGCTTCCGTACCGGCGGCTTGGCCAGCGGGCGGGTGGCGGTGGCCGTACCACCGGCACCGGCGTGCCCGTTGAGCTCGGCCTGGATCGCGGCGGCGGCCTGCGCGGGCAGGGCCGCGGCCTTGCGCGCGCGGCGCTTGGTCGAGCTCGCGGCCACGCCGTAGCCGACCAGGACCGGCTGACGGCCCTGCGGCTCGGGCTCCTCCGCCGCCGGGGTCTCGACGACCGCCGGGGCCGGGGCCTCCGCGGCCGGAGCCTCCGGAGCGGCGCCGCCCACGTTCACCGAGATGATCACCTGGCCGACGTCGACCGTCGTGCCCTCGGGGAAGAGCAGCTCGTGCACCGTGCCGTCGAAGGGGATCGGCAGCTCGACGGCCGCCTTCGCCGTCTCGACCTCGCACACGACCTGGCCGTCGGTGACCGTGTCACCGGGCTGGACGTACCACTTGAGGATCTCGGCCTCGGTGAGGCCCTCGCCCACGTCGGGCATCTTGAATTCGCGGATCGTCACGATGCTCTCCTCAGTACGCCAGCGAGCGGTCGACGGCGTCGAGCACGCGGTCCAGGCCCGGCAGGTACTCCTCCTCCAGGCGCGCCGGCGGATACGGCGCGTGGTAGCCGCCGACCCGCAGGACGGGGGCTTCCAGGTGGTAGAAGCAGCGCTCGGTGATGCGGGCGGCGATCTCCGCGCCGGAGCCGTAGAAGACCGGGGCCTCGTGGACCACGACCAGGCGGCGGGTCTTCTCGACCGAGGTCTGGAGGGTGTCGAAGTCGATCGGGGACATCGAGCGCAGGTCCAGGACCTCCACCGACTTACCCTCCTCCTGGGCGGCCGCGGCGGCCTCCAGGCAGACCTTCACCATCGGCCCGTACGCGGCGAGCGTGAGGTCACTGCCCTCGCGCGCCACGCGCGCCCTGTGCAGCTCGCCCGGGATGGCCTCGGTGTCGACCTCGCTCTTGTCCCAGTAGCGGCGCTTGGGCTCGAAGAAGATGACCGGGTCGTCGCTCTGGATGGCCTGCTGGAGCATCCAGTACGCGTCCGATGAGGTGGACGGCGAGACGATCTTGAGTCCGGCGACGTGCGCGAAGAGCGCCTCGGGGGACTCCGAGTGGTGCTCGACGGCGCCGATGCCACCGCCGTACGGGATCCGGATGACGACCGGCAGCTTGACCTTGCCGAGCGCACGGGCGTGCATCTTGGCGAGCTGCGTGACGATCTGGTCGTACGCGGGGAAGACGAAACCGTCGAACTGGATCTCCACGACGGGCCGGTAGCCGCGCAGGGCCAGGCCGATCGCGGTGCCGACGATGCCGGACTCGGCGAGCGGGGTGTCGATGACCCGGTCCTCGCCGAAGTCCTTCTGCAGACCGTCGGTGACGCGGAAGACACCGCCGAGCTTGCCGACGTCCTCGCCCATGATGAGGACCTTGGGGTCGGACTCGAGGGCCTTGCGGAGCGACTCGTTGAGCGCCTTGGCCAGGGGAAGCTTCTGTACGGCCATGGTTAGTTACCCTCCTCGGCGCCGGAGTCGGCGAAGGACGCCTGGTAGGCGGCGAACTGCGCGCGCTCCTCGTCGACGAGCGCGTGCCCGTCGGCGTAGACATTCTCGAAGATCGCCATGTGGTCCGGGTCGGGCATGGAACGGACGGCCTCGCGGACGCGCTTGCCGAGCGTCTCGCTCTCCGTCTCCAGCTCCTCGAAGAAGGCCGCGTCGGCGTGCCCCTCGCGCTCCAGGTACGCCTTGAGCCTCAGGATCGGGTCCTTCGCCTCCCAGGCCTCGCGCTCCTCGTCGGCGCGGTACTTGGTCGGGTCGTCGGAGGTGGTGTGAGCGCCCATGCGGTAGGTGAACGCCTCGACCAGGGTCGGGCCCTCGCCGCGGCGGGCGCGCTCGAGCGCCCAGCGGGTCACGGCCAGGCAGGCGAGGACGTCGTTGCCGTCGACGCGGACGCCGGGGAAGCCGAAGCCCTGCGCGCGCTGGTAGAGCGGGACGCGCATCTGCCTCTCGGTGGGCTCGGAGATCGCCCACTGGTTGTTCTGGCAGAAGAACACGACCGGGGCGTTGTAGACCGCGGAGAAGGTGAACGACTCGGCGACATCGCCCTGGCTGGACGCGCCGTCGCCGAAGTACGCGATCACGGCCGAGTCCGCGCCGTCCTTGGCGACGCCCATGGCGTAGCCGGCGGCGTGCAGGGTCTGCGAGCCGATGACGATCGTGTACAGGTGGAAGTTGTTGCTGTTCGGGTCCCAGCCACCGTGGTTCACACCGCGGAACATGCCCAGCAGATTTGCCGGGTCGACCCCGCGGCACCAGGCGACGCCGTGCTCCCGGTAGGTCGGGAAGACGTAGTCGTCATCGCGCAGCGCGCGGGCCGAGCCGATCTGGGCGGCCTCCTGGCCGAGCAGCGACGCCCACAGGCCCAGCTCGCCCTGGCGCTGCAGGGAGGTGGCCTCGGCGTCGAAGCGGCGCGTGAGGACCATGTCCCGGTACAGGCCGCGCAGCTCGTCGGCGCTCAGGTCGATGTCGTAATCGGGGTGCTGGACTCGCTCCCCTTCAGGCGTCAGCAGCTGAACGAGCTCGGGCTCCGAAGTCTGGGACTTCTTGGCGCCCGCGCTGGCGCTGGCGGTGCGCTTGGGGCCGCTGCTGCGGCGCGTCGTCTTGCGCGCGGCAGTGCTTTCCACGGTCACGTGCGTGCTCCTCCGTCGGTCCGGCCCCCGGGGTTGCCGGGAAAGGCCAGTGCGGCTCGCCTTGTCCGTACTCGCGCACGGGGTGGGTGCGACTCGGCCGGGGTCAGGCGTGACAGGTGCCCCGGCGAGCGCCCTGTCATAGGCACGTTACCCAGTGCGCTGCATTCCTGCGAAACCCTCTTTGACCTGCGATTTTGCTTGGATTTCCAAGTAAATCGAGGAAAAGGGAAACGCACCTGGTCAGCGCGGTGCAACGGCCTCGGCGCCGTCGGAACACGGGCACGGTATCCCGCCACCCCCGGGCACGGGAAGAGCCAATATGTGAGACTGCCCCCGTGCGCGAAGACGGAAAAATCCGGGTATTTCTGCTGGACGACCACGAAGTCGTCCGGCGTGGCGTCCACGAGCTGCTCTCCGTGGAGGACGACATCGAGGTGGTCGGAGAGGCGGGCACGGCGGCAGATGCCCTGGTCAGGATCCCCGCGACGCGGCCCGACGTGGCCGTGCTCGACGTCCGGCTGCCGGACGGCAGCGGCGTCGAGGTCTGCCGCGAGGTGCGCTCGCAGAACGAGAACATCAAGTGCCTCATGCTCACCTCGTACGCCGACGACGAGGCGCTCTTCGACGCGATCATGGCCGGGGCCTCGGGATATGTCCTCAAGGCCATCCGCGGGAACGAGCTCCTGTCGGCCGTACGGGACGTGGCGGCCGGCAAGTCCCTGCTCGACCCGGTCGCGACCGCACGCGTCCTGGAACGGCTGCGGGACGGAAACAGCCCCAAGGGTGACGACAGGCTCGCGAGTCTGACGGAGCAGGAGCGCAGGATCCTGGACCTGATCGGCGAGGGCCTGACCAACCGGGTCATCGGCGAGCGGCTCCATCTGGCGGAGAAGACCATCAAGAACTACGTCTCCAGCCTGCTGTCGAAGCTGGGCATGGAGCGCCGTTCGCAGGCCGCGGCGTACGTGGCCCGGATGCAGGCCGAGCGGCGCTGATTCGGGACCTACGTCCCGGACCGAGCGGGGCGGGCGCCCCTTTTCCGACACCTGCCGGTGGCGGAGAGTGGAAGCCATGTCCACCGAGGAGAACCGCGCCATCGAGCTGCTGAACCGTGTCTCGTACGGCCGGGTGGCGACGAGCATGCGCGCGATGCCGTTCGTCGCCCCGGCCCGGCACATCGTGGACGACGGGCGCGTCCTGATCCGGATGCACCGCGGCCTCGGGTATCACCGGGCCTGCGCCGGCAGCGTCGTCGCCTACGGCGCGGACAACTTCGACTCCGGCGCCGAGAACCTCTGGTCCGTGCAGTTCACCGGCACCGCGGAGGTCTTCGAGCCCACCGCGGAACAGCTGGCCGCCTTCGGCCGCGCACCGCAGCTCGTCGACGGCGAGCCCTTCGAGGCGATCTACCTGCGCATCGAGCCCCAATTCGTCACCGTGCACCAGCTCGACTACACCACCGAGCGACCTCTCGGGCACGTAGCGTGATCTAACATCTGCGGAGTGCCGCGCTCATCTGAAACGCTCGCTCCGCCCGTCGGCGCCCTCACGCCCGCTCCGCGCTCATCTGAAACGCTCGCCCCGCCCGTCGGCGCCCTGCTGCGCCGCTACCGCGAGGCCGGCGAGCCGCTCTCCTGCGAACCCGTCACCCAGGGCCTCCTCAACCGCGGCTACCGCCTCGCCACCACCCGCGGCGCCTACTTCCTCAAGCAGCACCTCGACGCCCCGACCGCCGACCGGGACACGATCAGCCGCCAGCACCGCGCCACCCAGCGCCTGCACGCCCTCGGCCTGCCCGTCGCCCCGCCGCTCGCCGACTCCGCCGGCCGCACGGTCGCCGTGATCGGCGGCCGCTGCTACGCCCTCCACCCCTGGATCGACGGCCGCCACCGCGACGGCGCCCAGCTCTCCACCGGGGGTTCGCGGCGCCTCGGCGCACTCCTCGGGCACGTCCACACCAGCCTGGAGCAGGTGATGGAGTCCCCGCCGCCCGGCGAAGGCCACGACAACGCCCGCCCGGAGGACACCCTCCGCGTCATCGACGAGCTCCTCCGCCTCGCCCGCGCCCACCGCCCCCGCACCGGCTTCGACGCGCTCGCCGAGCACCGGCTGCTCGAACGGCGCGTCCTGCTCGCCGAGCACGCCCACCGCCGTCCGCCGCGCGCCAGCTCGGCCGGCTGGGTGCACGGCGACTTCCACCCGCTGAACCTGCTCTACCGGGGCGCCGAGCCGGCCGCGATCGTCGACTGGGACCGCCTCGGCGTCCAGCCCCGGGCGGAGGAGGCCGTCAGGGCCGCCGCCATCTTCTTCGTACGGCCGCGGGGCGAGCTGGCGCTGGAGAAGGTACGGGCGTACGCGCGGGCCTACCGGCGGGCGGCGGGCGCGGACGGGGCGGAGCTGGCGTCGGCGGTGCACCGGGTGTGGTGGGAGCGGCTCAACGACTTCTGGATACTGCGCTGGCGCTACCAGCTGCACGACCGAAGGGCCGACCCGCAGTTCCCCGCGGCGTCGGCCCTGGCGGTGTGGTGGACCCGCGAGTACGAGGCGGTACGCGACGCGTTCGCGGGGTGACGGGTCCCTGAGACGTCAGCCTGAGAGTCAGCCTGAGAGGTCAGGGGGTGGAGCCGGGGCCGGTCGGCTGACCGCCGTTGCCCTGCACCGCGCCGCCGTTCGTCGTCGGGTCCGTGGGCTCGCCGGTCGGGGTGCCGGTCGGCTCGTCCGTCGGCTCGCCCGTGTTGCCCCCGTCGTCCGAACCGTCGTCCGTGGGGTCCGTCGACGGGGTGGTCGGCGGGGTCGTCTGCGGAGTGGTCGGCGGATGGGTGGACGGCGTGTACGACGGCGTCCAGGGCTGCTGATGACCGCCCGTCGACGTGTCCGGCTCCTGGCTCTCCGTGCTCGGCTCCTCCGACGGCGTCGGCGACTCCGACGACGGGGTCGGCGAGTCGGTGACCACCGGAGTCGTCGGCTTCTCGCCCTTGCTGTCGGCCTTGTCGAGCGCGTACACGACACCCGCCACGATCGCGATCATCGCGAGCGCCAGGAACAGCAGCACCTTGCCGCGACCGCCCTTGCCGCCGCCCTGGGATCCGTAGCCGCCGCCCTGGCCGTGACCGCCGTAACCGCCGTGCCCGCCGCCGTCGTAACCGCCGTCGTCCGGGTTCATCGGCGGCAGGATCGGGCGCTGCGCGGTCTCGTGGTGCATCGGGTGCCCCATCGCCGCCGTCGCCGCGACGCCGCCGACAGGGGTGTGACCGCCCTCGTGCACCTCCACCGGGCCGGTGTTCCACGCGCCGGTGTGACCGCCCGCCTGCTGGAGCATCTGCAGGCCGTACTGGATCAGCCCGCGCATCTCCTCGGCGCTCTGGAACCGGTCGTCCGGGTCCTTCGCCAGCGAGCGCATCACCAGACCGTCGAGCTCCGGCGGCGCGTCCTGCGCGACGTCGGACGGCGGAACCGGGGCGTCCTGCACATGCTGGTAGACCACCGAGAGCGGGGTCTCGCCGGTGAACGGGGGCCGCAGCGCAAGGAGTTCGTACAGCAGACAGCCGGTGGCGTACAGGTCCGAGCGGTGGTCCACGGCCTTGCCGAGGGCCTGTTCGGGGGAGAGGTACTGCGGCGTGCCCATGACCATGCCGGTCTGGGTCATCGTCGACTGCGCGCCGTGCAGGGCGCGCGCGATGCCGAAGTCCATCACCTTCACCGCGCCGGTGTGCGTGATGATGACGTTCGCGGGCTTGATGTCCCGGTGCACGATGCCGTGCTGGTGCGAGTACGCGAGCGCCTCGAGCACGCCCGAGACGATGATCAGGGCCTGCTCGGGACCGGGCGCCTCGGCGCTGATCAGCAGGTCGCGGATGGTGCGGCCCTCGACGAGCTCCATCACGATGTACGGCACGGACTGGCCGCCGACGACGTCCTCGCCGGAGTCGTAGACCGCCACGATCGCGTGGTGGTTGAGGCCGGCGACCGACTGGGCCTCGCGCGTGAAGCGGGCCTTGGAGACCGGGTCCTCGGCGAGGTCGGAGCGGAGCAGCTTGACGGCGACGGTGCGTCCCAGGCGGACGTCCTCGGCGGCGAACACCTCGGCCATGCCGCCGCGTCCGAGACGGTGCGTCAGCCGGTACCGTCCGTCACCGACCACACCGCCGAGGCCCCAGGACTCCGCGGCGGCGCCCGACAGGCCGCCGCCGCCTGCTTCGGATTCGGGTGCCATCAGTCCTCGCCGCCATCTGTCTGTGGTGTGGTGCCGTACCGCCGTCACGCTACAGGCTTCGTCCGACATCGCTGTCCGAGTGGACCGGCCATCCAACCCCCTGCGCGTACACCGGAGCAAATTCCGGCCGGTTCGTGTAACGCTTCCGAGACTCTTCTTGCGCGGAGGGTCACGGAACGGGCACCCGGCTTGACGTGTCGGTGCCCTGGGGCAGACTTGGCCAGGAAATTCCGGATCAGCGCCGCCACGCGCGCGTAGGGGGAGCACGAATGAGCCAGGACGGCGCACAGGGCCGCTATGCGGGCGGTTCGGTCGCGAACGGCCGGTACCAGCTTCACGACCTGCTCGGCGAGGGCGGCATGGCCTCCGTCTACCTGGCGTACGACAGCGCGCTCGACCGGCAGGTCGCCATCAAAACCCTGCACACGGAACTCGGCCGGGAACAGTCGTTCCGCGAGCGGTTCCGGCGCGAGGCGCAGGCGGTCGCGAAGCTTTCGCACACGAACATCGTCTCGGTCTTCGACACCGGCGAGGACACCCTCGACGGCGCCGTCATGCCGTACATCGTCATGGAGTACGTGGAGGGGCAGCCGCTCGGTTCGGTACTGGCCGCCGATGTACGGCAGTTCGGCGCGATGCCGGCCGACAAGGCGCTGAAGGTGACCGCCGATGTGCTGGCCGCCCTGGACACCAGCCACGAAATGGGCCTGGTCCACCGGGACATCAAGCCCGGCAACGTGATGATGACCAAGCGCGGCATCGTCAAGGTGATGGACTTCGGCATCGCGCGCGCCATGCAGTCCGGTGTCACGTCGATGACGCAGACGGGCATGGTCGTCGGCACGCCGCAGTACCTCTCCCCCGAACAGGCCCTCGGCCGCGCGGTGGACGCCCGCTCCGACCTGTACTCGGTCGGCATCATGCTGTTCCAGCTCCTCACCGGCCGACTGCCGTTCGACGCGGACTCGGCGCTGGCCATCGCGTACGCACACGTCCAGGAGGAGCCGGTCGCACCGTCCTCCGTCAACCGCTCGGTGACACCGGCGATGGACGCGCTCGTCGCCCGCGCGCTGAAGAAGAACCCGAACGAGCGTTTCCCGAGCGCCGCCGCGATGCAGGACGAGTGCCTGCGGGTGCTCTCGGCCGGGCAGACGGGCGCGCCGGTGATCGTGGCGGGCGGTCCGGTCAGCAGCGGTGCGGGCGTGGGCTCGGCGGTCTTCCCGCCGGTCGGCCAGACCCCGCCACCCTCGACGCACGGTGTCCAGCAGCCGTACCAGCAGCCGACGCCGCAGCCGGGTCCGTACGGCCCGCCGACGCCCGCCCCCTCCTACGGGTACCCGCAGCAGGCGCAGACCCCGCCGCCTGCCCCGGTGTACCAGACGCCGACCCCCGGGCCGTACCAGATGTCGCCGCAGGCGACCCAGGCTCCGGTGGGCGGCGGATCCGGCGGGTCCCGGCGGAACATGCCGGTGATCGTGGGGGCGGCCGTCGTCGCCCTGATCGCGATCGGCGGTGTGATCACCGCGATCAGCCTCAACAAGGACGACCCGGGGAAGAACGCGGGCGAGGACCCGAGCCAGAGCCAGTCGGCCGCGCCCGGGCACAAGGGTCCGGACCTGTCCAAGACCATCGACGTGAAGAAGTGCACGGAGCCGAGGGAGTCGAGCGACGACCCCTCGAAGTTCGAGATCCCCGACTTCACGTACAAGAACATCGAGTCGGTCAAGGCCTGCATCCAGGCGGCGGGCTGGAAGCTCAAGAAGCAGACCCCGGTGGACGAGGCGACGTACGGCCAGGGCACGGTGCTCAGCCAGTACCCGCCGGCCGGTGAGGACGCGTCGAAGGACGACGCCGAGTTCACCCTGGAGATCTCGACGGGCGACCCCGGGCAGTAAGTCGGCCGCCGCCCCGGTTGTCATCCGCGCGCGGGCGCCCGGATGCCGGAAGTGTCCCGACATGTGACGCTGAGTTGGACACCTCGGCGGCTCGGTACGGGAGGGGGTCACCCGGTGACTCCAGGACTCCGCGGCGCGCGGACACGGGCCCTGCGGTGGCGGGCGCTCGGCCCCGTGGCCGCGTGCTGGCTGGCGGCGGGCGGCGTACCGGCGTACGGGTACGAGCGGCTGCCGGAGGCATACGGGTACGGGCGGCCCACCCCCGTACACGCGACGACGGCTCCGTCGAGGGGCGCGCCGTCGGCGCCGTCGAGAAGCGCCCTCTCGGCGTCCTCCGCGGCCTCGACGAGCGGCGACCCGGTCATCCCCGGCGCGTCCGGCCCTCCCGCCGCAGCGCCACGCGCCTCGTCCTCCGCCTCGTCCTCCGCCTCGCCCTCCGCTTCGTCCGCTGCGTCGGAGCCCTCGGCGTCGGAGGCTCCCGGTCCTCCCCGCCCGTCCGGCTCTCTGGCCGGGCGTCCGGCCGGTGAGGGGCGCGAGCGGCCCGGGCGGCCCGCCTCGCCCGCGAAGCCGAGCGGCACGAGCGAGGAGGCGGACCCGTCTCGTACCAAAACAGCAACAGCCGAGGAGCCGCCCGAGGAGGCGGAGGAGGCGGACGAGATCCTCGAAGCGGTACCGGAGTCGGAGGCCACGCCCTCCGGACCATCGCCCGCCACGCTGCCCGCCGCGGCGCCCCGGCTCGGCTCCCGGACCGCCGCCACGGCCACTGACCGGCAGATTCCCGTCCTCACGCTGGGCGCGGGGCTCGCGCTGATGGGTCTCGGCATCGGTTTTCTCGGCGTCCGGATGCGGCGCCGCTGAGCGCCTCGTCCCCCGCACGACCCCGCGTGTCCCCCTTGAGACGGACGCGGAGGCTCCGCCTCAGGTCGCTTGTCGGCGACGACATACTCGGTATACATACTGAGTATGTCGATCCGTCACGGGCTTCTCGCCCTCCTCGAACGCGGGCCCCGCTACGGCTCGCAGCTCCGTACGGAGTTCGAGTCCCGCACGGGCTCCACCTGGCCCCTCAACGTGGGCCAGGTCTACACGACCCTCAGCCGCCTCGAACGGGACGGGATGGTCGCCCAGAGCGGCGAGGACGAGGCCGGCCACGCGCTCTACGCGATCACCGACAGCGGCCGCGACGAGCTCAGGGCCTGGTTCGAGAAGCCGGTGGACCGCACCAGCCCCGCCCGCGACGAGCTCGCCATCAAGCTCGCCATGGCCGTCGGGGCGCCCGGCGTCGACATCCGCGCCGTCATCCAGTCCCAGCGCCGCCACACGGTGAAGGCGATGCAGGACTACACCCGGCTCAAGGCCCAGGCGCTCGCCGCGCTCGAGAGCGGCCAGTCCCGGGAACGCGACGACGTGGCCTGGCTCCTCGTCCTGGAGCAGCTGATCTTCCAGACCGAGGCCGAGGCCCGCTGGCTGGACCACTGCGAGGCCCGGCTGATCCGGCTCTCGACGTCCGCCACGTCCGCCGCCGGGGCGGGGGACCCACGGCCTCCCGGGACCGCCGCGTCCCCGTCCGCGCCGCCGTCCGCCGAGGCCACGCGCCCGGCCCGGCTGCGCTGACCCGCGGCCCCACCCACCCGCGGCCCCACCCACCCGCGGCCCCACAGACCCGCATCCCCACAGACCCGCACCACCTCTCCGAACCGCTCCGTACGACCTCTCCAAACCGCTCCGTACGCGCACGCCACCCGCGTCCGTACGCCCAAGGGGGACCCTTCATGTCCACAGCGCACTCCGTGCTGCAACTCCAGAACCTGACCCGCGTCCACGGCTCCGGCGCCACCGAGGTGCACGCCCTGCGCGGGATCGACCTCGACGTCTTCCCCGGTGAACTCGTCGCCGTCATGGGCCCGTCCGGCTCCGGCAAGTCCACGCTCCTCACCATCGCCGGCGGCCTCGACACCCCCACCTCCGGCCGGGTGATCGTCGAGAACACCGACATCACCACCGCGGGCCGCAAGGCCCTCGCGGCCCTGCGCCGCCGCAGCATCGGTTACGTCTTCCAGGACTACAACCTCATCCCCGCCCTCACCGCCGCCGAGAACGTCGCCCTGCCCCGCGAGCTGGACGGCACCTCCGCCCGCAAGGCGCGTGGCGAGGCCCTGGCCGCCCTGGAGGAGATGGAGCTCGGCCACCTCGCCGACCGCTTCCCCGACGAGATGTCCGGCGGCCAGCAGCAGCGCGTGGCCATCGCCCGCGCCCTCGTCGGCGACCGGCGCCTCGTCCTCGCCGACGAGCCCACCGGCGCCCTGGACTCCGAGACCGGCGAGTCCGTCCTCGCCCTGCTGCGCTCCCGGTGCGACGCCGGGGCCGCGGGCGTGCTCGTCACCCACGAGCCGCGGTTCGCCGCCTGGGCCGACCGCGTCGTCTTCCTGCGGGACGGCGCCGTCGTCGACCAGACCGTGCGCAGCGAGGCCGACTCGCTCCTGACCGGCCAGGCGGCCGAGCGGTGAACAACTGGCTCCACTCCTGGCGCGCCGCGATCCGCATCGCCCGCCGCGACGCCTGGCGTTCCAAGGGACGCAGCTTCCTCGTCCTCGCCATGATCGCCCTGCCGATCCTGGGCGTGAGCGCCGCCGATCTGACCCTGCGCAGCTCCGAGCTCTCCACAGAGGAGAGCCTGAGCCGGAGGATAGGCGCCGCCGACGCCCGGTTCACCGACGCCTCCGTGAACGGCGTGCCGATCTTCCAGGATCCGAGCGGCGACATGAACACGCCCGTCGAGGACTACGAGGACAAGCCCTGGCCGAGCGGTCCGACCGATGTCACCAAGACCTTCCCGGCCGGCTCGACCGTCCTCACGGACAGCTCCGGCAGCGCCAAGCTGACCACGGCCCACGGGCTGCTCCAGAGCGAGGTACGTGAGCTGAAGGCCGCGGACCCGATGGCCCGGGGCATCATGACCCTCCAGGAGGGCCGCTTCCCGCAGAAGCCCGACGAGCTCGCCGCGACCACGCACTTCCTGGAGACCAGCGGGCTGACCATCGGCTCCACGCTCACCGCGCGCGGCGACGTGCGGACGTACCGGATCGTCGGCTCGTACGAGCTCCCCGACGAGCTGAAGGCCGACCAGGTCAACGCCCTGCCGGGCGCCTTCCTCGCCCCGTACGCCAAGGTGGTCGAGAAGTCCGGGCTGAGCGGTACCGATTCCTCCACGACGTACCTGGTGAAGGCCGCCGGTGGTTTCACGTGGAACACCGTCCAGCAGATCAACACCAAGGGCGTGGCCGTCACCTCGCGTGCCGTCCTCCTGAACCCGCCCGCCAAGGCCGACGTCCCGCTCTACCAGAAGGAGGGCTGGGGCGGTTACGACGCCAGCCCGGGCGCCCGGGCCGCCGAGCTCGCCGCCGCCGGCACGGTCGTCGGTCTCGCAATGCTGGAGATCTGCCTCCTGGCCGGGCCCGCGTTCGCCGTCGGCGCGCGCCGCTCCCGCCGCCAGCTCGGCCTCGTCGGCGCCAACGGCGGCGACCGCCACCACATCCGCGCGATCGTGCTGAGCGGTGGACTTGTCATCGGCGTCGCCGCGGCCGTCACCGGCACCGTCCTCGCCCTGATCCTGACCTTCGCGCTGCAGCCCCTCCTTGAAGATGCCATGGGCCAGCGGTTCGGTGCCTTCGACATCCGGCCGCTGGAACTGCTCGCCATCGGGCTGATCGCCGTGCTCACCGGCCTGCTCGCCGCGATCGTCCCGGCCGTCACCGCGTCCCGGCAGACCGTCCTGGCCTCCCTCACCGGCCGTCGCGGCGTCCGCCGCAGCAGCCGCGTGCTGCCGCTGGTCGGCCTCGGCGCCCTGCTCCTGGGCGGCGCGATCGCGCTCTACGGATCGGTGATCTCGGACCAGTTCGTCATCGTCGCGGGCGGCAGCGCCATCGCCGAACTGGGCGTGGTCGCCATGACGCCCGCCCTGGTGGGGCTCTTCGGCCGCACCGGTCGCTGGCTGCCGCTCTCGCCGCGCCTCGCCCTGCGGGACGCGGTGCGCAACCGGGGCCGTACGGCACCCGCCGTCGCCGCCGTGCTCGCCGCGGTCGCCGGAACGGTCGCCATCGCCACCTTCTCGGCCAGCCGCGAGGCCCAGGACGAGGCCGGGTACCGGGCGACACTGCCGCACGGCGCGGTCTCCGCGCTCGTCATGGAGGAAGGCGGCCGGGACGTCCCGGCCGTGCGCGACGCCGTGCAGCGGCTGCTGCCCGTCGACACCCGCGCGGACGTCCACCGCATCCAGATCGGCAAGCCGGGCTGCGAACCGTACAGCGACCGGTCCGGCTGCGGTCGCTTCGAGGTCGTCGTCCCGAAGGCCAACGAGTGCCCGCTGTGGGCCTCCGAGAACGGCGAGGACCCCGCCGAGAAGTTCTCCAAGGAGCAGCGGCGCAAGCTCGCCGAGGACTGGCGCTGCAAGGAGAGCAGCGGCGGGGACCTGGGTGGTGGCGCCTATGTCGAGGGCGGCCTGCTGGTCGGTGACGCCTCGCTCCTGAAGGTCCTCGGGATCAAGGACGCGGGCGCCGAGCAGGCCCTCGCCGAAGGGAAGGTCGTAACCTTCGCCAAGGCGCCCGTCGACGCGACCGGCAAGATCGGCCTCAAGCTGATCACCGACGGCAAGAAGGCCGCCGAGGCGGAGATGGAGGGCAAGCCGGCCCCCGGCGAGATCAAGGCCCTGCCCGCCCACCTGGTGACCGGCGAGCAGAACGCGTACGGCGTGCGGGCGCTCCTCACCCCGGCCGCCGCCAAGGCCGCCGGCCTCACCACGGTGCCGCTCGGCTCGTTCTTCACCACCGACACGATGCCCAGCGCCGAGCAGCGCCAGAAGCTCGACGGGGAACTCGCCAAGATCGGCAGCAATGTCGGGCTCTACCTGGAGGAAGGATTCGTCAGCGACACCAGCATCGTGCTCCTCGCGCTGACCGTCTTCGCCGGCCTCGTCACCATCGGCGCCGCGGGCATCGCCACGGGCCTCGCGCAGGCCGACGCCGAGGCCGACCTCAAGACGCTGTCCGCCGTCGGCGCGCCCCCGCGGGTCCGTCGCACACTCAGCGGCTTCCAGTGCGGGGTGGTCGCCGCGATGGGCGTGATCCTCGGATCGGCGGCCGGTGTGCTCCCGGCGGTCGGACTGCGGCTCACCGAGGAGCGCGAGCAGCTGCGCTTCTATCAGGAGGCCCTGGATCAGGGCTGGAGTGTCGAGCCGACCGCTCCGTACGTCCCGATCGTCGTCCCCTGGGAGACGCTCGCGGCGCTCCTGGTCGCCGTACCGCTCGGCGCGGCGCTCCTCGCGGCGCTGGTCACCCGCTCGCGCGGAGCCCTGGCCCGCCGCGAAGCGGCCTGATCCGACCTGACCGGCCCGTTGCCGTCCTGTGCCCCCGGAGAAGGGTGGATCACCCTCCTCCGGGGGCACACCGTGTGGTGAGGCACGTGTGCGAGAGAATGGCGGCATGGAGATGCCGAGGAATGAACGGTCGCAGGAGAAGACTCCCCAGGTCCTCATCGTGGGACAGGACGGGATGGCACTCGGCGGCACTCAGGGTGACGACGAATCCCGCGAGGTCCCGGTGACGGAAATGGTCGAGCAGCCTGCGAAGGTCATGCGGATCGGCAGCATGATCAAGCAGCTGCTGGAGGAAGTACGCGCGGCACCTCTCGACGAGGCCAGCCGGGTCAGGCTCAAGGAGATCCACCACAGCTCGGTGAAGGAGCTGGAGGACGGGCTCGCGCCCGAGCTGGTCGAGGAACTGGAGCGGCTCTCCCTGCCGTTCACCGACGAGGCGATCCCCTCCGAGGCGGAACTGCGGATCGCGCAGGCCCAGTTGGTGGGCTGGCTCGAAGGCCTCTTCCACGGCATCCAGACGGCGCTGTTCGCCCAGCAGATGGCGGCCCGCGCCCAACTGGAGCAGATGCGCCGGGCGTTGCCTCCGGGTGCGCCGACCGACGATGACGACGAGGGCGGGCGCGGGCACGCGATCCGCTCGGGCCCGTACCTGTAGGCCTTCGGCGTCGTACGAGGGCCCGGCACACCATGGGTGTGCCGGGCCCTTTCGGGTGTGCGGGGTCAGGCTGCCGACGGGGCCAGCAGCAGGACCTTGCCGACGTGGGTCCCCGAGTCCAGGGCCCGGTGCGCCTCGGCGGCGTCCGCCATGGCCACCGTACGGTCGACGACGGCGCGTACCGTGCCGGAGTCGATCAGCGGCCAGACGTGCTCGCGCACCGCGGCGACGATGGCTGTCTTCTCGTGCAGCGGGCGGGCACGCAGCGTGGTTCCCGTGATCGCGGCACGCTTGCGGAGCAGCGCCCCGAGGTTCAACTCGCCCTTCACCCCGCCCTGCAGGCCGATGACGGCCAGCCGGCCGTTGACCGCGAGGGCCTTCACATTGCGTTCCAGGTACTTCGCTCCGACGATGTCGAGGATCACGTCCGCGCCGGCGCCGTCCGTGGCCTTGCCCAGCTCCTCGACGAAGTCCTGCTCGCGGTAGTCGATCAGGATGTCCGCGCCCAGCTCGGCGCAGCGCGCCAGCTTCTCCGGCCCGCCGGCGGTGACCGCGACCTTCGCGCCGACCGCCTTGGCGAGCTGGATCGCCATCGTGCCGATGCCGCTGGCGCCGCCGTGCACCAACAGCGTCTCGCCGGGCCGCAGATGGGCGACCATGAAGACGTTCGACCAGACCGTGCAAGTCGCCTCGGGCAGCGCCGCGGCCGTCACGAGGTCCACCCCCTCCGGTACCGGCAGCAGCTGGCCGACCGGCACGACGACCTTCTCCGCGTAACCGCCGCCCACAAGGAGTGCGCACACCTCGTCCCCGACCGACCAGCCGGAGACGCCCGGGCCCAGCGCGGCGATCCGGCCCGAGCATTCGAGACCGGGGTACGGAGACGTGCCCGGCGGAGGGTCGTAGAAGCCCTGGCGCTGGAGCAGATCGGCACGGTTGACGGCGCTCGCCACCACCTCGACGAGGACCTCGCCCTCGGCGGGCACGGGATCGGGCACCTCGGCCCAGACGAGGGCTTCGGGACCACCGGGTTCCGGAATCGTGATCGCATGCATGGCGGCGAGGCTACTCGGGAGGTGTCGTGAGCGGGGTGACGGGCACCGCGCGCACGATCGTGATCACCCGGTCCGTCAACTGCAGCGGGCTGGCGGCCGGATCGTCGTAACCGAGCAGCCGGTGCCCGCGCAACACGCTGACCACCAGGTCCTCGGTCTCCCGCACGCTCTTGCCCGCCTCGGCCTTGGTGACCGGCCGCTCCACCAGATCGAGGCCCGTGCCCTGCTGGATCAGGTCCTCCATCAGCTTGCCGGCGCTGGGGCTGAGCACGGAGAGCCCGAGCAGCCGGCCGGCCGCGCTGGCGCTGGTGATGACGGCGTCCGCGCCGGACTGGCGCAGCAGCGGCGCGTTCTCCTCCTCGCGCACGGCGGCGACGATCTTCGCGCCCTTGTTGAGCTGGCGGGCGGTGAGCGCCACCAGGACGGCGGTGTCGTCGCGCTGGGTGGCGATGATGATCTGACGGGCCTTCTGCACCTCGGCGCGGAGGAGCACATCGCTGCGGGTCGCGTCGCCGATCACCCCGACGAAACCGTCCGCGCTCGCCGTCTCGATGACCTTGCTGGACGGGTCGACGATGACGATCTGGTCCTTCGGCAGCCCCGTCGCGCAGAGCGTCTGGATCGCCGAGCGGCCCTTGGTGCCGAAGCCGACGACGACGGTGTGGTCGCGCAAGGTGGACCTCCAGCGGTTCAGCCGCCACTCCTCCCGGGTCCGTTCGGTGAGGACCTCGAGAGTGGTGCCGACCAGGATGATCAGAAAGAGCACGCGCAGTGGCGTGATCACCAGGATGTTGATGAGCCGCGCCGGGTCGCTAGACGGGACGATGTCGCCGTACCCCGTGGTGGAGAGGGTGACGGTCGCGTAGTAGGCGCAGTCGAGGAAGTCGAGGGTCCCGTTGGCGCTGTCGTGATAGCCGTCGCGATCGGCGTAGACGATGAGCGTCGTCAGGGCCAGCACACCGAGGGCCATCAACAACCGCTTCGTCACCTGCCGCAGGGGCTTCTGGACGACGCGACGCGGCATCCGGATCCGGGAGGGGGACGCCTTCTCCTCCGCCTGACGGGCCATGACGTCACGGCTGGGAAGTTTCACGTGAAACACCCTCCGTCCGCGCTGCCGGCCCGTTCCGTCCCGAGGCCGCCCGGCCAGGGGAGGTCGAGGATCTCCAGCGCGTCGCCCGGGCGGGCGCCGCCGGGCGGGACGACGGCCATTCCGTCCGCCGCCGCGATTCCACGGAGCATCGCGGGGCCGTGGTAGCGCAGCGGTACGACCTGGTCGCCGCGGTGGACGACCGGGACGAGCCGGGTGTCGAACGGATGGCCTTGCACCTCGTCGCCGAGGGGCACCTGGTACGGCGGCGGGAGCGGGGCGCCCGCGAGGGCGCGGAGCAGCGGCTCGGCCAGGGTGAGCAGGCCCGAGACGGCGGCGAGCGGGTTGCCGGGCAGCCCGACCAGATGCCGGCCCGCGTCGAGGCGCGCGAGCAGCATGGGATGGCCGGGGCGGACCTTCACCCCGTCGACGAGGAGGGTGGCGCCCACCTTGGCGAGCACGGGGTGGACATGGTCGACGGGGCCCGCGGCCGTGCCACCGGTGGTGATCACCAGGTCGGCGGGGGAGCCGGTGAGGGCCGCCGCCAGGGCGTCGGCGTCGTCGCCGATCCGGCGGGTGGCGAGCACCTCGGCGCCGAGCGCGTTCAGCCACGGGCCGAGCATGGGGCCGAGGGCGTCCCGGATCAGCCCGTCGTGGGGGAGTCCGGAGGTCAGGAGCTCGTCGCCGAGGACGAGGACCTCCACCCGGGGGCGGTCCAGGGTCGGCAGCTCGTCGTACCCGGCCGCGGCGGCGAGGCCGAGGACGGCGGGGGTCACCCGCGTCCCGGCGGGCAGCAGCCGGTCGCCGGCGCGGCATTCCTGGCCCCGGGGGCGGATGTCCTGGCCGGGCACGACCTCGCGCCGGGCATGCAGATGGCCGGCGTCGGTGCGGGCGTGCTCGCTGCGGATGACTGCCGTCGTCTCGGGCGGCACGCGGGCTCCGGTGGCGATCCGTACGGCGGTGCCGTCGGCCAGCGGGGAGGCGGGGGCATGGCCGGCGAGGACGGCCTCCTCCGTACGGATCTCCCAGGGGCCGGGCCCGGCGACCGCCCAGCCGTCCATGGCCGAGGTGTCGAAGGACGGCAGATCGGTGAGCGCGCGGAGCGGTTCGGCGAGCACATGGCCCATCGCCCGTCCGAGAGGCGTACGAAGGGACTCGCGCGCCGCCCCGACGGCAGCCCCGGCGCGGGCAGCCACGGCCCGCGCGGCGGGCCAGGGGGTGGCGCGATGGGGTTCGGCGGACCGCGGCTTCGCGCCGCCTCGCGGCGGGGCGACGAGGGCGATGACCTCGTCCACACCGTCGTCGTCGGGGCGGGGGGCGGGGCTGGGGGTCGGGCCGGGGCTTGGGCCGGGGACGGGCCCAGGGCCGGTGGCCTGGCCGGTGACGGTGTCGGGGCCGGGGCCCGGGCTGGTGACGGTGTCGGGGCCGGGGCCCGGGCTGGTGCCGGTGTCGCTGCCGACACCGGTGTCGGTGTCGGCCCCGGCCTCGGCTGCGCGCTCCTGCGGGGTCATCCGGCCTCGTCCCGCTCCGCCTCGGCGGCCCAGCGGTTGGCGAGGGCGGCGGCCTTGCGGGCGGCCTCCGCGACCGCCTCGGGCCCGCCGTCGGCACCGGCCGCCTGCGCCGCCGCGTACCCGACCAGGAACGTGGTCAGCGGCGCGGCGGGGCGCGCGACCCCATGGGCGGCGTCCCGGGCCAGATCGAGGAGCACGCCGGTGTCGACGTCGATCTCGATGCCCAGTTCGTCCTTGACTGCGGTGATCCATTCGTCCAGCACGTTCCCATGCTCCCTGATCCGGGCCCGGGCCGCGGCGATGTCCTCCCAGGTGTCGCAGTCGAAGGAGGCGAGGGGCTCCGCGGCGACCCGGACGACGCGGAGTTCCTTGGTGAGCAGACGCAGCGGGAGGCCGGAGAGGGTGCCGTGGGCGTCGGCGACAAGAGCCAGCTCACGGCGGAGGGCCTCGGTGCGGTAGGCGGCGACGAGCGGCTGGTCCCGGCCCTCGGCGTCGACCAGGAGGGCCGCATCGGCCTCGGGCGCGGCGGCCAGGGCGTCCAGGAGCCGGCGGCCGGTCCCTTCGTCGAGGAACGGCAGGTCGGCGGAGAGGACGAGCACCGCACCGGCCCCGGCCTCGCGCACCCCGGCGTCGAGGGCGGCCAGCGGTCCCCCGCCGGGCGGCTCCTCCCTGGCCCACACCACGGGGCGCACGGTCTCCCGCCGCCCACCGACGACCACGGTGCGCCCGGCACCCCGGCAGCCGGCGAGCACCCGGTCGAGGAGCGCCCGCCCGCCGACCCGCACCGCGGGCTTGTCCACGCCGCCGAGCCGCTTGGCGGCTCCACCGGCGAGCACGATGGCGTCATACGAGGTCGTCACCCCAGCAGTATGGTCCGCCGTCGCACGGTACGACCCCGAAGATCCCCGCCGTCTCACGTACGAAGACACCGGGCGGGCCCAGACGGCGGCCCGCCCGGGGTCAGAGCGTGCGGAGCAGGACCGTGGGGTGTTCGACGCAGTCCGCGACGTAGCGGAGGAAGCCGCCCGCCGTGCCTCCGTCGCAGACCCGGTGATCGAAGGTCAGCGACAGCTGGACGACCTTGCGGACCGCCAGTTCGCCCTCGTGGACCCACGGCTTGGGGATGATCCGGCCCACCCCGAGCATCGCCGCCTCCGGGTGGTTGATGATCGGCGTGGAGCCGTCGACCCCGAACACCCCGTAGTTGTTCAGCGTGAACGTCCCACCGGTCAGGTCCGCCGGCGTCAGCGTCCCCTTCCGCGCGGACTCCGTCAGCCGCGCGAACTCCTCCGTCAGCGATTCCGCCGTCCGCGTGCCCGCGTCCCGGACCACCGGGACGACCAGACCGCGCTCGGTCTGCGCCGCGAACCCGAGGTGCACGGACGGCAGCCGCACGATCTCCCTGGCCGCCATGTCCACCGTGGAGTTGAGCTCCGGATAGCGGGCGAGCGCATGGGTGCAGATCCGGGCGAGCAGCGCCAGCAGCGAGATCTTCGGCCCGCCCGCCGCGTTCATCGCGGCCCGCGCCGCCATGAGCTCCGTCGCATCGGCGTCCACCCAGCAGGTCGCGTCCGGGATCTCCGTACGGCTGCGCGAGAGCTTGTCGGCGACGGCGCCCCGCACTCCGCGCAGCGGCACACGCTCGCCGGCAGCGACGACGGCCGAGGGCGTCGTCGGGGCGGCGGCCGGAGCCGGACGTACAGCGGCGGCCGTCTCGGCGGCGGCCAGGGCCGACTCCACGTCGGCGCGCAGGATCAGCCCCGCCGGGCCGGACCCCCGCACCTCCCGCAGATCCAGCCCCTTGTCCCGGGCGAGCTTCCGCACGAGCGGCGAGATCACCGGCACCGGTCCTTCAGGGGCCACAGGCTCCTGCGCGACCGGAGCGGCCGGAGCCGCCACAGGAGCCGCCGACGCCGCCGGGCTCTCGCGGCGCACCCGGCGGCGCCTGGCCGCCGGTCCCGCCGTGCCGTACCCGACGAGCACGTTGCCGGAGCCCTCCGAGGAATCGGCCGACTCGGCGTTCGCGGCAGCGGGCACTGCCGCGGACGGATCCGCTCCCCCCACCGCGACGGTCAGCAGCGGCGCGCCGACCGGCAGTTCCGTGCCCTCCTCGCCGAAGCGGGCGGTCACCACACCCCCGTAGGGGCACGGCACCTCCACCATCGCCTTGGCGGTCTCCACCTCGACGACCGGCTGGTCGATGGCGACGACGTCGCCCACGTTCACCAGCCAGCGCACGATCTCCGCCTCGGTGAGCCCCTCGCCGAGGTCGGGCAGCTTGAACTCGAGCACCTGGGCCATCAGTTCCCCGCCTCCCACTGGAGCCGCGCCACCGCGTCGAGCACGCGGTCCACGCCCGGCAGGTGGTGCCGCTCCAGCATCGGCGGCGGATAGGGGATGTCGAACCCGGCGACCCGCAGGACCGGCGCCTCCAGGTGGTGGAAGCAGCGCTCGGTCACCCGCGCGGCGATCTCCCCGCCCGGCCCGCCGAACCCGGCCGACTCGTGCACCACGATCGCCCGCCCGGTGCGCCGCACCGACGCGCAGACCGTCTCGTCGTCGAACGGCACCAGCGAGCGCAGATCGACCACCTCCAGGTCCCAGCCCTCGGCCTGAGCGGCCTCCGCCGCCTCCAGACAGACCGGCACGGACGGCCCGTACGTGATCAGCGTCGCGCTGCGGCCGCTGCGCCGCACCACGGCCCTGCCGATCGGCTCCACCGCCGCCGGCGCCTCGGGCGACCAGTCGGACTTCGACCAGTACAGCCGCTTGGGCTCCAGGAAGACGACCGGGTCGTCGGAGGCGATCGCCGCCCGCAGCAGCCCGTACGCGTCCTCGACCGTGGCCGGGGTGACGACATGGAGCCCCGGCGTCGCCATGTAGTACGCCTCGGAGGAGTCGCTGTGGTGCTCCACGCCGCCGATCCCGCCGCCGTACGGCACCCGGATCACCAGCGGCATCGGCATCGCGCCCCGCGTGCGGTTCCGCATCCGGGACACATGGCTGATCAGCTGCTCGAACGCCGGGTAGGCGAAGGCGTCGAACTGCATCTCGACGACCGGCCGCAGCCCATACATCGCCATGCCGACGGCCGTGCCGAGGATGCCGGCCTCGGCCAGCGGGGTGTCCGTACAGCGGTCCTCGCCGAACTCCTTGGCAAGGCCGTCCGTGACCCGGAAGACACCGCCGAGCGTGCCGACGTCCTCGCCCATCACATGGACGGTCGGGTCCTCGGCCATCGCGTCCCGCATCGCCCGCTGAAGGGCCTGCGCCATGGTGGCGGGCTTGGCCGCGGTCTTGGCGGGGGCCTTGGTCGTCATCACGCCTCGCTCTCGGCGTCGAGCTCGGCGCGCAGCTGCGCCGCCTGCTCGCGCAACTGCGCCGTCTGCTCCGCGTAGACGTGCGCGAACAGGTCCATCGGGTCGAGCACCGGGTCGGCGTTCATCCGCTCGCGCAGCGCCGCCGCCATCGTCTCGGCGGCCTCGGCCGCCGCCCGCTTCCCGTCCTCGTCGAGCACGCCGCGCTCCGTCAGCTCCCGCTCCAGGATCAGGATCGGGTCGTGCGCCCGCCAGGTCTCGACCTCGCTGTCCCCGCGGTAGCGGGTCGCGTCGTCGGCGTTGGTGTGAGCGTCGATGCGGTACGTGACGGCCTCGACCAGCGTCGGTCCGCCGCCGCGCCGCGCGCGTGCCACGGCCTCGGTCAGCACCTGGTGGACGGCGACCGCGTCGTTGCCGTCGACGAGCCGGCCCGGCATGCCGTACCCGACGGCCTTGTGGGCCAGCGAGGGGGCCGCGGTCTGCTTGGCGAGCGGCACGGAGATCGCGAAGCCGTTGTTCTGCACCAGGAAGACCACTGGGGCCTGCCAGACGGCCGCGAAGTTCAGCGCCTCGTGGAAGTCGCCCTCGCTGGTGCCGCCGTCGCCGACCATGGCGAGCGCGACCACGTCGTCGCCCTTGAGCCGGGCCGCGTGGGCCAGTCCCACCGCGTGCGGCAGCTGGGTGGCGAGCGGGGTGCTCAGCGGCGCTATGCGGTGCTCACGCGGGTCGTAGCCGGTGTGCCAGTCGCCTCGCAGCAGCGTCAGCGCCTGGACCGGGTCCAGGCCGCGGGCGACGGCCGCGAGGGTGTCGCGGTACGAGGGGAAGAGCCAGTCCCGGTCCTCCAGGGCCAGCGCGGCCGCGACCTCGCAGGCCTCCTGGCCGGTCGTCGACGGGTACACGGCCAGCCGGCCCTGCTTGGTGAGCGCCGTGGCCTGCGCGTTGTACCGACGGCCGCGCACCAGCTCCGCGTAGAGCCGCCGCAGCAGCTCGGGGTCGGTGTGGGCGACCGCGTCCGTGCCGAGGACACGGAACGGCTCGGCGTCGGGCAGCAGCGGGGCCGGGTCCGTGCGCGGCTTCCACGCCGGGGGCGGGGTGGGCCGGTAGGCAGGGGCAGCGGCACCGGGCGGCTCTTGGACTGTCGAACTGCGCTGTTGCAACGAGTCCACCTCCTCGTGGGAGCGGGCATAAGACCCGAAGGCGGGTGGCGCGAGTGTGGCGCGCCTCACCTACCGATTGTTCGGTCGTGGAGGCATTTTGGCTACAGGCACCCTCAGCCTGTGGACAATCGGTTCTCCACAGCCTGGGATAGAGACATGTCGTCCATGGATGAGAGGCGGGGGGACATGGCGGATGAACAAATGGCCGACGACTGGGAGCAGGTCCTGGCCCAGAGTCCGGCCGGAACACAGGCCGGAGCACAGCAGGGCCCACCGGCCCGCCCGCTCGACGCGATCGACCGCGACATCCTGCGCATCCTGCAGACGGACGGTCGCGCGTCGGTACGTTCCGTGGCCGAGCGGGTCCATGTGTCCCGGGCCAATGCCTACGCGCGGATCAACCGGCTGATCGACGACGGGGTGATCCGCGGCTTCAGCGCCCGGGTCAACCACGAGCGCGCGGGACACGGCGCCTCGGCCTACATCACGCTCAAGATCGTCCAGAACTCCTGGCGCACCGTGCGCGAGCAGCTCCAGGCCCTCCCGGGCGCCGCGCACATCGCCCTGGTCAGCGGGGACTTCGACGTCCTCCTGCTGGTCCACACGCCCGACAACCGGACGCTGCGCGAGCTGGTGCTCACCAAGCTCCAGTCGATCCCCGAGGTGCTCTCCACCCGCACGCTGCTGGTCTTCGAGGAGACAGACCTCGATCCGCACCACTGACAGCCCGCCGACGGTCGTGCGACGGGTCCTGCCGACGGTCCGCTCAGCGGGCCGTCCGCAGCCCGTCGAAGGCGAGGTGGACCACGGTGTCCGCGAGCTGCTCCCGCTCGGCGTGAGCGCCCGGCAGCGGCCGGTACCACTCCACCAGCGAGTTGATCATGCCGAAGAGCAGCCGGGTGGCGAGCTTTATGTCCACATCGGCCCGCAGGTCCCCGTCGGCCACCGCCCCCTTCAGCAGCTCCGCCACCTTGTGGTCGAACTCCCTGCGGCGCTCCATCGCCCAGCGCTCGGTGCCGGTGTTGCCCCGGACACGCAGCAGCAGCGTCACGTACGGAAGCTCGGCTATCAGCACCTCGACGGTGCGCCGCGTGACGTACTCGACCCGCTCGATGGCCCGGCCGCGCCCCGCGCCCGGCTCGTCCAGGATCCCGAAGAGCCCGTCGAGCGCACGGCTGACCGCCCGCCGCAGCAGCTCCTCCTTGCCCGCGACATGGTGATAGATCGAGGACTTGGAGATCCCGGCGGCCTTGGAGAGGTGCTCCATGGACGTGCCGTCGTAGCCGCGCTCGTTGAAGACGCCCACGGCGACGGAGAGCAGCGTCTCGGGGGTGTACGTGTCGCGCTTCGCGGTGGTCATCGGGCGTCCTCCGCTTCCTCGGCATAGCCCCGGCGGACGAGGGCGAGGCTCGGCGCGTACCTGCCCGCCGGATAGCGTTCCTCCAGCGCCCTGAGCAGGGAGCACACCCGCCGGTACCCCACCTTCCCGCCCCACTCCAGCGGCCCGGCCGGGTAGTTGACCCCGAGCCGCATCGCCGTGTCCACGTCCTCGGCGGTCGCGACCCCCCGGTCGACGGCGTCGGCCGCGAGATCCGCCAGCATCGCGACCGTACGGGCCACGATCATGCCGGGCACGTCACCGACCACGGACACCTGCTTGCCGAGCGCCTGGAAGAGCCCCACCGCTTCCGCGAGGACCTCGGGGGCCATCCCCTCCCGGGTGGACAGGACGATCCGGCTCGCGCGCGCGTAGTCGAGCGCGAGGTCGAAGTAGATGACCTCGTCGTTCCAGTACTCGAAGGAGGTCTCGCCGTCCGCGAGGCTCAGCCGGCCACCTCCGGGGAGCAGGATCTGTCCGTCGCCCCGCTTGCGCCGCACCGCGATCCCGGCCTCCTCGAAGAGGCCCACGAGCGGTTCGGCGGGGCCGAGGTCGCCGCGGACGACGATCCTGCCCGGAGCCTCCGCCGGCGGCGCCGTGTGCGGCTCGGGGGCCGCCGCGCCCTCCCCGTACGGGAACCAGCCGTGCCCCGACTTGCGGCCGAGCCGCCCCGACTCCACCAGCCGCCGCTGCGCCAGCGAGGGAGTGAACTTGGGGTCCTGGTGGAAGGAGTCCCAGACGGACCGGGTGACGGCCTCGTTCACGTCCTGGCCGATGAGATCGGTCAGCTCGAAGGGGCCCATGCGGAAGCCGCCGCACTCGCGCAGGGCGGCGTCGATGGTGGCGGGGTCGGCCGCGCCCTCCTCGTACACCCGCAGCGCCTCCGCGTAGAAGGGCCGGGCGATCCGGTTCACGATGAAGCCGGGGGTGTCGGCGCAGCGCACCGGTGTCTTCCCCCAGCTCTTCACGGTCTCGTACGCGCGCGTGGCGGCCGATTCGTCGGTGGCGAAGCCGCTGACGACCTCGACGAGCGGCAGCACCGGCGCCGGGTTGAAGAAGTGCAGTCCGACGAACCGGCCGGGCAGCCGGAGCCCTCCCGCGATCGCGGTGACGGAGAGGGAGGAGGTGTTCGTGGCGAGCAGCGTGTCGTCGCCGACGATCTTCTCCAGCTCGGCGAAGAGCTGCCGCTTGACCGGGAGTTGCTCGACGATCGCCTCGACGACCAGCGCGGCGTCGGCCAGATCCGTCAACTCGGCGGCGGCGTGCAACCGAGCCACGGCGGCCTCGCGCGCGGCACCGTCCATCCGCCCCTTCTCGACCAGGCGGTCCAGGCGGGCGGAGAGCGCCGCCACGGCCTCCTCGGCCCGGCCGGGGGCACTGTCGTAGAGCCGTACGGGATGTCCGGCAACCAGGGCGACCTGGGCGATTCCCTGGCCCATGGTCCCCGTGCCGACGACGGCGACGGTACGGCTCCGGTCGAGGGCTCCGGCACCGGAATCCGGCGCCGCGGCCGGTCCGGCGTCAGGCCTGGCGTCCGGCGCGGAGTCGCTCATATTGGCGGTCATACGACTGATCCTCCCCGATGGGTTGTCCACAGCTTCGACAGACCCCCTTGTCCCGACCGATCGTTCGGTTACTCTAACTCTGTCAGTCACTCACTGCCCAGCTCGACGAGGAGTTGGTCCTGCAATGGCCACCGCTCAGCTGACCACCGACGCCCTGGCCGAGAAGCACCGGTCCACACTCGACCAGGCTCTCGACACCATCCGCACCCGTGCCTACTGGTCGCCCCACCCCGAGCACGCCAAGGCCTACGGCGAGAACGGCTCGCTGGACGCCGCCGCCGGCCTCGAGGCGTACAAGGCGCTCCTGAACACCCGCTTCGAGCTGGACCAGCCCGGCACGGACGGCTGGACCGGTGACGAGATCTCGCCGTACGGCCCGGCCCTCGGCATCGAGTACCCGCACGCCGACATCGACGTCCTGCTGCCCGCGATGCGCGCCGGCATGAGTGCCTGGCGCGACGCCGGCCCCGAGGTCCGCGCCCTGGTCTGTATGGAGATCCTCGCCCGGATCTCCGCCCGCACCCACGAGTTCGCGCACGCCGTCATGCACACCAGCGGCCAGGCGTTCATGATGGCGCTCCAGGCCGGCGGACCGCACGCCCAGGACCGCGGTCTGGAAGCGGTGGCCTACGCCTACGCCGAGCAGACCCGCACCCCCGGCAGCGCCGCCCACTGGTCCAAGCCCCAGGGCAAGCGCGACCCGCTGGAGCTGACCAAGGAGTTCACCCCCGTCGCCCGCGGCATCGCGCTGGTCATCGGCTGCAACACCTTCCCGACGTGGAACGGCTACCCCGGCCTCTTCGCCTCCCTCGCCACCGGCAACCCCGTCCTGGTCAAGCCGCACCCGCGCGCCGTCCTCCCGCTGGCGCTCACCGTCCGCGTCGCCCGCGAGGTCCTCGCCGAGACCGGCTTCGACCCGAACCTGGTCGCGCTCGCCGTCGACCGGCCCGGGGAGGGCATCGCCAAGACCCTGGCCGTCCGCCCCGAGATCCGGATCATCGACTACACCGGCTCCACCGCCTTCGGCGACTGGCTGGAGGCCAACGCCCGCCAGGCGCAGGTCTACACGGAGAAGGCCGGCGTCAACACGGTCGTCGTCGACTCCACCGACGACTACAAGGGGATGCTCTCCAACCTGGCGTTCTCCCTGTCGCTCTACAGCGGCCAGATGTGCACCACCCCGCAGAACCTGCTGATCCCCCGCGACGGCATCACCACCGACGCCGGCCCCAAGTCGTACGACGAGGTGGTCGCCGATCTCGCCGCGGCGGTCGGCGGGCTGCTGGGCGACGACGCCCGGGCGAACGCCCTGCTCGGCGCCCTGGTCAACCCGGACGTGAAGGCGCGCCTGGAGGCCGCCGCGGGCCTCGGCGAGGTGGCCCTGGCCTCCCGCGAGGTGGCGAACCCGGACTTCCCCGACGCCGTCGTCCGTACACCGGTCATCGTCAAGCTGGACGGCACCAAGCCGGACGCGGACGCCGCGTACTTCTCCGAGTGCTTCGGGCCGGTGTCCTTCGCCGTCTCCGTCGACTCGACCGCCGACGCGCTGGAGCTGCTGCGGCGCACGGTCCGCGAGAAGGGCGCGATGACGGTCGGGGCGTACACCACCTCGGCCGAGACCGAGCGCGCCATCGAGGAGGTCTGCCTGGAGGAGTCGGCCCAGCTCTCGCTGAACCTGACGGGCGGGGTGTACGTCAACCAGACGGCGGCGTTCTCCGACTTCCACGGCTCCGGCGGAAACCCGGCCGCGAACGCGGCACTGTGCGACGGAGCGTTCGTCGCCAACCGCTTCCGGGTGGTGGAGGTCCGCCGCCAGGCGTGACCCCCGGTGCTCGCGGGGGCCCTACGGGGCCTCCGCGAGGCCTCCGCTCACGCGCCCGGGGTGATCTCGGCGTACCGCTGCACCCACGCGTGCATCGCGATCGCCGCCGCGGCCCCGGCGTTGATCGACCGGGTGGAGCCGAACTGGGCGATCGAGCAGACCATCTCCGCGTGCTTGCGGGCCTCCTCGGTGAGGCCCGGCCCCTCCTGCCCGAAGAGCAGCACACAGCGCCGCGGCAGGACGGTACGCTCCAGCGGCACCGCGCCCGGCAGATTGTCGATCCCGATGATCGGCACGCCCTCGGCCGCCGCCCACGCCGTCAGCGACTCGGTGTCCGGGTGGTGGCGCACATGCTGGTAGCGGTCGGTGACCATCGCCCCGCGCCGGTTCCAGCGCCGCCGCCCGACGATGTGGATCTCCTTCGCCAGGAAGGCGTTGGCGGTCCGCACCACCGACCCGATGTTGAAATCGTGGCCCCAGTTCTCGACCGCGACATGGAAGTCGTGGCGCCGGGTGTCCAGGTCGGCGACGATCGCCTCCCGCGTCCAGTACCGGTACCGGTCGACGACATTGCGCCGGTCCCCGCCGGCGAGCAGCTCGGGGTCGTAGCGCTCGCCCTCCGGCCAGGGCAGCGGATGCGGCCCCACGCCGACCTCGGGGGCGTACCCGTCGTCGTACTGGATCGGCTCGGACTGTTCAGCGGTGCTCACCCCACGAGGGTACGGGGGGCGGGTTCCTCACCCGTACGGCGCTGCTCGGGCAGCTCGCCGCGCGGCCGGGACAGCAGCCGGTCCCTGCCGCGCGCCCCCCGCGCGCCCAGCCACACCAGGAACGCCGTCGGCAGGAACACCGCGTCCGCAGAGATCATCGCGAGCGAGAACAGCGGCAGTCCGAGGAGGACGGCGATGCCGGCGTGCTCCAGCATCATCGCGACCAGCAGGACGTTCTTGACCTTGCGGTTGAACAGGGTGAACGGGAAGGCGACCTGGATCAGCACGGTGCCGTAGGTCAGCACCATCACCATCACCCCGCTGGAGCCGAGCAGATCGGACAGGGCGGGCCAGGGCGTGAAGTAGTCCAGCTGGAGCGGGTAGTAGAGCGCGGTGCCGTCCTGCCAGCGCGAGCCCTGGATCTTGTACCAGCCGGCTGTCGCGTAGATAAGACAGACCTCGGCCATGATCACGACGAGGGCCGCGTTGTGGGTGAGGTTGGCGAGGACGTCGAGGAGGGTGCGCGGCTCGCCCGGCGCGTAGCGGCACACCGCCCACCACAGCGCCTGCGCCAGCCACAGCACCCACAGCAGCACCAGAAGCCACATCGAGCCGGTGGTGCCGGCGAAGTACGTGGCGGCGAGCAGGAAGCCGCCAAGGACCGTCCACAGGGGCGGGCCGACGACATCGCGGCGGGTCTGCGCCCGCCCCTCCTCCGCCGCACGTGCCTCGCGGGCGGCCCGGCGAGCGTCCAGGGACCAGACCTGGCCGCAGCGGGTCAGGACGAGGTAGATCGCGGCGAGGTGGACGACGTTGTCCCCGCCGTCACCCACGAAGACGGAGCGATTCTGCAGGGACAGCACACCGACCATGAAGACCACCGACATGGCGCGGGTGCGCCAGCCGAGCAGCAGCAGGACGGCGGAGAGCACGGCGAGCGCGTACACGGTCTCGAACCAGAACCCGCCGTCCGACCACATCAGAGCCGTGAACGCCTCGTTCTCGGCGATCAGCTGCCGGCCCATCTCCCACGACCAGGGGCTGTCCGGCCCGTAGAGCTCATGCCGGTGGGGCAGCTCGCGCAGCAGGAAGAGCAGCCAGGTCAGGGAGAAGCCGATCCGGACGACCGCGCTCTGGTACGGGCCGAGGGCCGAGCCCGTGACCCGCTGCACGCGCCGGGCGAGCCGCCGGTCGAACGGCTCCCGGGGCGCCGGGACCGCGCTCCCGGCGGACTGCTGCTCGGTCGACCGGTTCACCGGGCCGCCTCCGTACGATCGTCCCGCGCCCCGCCCGGCAGATCGGCGGCGCTCACCTTCCACCACGGGAACTCCCGGTGCACAGGGTCCGTGCCGGTCTTCTCGGTGCTCCACGACGGGGCGGGAACGGTGCGCACGGTGGAGCGGAGCTGGATCCGCTCCACCGCGCCGCCGAGTGGCCGCCCGTCGAGACGGAGCATGACGATCCGGCGGACGTAGCTCTCGGAGAGCCGGCCGCGCAGACCGTTGGGGCGATGATCCTCGGAGTGGGAGTTCAGATAGAAGTCCCACGCCCGGCGGAGCTCGTTCTGTTCGGTGTGGCTGGGCACGAGGCTGCCGCGGATCGCCTCGGTGTCCTGCGCGGTCAGATCGATCCAGCCGGTCGTGCGCCGCGAGCCGTCGGCGCCCGCGACCTCGGCCCGGACCTGGACGGCGACATTCTGCTGGAGCGGGTTGGGGGCGAAGAGCTTCCAGTTCTGCTCGAACTCGGGATAGACCCAGTCGTCGACCGCCTCGCCGTGCCGCTTGGTCAGCGTGTTCGACGGCGCGACGTGCAGGAACACCATCGCGAGGTGCACGCAGGCGAGGACTCCGACGACGGCGAGCGCGACGGCGGCGACGACCTGGTACGGGAAGGAGAGCGAGGCGATCCCGGTGCCATGGGCGCCCGCTCGTGGCCCCGGTGCGGGCAGGGTGGGCTCCTCGTGTGCGTCCGCGTCGTCGTGCGCTTCCATCCCGCCCCGATCCCGATCGGTCCACCCTCTAGTTATCCACAGGGTTGACACCATACGGGCCGTCGACCGACCATTGAAGTCATTCAACCGAACGATCGGTCGGTAGGGAGTGCGATGACCGCAGGGACGGCAGCGACCGCAGTGACCGCGGGCGCACAGGACACAGGGGCGGCCGCGCGGGACGCGCGGGACGACAGGGCCACCGCGGCGGCCCAGGCCGCCTACGAGGCGGTGTTCGACGCCGCCGTCGCCGCCGACGAGCGCATCGAGCCGCGCGACTGGATGCCCGACGCCTACCGGGCCTCCCTCGTCCGCCAGATAGCGCAGCACGCCCACTCCGAGATCATCGGCATGCAGCCCGAGGCCAACTGGATCACCCGCGCGCCCTCGCTGCGCCGCAAGGCGATCCTCATGGCCAAGGTCCAGGACGAGGCCGGCCACGGCCTGTACCTGTACAGCGCGGCGGAGACCCTCGGCACCGGCCGCGACGAGCTCCTCGACAAGCTCCACTCCGGCCGCCAGAAGTACTCCTCGATCTTCAACTACCCCACGCTGACCTGGGCCGACGTCGGCGCGATCGGCTGGCTCGTCGACGGCGCCGCCATCACCAACCAGGTCCCGCTCTGCCGCTGCTCCTACGGTCCGTACGCCCGCGCGATGGTCCGTATCTGCAAGGAGGAGTCCTTCCACCAGCGGCAGGGGTACGAAGCGCTCCTCGCCCTCTCCCGGGGCACCGAGGAGCAGCACGCCATGGCCCAGGACGCGGTGGACCGCTGGTGGTGGCCCTCGCTGATGATGTTCGGCCCGCCGGACGACGAGTCGTCGCACTCCGCCCAGTCCATGGCCTGGAAGATCAAGCGGCACTCCAACGACGAGCTGCGCCAGCGCTTCGTCGACATCGCCGTCCCCCAGGCCGAAGCCCTCGGACTCACCCTCCCTGACCCGGACCTGCGGTGGAACGAGGAGCGCGGGCACTACGACTTCGGCCCCATCGACTGGGCCGAGTTCTGGGACGTCCTCAAGGGCAACGGCCCCTGCAACGAGCAGCGGCTCGACCGGCGCCGCCAGGCCCACGAGGACGGCGCCTGGGTCAGGGAAGCAGCCGCGGCATACGCCGAGAAGCACACGACGGCACAGCAGCACACGAACGGGGAGGCACGGGCATGACCACCGACGGATGGCCGCTGTGGGAGGTGTTCGTGCGCTCGCGCCGCGGACTGTCCCACACCCACGCCGGCAGCCTGCACGCGCCGGACGCAGAGATGGCGCTGCGCAACGCCCGCGACCTGTACACCCGCCGCAACGAAGGCGTCTCGATCTGGGTGGTGCCCTCCGCCGCGATCACCGCCTCCTCGCCCGACGAGAAGGACCCGTTCTTCGAGCCGTCGGCCGACAAGCCCTACCGCCACCCGACCTTCTACGAGATCCCCGAGGGGGTGAAGCACCTGTGAGCGCCACCACCGGCACGGCCGACACCACCGCCGCGATCACCGAAGCCGCCCTGGCCCTTGGCGACGACGCCCTCGTGCTCTCCCACCGGCTGGGGGAGTGGGCGGGCAACGCCCCCGTCCTGGAGGAGGAGGTCGCCCTCGCCAACATCGCGCTCGACCTGCTCGGCCAGGCCCGCATCCTGCTCTCCCTCGTCGGGGACGAGGACGAACTGGCCTACCTCCGCGAGGAGCGGGCCTTCCGCAACACCCAGCTCGTCGAACAGCCCAACGGCGACTTCGCCCACACCATCGCCCGCCAGCTCTACTTCTCCACCTACCAGCGACTCCTGTACGGACAGCTGGCAGCCGAAAACGGGCCGCTGAGCGGGCTCGCGGCGAAGGCCGTCAAGGAAGTCGCCTACCACCAGGACCACGCCGAGCACTGGACCCTGCGCCTCGGCGACGGCACCCCCGAGAGCCACCAGCGCATGCAGCGCGCCTGCGACGCCCTCTGGCGCTACACCGGCGAGCTGTTCCAGCCCGTCGCGGGCCTCGACGTGGACCACGAGGCCCTGCGGAGCGCCTGGCTCGACTCGGTCACGGCCGTCCTCGAACGGGCCACCCTCACCGTCCCGAGCGGGCCGCAGACCGGCGCCTGGCGCGCGGGAGCCGGCCGGCAGGGCCTGCACACCGAGTCCTTCGGACGGATGCTCGCCGAGATGCAGCATCTGCACCGCAGCCACCCGGGGGCGACATGGTGACCGCCATGACGGACCTGGAGCGGGAACTGAGCCGGATCGCCGGCGCCGTCCCCGACCCCGAGCTGCCCGTCCTCACCCTCGAAGAGCTCGGCGTCCTGCGCGGCGTCCAGGTCCTCGGCCCCGGCCGTGTCGAGGTCGAGCTGACGCCGACGTACACCGGCTGCCCGGCGATCGAGGCGATGTCCTCGGACATCGAGCGCGCCCTGCACGAGCACGGCGTCCCCGAGGTCTCCGTCGTCACCGTCCTCGCGCCCGCCTGGTCGACGGACGACATCAGCGACGAAGGACGCCGCAAGCTCGCCGAGTTCGGCATCGCCCCGCCCCGCCCCCAGGGCCCGGCCGGCGGCCCCGTCCCCCTCACCCTGGCGATCCGCTGCCCGCACTGCGGCTCCACCGAGACCGAACTGCTCAGCCGGTTCTCCTCCACCGCGTGCAAGGCACTGCGCCGCTGCACGGCCTGCCGCGAACCGTTCGACCACTTCAAGGAGTTGTAGATGCTGTCCTCAGGCTCCGGACGGGCCGGGTTCCATCCGCTCCGGGTGAGCGAGGTCGAACAGCTCACGGACGACTCGGTGGCCGTCACCTTCGCGGTCCCACCCGAACTGCGCGACGCCTACCGCCACACCCCCGGCCAGCACCTCGCCCTGCGCCGCACCGCACGCGACGGCGAGGAGATCCGCCGTACGTACTCGATCTGCACGGCCGCCGCCCCCGCCGGGCAGGAGCCCGTCCTGCGGGTCGGCATCCGGCTGGTCGACGGCGGCGAGTTCTCCACGTACGCACTGAAGGAACTGGCCGTCGGCGACACCGTCGAGGTCATGGAGCCGATGGGCCGCTTCACCCTGACGCCCCGGCCCGGGCACTTCGCCGCCGTGGTCGGCGGCAGCGGCATCACCCCGGTCCTGTCGATGGCGGAGACCCTGCTCGCCCAGGAACCTCAGGCCCGGTTCTGCCTCGTCCGGAGCGACCGCACCGCCTCCTCCACGATGTTCGTGGACGAGGTCGCCGACCTCAAGGACCGCTTCCCCGACCGCTTCCAACTCGTCACCGTGCTCTCCCGCGAGGAACAGCAGGCGGGCCTGCCGTCCGGGCGCCTCGACCAGGAGCGGCTGACCGGCCTGCTCCCCGCGCTCCTGCCCGTCGGCGACATCGACGGCTGGTTCCTGTGCGGCCCCTTCGGCCTCGTCCAGTCCGCCGAACGCGCCCTGCGCGGACTCGGCGTCGACCGTTCCCGGATCCACCAGGAGATCTTCCACGTCGACGACGGCTCGGCTCCCGCCCCCGCGCCCCGCGCCGACGCCCCCGTCCACGCCACGCTCACGGCGACCCTGCACGGCCGGTCCGGCAACTGGCCCGTCCAGGAAGGCGAGACGCTGCTCGAAACGGTGCTCCGCGCCCGCGCCGACGCCCCCTACGCCTGCAAGGGCGGGGTGTGCGGCACCTGCCGCGCCTTCCTCGTCGGCGGCGAGGTGCGGATGGACCGCAACTTCGCGCTCGAACCGGAGGAGACCGAGGCCGGATACGTCCTGGCCTGCCAGTCCCACCCGGCCACCGCGGAAGTGGAGCTGGACTTCGACCGCTGACCGCCCCCGCGCCATTCCCTTCCCCTAGAACCTGTTCTATCTTGACGGTCCGTCAGATGGGCAACGGGAGGGCATGGCCGTGGACTTCACCTTCACCGAGGAACAGCA
Source organism: Streptomyces sp. NPDC029169 (assembly GCF_055563935.1). Lineage (NCBI taxonomy): Bacteria > Bacillati > Actinomycetota > Actinomycetes > Kitasatosporales > Streptomycetaceae > Streptomyces > Streptomyces sp. NPDC029169. The sequence goes on from NZ_JBVHXA010000007.1 coordinate 69,531, forward strand.
GGCGGCCGTCGAGGCGGCCAAGGCGGTCTTCTCCGGCGTCACACCCGACGCCGTACCGAGCCCCGCGCTCACCCCCGGAGCCGTCGCCGACGACTTCGACCGCCCGCTCTGGTCCCGCCTCGCCGCCGCCGACCTCCTCGGCCTCGTCCTCGCCCCCGAACACGGCGGAGCGGGCCTCGACACCATCGCTCTCTGCCTCGTCCTGCGCGAATCCGCCCGCGTCCTCGCCCGCGTACCGCTCCTGGAGACCAGCGCGGTCGCCATGACCATCCAGCGCTACGCCGGCGACGCCACAGCAGCCGAACTCCTGCCCCGCGTCGGCCGCGGCGAACTCGTCCTCACCGCCGCATCCAACGGCCGCACGGGCCACGACCCCGCCGAACTCGCCGTCACCGCCCACCGCGACGGCACCGACTGGATCCTCGACGGCCTCCAGAGCGCCGTCCCCTGGGCCCACGGCGCCGACCGGATCGCCGTCCCCGCCCACACCAGCGCAGGACAGACCGTCCTCGCCCTGATCCCCCGCACCCACCCCGGCCTCATCCTGGCCGAGCAGTACTCCACCAGCGGCGAACTCCTCGCCGAACTACGCCTGGACTCCCTACGCCTCGCCGCCGCCGACGTCATCGACACCGACGGCGCCTGGGACTGGCTCCGCGGCGTCCTCGCCACCGGAACCTGCGCCCTCGCCCTCGGCCTCGGCGAGAATGTCCTCGCGATGACGAGCCAGTACACCGGCAAACGCGAACAGTTCGGCCACCCCGTGGCCACCTTCCAGGCCGTCGCCGTCCAGGCCGCCGACCGCTACATCGACCTGCGCGCCATGGAGGTCACCCTCTGGCAGGCCGCCTGGCGCATCAGCACCGGAGCCGGCGGACCGCTGCCGCCCGCCGCGGACATCGCCGTCGCCAAGACCTGGGCATCGGAAGGCGTACGGCGCGTGGTGCAGACCGCCCAGCACCTCCACGGCGGCTTCGGTGCCGACACCGACTACCCGCTGCACCGCTACCACGCCTGGGCCAAGCAGCTCGAACTCGCCCTCGGCCCGGCCGCCGCCCACGAGGAGGCCCTCGGCGACCTGCTGGCCGCCCACCCCCTCGGCTGAGGCCGGCTACAGGACTGCAGGACTACAGGACGAAGCCCGCCGTGCCGTCGTCCGTCACGACCGGCCGCCCGGCACCGTCCCAGGCGAGCATGCCGCCGTCGATGTTCACCGCGTCGATCCCCTGCTGCACCAGATACTGCGTGACCTGCGCCGAACGGCCACCGACCCGGCACATCACATACGCGCGGCCGCCCTCGGCCACCGCCTCGGTCACCTCACCGAAACGCGCCACGAAGTCACTCATCGGCACGTGCACCGCGTCCTTGACGTGACCGGCCGCCCACTCGTTGTCCTCCCGGACATCCAGCACCAGGGCATCGGCCGGCACGGAGGCCGCTTCCACCGAGGGCAGCGGGGCGAAATTCATGGGACAGGCCTTCTCTCGTCAGGACCGCTCGTCAGGACCGCTCGGAAGGATCGAAGAAATCCGAGCTCTTCCAAAAAACCTACTGCACCAGCGTGGCGAGCTCCGCCTCACGCTCGGAGACCTGCGCGAGCAGCTGCTCGGCGATCTCCTCCAGAAGCCGGTCGGGGTCGTCGGGCGCCATCCGCAGCATCGCGCCGATCGCGCTCTCCTCCAGCTCCCGCGCGACCAGGGTCAGCAGCTCCTTGCGCTGCGAGAGCCACTCGAGGCGCGCGTACAGCTCCTCGCTCTCACTGAGCCGCTCCTCCGCGGGAGCGGGGCCGGCTGCCCACTCGGCGGACAGCTCGCGCAGCAGCGCGGCGTCACCGCGGGCGTAGGCCGCGTTCACGCGGGTGATGAACTCCTCGCGCCGCTTGCGCTCGTCCTCCTCGCGCGCCAGGTCCGGGTGGGCCTGGCGGGCCAGCTCGCGGTACAGCTTGCGGGCCTCCTCACCGGGCCGGACCCGCTTGGGCGGCTGCACCGGCTGCTCGGTCAGCATGGCCGCGGCCTCGGGGGAGAGCCCGTCGGAGTCGATCCAGTCGTGGAAGAGCTCCTCGACCCCCGGCATCGGCATCACGACGGCCCGCGCCTCCTCGGCCCGCCGCAGATCCTCCGGATCCCCGGTGATGGCCGCCCGCGCCTCGGCGATCTGCGCGTCCAGCTCGTCGAGCCGCGTGTACATGGGGCCCAGCTTCTGGTGGTGCAGCCGGGAGAAGTTGTCGACCTCGACGCGGAAGGTCTCCACCGCGATCTCGAACTCGATCAGGGCCTGCTCGGCTACGCGCACGGCCTTCTCCAGCCGCGCCTCGGGCCGCTCCGCGCCGACGTCGTCACCCGCGCCGGCACCCGGTTCCACGTCCTGGTCGTCCTGGTCCACGCCCACGTCCTCGCTCCGGTCCATCACCCCACCAGCCTACGATCCCGGGGGGCCCTCCCCCTCCCCCCTCCCGCCCCGCCCCCTCTCCCCGTGCCGACGGCGGCCCGGTGTCGGGCAGGCGTCAGCCGTCACACTCCCAGCTCGGCCGCTGTCCGGCCGTTACGGACCGCCGTCACCAGGTCCGTGTGGTCCGCCGTCGTGCGGTCCGCGTAGGCGACGGCGAAGGCCGCCACGGCCTCGTCGAACTCCTCGTTCTTGCCGCAGTAGCCGGCTATCAGGCGCGGGTCCGCGCTGTGGGCGTGGGCGCGGGCCAGCAGGGCGCCGGTCATGCGGCCGTAGTCGTCGACCTGGTCGGGGGTGAGCGCGGCCGGGTCGACACTGCCCTTGCGGTTGCGGAACTGGCGCACCTGGAAGGGACGCCCCTGCACCGTCGTCCAGCCGAGCAGGATGTCGCTGACGACCTGCATCCGCTTCTGCCCGAGCACCACGCGCCGCCCCTCGTGCCCCGGGTCCGGGACGGTGAAGCCGACGGCCGGAAGATGGGGGAGCAGCGCCGAGGGCCGGGCCTCCTTCACCTGCAGGACAAGCGCCTCGCCCCGGTGGTCGAGCAGCAGCACCACGTACGAACGGGTGCCGACGCTGCCGGTGCCGACGACGCGGAAGGCGACGTCGTGGACCGCGTACCGCGCGAGCAGCGGCAGCCGGTCCTCCGAGACGGTCTCCAGGTAGGGGCCGAGCGCGGCGGTGACGGCCACCGCCTCCTCGTCGGGCACCCGGCGCAGCACCGGCGGGGCGTCGACGAACCGCCGGCCTCCCCCGTCGGCTCCGCTGACGGACTCGGTCGACTTCGCGGCGAACCGTGCGCTGGTGTTGTTCCGGGCCTTCTCCGAGACCCTTTCGAGGGTGCCGAGCAGGTCGCGGGCGTCGGTGTGGGAGACGAGCTCCTCGTCGGCTATGGCGTTCCAGGCGTCGAGCGCCGGGAGCTTGGCCAGCAGCCGCATCGTCCGCCGGTAGGCGCCGACGGTGTCGAACGCCGCCGCCCGGCAGGTCTCCTCGCTCGCGCCCGTCTCCCGTCCGGCGAGCACCAGGGAGGTGGCCAGTCGCTTGAGGTCCCACTCCCAGGGGCCGACGACGGTCTCGTCGAAGTCGTTGAGGTCGATGACGAGCCGGCCGCGGGCGTCACCGTAGAGGCCGAAGTTCGCCGCGTGCGCGTCGCCGCAGATCTGCGCGGCGACGCCGGTGACGGGGGAGCCGACCAGGTCGTGAGCCATGAGCCCGGCGGCCCCGCGCAGGAACGCGAAGGGGCTCGCGGCCATGCGTCCGACGCGTATGGGCGCCAGTTCCGGCACGCGGTCGCGGCTCGACTCCTCGACGGCCCGGACGGCGTCGGGCCGGTCGTCGGCGATGTTCAGGATGCTGTGCCCGGAGCGCGGGACGCGCGCCCGCAGCGCCCTGCCCTGCTCCTTGGGGGAGTCCGTGGCCCCCGCGGCCGCCCGCCGGGCGAACCCGGGCACGTGCGGAACGCGCCCGCCCTCCGTGCCTCGCTGCCCCGGTACCGCCGCCTGGATCTCGCCCATGGGACGCCCTCCCCCGCCTTCGTACTGCGCCGTCCAACATCAACTGGCCCTGACGGTACCGCCGGGTTCCGCGCCCGTCTCCCCCTGTGGACAACGGCCTGTGGACAACTGCCCGAGCGGCTTCCCGCAGCGCAGCCCCGACGCCCCCATCTCCTCCTCGGCCCCCACCTCCGCCGCGGCGGGTACGGCGGCCCGGCGACAGCGCCCCTCCGCCACGCCCGCCCGCGCAGACCGTCACGGGGGCGACTGGGCGACGCCGGTGACCGTCAGGGACGCGTCGTATCGCGCCCCTACAGCCCCGCATCGACAGCCCCGCCCCTTACATCCCCGCATCACGCGCCAGCAGCGCCGCCTGCACGCGGTTCTCGCACCCCAGCTTCGCGAGGATCCGGCTGACGTACGTCTTCACCGTGGCCTCGCTCATGTGCAGTCGCCGCCCCGCGTCCGCGTTGGACAGCCCCTCCCCGAGCAGGGCCAGCACCTCGCGCTCCTTCTCACTCAGCGCCGCCACCCGTCCTCTCGCCTGCTCCGCGCGCGCCGCCTCCCGCCCCGAGGCCAGCTGCTCCACCACATGGCGGGTCGCCGCGGGCGAAAGATACGCGTCGCCTGCCGCCGCGGCCCGCACCGCCCCGATCAGCTCGGCAGGCGCCGTGTCCTTGAGCAGGAAGCCGGCGCCCCCGTACTCCAGCGCCCGCAGCACGTTCTCCCGCTCGCCGAACGTCGTCAGCACGATCACCCGCGCCGAGGGCGCCGCCCGCCGCAGCTCCGGCAGCGCGGACAGGCCGTCGAGCACCGGCATCTGGATGTCGAGCAGCACCACGTCGGCGGCGTGCGCCCGCGCCCGCTCGACCGCCTCCCGGCCGTTCGCCGCCTCCGCCACCACCTCGATGCCCTCGTCCGACGTGAGGATCATCCGGATCCCGGCCCTGATCAGCGGCTCGTCATCGGCGACCACGACCCTGATGCGCTGCCCAGCCACAGCTACTCCCCCACGGCTACCGGTTCGGGCGGGTCAGCGCTAGCGCGTGACCTCGTACGACTTCTTCTCGATCAGCTTGCCGTCCTTGAAGCAGAACCGGAAAACCGGCTCCGTCTCAATGTCCTCCGCCACCTCCGAGGACATCAGCACCAGGCACTTCGACCCCTCGGGCTCCGCGGGCCCCTTGCCGTGCAGTCCGGTGGTGGCGATCGTGTCGCCGGACGGCAGCTTGTCGCGTACCTCCTGCTCGGGCGCCCCGACCCTGACCGCGTCATACTCGCCCGGATCGATCATGCCCTTCTCCATCGCCCCCATCAGGAAGAAGATGCCGAAGCCGCCCGCCACCAGCAACAGCACCAGGGCCGCGAACGCGATCCCGCATCCCACCGCCACCCCGCTCGCCGTACTCCTGCCCCCGCCCATCGCCATCGCCAGCTCCCGTTCCGTGATCGTCCAGTCGGCCTGTCCGACCGGGACCCGGCCAAAGTCGCTCATCAGAGGCTTCGTCGACTGCTGGCGGAAGTCGTCGGCCGCATCGACCAAAGGCGCTGCTTCCACCACCCCGTACGGCAGCATCCCGGCGACCCGGAACCCCCCGCTGTCCAGCGGCCCCGCGTGGACGATGCCGCCGACGAGCCGGGCCCGCTCGTGCAGACCGGTGAGCCCCTGGCCGCCGCTGACCACGTTCCCGGGTTCCTCCGCCGCCTCCTCGTTGACGATCTCCACGACCAGCGAGTCCGGCTCGTACCGGACCTCCACGTCGATGAGCGCTCCCGGCGCGTGCTTGTAGGCGTTGGTGAGCGCCTCCTGCACGATCCTGTACGCGGCGTGGTCGGCGGCCGGCGGCAGGGGCTTGGACTCGCCGCGCCGCCGCAGCTCCACCCGGTTCCCCGCGGCCCGCGCGGCCTCGACGAGCCCCTCGATACCGGCGGTCCCCCGCGCCGCCCGACCCGACGCCTCGCGGGCCTGCGCCGGGACGGCCGCCGTCCCGGCTGGCGCGCCGACGCCGTCGCGCAGGATGCCGACGACCTCCCGCAGCTCGTGCATCGCGGTCACCGACGCGTTGCGCAGCACCCCGACCGCCTCACGCTGCCGGCCGGTCAGCTCCCGGTCGACCTCCAGGGCGCCGGCGTGGACCGCGATCAGCGCGAGCTGGTGCCCGAGGCTGTCGTGCATGTCCTGGGCGATGCGCTGCCGCTCCATGAGCCGCGCCTGCCCGACCACCATCGCCCGCTCCCGCAGCAGCTGGGCGTTGCCCTCCTGCAGGGCGTGCAGCAGGGTCCTGCGCTGCGTCCAGTACCGGTTGGCGAGGCCGGGCGCCAGGGTCGTCGCCAGGTAGTAGAGCGTCGCCATGAAGGCGACGGTGAGCGTCCGCTGGAGGTCCCAGATGTCCAGCACGCTCGCCACGACGTTCAGTACGTACGCGACGGTGTACGCGATCAGCGCCCGCCCGGCGCCCGCGATGTACCGCCCGGCCGACCAGCCGACGAGGATCAGGAGCACCAAGAAGCCCTGAACGAGCGGCGCGAGGGCTCCGGTGACGACGAGCACGCTCACGGGCAGCCGTCGGCGCAGCAGTGACAGCACCCCGGCGGCGAGCGCCACCCAGGCGAGCTCCCACCCCTCACCGCCGAGCAGCTCCTGGGTGCCGGCGGCGAGCAGCGCCATGACGACGGCGAGCACCGCCTCGCCGGCGGTCCTGCGCCGCGACCACAACTCTGGCGCCGCGAACCAGTCCCACCCGGCGCCGATCCCGGCCCTGATCTTCGAAGTCGCGTCCACGCTCGCACCCTAGGCAGCACCCCGCCCGGCCCGCGGCTCTCTTTCGTCTCGCCCCACAGCAACGAACGTCGCGCACCTCACACCCGGTCACATGGCGCGAACAACGCGGAAGCCCCGTAGGTCGATGACCTACGGGGCTTCCGTCTGGTGCGCGAGGGGGGAGTTGAACCCCCACGCCCTTGCGGGCACTGGAACCTGAATCCAGCGCGTCTGCCTATTCCGCCACCCGCGCATTGGGTGTGCTCCGGGCTCCCTCACCTTTCGGTGCGATCGCCTGGCGACATCTGAAGATTAGCACGTCGCAGACCGTGGATTCACATCCGTTGTTTGACCCTCACCCCGAGCGAACAGGGACAGAGCGAGCAGGGACAGACGGAGAACAGACACACGAGGAACACATGGGAGGAACACCTGAGGAGAGGAGACCGGGAGACGAACCGGACCGGACGGGTAGCCGGACGAGTAGCCGGACGTGTAATCGGGAGGAACAGGGACGGACCGCCCCCGCTGCCCCGCCCCACTCCTCCAGCTCGCTCCCCGGGTGCGGGACACTGTCCAGGGGCCGCCTCTACGATCCGTGGGGAAGGCCTGTGAGAGGTGACACTCGTCCACAGGGCAGAGAAGGGGAACCAGCCGATTTCCCGACGCGTGGATACGATCAGTAAGCAGTACCAGGACGGCAACGACGGAGGAGGTGCCCCATGGGAGTCCTGAAGCGTTTCGAACAGCGACTCGAAGGTCTGGTCAACGGCACCTTCGCCAAGGTCTTCAAGTCCGAGGTCCAGCCCGTCGAGATCGCGGGCGCCCTCCAGCGCGAGTGCGACAACAACGCAACGATCTGGAACCGCGAGCGGACCGTCGTCCCCAACGACTTCATCGTCGAGCTGAGCGCCCCGGACTTCGAGCGCCTCAGCCCGTACTCGGGCCAGCTCGGCGACGAGCTCGCCGGCCTGGTCCGCGACTACGCCAAGCAGCAGCGGTACACCTTCATGGGCCCCATCAAGGTCCACCTGGAGAAGGCCGACGACCTCGACACCGGTCTGTACCGGGTGCGCAGCCGCACCCTCGCGTCGAGTTCGTCACAGCAGCAGTCCCCCGCCGCCGCCCCCCAGCCGGGCCGCGCGCCCGGCGGCTACGGCTACCCCCCGGCCGGCGCTCCGCCGATGCCCGCGGCCCCGCCGCCGGGCGCCGGCGCCATGCAGCGCCCCGGCCAGGCGCCCGCCGCCGGCCGGCCCACCGCCGCCGGCCCCGGCCCCATGCCCTCCTCCGGTACCCAGGTGCGCCGGTGGATCGAGATCAACGGCACGCGCCACCAGATCTCACGCCCGACCCTGGTCCTTGGCCGCAGCACCGACGCGGACGTGAGGATCGACGATCCCGGCGTCTCCCGCCGGCACTGCGAGATCCGGACCGGAACGCCCTCGACGATCCAGGATCTCGGATCCACCAACGGCATCGTGGTGGACGGGCAGCACACCACCCGCGCTACGCTCCGCGACGGCTCGCGGATCGTCGTGGGCAGCACCACCATCGTTTACCGGCAAGCCGAAGGGTGAAGCGGGGGCAATGTCAGAGCTGACCCTGACGGTCATGCGGCTGGGTTTCCTGGCCGTTCTGTGGCTGTTCGTGATCGTGGCCGTCCAGGTCATTCGTAGCGACCTGTTCGGCACACGTGTCACGCAGCGCGGTTCGCGCCGCCAGGACGCCCGGCCGCAGCAGAACACGCGCCAGGCGGCCCAGCCGCCGCAGCAGCGCGGACAGCAGAACACGGGCGGCGGCCGCCAGCGCCGCGGCGCCCCGACCAAGCTCGTCGTCTCCGAGGGCACGCTCACCGGCACGACGGTCGCCCTCCAGGGGCAGACCATCACGCTCGGCCGCGCCCACGACTCGACGATCGTGCTGGACGACGACTACGCCTCCAGCAGGCACGCCAGGATCTACCCGGACCGGGACGGCCAGTGGATCGTCGAGGATCTCGGGTCCACCAACGGCACGTATCTCGACCGGACCCGCCTCACCACCGCCACGCCGATTCCGCTGGGCGCGCCGATCCGCATCGGCAAGACCGTCATCGAGCTGCGGAAGTAGTGCTACGTCATGAATGAGTGCGAGCGGAGCGAGCGGGTCGAGGCGGTCCCCACGACGGACCGCGCGGCGGACCGTCAGGTTCGGGCCGCGTACCGGCACGGGCTCCCGACCGGAGGGTGGGCAGTGTGGCTCGAGACCGGCTGTACCCCGAGCCGACGTCGACAGGGCAGGTGCGCATGAGCCTGTCACTGCGCTTCGCCGCCGGGTCGCACAAGGGCATGATCCGCGAGGGCAACGAGGACTCCGGCTACGCCGGCCCGCGGCTGCTCGCCATCGCCGACGGCATGGGCGGCCAGGCCGCCGGTGAGGTCGCCTCCTCCGAGGTGATCTCCACCCTCGTCACCCTCGACGACGATGTCCCCAGCTCCGACATCCTCACCTCGCTCGGTGCCGCGGTGCAGCGCGCCAACGACCAGCTGCGGATGATGGTCGAGGAGGACCCCCAGCTGGAGGGCATGGGCACCACGCTCACCGCCCTGCTGTGGACCGGCCAGCGCCTCGGCCTCGTCCACGTCGGCGACTCCCGCGCCTACCTCCTGCGCGACGGCGTCCTCACGCAGATCACCCAGGACCACACCTGGGTGCAGCGCCTCGTCGACGAGGGCCGCATCACCGAGGAAGAGGCCACCACCCACCCGCAGCGCTCGCTCCTCATGCGCGCGCTCGGCAGCGGCGACCACGTAGAACCGGATCTGTCGATCCGCGAGGTCCGGGCCGGCGACCGCTACCTGATCTGCTCAGACGGGCTGTCCGGAGTCGTCTCGCACCAGACGATGGAGGACACCCTCGCCAGCTACCAGGGCCCGCAGGAGACCGTGCAGGAGCTGATCCAGCTCGCACTGCGCGGCGGCGGCCCCGACAACATCACCGTGATCGTCGCCGACGTCCTCGACGTCGACGGCGGCGACACCCTCGCCGGACAGCTCAGCGACACCCCCGTCATCGTCGGAGCGGTCGCCGAGAACCAGGTCCAGCAGTCCGACGGCGGAGCCATGCAGACCCCCGCCGGCCGGGCCTCCGGACTCGGCCGCCCCCACCAGCAGCCCCCCGGCGCCCACCCGCCCCAGGGCTTCGGCCCGCCCGGCAGCGGCGACGACCACGGCTACGGCGGCATGCCGCCGCAGGGCTCCTTCGGCGCGTACAACGACGAGGACTTCGCCACGTACGAGAAGTTCGAGAAGCCGCGCACCGGCCGCAAGTGGCTGGGGCGCAGCTTCATCCTCCTCCTCGCGCTCGGCCTGATCGGCGGCGGCCTCTACGGCGGCTGGCGCTGGACGCAGACGCAGTACTACGTCGGCTCCAACGACGAGCACGTCGCGCTCTACCGCGGCATCAGCCAGGACCTCGCCTGGGTCTCGCTCTCGGACGTGGAGAAGGACCACCCCGAGATCGAACTCAAGTACCTTCCGGAGTACCAGCGGAAGCAGGTCGAGGAGACCATCGCCGGCGGCAGCCTCGGCAAGGCCCAGACGAAGATCGCGGAGCTCGCCGCGCAGGCCTCCGCCTGCAAGAAGACCGAGCAGCGCCGCGAGGCCGCCGAGAAGGCCGCTGACCAGGCGGCGAGCAAGCCGCCCGCCGACGGCGCGACCACGCCCGACTCCAAGCCCACCACAGCCGCTCCCTCCCCGGGCCCCACCCTCACGGAGGACGAGCAGAAGCTGGCCTCGAACTGCGGCAAGCAGTAAGCACCCGTAGGGGGCCTTTCACCACCATGAGCGTTGTCACCAACACGACCACCATCGGCGCGATCGAGGCGCCGAGCCGCCGCAACACCGAACTGGCGCTGCTCGGCTTCGCCGTCGTCATCCCGGTCTTCGCGTACCTCAACGTCGGCCTGGCGATCGACGGCGAGGTGCCCGCGGGCATGCTCGGGTACGGGCTCGGCCTCGGCCTGCTCGCGAGCGTCGCGCACCTCGTGGTGCGCAAGTTCGCGCCGTACGCGGACCCGCTGCTGCTCCCGCTGGCGACGCTACTCAACGGCATGGGCCTGGTACTGATCTGGCGCCTGGACCAGTCGCCGCGCATCATCAACCGGTACAAGACGTTCACCCCGGACGCCCCGAGCCAGATGCTGTACTCGGCGATCGCCATCGCGATGTTCGTGGGCGTGCTGCTGATCCTGAAGGACCACCGGGTCCTCCAGCGCTACACGTACATCTCGATGGTGGCAGCCCTCGTCCTGCTGCTGCTCCCGCTGGTGCCGGGCCTCGGCGCCGATGTCTTCGGCGCCAAGATCTGGATCAGCGTCGCCGGTTTCTCCATCCAGCCCGGCGAGTTCGCCAAGATCATCCTCGCGGTCTTCTTCTCCGGCTACCTGATGGTGAAACGGGACGCGCTGGCACTGGCCAGCCGCCGGTTCATGGGCCTCTACCTGCCGCGTGGCCGTGACCTCGGCCCGATCCTCACCATCTGGGCCGTCAGCCTCCTCATCCTCGTCTTCGAGAACGACCTCGGTACGTCGCTGCTGTTCTTCGGCATGTTCGTGATCATGCTGTACGTGGCGACGGAGCGGACCAGCTGGGTCGTCATGGGTCTGCTGATGTCCACCGCGGGTGCGGTCGTCGTCGGCTCCACGGCCGGCCACGTCAAGTCCCGTGTGGCCGCCTGGCTCGACCCGTTCGAGTGCCTGAAGACAGCCCCTGAGAACTCCAACATGGCCGCGGCCTGCGACCAGATGACCCAGGTGCTGATGTCCTTCGGCTCCGGCGGCATCCTCGGCACCGGCCTCGGCCAGGGCAACTCCGACCTCATCGGCTTCGCCGCCAACTCCGACTTCATCTTCGCCACCGTCGGCGAGGAGCTCGGCCTGGCCGGCGTCATGGTCTTCCTGCTCCTGTACGGCCTGATCATCGAGCGTGGTGTCCGCACGGCCCTCGCGGCCCGCGACCCGTTCGGCAAGCTGCTCGCGATGGGCCTGTCCGGCGCCTTCGCGCTCCAGGTCTTCGTCGTCGCCGGCGGTGTGATGGGCCTCATCCCGCTGACCGGTATGACCATGCCGTTCCTCGCGTACGGCGGTTCCTCCGTGATCGCCAACTGGGCCCTGATCGGCATCCTCATCCGTATCAGCGACACCGCACGCCGCCCGGCGCCCGCCCCCGCCCCGTCCCCCGATGCCGAGATGACCCAGGTGGTCCGTCCGTGAACAAGCCCCTGCGCCGGGTCGCGATCTTCTGCGGCCTGCTGGTCCTCGCCCTGCTGATCCGCGACAACTGGATCCAGTACGTCCGCGCCGACGAGCTGAACGCCCACCCGAAGAACCGGCGCGTCACGATCGAGCGGTACGCCAACGAGCGCGGCAACATCATCGTCGACGGCCAGCCGATCACCGGGTCGGTCGACTCCCAGGACCCCTACTACCGGTTCAAGCGCACCTACACCGACGGCCCCATGTGGGCCCCGGTGACCGGCTACGCCTCGCAGGCCTACGACGCCAACCAGATCGAGAAGATCGAGGACGGCATCCTCACCGGCAACGACGACCGGCTCTTCTTCGACCGCACCCTGGCGATGTTCACCGGCGACAAGAAGAAGGGCGGCGACGTCGTCACGACGCTGAGCGGCGCCGCCCAGAAGGCCGCCTTCGAAGGCCTCGGCGACAAGACCGGCGCCGTCGTCGCCATCGAACCCAAGACCGGCAAGATCCTGGCGCTGGCGTCCACCCCCTCGTACGACCCCTCCACCTTCTCCGGCTACTCCGCCAAGGACGAGAAGGCCTGGGTCGCCCTGGAGAAGGACAAGAACAAGCCGAAGCTCAACCGTGCGCTCCGCGAGATCTACCCGCCCGGCTCCGTCTTCAAGGTCGTCACCGCCGCCGCAGCGCTGGAGAACCGCAAGGTCACGAACATCGACGCGCCGACGGATACCCCCGAGCCGTACAAGATCCCACTCTCCACCACGCCCATGATCAACCACGCGAGAGGGTGCGAGAACGCCAGCCTGAACAGGGCGCTCGAAGTCTCCTGCAACTCCGTCTTCGCCAAGCTCGGCGACGACGTCGGCCGCGACAAGATGGTCGAGATGGCCGAAAAGTTCGGTTTCAACGCCGAACAGTTCACCCCGGTCCGCTCCGCCGCCTCCGTCTACGACAAGAAGGCCGACCGCGGCGGAAACGCGCTCTCCTCCATCGGCCAGTTCAACACCGCGACCACGCCGCTCCAGATGGCCATGGTCACGGCCGCCATCGCCAACGACGGCAAGCTGATGAAGCCGTACATGATCGACAAGCTCGTGGCGCCGAACCTCGACGTGATCAAGGCGAACGAGCCCGAGGAGATGAGCCGCCCGGTCTCCCAGGAGACCGCACAGAAGCTCCAGCAGATGATGGAGAACGTCGTCTCCAACGGCACCGGCGGCAAGGCCGACCTCAAGATGGACGGCGTGAAGGTCGGCGGCAAGACAGGCACCGCCCAGCACGGCGAGAAGAACTCCAAGCGCCCCTACGCCTGGTTCATCTCCTACGCCAAGACCGACCAGGGCTCCCCGGTCGCCGTCGCCGTCATCGTCGAGGACTCCGCCGGCACCGACCGCGAGGACATCTCCGGTGGCGGCCTCGCCGCCCCCATCGCCAAGGCCGTGATGAAGGCGGTACTGAAAAGCAGGAGCTGAGCTTGCAGCCGGGCACCGGCCAGGTACCGGTCAGGTATCAGGTGCCGGTCGCGGGCGGATCGCCCTCCCGTGGCCGGTAGCCTTTGCGCGAACAGCACACCGCCGGACCACACACGGGTGCGGTCGGGACAGACGGAGAGGGCTGGATCAGTTATGGAAGAGCCGCGTCGCCTCGGCGGCCGGTACGAGCTGGGCTCGGTGCTCGGCCGTGGTGGCATGGCAGAGGTCTACCTCGCCCACGACACCCGGCTCGGCCGCACCGTCGCCGTGAAGACGCTGCGGGCCGACCTCGCCCGCGACCCGTCCTTCCAGGCCCGGTTCCGCCGTGAGGCCCAGTCGGCCGCCTCGCTCAACCACCCGGCGATCGTCGCGGTCTACGACACCGGCGAGGACTACGTCGACAACGTCTCCATCCCGTACATCGTGATGGAGTACGTCGACGGCTCGACCCTCCGCGAGCTACTGCACTCCGGGCGCAAGCTGCTGCCCGAGCGCACGCTCGAAATGACGGTCGGCATCCTCCAGGCGCTCGAGTACTCGCACCGCGCCGGCATCGTCCACCGCGACATCAAGCCGGCGAACGTCATGCTGACGCGCACCGGTCAGGTCAAGGTCATGGACTTCGGCATCGCACGCGCCATGGGCGACGCCGGCATGACCATGACGCAGACCGCCGCGGTCATCGGCACTGCCCAGTACCTCTCCCCGGAGCAGGCCAAGGGCGAACAGGTCGACGCCCGCTCGGACCTGTACTCCACCGGCTGCCTGCTGTACGAGCTGCTCACCGTCCGCCCGCCGTTCGTGGGCGACTCCCCGGTCGCGGTCGCCTACCAGCACGTACGGGAAGAACCGCAGCCCCCGAGCAACTTCGACCCCGAGATCACGCCCTCCATGGACGCCATCGTCCTCAAGGCCCTGGTCAAGGACCCCGACTACCGCTACCAGTCCGCCGACGAGATGCGCGCCGACATCGAGGCCTGCCTCGACGGCCAGCCCGTCGCGGCAGCAGCAGCCATGGGCGCAGCGGCCTACGGCGGCGGCTACGGCAACGGCTACGGCGGCTACGCCCCGGACGACCAGCCGACGACCGCCCTGCGCCAGGCCGACCCGGCCGGCCAGACCTCCATGCTCCCGCCCATGAACCCGGACGACGGCGGCTACGGCTACGACGACCGCCCGGACCGGCGCCGCCAGAAGAAGTCGAACACCTCGACGATCCTGCTCGTCCTCGCGGGCATCCTGGTCCTCGTCGGCGCCATCCTCATCGGCCGCTCGATCTTCGACACCAAGGAGGGCGCGGGTCAGGTGACGATCCCGTCCCTCGTCGGCCACACCCTCCAGGAGGCCGAAAACCTGGCGAAGAACTCCCAGGTCAAGGTCACCAAGGCGGGCTCCGAGCGATGCGAGCAGCCCAAGGGCAAGATCTGCAGCCAGACGCCCATTGCCGACGGCGTGGCCAAGATGGATGTCAACACGACCATCTCGGTCATCGTCTCCGAGGGCGCCCCGCAGATCGAGGTCCCGGACGTCACGGAGAAGTCCCAGGACAACGCGGAGCAGGCGCTCAAGGACAAGGGCTTCAAGGTCAAGATCGAGTACGAGGAGTCCGACGAGGAGGCCGGCCGGGTCCTGAAGCAGAACCCGACGGGCGGCTCCAAGGCGGAGCAGAACTCCGAGGTCACGATCACGGTCTCCAAGCAGGAGAAGTCGCAGCTCCCGGACGTCACCGGCCGTAACATCGACCAGGCCATCCAGGACCTCAAGACGCTCGGCTTCGAGAACGTCGCCCGCCAGGACGAGGACTCGCAGCAGCCCGCCGGCACGGTCATCGGAATGACCCCGAACGGCAACACGGACCAGCCGAAGGACGTCCAGATCACGCTGAAGGTCTCCAAGGGCCCGCAGCAGACCCAGACGACGATCCCGGCGGGCCTCGCGGGCAAGAAGTTCGAGGAAGTCAAGCAGCAGCTCCAGGCCCTGGGCCTGAACGTGCAGCAGCAGGGCTCGGACAAGAACGACGCCACGGTCCTCGGCACCAACCCGCCGGAGGGCACCCCGGTCACCGCCGGCCAGACGGTCACCGTCTACACGGCGGGCGGCAACGGCAACGGCGGCGACGGCGGCTTCTTCGACTAGCCGCGCCGACGAGCACGCGGAGAGCCCCGGCATCCTTCTGGATGCCGGGGCTCTTTGCATACATCGGCCTGTGGCACAAGCTCTCGAAATCCGCTCGTGTCTTCATATGTCCCGACTCGTTGGCAGGGTGGGGTGGGGACCTTGCCTTGCCCCGACGTCATCGGAGAAGGGCAGAAGCGTGATCAACGAAGTGGTGTTGCTGGAATCGAGGGCGATGCGCGAGGGCGTCGCCGAACGGACCGAGGTACTCGACAGGGTCAAAGCGCTGTCGCTGCTGCCGGACGGCATGCATGTCACGGCCGCGATGGTGGCGACGTACTTCGAAGTAGGCATCGAAGCCATCAAGTCGCTGGTGAAGGACCATCGAGACGAGCTCGCAACCAACGGCTACCACGTTTTGACAGGTACAGAACTGAGGTCCTTCAAGGACCTCAGTTACATCCAGTCACAGACTCCGGCACTCGCCCTCTTCTCGCGACGGGCCGTCCTCAACGTCGCGATGCTGCTCCGGGACAGCGAAGTCGCACGTCAGGTCCGCACCTACCTCCTCAACATGGAGTACCTGGCGCGGACCCGGCAGCCTGTGGATAACCCCGTCAAGAGTGACAGCGTGTCACTCTCCGACCGCATCGACCAGCGCATCACCCACATCCTCGGCAAGACCGTCGTCCCCATGCTCAACGCCCTCATCGAGACCGCGGGCGAGCACCGACGAGAGCTGATCTCCCTCCGCCAGGACGTCGACAGGATCGAGCGCGAACTCTCCGACCACGCTCCCCAGGGCCCCCGCCCCTACACCGGGATCATGGCGTCCATCGACGGCATGAACTGGCGGGAGTTCGAGCACCACGTCGCCATCCTGCTCCGCCGCGACGGCTGCACCGACATCCTCGTCCACGGCGGGCCCGGGGACCGGGGTGTGGACGTCACCGGGCGGACAGCGGACGGCCGCAGGATCGTCGTTCAGTGCAAAAGCTTCGCGCCGTACCGGCCCGTGTGGAGCGCCGAGATGCAGAAGTTTCTCGGAGCCTCGTTCGTCCAGCACCAGGCCGATCTGGCCCTCTTCGTCGCCTCGACAACCTTCACCCCGGACGCCCGCGCCATCGCCGACGAGCACGGCGTGACCGTCGTGGACCGTGCGGCCCTGGAGAAGTGGAGCGCCGGGGTCTCCCTCCCCGTCCTCCTGTAGTCGAGCAACGGCAAAGGCCCGAAGTCGCAAGGAGAAGTTGCGGCTTCGGGCCTCGGCCATGCTACGGCGACAGCCCTCCTCAAAGGGGGCCTGTCGCCTCAGTTAGCGTGACAGCGTGTCACGCTAACTGAGGTCCTGAGGGGACCTCAGTCACGACTGGCTCACTCGAAGCGAGTCAGTCACCCCAACTCCACCGGCCGCGTCCGCGCCCCGTCCACCTTCTCCGTACGCACCAACTCGCCCCACACGATGTACCGGAAGTCCGACGTATACATCGGCGTGCACGTCGTCAGCGTGATGTAGCGGCCCGGCTTCGACTTGCCCGATGCCTTCGGGACCGGCTGGAGGACGTCCACGTCGTACTTCGTCGTCTTCGGCAGGGTCTTGTAGACCTTGTAGACGAACCACGTGTCCTTCGACTCGAAGACGATCGCGTCGCCGTTCTTCAACTTGTGGATGTTGTGGAACTTCGCCCCGTGCCCGTCCCGGTGCGCCGCCAGCGTGAAGTTGCCCTGCTTGTCCTGCGGGAGGGCC
Source organism: Streptomyces sp. NPDC029169 (assembly GCF_055563935.1). Taxonomy (NCBI): domain Bacteria; kingdom Bacillati; phylum Actinomycetota; class Actinomycetes; order Kitasatosporales; family Streptomycetaceae; genus Streptomyces; species Streptomyces sp. NPDC029169. The sequence continues at coordinate 86,806 of NZ_JBVHXA010000007.1, forward strand.
GACTTGATCGGGTCCGTGTAGTAGCCGGCGACGCCGTTGTTCAGCGTCTTCGTCTCGGTGCCCTTCTTGACGAGTATCTCGCCGCCGCCCATCACCGGAACGTGCAGGAAGCCGATGCCGTCCTTGGTGTCCAGGGCGCCCGGCCCCGACGCCGCCCAGTGGTCGCGGACCTGGTCGCCGTCCTTGCCTGCGGCGCGGTCGGCCAGGACGTTGGTCCACCACAGCGAGTAGACGACGAAGAGACCGAGCACCAGGCCCGCGGTGATGAGGAGTTCACCGAAGACACTGATGACTCCGGCGATCCGGTTGCGCGCACGTGCCACTGCGTCGTCCCGTCCTGAGGTGTGGGGTGGTGAGTTCGTCGGGTCTCAGCCTACGAGCGCGTCCGGTTTTCCCTTGCTGCGCGGGCGTTCCTCGACCATCTTGCCCCACACGATCATGCGGTACGTACTGGTGAATTCGGGCGTACACGTCGTCAGCGTGATGTACCGCCCCGGCCCCTTGAACCCGGACTGCCTCGGCACCGGAGCGATCACCGACACGTTCGACGGCGCCGTCTGCGGCAGGATGCTCGCCATCTCGTACGTGTAGTACGCGTCCTGCGTCTCCACGACGATCGGGTCCCCGGGCTCCAGCTGATTGATGTACCGGAACGGCTCACCATGCGTGTTGCGGTGCCCGGCCACCGCGAAGTTGCCCTGCTTGTCGGCCGGCATCGCCGTCTTCAGGCTGCCCTCGCTGTAGTGGCCCACCATCCCCCGGTCCAGCACCTTGGGCTTGCTGATGCCCTCGGCGACGGGCACGACCACGTCCAGCTTGGGGATGTACATGATCGCGAAGCCCTGCCCCGGCTCGAACGCCCCCGGCGCCCGGCCCTTGGACCAGGCGTCCTCGATCTGCTCCTTGGCCTGGTTCGTCTGCTGGCCGGCCCGGACGTTCGTCCACCACAGCTGGTACGTGACGAACAGCAGCATCACCACGCCGAAGGTGATGAACAGCTCGCCCACCACCCGGCTCGCGACGACGCCCACGCTGTCCTTCGCCGCCCGGGCCGCACGGCGCGCCTCGACGCGGGACATCGGCGCTGCAGGAGTGGTCTCGGACGCCGCTGCGGCCGGCGGTGCGCCCCTGCGGCCCTTCCCCCTCCCCTTGGCGGCGCGGCGACGCTCGGCCCTGCCAGGGCCGGGAAGGGGCGTCACGGGCGTCTCAGGCGGCTCAGGGCCTTCCACGGTCCGCAGGGCCATCGTCTCGTCCCGAGGCTCGTAGGAAGCCTCATACGGCGCCTCCTCATGCGGCGCTTCGTACGACTCCTCGTAAGGCTCCTCGTACGGCTCCTCGTGAGGCTCCTCGTACGCCTCCTGCGGCGCCTCGTACCGCTGCTCAGCGACAGCTTCCGGTATCGACTCGTACGCGTACCCCTGCTCGTACGCGTACGAGGTGTCCTCCTGCCCCGGTATCGGCGCCCCCGCCCCCGGCTCCCCCTCCGGCAGGTTCGTCGCCCGGAACCACGGCGACCCCGCCGTCACGCGACAGCCTTGCCCACCACCGGCGCGAGCCCCGCCGACCGGCCGACCGCCCCCTTGTCGCCGCACCGCTCCAGCCAGTTGGCGAGCATCAGGTGGCCGTGCTCGGTGAGCACCGACTCGGGGTGGAACTGCACGCCCTCGACAGCCAGTTCACGGTGGCGCAGCCCCATGATGATGCCGTCCTCCGTCCGGGCCGTGACCTCCAGCTCCGCCGGCAGCGTCCCGGGCTCCGCGGCCAGCGAGTGGTAGCGCGTCGCCGTGAACGGCGACGGCAGCCCCGCGAAGACGCCCTTGCCCTCGTGCGTGACGAGCGAGGTCTTGCCGTGCAGCAGCTCCGGGGCGCGGTCCACGACACCGCCGTACGCCACCGCCATCGACTGCATCCCCAGGCACACCCCGAAGACCGGCACCCCGGTCGCCGCACAGTGCCGCACCATCTCGATGCAGACACCGGCCTGTTCGGGCGCGCCCGGACCGGGCGACAGCAGCACGCCGTCGAAACCGTCCTGGGCGTGGCTCAGCTCCACCTCGTCGTTGCGCAGCACCTCGCACTCGGCGCCGAGCTGGTAGAGGTACTGAACGAGGTTGAAGACGAAGCTGTCGTAGTTGTCGACGACGAGAATCCGCGCGCTCACTGTCCGTCCACCGTCACATCGTTGAACGGAAGCAGAGGCTCCGCCCAGGGGAAGACGTACTGGAAGAGGGCGTACACGACCCCCAGGACGAGCACGAGCGAGAGCGCCCCCCGGACCCACGCGTTGCCCGGCAGATGCCGCCAGATCCAGCCGTACATGACGTCCACTGCCCCTTCCGTTCGTTACCGGCACCAGAGTACGGGTCGAAGCAGCCGCCAGGGGTCAGCCCGCCAAAGCCGGCGGCTTGCCCTGCGTCACAGGCTGGGTGGCGTCCAGGTGCGCCCAGGCGATCAGCCGGTGGCTGCTGCCCCACTCCGGCTCACAGGTGGTGAGCGTCAGATAGCGGCCCGGTCCGTCGAAGCCCGACTTGCGCGGTACGGGATCGATCACGCCGACGTCGGTGGGAACGGTCCGGTACGGCGTGCGCTCGATCCGGTACGTGAACCAGGTCGTGCCGTCCGTGAGGACGACCGCGTCACCCGGCCGCAGCCGCGGGAAGTCCTTGAACGGATCTCCGTACGTGCGCCGGTGCCCCGCCACCGAGAAGTTGCCGGTCTCGCCGAGCCGGGCGGTCGCGGCATAGTGACCGAGGCCCTTCTTCAGGACGGCCGTGGTCGTGCCCTCCAGGACCGGCCACTCCCAGTCCTCGCCGAGCCGGGGAACGTACATGACCGCGATGCCCCGGCCGGCCACGTACGGCTTCGGGGGCGGCGGGGCCGCGGCGGCGTCGGCCACGGGCCGGTCCACCCACTCCCGCTCCAAGGTGTCGATCTGCCCGGCCGTCGCGCTCTCCGCCCGGACACCGGTCCAGAACATCACGTACACGACGAACAGGACGATCACGGTCCCGACGGTGATGCACAGCTCGCTGAACGTCCTGACGAGCAGTCGCATCAGATCCCCCAGGCGTCAGCTCACCGGCTTCGCGTAGTGGAGATCCACTGTGCCGGAGTAGCCGGGAAGAGTCACCGCCCTGTGCTCGTCGACTTTCCAGCCGAGCCCGTACGCCTTCACATACAGCTGGTAGTTCTGCACGGCAGGCGAGTCGGCGAGCGCCTTGGCCAGCTTCCCCCTGTCACCCACGGCGGTGATCTTGTACGGAGGCGAGTAGACCCGGCCCTGGAGGATCAGGGTGTTGCCCACGCAGCGCACGGCACTGGTCGAGATGAGCCGCTGGTCCATGACCTTGATGCCCTGCGCCCCGCCCTGCCACAGCGCGTTCACGACCGCCTGGAGGTCCTGCTGGTGGATGACGAGGTCATTGGCCTGCGGCTCGGGGTATCCGGGGGCCGCCCGGGCGTCCGGCGGGGCGTCGTTCAGGGTGACCGTCAGACCCGCCCCCGACGTCTCCGTGGTCCCGGCGGCCGCCTCCAGCGCGCGCAGCTTCGCGTCCTCGGCGCTCGTGGAGCCGTCGTCGCGGGCCGCGAGGGCGTCGACCTGACCGCGCAGGGCGGCGGTGGACTCGTCCAGGCCGGCGTTCTTGTGGCTGCGCTCCTGGATCAGGTCGGAGAGCCGCAGGAGCGAGGCGTCCGTCCGGATGTTGGTGCCCTTGGCGGTGTTGAAGCTGGTCACGAAGATCAGCCCGGCGAGGGCGAAAACGGCAGCGGTCAGCAGCCGGACGGGGCGCCACCTGGAGGGTCGGCCCGGCCCGGGGGAAGAGTCGGCAGAATTGCTCAACGTACCCTGATCCCCTTCGGTGCCGTGGAACCACTACGCTAACGGACGCCCGGGGGACGCAGTGGTCTCCTACGTCACCCAGCCGTCCCACCCCGGCGCCAGCCACAAGTTCCCTGCGCGGTCACGCAGCGCATCGACAGGAGAGTCCCTCGTGCCGAAGTCACGTATCCGCAAGAAGGCCGACTTCACGCCCCCGCCCGCCAAGCAGGCCACCAACATCAAGCTGACCAACCGCAGCTGGGTGGCTCCGGTGATGCTGGCGATGTTCCTTATCGGGCTGGTGTGGATCGTCGTCTTCTACGTCACCGACGGCACGCTGCCGGTGAAGTCCATCAACAACTGGAACATCGTGGTGGGCTTCGGCTTCATCGCGGCCGGGTTCGGCGTCTCCACGCAGTGGAAGTAGCGGGGCCCGGACTGCCGGTCAACCCTTGCCCATCACTTATCCACAGCGTTGTGCACAGCACTGGATAACTTACGAAGATCTGTGGATAACTAAAGGCCCGGTTGACGCCGGTGTGACTGCGGCGCCCTCGCCCCAGAACCACCCCGCCCCTCGCTCCTGCTGGAAAAGCCCAGCTCAGGAGCGAGGGGCGCAGTCGTTCCCCGTGAGGTGCACAAGATCCACCACGCGCTGTGGATAACTCTGGGGAAAGCTTTGCTCGAAGCTCGTCCACAGCCCTCCTCGCTCAGGTGAGCGCGGCGGAGCGGGCGAGGATCAGGCCCAGGTCGATCACGAGCACCAGTCCGCAGACCGCGTACTGCACCAGGTTCCGCCGCGCCCGTGGCGCGTGCAGCAGGCCGTAGGTGACCAGGGCGCCGCCGACGAGGCCGCCGATGTGCGCCTCCCAGGAGACGCCGGGCCGGGCGAAGGTGAACACGAGCGAGAGCGCCACGAAGAGGATCACCGGCCGCATGTCGTACCGCTGCCGGCGGGTGAGCACCACCCAGGCGCCGATCAGTCCGAAGACGATGCCCGAGGCGCCCAGCGAGGCCTGGTTGGGGGCGTCGACGAGATAGACGAGGGCGGAGCCGGAGAGTCCGGAGAGCAGGCAGAGGGCGGCGTAGCGGATCCGGCCGAGCTCCGGCTCGATGATTCCGCCGATGACCCACAGGCCGATCATGTTGAAGACGAAGTGCACGGCCTCCTGGTGGAGGAAGGTCGAGGTCAGCAGCCGGTACCACTCGCCGTCCGCGACCCCGACCACCTCGCCGAGCAGCGGGCTGTACGCGTGGCCGATCATCACCAGCGAGTCCACGAGCCGTTCGCCGGCCACCCGGACGGCGATGAAGAGGGCGAGGTTGATCGCGATGAGGATCTTGGTGACGAGGCGCCCGTCGGACGCGACCCGGCCGCCGGCGAGGGTACGGGGCTGGTTGGCGTCGGGGGCGTGGCCGGTGCCGGAGCCGTTGCGTACGCAGTCGGGGCACTGGAAGCCGACGGACGCGGAGACCATGCACTGCGGGCAGATCGGCTTGTCGCAGCGGGTGCAGCGGATGCCTGTCTCGACGTCCGGGTGGCGGTAACAGCGCGGCGGGCCGGACTGCGGCTCCATGGAGATCCCTCCCGAGGAGATGGGGCGGCGAGGCAGCGCCCCGCCTTTCCTGTACGGACGGGCGGGGCGGAAAGGTTCCCCACGTCACCAGGTCGGGGCGTCAGGGCGGGTCGGCTCGGGTCAGCGGGTCTCGATGACGACCGACTTCAGAATGATGTCGTCGAGCGGCCGCTTGGTGCTGGGGTTGACCGGCGTGGCCGCGATCGTGTCGACGACCTTCTTGCTGGCCGCGCTGACGATCTCGCCGAAGATGGTGTGCTTGCGGTTCAGCCAGGTCGTGGCGCCGACGGTGATGAAGAACTGGGAGCCGTTGGTGCCCGGGCCTGCGTTGGCCATGGCGAGCAGGTAGGGGCGGTCGAAGAAGAGCTCGGGGTGGAACTCGTCGGCGAACTCGTAGCCGGGCCCGCCCGTGCCGTTCCCCAGCGGGTCGCCGCCCTGGATCATGAAGCCCTCGATGACCCGGTGGAAGACGGTGCCGTCGTACAGCGGAGCTGCCGCGACCTTGCCGGTGGCCGGATGCGTCCACTCCCGCTCGCCCCGGGCGAGTTCGGTGAAGTTCCTGACCGTCTTCGGGGCGTGGTTCGGCAGCAGCCGAATCTCGATGTCGCCCTGGCTGGTCCTGAGAGTGGCGTAGAGCTGCTCGGCCACGGTCCGCCTTCCGTAAGTCCCAAAATCCCGCTGTTCTCCGCTGACGCGCATCGCATCCTCGCACGGAAGCGTCGTGGGTATGCCCCGGATGCCCGCCCCGCATGCCGGACGGCGATCGGGCAGGCATGATTTCGAAAAGGGTGGAAAGGCGAAAAACCGACACCGCCACCGAGTAGGAGGATCCCGTGACCCGGATGGACAGCGTGCGCGCCGCGACCGATTCGGCCAAGGACAGCGTGCTGCACGCCGCGGAAGTGGTGGCGCCCTATGCCGGCACGGCCAAGGAGCAGGCCGCGCAGTACGCCGGTACGGCCAAGGACCAGGCCGCGCGCTATGCGCACGAGGCACGCGTCCGGCTCGCGCCGAAAGTCTCGAAGGCCGCTCATCAGGCCCGTGTTCAAGCTCGTGTGCAGTACGACGCCCGTGTCGCACCGCATGTACCGCCGCGGGTCGACGAGGCCGCGCATCGCGCGGCGAAGGTGACCCGCAAGGCCGCCCGTCAGGCGGCCGACTACACCGTTCCGCGTGTCGAGCACGCGGTCGCGGCTACCGGTCCCGTTCTGGACGAGGCCGGATCGCGTTCGGTGGCCGCCTGGGCCGCGCTGCGCGGTCAGGTGACACCGAAGGAGATCGAGAAGCTCGTGCGGAAGCACGAGCGTCGCGCCAGGGCGGGGCGCCTTGCCAAGGGACTCGCTGTCCTGGGCGTGGTGGCCGCCGGCGTCTTCTGTGCGTGGAAGTGGTGGGACAAGCAGGCCAACCCGGACTGGCTGGTCGAACCGCCCGCTCCTACCGAGGTCGATGAGGATCTGTCGGAACCGTCGTCCCGTACGTCGCCGCTGTCGTCCGTCGACGGCAGTGGGGGTGTCGATCCCGAGGTGGAGGCCAAGGAGGCCGATGCCCAGGGGGACGAGGACGCGGATACGGATGCGGGGCGCGACGACCGTCGCTGACCGCCGGACCGCTGACCGCTAACTGCTGGACTGCTGGACCGCTGACCGCTGAACCGCTGACCGCTGGACTGCTGACCGCGGCTGTCGTGGCGCGGGGAGGAGTGGATCGACTCCCCGCGTCCTACGCCGTCGCCGCCGCGGCGAGCGCCAGGCCCGACAGCTTCGTCTGGTCCGCGAGTGCGGTGTCGAGCGGGGAGTCGGCGCGCAGGTGGCGTACGGAGGGCGAGGAGTTGTGGGCCTCGGCGCCGATGCGCTGCTTGATGGTGGGCGGCAGGGAGCGCTCGCGGACGGTGGGCCACTGATGGGCCGTGCGTTGTGCCGGTACGGCGGCGGTGGTGCGGGCTCCGGTGGTGGCGGGCGTGCCGGCCGGCTCCTCCGGCTGCTGGATGGCGGGGGCCTGCGCGGCGGTGGCGGTGGACGCCAGGCCGACGGAGGCGAGCAGGGCGAAGAGTACGGAGATGAAGGCGGTCCAGAACTGCTTGACCTTGGCGGTGGCCATGGCCCCTCGCTTTCGTCGTCGCTTTCGTGGTGTTCTCGGATGGTTCATTTCGAATTGCGCGCTTTTCGTACCTTCCTCATGATGGGGAGGCGGATCCGGATTGCCCGGAGCGACGCCGCTGCCGCGCAGTTCTTCCGATGAACACCACTCGTCCGGCTCAGTGGGCGACGAGGGGTTCCGTGGTGGCGTGGGTGCCGGTTGCCTGGGCGCGGGACCGCTCGGCCCAGCGGACCGCGGGCTTGGTGACCGCTCCGGTCGCCAGGAAGATCCCGCCGAGCAGCAGCCAGCCGGGTACGCCCCAGGTGACGAGAAGCGCCGTGACCAGGAGGGGGCCGAGGGTGCGGGCGACGGGGACGCCGGTTCCGTAGAAGCCCTGGTACTGGCCGATCCGGCCGGCGGGGGCGAGGGTGAAGCCGATCTGCCAGGAGCCGGCGGAGTGGCGCATCTCGGCGAGGACCTGGAGTACCGCGCCGAGGGTGAGTACGGCGACGGTGGTCCAGGGCCCGAGGCCTGCGGCGGTCAGCGCGAAGACGGCACACGAGGCGAGCATGATGGCGCCGGCCCGGCCCACCGCGCGCGTGGCCTGGGGAAGGCCGGTGACCTTTCTGGCGGTCCGTACCTGGAAGAGCATCACGGCGCCGGTGTTGAGGACGAAGAGCGCGGAGACGATCCAGCCGGGTGCCGAGGTCCGCTGCACGATCCACAGCGGGAGGGCGAGGCTGAGCAGGGGGAGCCGCAGGAGCATGAGTGCGTTGAGGAGGGTGAGCAGGGCATAGGGGCGGTCGCGGAGGACTGCCAGGCGGGGTTCGCCGGCGGCGGCGACGGGGGCGGGGGGCACGGGTGGGAGTCCGCGCAGCACGAGGGCGCAGATGAGGAAGCCGGCGGCGTCGAGGGCGAAGACGGACAGGTAGGCGGTGCGGGTGCCGGCGTGCAGGGCGAGTCCGCCGAGGCCGGCGCCGAGGGCGAGTCCGGCGTTGAGGGTGGACTGCAGCCTGGCGAGTACGTCCGTACGGGCCGAGGGCTCGACGAGTCCGGCGAGCAGGGCCTGGCGGGCGGCGGCGAGGCCGCTCTGGGCGGTGGCGTATACCGCGGCCGCGATGAGGAACGGTACGAAGGAGCGGATGAGGAGGAAGGAGCCGACGGCCGCCGAGGTGGCCAGGGCGAGCAGGACGGCGGTGGTGCGGGGGCCGCGCCGGTCGGCGAGGTGTCCGAGCCAGATGCCGGCGACGGATCCGACGGCCCAGGCGAGGGTGAGGCCGATGCCGATGCGTGCGGCGGACAGGCCGACGATCTGGCTGAAGTAGAGGGCCGAGGTGACATAGAAGGCACCGTCGCCGATCGAGTTGCTCAGCTGGGCGAGGAGCAGCGCGCGGGGGGCGTGGGAGGCCTGCGGCGCCGGGGAGGGGGTGTTCGCCATGGACACGACGTTATGGGCCTGTGGCCCAGCCAGACAGGTCCATTACGACCCCGGGAATGTGGGCCAATCAGCGAAGCCCTCCGTGCCGCGTTTCCACGGCGGGGAGGGGCCGGCGTCTCCGGCGATTCGGCGCGCCGGGCTCCTCAGTAGTAGTGGCGCATGATCTCGCCGGCCCAGGCAGGCTGGGTGGTGGTGCCGCCCTGGGGGCCGAACTCGCTCATGTAGGGCTTGATGTCGAGGACGGGCGTGCCGTCGACGGCGTCGAGGCCCTGGACGTGCAGGTCGTGTCCGTCGGTGCGCAGCAGGCGGCAGCGGGATACGCCGATGCGGTTGGGGCGGTTCTTTCCGCGCTGGGCGAAGATGCCGACCAGGGGCCAGTCGGTGTTGCCGCGGGGGTGGCGGGCGCCGGTCTCGATCTTCTCCTCGGGGACGCGGTCGAAGTGGTAGACGACCTCCAGGTGGGAGAAGGAGTCCAGGCCGGCCAGCGCGTCCGGGCCGAACCGGTCGGCGTCCAGGCGGATGACGGCCTCGACCGTGCCCCAGTCGTCGTCACGGACCTCCTCCCGCCCACCGACCACCCGGCCCACCGGAATCGAGACCACCTGCGCCGGGGCGCTGTCCTCGGACATCTGGCCCGCCTTTCCTCAGAAGATCAGCTGTCACTGCCGCACCGCACCACCGAAAACACCCCCCTGACCGCGTTTCCGCAGGTCAGAGGGGTGCACATGTGTGGAGCCTAGGGGAGTCGAACCCCTGACATCTGCCATGCAAAGACAGCGCTCTACCAACTGAGCTAAGGCCCCGGAACGAGAACAGAGTACCGGGTCACCCCCTCTTTCCCGCAAAAGGATTGGGACTCCCCGTCGGCGACCACGCTCCGTAAGATGCTGACCGGGGTTCGCAGTGGCGAACCAAGGGATGGGGAGAAGTAATGGACGCAGGACAGCAGGAAGCCACGGCAAGAGCCCGGGAGCTTCAGCGCAGTTGGTACGGGGAGCCACTGGGGGCGCTCTTCCGTCGGCTGATCGACGATCTCGGTCTCAATCAGGCCCGGCTCGCGGCTGTGCTCGGACTGTCGGCACCCATGCTCTCCCAGTTGATGAGCGGCCAGCGGGCCAAGATCGGCAACCCGGCCGTCGTCCAACGCGTCCAGGCCCTGCAGGAACTCGCGAGTCAGGTCGCCGACGGCAGCGTCAGCGCGGCCGAGGCCACGGACCGGATGGACGAGATCAAGAAGTCCCAGGGCGGCTCCGTCCTCACCGGCACCAGCCAGACCACGACCAGCTCGGGCGCGCCGACCGTGCGCCGGGTCGTCCGCGAGATCCAGTCGCTGCTGCGCTCGGTCGCGGCCGCCGGCGACATCATCGATGCGGCCGACTCACTCGCCCCCGCCCACCCGGAGCTGGCAGAGTTCCTCCGGGTGTACGGCGCCGGGCGCACCGCTGACGCGGTCGCGCACTACGAGTCGCACCAGAACTGACGCAGAGCATCCGGTCCGGCAGCCACCGCCGGACCGGCGAGGCACGACGGGGAGCGGGCGCAGCGCAATGGGTGAGGTCTTCGCTGGTCGGTACGAGCTGATCGACCCGATCGGACGCGGTGGTGTCGGCGCCGTATGGCGCGCCTGGGACCACCGGCGCCGCCGGTATGTGGCGGCCAAGGTGCTCCAGCAGAGCGATGCCCACACGCTGCTCCGCTTCGTCCGGGAGCAGGCGCTCCGGATCGACCACCCGCACGTCCTCGCCCCGGCCAGCTGGGCCGCCGACGACGACAAGGTGCTGTTCACCATGGATCTGGTGGCCGGCGGGTCTCTGGCGCACGTCATCGGCGACTACGGTCCGCTGCCGCCGCGCTTCGTCTGCACCCTGCTGGACCAGCTGCTCTCCGGATTGGCCGCGGTGCACGCGGAGGGGGTCGTGCACCGCGACATCAAGCCGGCGAACATCCTGCTCGACGTCACCGGAACCGGGCGGCCGCATCTGCGGCTGTCCGACTTCGGCATCTCGATGCGCAAGGGCGAACCCCGCCTGACGGAGACCAACTACGTGGTGGGGACGCCCGGTTACTTCGCGCCCGAGCAGATGATGGGCGCGGAGCCGGACTTCCCGGCCGACCTCTTCGCCGTCGGCCTGGTCGCGCTCTATCTGCTCCAGGGCCAGAAGCCCGACTCGCGCGCCCTGATCGAGTACTTCATGGCCCACGGGACTCCGGGAGCCCCGGAGGGGATCCCGGAGCCGCTGTGGCAGGTCCTCGCGGGCCTGCTCCAGCCCGACCCGCAGGCCCGCTTCAAGACGGCCACGGGTGTACGCAAAGCGCTGACCGCCGCCGTCGAGATGCTGCCCGAGCCGCGCGCGGACGAGGAGCCCGTCGAGGTCTTCGACCAGATCGGACCGCTGCCCGCCGGCTTCGGCCCGAACGGCCCCGAGGCCCCCAAGCCCCAGCCCCCGGCCGCGTCGCCGGCACCCACCCACGTACAGCCCCAGCAGCAGGCACAGCCACCGGCTCAGCCGCAGCAGCAGCCGCTGACGAGCCCCTCCGAGACGGGCAGCTTCCACCTGCCCCCGCCGCCCCACCAGCCGGTCCCCGCCTCCTCCGCGCATACGGCCTCCCCCCATCCCGCCGCCGCGCCGGACCTCGCCCAGGCGCCGACGGCCGCGGTGTCGTTCCCACAAGCTTCTACTCGTCAATACACCGCTCACGCCGCACAGGTTCCCGCCCAGGCGACGCCGAATGCCCCGGCAAAGCAGCCGGGACCGCCCCCGAAGGTGGCGATCCCGGTCCTGTTCGTCGCGCTGATCTGCTTCGCCGTCGGGATCTGGGCGCTCACCCAGACCTGACCGGCCGGGCCACTACCAGCCCTGCGGCGGCCCGCCCGTCGGCGGCCCGAACTGCGAGCCCTGCGAGCCGCCCTGCGCCGCGTCCCGCGCCGCCCGCCGTCGCCCGGCGAACATCCACAGGCCGAGCCCGACGATCAGCACCGTCCCGGCGCCGATCCCGGCCGCCGCGACCAGGGCCATGCTGTCGCTCTTCTGCGCCTCGGACCCGCTCGCGCCGCTGGCGGCGGCGTCCCGGTCGTCGTCGGTGACCTTGAACGGCCCGGCGTCCCCGGCGTACGCGGGCCCCGCCTGCGACGTGCCCGTGACGTTCACCCGCAGGGTCAGCGGCATCGGCTTGTCGCCGTACCCCTTGGCGACCTCCGGGCTGAGCGTGGCCTTCAGGTAGTACCAGCCGGCGAACCGCATCGCGCTGGTGGAACTGTCGGACTCGTAGCGGTTCTCGTACGCGACCGGCGGCTGCGGGTCCAGTGCGAGCGTCGCCTGCTTCCCGTCGTACGCGACCGTGTTGGAGTCGACGAATCCGCGGGCCGGGTTGTGCAACGACATCGCCAGCGCGTTGCCGAGGTACGTGTCGCCCGTGGGGCTGCTGCCGAGCTCGGCGGTGGCGAAGATCTGCTGCCCCCAGTCGACCGGCACCCGGTAGAAGAGCGTCTGCCCCGGCTTGATGTTGTCCCGCCATTCGCCCTGCTTCAGGCTGGTGGCGTCGTAGAAGCCGGTGCCGCCCGCACGCGGCTGCGGACCGCCGGCGGGCGGCGGCGGCGAGGCGGAGGGCCAGCTCTCGGGCGCCTCGGTCGGGCCGGCCGACTTGAGGGCGGGCTCGGTGAGGTGGCGGATCTCCAGCTCCCAGTCGTCGGGAGTGGAGGTGGCCTTGGTGGTCCGCTCGACCAGTACGTAGTACGCGCCGGCCCGCTGGCAGGTGCTGCTGTCGGCCTCGATCCTCCGCGACGCGTAGGCGGCGATCGGCCGGGTGTAGTCCGCCGCCCCGAAGTTCGCGTCCTCCGAGCTGCACTGCGAGCCGGAACCGTCCTGCACACTGATCTCGATGCCGTCGCCGTAGTCGGCCTTGCCCCCGGGCGGCGGCACGGCGACCACCGACACGTACGCGTTCTGCTTGTCGTCGAGATCGACCCGGTAGTAGAGCTTGCCGTCCTTCTTGATGGTGTCCCGGTAGGACTGACCGGCCTTCAACTGCTGGGCGTCCAGGCTGGAGGCGGCACCCTTGATCCGCTGGGTGCCGGGGTCGAAGGCGTACGGGCTCTCACCGGCCGCCCAGGCCTGTCCCGGCAACGCGGCGGCCATGAACACCGCCGCGGCCAGCGCCCCGGCCACCCGTCCCGTGCGGAGCCCGCCCCGCCCGCGCTGCGTCTTCACGCGCCTCTCCTCGTCGTGTCCGTAGCCGCTCTGCCCCGTACCCGCACCAGGGCGAACACCGCCCCCGCGACGAGTACGACCGCTCCGCCGCCGATGCCGGCGACCTCGATGACGGTCCATCCTGCCCCGCCCGTCCCTCCGCTGTCTGCGCGGGCGGTGGTTTCCCCCTGCTTGTCGGCATTTCCCTTGGCAGGGGCCGCGTTGTGCTCGGGCCCGGACAGCTCCTCGCCGAGGACCGCGACCCGCAGCACCACCGCGATCTGCGGGTTCTCGGCGATCTCGGCGGACTCCGCGCCCAGGGTGACGGCGATGTAGAAACCGCCCGGGGTGTGCACCGGGACGACGTTGGGGTTGCTCTCGTACCGGTTGGTCCAGGCGACCGGCACCGTGCCCATCTTCAGCGCGGTGGGGTGCCCGTCGTAGACGACCTGGGAGTTGAACATGCCCGTTCCGCCGCCGACCGGATGACGGGCCGGGGTGTAGACCTCGGTGGCCCCGTACGACATCACGGACGAGGACCGTCCCCTGACCGTCGGCTCGTTGGCGAACTCGACGTCGTAGCGCAGCTGCTGGCCCCAGCCGACCGGCACCTTGTACCAGAGCGTCTGCGAGGGCAGCACACGGTCGCGCCACACGCCCGGCCCGAGCTCCCGCGCGTCGTTGAAGCCGGTCCCGCCGCGGACGTCCCTGGGGTCGCCGGTCGGCAGGACGGCGTCCTTGCCGCCGGCGCCGTACTCCGGCCGCGACTGCGCCGCGGTCACCCCGGCCGGGAGCGGTGTCTCGGCGCCGAGGACCAGCTCCAGCGGCCAGCGGGCCGCGTCGGACGCGGGCTTGCTCGTGCGCTCGACGACGAACCAGTAGCGGCCCGCCTTGTCGCAGGTCGAGTACCGCTTCTCGGTCGGGATACGGGAGACGGCGGAGGTCAGCGGGACGGCGCCCTCGTCCTGGTGGAAGATCTCGCTGTTGGTCACGCAGGTGCCCTCACCGCTGACCGAGGCGTAGACGAGGCTGGTGGTCAGCTTGTCGACGGTGTCCACGGCCGCTCCGTGCTGCGGCACGGCCGTCGCCGAGAGGTTCACCGTGGAGACGTCGTCCAGGTCGGCCGCGTAGTACCGCTTCTCACCGGGCCCGATGCTGTCCAGATACTGCCCCGGTACGAGTACGGGCGCCTGGTCGCTCGTCGGGGTGCCGGCGACCCGCTCGCCCCGCAGCCGGTAGCCGTCGGCCGAGAGCTGAGCGGCCCGCTGGAGCTGCCGGGCCAGCGCGTCGGCGTCCGGAGCGTCGTAGTAACGGCCGTTGCCCGCCTCGGCGATGCACTCCAACTGCCCCCGCGCGGCGCCCTTCACCTGGAAGCCGACGGTGTCGATCCGCAGCCCGATGCCTTCCTTGGCGAGCTGCGCGGCGACCTCGCAGGGCTTGGGGTCGCCGCAGGTGTCCTCGCCGTCGGAGATCAGCAGGATCGTACGGGTCCCGATCGTCCCGCCCGTGGGCGTGGGAAGGTCCTGGGCGGCCTTCTGGAGGGAGAGCCCGATCGGGGTGTCCCCGGTGGGCTTCAGGGCCGCGACGGCTGCCTTGAGCCCGGCCCGGTCCAGCGGTGCGACCGGCTGGACGAGCCGGGTGTCCGTGCAGCCCTTGGGCCGGTCGGCGCCGTAGACCCGAAGGCCGGTGGGATGCCCGTCCGGGAGGCCGTCCACGACGGTGCCGACGGCCGTGCGGGCCGCTTCCATCCTCGTACGCCCCGAGCCGTCGTCGTCGCCCATGGAACCCGAGGAGTCCAGCACCATCACCAGGCTCCCGCCGCCGGCCGCCTCCCCGTCGGCCGCGGCCGCCCCCTGCGCCGGCACGAGCAGCAGGGCGAGCAATGCCCCCACCACGCACCCGGCCGCTGTTCGTCGCACTCTCATGTGACTGCCCCCTTGACCGCGATCACTCAACTTTGCGTTAGCAACCTAGTGATTTGCTCAGGTGAACTCAAGGGGATTACGTCACGGTCCTGAAACAGGGCCCGGAAGCCCTGGCAGCCGGGCCCAGAACGGCGTGGAGCCCCGGCCGCTCGAACGCGGCCAGGGCTCCACCCTCAGACAATCTGCGACTCAGACACCCGAACCTGCGGGCACGGAGTCGGTCGCCTCCGTCCACAGATCCTGCTCGGCGCGATCCGCCTGGATCTGGCGGTACACGAGGAGCCCGCCGATGGCGGCCAGTGCGACCAGGAGAAGCTTCTTCACCGCGCGACCTCGTCTTTCGTTGACGTAGGAGACTTCTGACGCCCACTCTACACACCGACCGATACCGATCGGTGACCTAGGCCGGGCCGGTGACAACAAAAGCAATCGGCCCGGACGGGTGAACCATCCGAGCCGATCATCGCGTTCGCCCGGGGCGGTCACGTAAGTGACGGGGGAGTAGCGGGGTAGCAAGATCCGGATATGGAGAAGGCCCTGCAGAACCAGTGGTTCTACAGGGCCTCTGACCTACTCGAGGTCGATGGTGGGGCTAACAGGATTTGAACCTGTGGCCTCATCCTTATCAGGGATGCGCTCTAACCAACTGAGCTATAGCCCCGCCGCGCTCTGCGGTGTGTGTCCCGCGCGCTGACTCCTGAAGATTAGCGCACGTGGGGGCCAGTCCCAAAATCGCCCGGGGCCGGAGGACCCTGATCGAAACCGCGGATGGCCCTCCGCAGGTCACTCGTCCTCCGCCAGCGTGAGCTCGACACCGCCCACGAATCCGGCCGACAGGTTGTAGATGAACGCCCCCAGCGTCGCCAGCGCGGTCATCAGGACCACGTCGATCACGGCGATCACCGAGGTGAACATCAGCACCCGCGGAAGCGACAGGAACGACTGCAGATCGAAGCCGTTGGACTCGTTCGAGCCCGTCGCCTCGCTGATCGTGCCGCCCACGGTCGAGAAGACGCCCATGGCGTCCATGACCATCCACAGCACCGACGCGGCCACGACCGTGCAGATGCCCAGCGCGATGGAGAGCAGGAAGCTCACCTTCATCACCGACCACGGGTCGGCCTTGGCCACCCGCAGCCGCGCCTTGCGCGTACGCGGCGTGGTACGTGCCCCGGTACGCGGCACGCGCACGGCACCCGTGTTCTGACCGCCCCCTCGGCCCGCCGGACCGGCGGCCGGCGCCTGAGCGCCGTACGCCTGCGGCGGATGGTACGGCCCGCTCGGCTGCTGCGCGCCCGCGCGCTCGCCGGGCAGCGGCCCGTTGTACGTCTCGTACGAGGGCTTCGGCCCTCGAGTGTCCGTCACCGCAACCCCCTGGGAGTCCGTGGCGGAACCACGGGCGCCGTCCGCTCCAGCACCGCCAGAAGCTCCGGCAGCCGCCGATCCGGCACCCGTGGCTCCACTCACGCTCTACTCCTCGTGCTCCCCGGCCGAGGGCTGGCTGCCCTCAGCTGCCTCGGCCGCGGTCGCGGCTTCGACGCCATCGCCGATCTCGGCCTCGACGACCTCTTCGGCCTCGCTGCCCGCCTCGGCGTTCCGCGCGATGCCGACGACGGCATCGCGCTTGCCCAGGTTGATCAGCTGGACGCCCATGGTGTCACGGCCGGTCTCCCTGACTTCGTTGACTCGCGTACGAATCACACCGCCGGACAGCGTGATGGCGAGGATCTCGTCCGTCTCCTCGACCACCAGCGCACCCACGAGCGAGCCACGGTCCTCCACGATCTTGGCGGCCTTGATACCGAGGCCACCGCGACCCTGGACGCGGTACTCGTCGACGTTGGTCCGCTTCGCGTACCCACCGTCGGTGGCGGTGAAGACGAACGTACCCGGCCGGACGACATTCATCGAGAGCAGCTCGTCGCCCTCGCGGAAACTCATCCCCTTGACGCCCGACGTGGCGCGTCCCATCGGGCGCAGCGCGTCGTCCGTCGCGGTGAACCGGATCGACTGCGCCTTCTTGCTGATGAGCAGCAGATCGTCCTCCGCCGAGACCAGCTCGGCGCCGATCAGCTCGTCGTCGCTGCCGTCCTCGGTCTCCCGCAGGTTGATCGCGATGACACCGCCCGCCCGCGGGGAGTCGTAGTCCTTCAGCGCGGTCTTCTTCACCAGACCGGCCTTCGTGGCCAGCACCAGGTACGGCGCGGCCTCGTAGTCGCGGATCGCCAGGATCTCGGCGATCTGCTCGTCCGGCTGGAAGGCCAGCAGGTTGGCGACGTGCTGGCCGCGCGCGTCCCGGCCGGCGTCCGGAAGCTCGTACGCCTTCGCCCGGTAGACCCGGCCCTTGTTGGTGAAGAACAGCAGCCAGTGATGGGTCGTGGACACGAAGAAGTGGTCGACGATGTCGTCCTGCTTCAGCTTCGTACCGCGCACACCCTTGCCGCCGCGCTTCTGCGAGCGGTAGTCCTCGGTCTTCGTCCGCTTCACATAACCGCCACGCGTGATCGTGACGACGATGTCCTCCTCGGCGATCAGGTCCTCGATGGACATGTCACCGTCGAAGGGCACCAGCTTGGAGCGGCGGTCGTCGCCGAACTTCTCGACGAGCAGCGCCAGCTCCTCGCTGACGATCTGCCGCTGCCGCTCCTCGGACGCGAGGATCGCGTTGTACTCGTTGATCTTCGCCTGGAGCTCGTCGTGCTCCGCGACGATCTTCTGCCGCTCCAGGGCGGCGAGCCGGCGCAGCTGCATCTCGAGGATGGCGTTGGCCTGGATCTCGTCGATCTGGAGGAGGCCCATCAGGCCCTCGCGCGCGACCTCGACCGTGTCGCTGCGCCGGATGAGCGCGATGACCTCGTCGATCGCGTCCAGCGCCTTCAGCAGACCGCGCAGGATGTGGGCGCGCTCCTCGGCCTTGCGCAGCCGGAAGCGGGTCCGGCGCACGATGACCTCGATCTGGTGCGTCACCCAGTGGCGGATGAACGCGTCCAGCGAGAGCGTGCGCGGCACACCGTCGACGAGCGCCAGCATGTTCGCGCCGAAGTTCGTCTGCAGGTCGGTGTGCTTGTACAGGTTGTTGAGGACGACCTTGGCGACGGCATCGCGCTTGAGCACGATGACGAGCCGCTGGCCGGTACGGGACGAGGTCTCGTCGCGGACGTCGGCGATGCCGCCGATCTTGCCGTCCTTCACCAGGTCGGCGATCTTCTGCGCGAGGTTGTCCGGGTTCACCTGGTACGGCAGCTCCGTGACCACCAGGCACTGGCGGTTCTGGATCTCCTCCACCTCGACGACCGCGCGCATCGTGATCGAGCCACGGCCGGTGCGGTACGCCTCCTCGATGCCCTTGCGGCCCACGACCAGCGCACCGGTCGGGAAGTCCGGGCCCTTGATCCGCTCGATGAGCGCGTCGAGGAGCTCCTCGTGCGTGGCCTCCGGGTGCTCCAGCGCCCACTGGGCACCGGCCGCGACCTCGCGCAGGTTGTGCGGCGGAATGTTGGTCGCCATGCCGACCGCGATACCGGCCGAGCCGTTGACCAGCAGGTTCGGGAAGCGCGCCGGCAGAACCGTCGGCTCCTGGTTCCGGCCGTCGTAGTTGTCCTGGAAGTCGACGGTCTCCTCGTCGATGTCCCGGAGCATCTCCATGGCCAGCGGCATCATCTTGCACTCGGTGTACCGCATGGCGGCGGCCGGGTCGTTGCCCGGGGAACCGAAGTTGCCGTTGGAGTCCACCAGCGGCATGCGCATCGACCAGTGCTGGGCCAGGCGGACCAGCGCGTCGTAGATCGAGGTGTCGCCGTGCGGGTGGTACGTACCCATGACGTCGCCGACGACGCGGGCGCACTTGTAGAAGCCCTTCTCGGGCCGGTAGCCGCCGTCGTACATCGCGTACAGCACACGGCGGTGGACCGGCTTCAGGCCGTCCCGCACGTCGGGCAGCGCACGCGACACGATGACGGACATCGCGTAGTCGAGGTAGGAGCGCTGCATCTCCGTCTCGAGCCCGACGGGCTCGACACGCAGGGCGACAGGCTCTTCTTCTTCGGTGGTGGCGGGGATGTTTTCGTCGGCCATTGCTGGTCGCGAGTCCTTTCGTACGGTCAGCTGAGGCCGACTCAGATGTCGAGGAAGCGAACGTCCTTGGCGTTGCGCTGGATGAACGAGCGCCGCGCCTCGACGTCCTCACCCATCAGCACCGAGAACAGATCGTCGGCCTGCGCCGCGTCGTCCAGGGTCACCTGGCCGAGCACACGGTGGTCCTGGTCCATGGTCGTGATGCGCAGCTCCTCGGCGTTCATCTCACCGAGACCCTTGAAGCGCTGGATCGAGTCCTCACGGATCCGCTTGCCGTTCTGCTTGCCCAGCTCGACCAGCGCGTCGCGCTCACGGTCCGAGTACGCGTACTCGAAGTCGTCCCGGCCCCACTTGATCTTGTAGAGCGGCGGGCGGGAGAGGTAGACGTGCCCGGCCTCGACCAGCGGACGCATGAAGCGGAAGAGGAAGGTCAGCAGCAGGGTGTTGATGTGCTGGCCGTCGACGTCGGCGTCCGCCATCAGAATGATCTTGTGATAGCGGAGCTTCTCGATGTCGAAGTCCTCGTGGACTCCGGTGCCGAAGGCCGAGATCAGCGCCTGGACCTCGGTGTTCTGCAGGATCTTGTCGATCCGCGCCTTCTCGACGTTCAGGATCTTGCCGCGGATCGGCAGGATGGCCTGGTACATCGGGTTACGGCCGGACTTCGCCGAGCCACCGGCGGAGTCACCCTCGACGATGAAGATCTCGCACTTGGTCGGGTCGTTCGACTGGCAGTCGCTCAGCTTGCCCGGCAGCGACGCCGACTCGAGCAGACCCTTCCGGCGGGTCAGGTCACGGGCCTTGCGGGCCGCCACGCGCGCGGTGGCCGCCTGGATCGACTTACGGATGATGTCCGCGGCCTCGACCGGGTTCCGGTCGAACCAGTCGTTGAGGTGCTCGTGGACGATCTTCTGCACGAAGGTCTTGGCCTCCGTGTTGCCCAGCTTGGTCTTCGTCTGGCCCTCGAACTGCGGCTCGCCCAGCTTGATGGAGATGATCGCCGTCAGACCCTCGCGGATGTCCTCACCCGTGAGGTTGTCGTCCTTCTCGCGCAGCAGCTTCTTGTCACGCGCGTACCGGTTCACCAGACCCGTCAGCGCGGCCCGGAAGCCCTCCTCGTGCGTACCGCCCTCATGGGTGTGGATCGTGTTCGCGAAGGAGTACACGCCCTCGCTGTACTGCGAGTTCCACTGCATCGCGATCTCGACCGAGAGCATCCGCTCCTTGTCCTCGGCCTCGACGTCGATGACGGTCGGGTGGATCAGATCGCCCTTGCGCGAGTTGAGGTACTTCACGAAGTCGACGATGCCGCCCTCGTAGTGGTACTTCACCGTGCGCGCGGTCGGCTCGGCGGCGGCCTCGGCGTCCGGGTCGTCGGCGCCGACCGTGGCCTTCGCGGACTCGCGCTCGTCGGTGAGCGTGATGGTGAGGCCCTTGTTCAGGAAGGCCATCTCCTGGAAACGGCGCGAGAGCGTCTCGAAGGAGTACTCGGTCGTCTCGAAGATGTCCGGGTCGGACCAGAACGTGACCGAGGTGCCGGTCTCGTCGGTCTCCTCGTGCTTGGCGAGGGGCGCGGTCGGGGCGCCCAGCTTGTAGTCCTGCGTCCAGCGGTGGCCGTCGGTCTTGATCTCCACCGAGACCTTCGTGGAGAGGGCGTTGACGACGGATACGCCGACGCCGTGCAGACCGCCGGAGACCGCGTAGCCGCCGCCGCCGAACTTGCCGCCCGCGTGGAGGACTGTCAGCACGACCTCGACGGCCGGCTTGCCCTCGGACGCAACGATGCCCACCGGGATGCCACGGCCGTTGTCGACGACACGCACGCCGCCGTCGGCGAGGATCGTCACATCGATGGTGTCCGCGTGCCCGGCCAGGGCTTCGTCGACCGAGTTGTCGACGACCTCCTGCACCATGTGGTGCAGGCCGCGCTCACCGGTCGACCCGATGTACATGCCGGGTCGCTTGCGGACCGCGTCCAGACCCTCGAGCACGGTGATCGCGCTGGCGTCGTACGACGCAGCGTTGGCGGACGGAGTGTTCTCGTTGGGGTTGCCGGAATCGGCCACGAAGCGCCCTTTCTGGCACAGCACAAGCCGTTCTCCGGGCATACGGGAGCGGCTGCGTCGTTCGACATGTTCCGCGGGGTGGCGGGATTGTCTACCAGTCTACCGGTAGCGCCGACACGAATGGGGGTTTGCCGGTACCTGAGTCCGCATGTGCCGCCCTGAGCGGGAGCGAGACGACTCCCCATATCCAGGCAGGGGCTCCAAAGGGCTCTGACGGCCACCCAGCGCTTCGAGCTGTTACCAGCTGTGGGCAATCGTTCCGCAGGGCGGAACGGGTGGGCACAGCCCACGAACGCGCTGCCCGCGCCAGGGCCCCGCACCACGGCACCCCGGGGCGCCCGAGGCCCTCAGGCAACGTCAGCCGTACGTATCCCCAGGCCCGACGGACCCGGGCGCCCTCAACGGCCCGTACCCCCGCCGGGGCCCGGCGGACGGCCCGAGGACCTTGATCACCCGCACCGTCCCCTGCCCCAGATCCTCGTTCAGCCGCGCCACCAGCCTCGGCGCCAACAGCCTCAGCTGCGTCGCCCACGCCGTCGAGTCGCACTGCACGGTCAGCACCCGCTCCTCCGGGTCCTCGTCGTACTTCAGCGGTACGCAGTGCTTCGCCAGGTCCTCGCCCACGATCTGCGGCCAGCGCCCCATGACCCCGCCCACCGCCGCCGGCGTCTCCCAGCCGCGCTCGGTGATGAGCCGGTTGATCGCCGCGCCGAGGCCGATCGGGTCCCGCCCGTCGGCATGCGCGCCCGACCGCAGCCCGCCACCCCGCCGGGCCTGCTTCTTCTGCTGGGCCGCCGCGCCCCGCGCCTTCGCCTGCTCCTTGGCGGCGCGCAGCGCGACCCGCGCGAGATCCACACCCGACGGCTCGGGCGCCTTCGGGGCCGGGGCACCCTGGGGACTCTCGTTCTCGCTCACGACCTCACGCCCCTCATGGCGCCCCTCACGACGCCCCTCACAGCCTCTCCACCGAACCCCCCGCGACCCCGTACCGAGCCCCCGCCAGCACCCCCGGCACGTCGTCGTCCACCGCCGCCGTCACCAGCACCTGCTCGCCCGGCGCCACCAGCTCCGCGAGCCGCTCCCGCCGGCGCGCGTCCAGCTCGGCGAAGACGTCGTCCAGGACCAGTACCGGCTCGTTCCCCTCCGCCCGCAGCAGGTCGTACGAGGCCAGCCGCAGCGCCAGCGCGTACGACCAGGACTCCCCGTGACTCGCGTACCCCTTCGCCGGCAGATCGCCCAGCTTGAGCACCAGCTCGTCCCGGTGCGGACCGACCAGCGTCACACCCCGCTCGATCTCCTGCTTGCGCACCTCCGCCAGCGCGGCGATCACCTGCTCGTACAGCTCCTCGCGCGTATGCCCGGGCCCCGGCGCCGACGGCCGGTACTCCAGCAGAATCGGTCCACCGCCCGGCGCCAGCTGCTCGTACGCCTTGTCCGCCAGCGGCTGCAGCACACCGATCAGATCCAGCCGCTGTGCAAGGAGCTCGGCACCCGCCCGCGCCAGATGCTGGTCCCACACGTCCAGCGTCGACAGATCCATGCCACGACCGCCGTGCCGCCGCGCCATCGCCGCCGACTTCAACAAGGTATTGCGCTGCTTCAGCACCCGCTCGTAGTCGGAACGCACACCCGCCATACGCGGCGCACGCGCCGTGATCAGCTCGTCCAGGAACCGCCGGCGCTCCCCGGGATCGCCCTTGACCAGCGCCAGATCCTCCGGAGCGAACAGCACCGTCCGTACGATCCCCAGCACGTCACGCGGCCTGACCTGCGAGGACCTGTTGATACGCGCACGGTTCGCCCGCCCCGGGTTCAGCTCGAGCTCGACCAGCTGAGAGCGCTCGCCCTGGGTGACCGCGGCCCGGATGATCGCCCGGTCAGCCCCCATCCGTACGAGCGGCGCGTCCGAGGCGACGCGATGGCTCCCCAGGGTCGCGAGATAGCCCACGGCCTCGACCAGATTGGTCTTCCCCTGACCGTTCGCGCCCACGAACGCGGTGACGCCCGGATCGAGCGGGACCTCGACCCGGGCGTAGGAGCGGAAGTCGGCCAGCGACAGATGCGTGACATGCATGGTGTACGCCGACCTTCCCCCGGCTGCTGCGCACCGCAGGGTGCACAGCCTGTGGATTACTTTTTGGACTCGACCGCGTGGCCACCGAACTGGTTGCGCAGCGCGGCGATCATCTTCATCTGCGGGGAGTCGTCCTGACGCGACGCGAACCGCGCGAACAGCGACGCCGTGATCGCCGGCAGCGGCACCGCGTTGTCGATCGCGGCCTCCACCGTCCAGCGTCCCTCACCGGAGTCCTGCGCGTAACCGCGGAGCTTCTCCAGGTGCTCGTCCTCGTCCAGCGCGTTGACCGCCAGGTCGAGCAGCCAGGAACGGATGACCGTGCCCTCCTGCCACGAGCGGAAGACCTCGCGCACGTCCGTGACGGAGTCGACCTTCTCCAGGAGCTCCCAGCCCTCGGCGTACGCCTGCATCATCGCGTACTCGATGCCGTTGTGGACCATCTTCGCGAAGTGGCCGGCACCGACCTTGCCCGCGTGCACCGAACCGAACTCGCCCTCGGGCTTCAGCGCGTCGAAGACCGGCTGCACCCGCGCCACATGCTCGGCGTCGCCGCCGTACATCAGCGCGTAGCCGTTCTCCAGGCCCCACACACCACCGGAGACTCCGCAGTCGACGAAGCCGATGCCCTTGGCGGCGAGCTCCTCCGCGTGCTTCTCGTCGTCGGTCCAGCGGGAGTTCCCGCCGTCCACGACGATGTCGCCGGGGGACAGCAGATTCGCCAGCTCGTCGATGGTGGACTGGGTCGCGGCACCCGCCGGAACCATGACCCACACGACGCGCGGACCCTTCAACTTGCCCACAAGCTCTTCCAGGCTGTGGACATCGGCGAGGTCCGGGTTGCGGTCGTATCCGATGACGGTGTGGCCTGCGCGGCGGATGCGCTCACGCATGTTGCCGCCCATCTTGCCGAGACCGACGAGACCGAGCTCCATCAGAGATTCCTTAAGCGTTGTGTGCGGTTTACCCGGGTCCGAGCCTACGCCCGGCCCCTTGTGCACACCTGTGGGGTCAGCCGCTCAGTCGACGGCCGCCCGAGAGCGGTCCTCCCGGCGTCAGCCGCTCAGCCGCACCGGCATGATCAGGTACTTGTACGCCTCGTCCGCCTCCGCGTCCACGGCCGGCTTGCCGCTCAGCAGCGCCGGCTTGGTGGAGGTGGTGAAGGAGAGCTGGGCGACCGGGGAGTCGATCGCGCTCAGGCCGTCCAGCAGGAAGGTCGGGTTGAAGGCGATCGAGATGTCGTCGCCCTCCAGCCGCGCGTCCACACGCTCCACAGCCTGTGCGTCATCGCTGGAACCGGCCTCCAGGATCAGCACGCCCTGCTCGAAGCTCAGCCGGACCGGGGTGTTGCGCTCGGCCACCAGGGCCACACGCTTGACGGCCTCCACGAACGGGGCGGTCTCGATCACCGCGACCGAGTTGAACTCGGTGGGGAAGAGCGTCCGGTACTTCGGCAGGTCGCCCTCGAGCAGCCGCGTGGTAGTGCGGCGGCCGGCGCCCTCGAAACCGATCAGACCCTCGCCCTTGCCGGAGCCCGAGAGCGCCAGGGTGACGGTGTCGCCGCTGGTCAGCGCCTTGGCCGTGTCCAGCAGGGTCTTCGCGGGCACCAGGGCGACCGCGGAGACGTCCGGGGACTCCGGCTTCCACAGGAACTCGCGGACCGCGAAGCGGTAGCGGTCGGTGGAGGCCAGGGTGACCGTGTCGCCCTCGATCTCGATGCGCACACCGGTCAGCACCGGCAGCGTGTCGTCACGGCCGGCGGCGATGGCGACCTGGGCCGCGGCGGAGGCGAAGACCTCACCGGGCACGGTGCCGGTCGCGGTGGGCATCTCCGGCAGCGCCGGGTACTCCTCCACAGGCAGGGTGTGGAGGGTGAAGCGGGAGGAGCCGCAGACCACGGTCGCCCGTACACCGTCTGTGGAGATCTCGACGGGGCGGTTGGGGAGGGCGCGGCAGATGTCGGCGAGCAGGCGGCCGGAGACCAGGACGGTGCCGTCCTCCTCCACCTCCGCCTCGACCGAGACACGGGCCGAGACCTCGTAGTCGAAGCTCGAGAAGCTCAGCGCGCCGTCCTCGGCCTTCAGCAGAAGGCCCGCGAGTACGGGCGCCGGCGGACGGGCCGGGAGGCTACGGGCCACCCAGGCCACCGCCTCCGCGAGTACATCGCGCTCCACCCGGATCTTCACCGGAACCGCCTCCTGCTGTTGCTGGCTCTTCGTCGACTGCGGGAACCAGTCTGACGTACGCCACCGACACTCGGTGCGGCTCGGGGTCAAGTCGCGACAAGCGGCCAGGGAGCGGCCGACCCCAAGTTGTGCACAGGCCCCACTTCGAAGCGGATTCCGGGCTAACTCTATGTGGGAGTAGTAGTAGGGCCTGTGGAAACGGTGGATAACGCTATATGCGCAGGTCACCACCCGTTTTTTGTCCACCGACCCTGTGGGCGGACCCAGTGGACAACTCAGGAGTTCTGTGGACACCCGAAAGTTCTGCACACCCGGTACACAGGCCACTGGGACTTCTCCCCAGCGCTGTCCCCAGCTTTACCCATGTTCCCCACAGCCCAACCGTCCCCCTTGGTGTGACCGCTTTCACTCGACGCGGTGACCCCGGGCGTTTCGTTGCCGAACAGTGGACAGGGGTGTGGAGAACGTGTGGGCAACAGACCCACCCCTGTGGGTTGCCAGTGGACAACTCACGGCACCCCCTGTGGACGAAAGATTCATCCACAAGCTGTGGATCAAGGTTGCCAACAATTCCACACCCACCTGACCTGCGGTGTTGCCCTCCCACCCACCCAGCCTATGGAGGGGCTCCGGATAACTCGCAGAGTCCCCACCCTGTGGACGGAAGATCATCCCGCAATCTGTGGAGAACGCACTACGGCCCCCAAGAAATCGAACAGCCCCACCCGCGCACCCCTGTGCGGAACACGCCGAAGGGCGCCCCGGGAGGTGTCCCGGAGCGCCCTTCGGGGGGTGCGAGCGGCTCTCTCAGCCGTTCTTGATGCGGTTGGTGAGCTCGGTGACCTGGTTGTAGATGGAGCGCCGCTCGGCCATCAGCGCGCGGATCTTCCGGTCGGCGTGCATGACGGTGGTGTGGTCGCGGCCGCCGAACTGCGCGCCGATCTTCGGCAGGGACAGGTCGGTGAGTTCGCGGCAGAGGTACATGGCGATCTGCCGGGCTGTCACCAGGACGCGGCTGCGGGAGGACCCGCAGAGGTCCTCGACGGTGAGGCCGAAGTAGTCGGCCGTGGCCGCCATGATCGCGCCGGCCGTGATCTCGGGGGCGGAGTCCTCGCCGCCGGGGATCAGGTCCTTGAGGACGATCTCGGTCAGCCCGAGGTCCACCGGCTGCCGGTTGAGGCTGGCGAAGGCCGTCACCCGGATCAGGGCGCCCTCCAGCTCACGGATGTTCCGCGAGATGCGGGAGGCGATGAACTCCAGCACCTCCGGCGGGGCGTTGAGCTGCTCCTGTACGGCCTTCTTGCGGAGGATCGCGATCCGCGTCTCCAGCTCGGGCGGCTGCACGTCGGTGGTGAGGCCCCACTCGAAGCGGTTGCGGAGCCGGTCCTCCAGGGTCATCAGCTGCTTGGGCGGCCGGTCCGAGGAGAGCACGATCTGCTTGTTGGCGTTGTGGAGCGTGTTGAAGGTGTGGAAGAACTCCTCCTGCGTCGACTCCTTGCTCGCGAGGAACTGGATGTCGTCGACGAGGAGGATGTCCACGTCGCGGTAGCGCTTGCGGAAGGTGTCGCCCTTGCCGTCGCGGATCGAGTTGATGAACTCGTTGGTGAACTCCTCCGAGCTCACGTACCGCACGCGCGTGCCGGGGTAGAGGCTGCGCGCGTAGTGCCCGATGGCGTGGAGCAGGTGGGTCTTGCCGAGGCCCGACTCGCCGTAGATGAAGAGCGGGTTGTAGGCCTTCGCCGGTGCTTCGGCGACCGCGACGGCGGCGGCGTGGGCGAACCGGTTCGAGGAGCCGATGACGAAGGTGTCGAAGAGGTACTTGGGGTTCAGGCGTGCGTGCTGCTCGCCGGGTGCTCCGGAGCCGGACCCCTGTCCGGAGACCGCGCCGGTGTGTCCTCCCCCGGGACCCTGCACCGGACCGCCGTGCCCACCGGGACCGCCGGGGCGCGGGCCGTGGCCGGCGCCGGGCCGTGGCACGTCGGGCAGCTCGGCCCGCTCAGGCCGCTGCGGCTGGTCGTAGGCGGACGGCCTCTCGTCGTACCGCGGCTGCTGGGGCTGCTGCTGCCGCGGACCCGTGTACGGATCGCGTTCCTGGAACGAACCGAGCCGGGGCTGCTGCCAGGAGAGGTCTTCCTGGGTGCGCGGCCAGGAGCCCGGGTCGGGGCGCTGCTGCTGGTATTCCGGGTAGGCGGGGCGTGCGGTGGGCAGGCCGTCGTCCGGCAGGGGCCGGTGGCCGTAGCCGTCGTACTTCTCGTACGTGTCCGCCGGCGGCCGCTCGTCGTAGCGGGGCGGCTGCTGGGCGGAGGGTGCGAGGGGGGTGGGCTCGCCGACGGAGTCGTCGACGGTGATCGCGATCCGGATGGGGCGGCCGCACTCGCGGCTGAGGGTCTCGCTGATGAGCGGGGCGAGGCGTCCTTCGAGGACGCGCTTGCCCCATTCGTTGGGGACGGCGAGGAGCGCGGTGTCGGCGACGAGTGCGAGAGGCTGGCAGCGTTCGATCCACTGCTTGTCCTTGGGCTCGATGCCCTGTTGGCCTTCGCCGAGGAGTTGCTCGAGCACGCGTGGCCACACTGCGGCAAGATCGGCAGGTACGTCAGCCACAGGGCACGCTTCCTCGCAGGTCCCACGAATGTGTGGTTCTCGGGACGGTGGGTCGATGTCCGTCAGGACAGGTAAGGACAGAACGGAAAAAGATTGCGGAGTCCAGCCACGGTAGTCGCGGCGGCTGACCAGGTTCAAGTTGTTGTCCACAGCCTGTGCACAATGGACCCCGGTGATCGGTCGGTTTGACCGGATGGCGTAGCCGCGCGTACCGTAACCAGGTCGAGTTGTCGATGGCTGCTGCCGCCTGCCTCCGATGGGCAAAGATCACGGTCTGTGATCGTGAAGCGGTGCACTCGGGCGTATTGCGAGCTACTCGTGGGCGCACGGTGACAGCCAGGCGATGTCCCGCCATCTACGAATCATTTCTGGAGCCCCCGAGTGAGCAAGCGCACCTTCCAGCCGAACAACCGTCGTCGCGCCAAGACCCACGGCTTCCGCCTGCGGATGCGTACGCGTGCCGGCCGCGCCATCCTGGCGAACCGCCGTTCCAAGGGTCGCTCGAGCCTGTCCGCCTGATCCGCCTAAACAGGTCATGACGTGCTGCCTACCGAAAATCGGCTGAGGCGGCGCGAGGACTTCGCAACCGCGGTACGCCGAGGGCGCCGGGCCGGTCGCCCGCTCCTCGTCGTCCACCTACGCAGCGGTGCAACGGACCCGCACGCGCCTGGGGAGAGCGCTTCCCCGACGCGTGCGGGTTTCGTCGTGAGCAAGGCCGTGGGCGGCGCCGTTGTGCGCAACCTGGTGAAGCGACGCCTGCGCCATCTCGTCCGCGAACGGCTGTCCGAGCTGCCCCCCGGTAGCCTGGTGGTCGTACGGGCGTTGCCCGGAGCCGGCGACGCCGATCACGCACAGCTGGCCCGAGACCTCGACGCCGCTCTTCAGCGGCTCCTGGGAGGGGGCGCGCGATGAAGTACCCGCTGCTGGCTCTCATCAAGCTGTACCAGTGGACGATCAGCCCGCTTCTCGGGCCCGTCTGCCGGTACTACCCGTCGTGTTCCCACTATGGATTCACGGCCATCGACCGGCATGGCGCGATCAAGGGCACTGCCCTGACCGCCTGGCGCATTCTGCGGTGCAATCCGTGGTCGCCCGGCGGCGTGGACCACGTACCTCCGCGCAAGCGTCCTCGCTGGCACGAACTGTTGCGGAACGCCCTGCGTGGCGACAAGGGCGGGTCCCCCGCCGAGACGAGCCCGGCCGCAGAGACCTCGCCCAATGCTCAAGGAGCCTGATTAGTGGACACGATTGCCAGTCTGTTCAGCTTCATCACCACACCCGTCTCATGGGTGATCGTCCAGTTCCACTCGCTGTACGGGGCGATCTTCGGTCCTGACACCGGCTGGGCCTGGGGCCTGTCGATCGTGTCTCTGGTGGTGCTGATCCGGATCTGTCTGATCCCGCTGTTCGTCAAGCAGATCAAGTCGACCCGGAACATGCAGGCGCTCCAGCCGAAGATGAAGGCGATCCAGGAGCGCTACAAGAGCGACAAGCAGCGTCAGTCCGAAGAGATGATGAAGCTGTACAAGGAGACGGGCACCAACCCGCTCTCCTCGTGCCTTCCCATCCTGGCGCAGTCGCCGTTCTTCTTCGCTCTGTACCACGTACTGAGCAAGATCGCCGATGGCAAGGAGATCGGTGTCCTCAACCAGGACCTGGTCAACAGCGCCCGCGAAGCCCATATCTTCGGTGCTCCGATCGCCGCGAAGTTCATGGACACCCCCGCGATGGTCGAGGCGCTCAACGCCTCCCTGACCGATGTCCGCATCGTGACCGCGATCATGATCATCCTGATGTCGGCCTCGCAGTTCTTCACCCAGCGCCAGCTGATGATGAAGAACGTCGACCTCTCGGTGAAGACGCCGTACATGCAGCAGCAGAAGATGCTCATGTACATCTTCCCGGTGATCTTCGCCGTCATGGGTATCAACTTCCCCGTCGGTGTCCTCGTCTACTGGCTGACCACGAACGTGTGGACCATGGGCCAGCAGATGTACGTGATCAACCAGAACCCCACCCCGGGCAGCAAGGCCCAGGACGCCTACCTCCAGCGCCTGCTGAAGAGCGTCGGGGCGCATGGTGAGGTCCGTGGGCGTCGCCGGAAGAACGTGGTCAAGGCGATCGTCGCCAAGGGAGCCGACCGCAACGAGAACGAGCGCCGCTTCTTCGCGGGTCTGTCGAAGGCCGGCTTCGTCGCCCAGGCCGACGGCACCGTGATCAAGGGCGAGACCGTCGCCGCGGAGGCCGAGGGCGGTGCCGCGGTCAGGCGTCAGCAGCCCAAGCGCCAGACCAAGGCGAAGCGCCAGGCCGCTGCCCACCACTCCACGGCCAAGGGTGCCGAGGAGGCCGCCGGCTCCGGTGACGCCGTCGAGGAGCCCAAGACCTCGCTGGAGAAGCCGCAGGACGCGGCCAAGGACTCGGCCCAGGGTGAGAAGCCCGGGCGGCCGAGCCGCGCCAACTCCGGGGGTTCCCGGCAGGCCAAGTCCGGTCAGCGCAAGGGCCAGCAGCGCCCGAAGCACCCGTCGTCCAAGAAGTAGAAGGAGTCCATCCGTGACGGAAGGCACCACCTCCGCCGCCGCAGAGGGTGGCGACACCCTGACCCGCCTGGAGCAGGAGGGTGAGATCGCGGCCGACTACCTCGAGGGTCTGCTCGACATCGCCGACCTGGACGGCGACATCGACATGGACGTCGAGGCGGACCGGGCCGCGGTCTCCATCGTCAGTGACTCGAGCAGTCGTGACCTGCAGAAGCTTGTGGGCCGCGACGGCGAGGTGCTGGAGGCGCTCCAGGAGCTGACTCGCCTGGCGGTGCACCGGGAAACCGGTGACCGCAGCCGGCTCATGCTCGACATCGCCGGGTTCCGCGCCAAGAAGCGTGCCGAGCTCGCCGAGATCGGTGCGAAGGCCGCGTCCGAGGTGAAGTCGACCGGTGCGCCGGTCAAGCTGGACCCGATGACGCCGTTCGAGCGCAAGGTCGTGCACGACGCGGTCGCCGCCGCCGGTCTGCGCAGCGAGTCCGAGGGCGAGGAGCCGCAGCGCTTCGTCGTCGTGCTCCCTGCCTGACCCCTCTCGCAGTGTCGGCCCCGTCTGCTCGCAGGCGGGGCCGATCTTGTCAGCCTGATAGTCAGCCACCACAGTGCGCTCGCACCTATGTGTGCGGTGCGGAAGGACGGTTCCCGTGACGGAGGCAGCGGAGCTCCCCCCTGCGCCCGAACAGGCGCGGACGGTATTCGGCGAGTACTTCCCGGAGGCTGTCCGGTACGCGGAGCTCCTCGCGGACGCGGGTGTCAAGCGCGGGCTGATCGGCCCGCGGGAGGTTCCCCGTCTGTGGGAGCGGCACCTGCTGAACTGTGCGGTGCTCTCCGAGGTGGTGCCCGAGGGCGTCACCGTGTGCGATGTCGGCTCGGGGGCCGGGCTGCCGGGTATCCCGCTGGCTCTGGTGCGCCCGGACCTGAAGATCACGCTCCTTGAGCCGCTGCTCCGGCGTACGAACTTCCTTCAGGAGGTCGTGGAGCTGCTGGGTCTGGATCATGTGACCGTGGTGCGCGGCCGCGCGGAGGAGATGCTCGGCAAGCTGCCTCCGGTGCATGTCGTGACCGCGCGTGCCGTGGCGCCGCTGGACCGGCTGGCCGGCTGGGGTGTGCCGCTGCTGCGTCCGTACGGAGAGATGCTGGCGCTCAAGGGCGACACCGCGGAGGAGGAGATCGACGGCGCTCGTGCCGCGCTCTCCAAGCTCGGTGTGGTGGCGACCTCGGTGCTCCAGGTCGGCGAGGGCATTGTGGACCCGCTGTCGACCGTCGTACGGGTGGAGGTTGGTGAGAGTCCGGGTGGTGTGAGGTTCGCCGCGAAGCGGGCCAAGGCCGCTCGCCCCAGCAGGGCCCATCGTCGCCGCTGAGGCGTCAATGCGGCGCTTCTGAGCCGTCAACCCTGCGTAACTGATCCGTACAAGTTGCTATACGTACGTATTTCGGAGTGTCGAGCGGTCTTGTGTCGGCGGCGAGTGCATCGTGTTTCACGTGAAACGTCGCTCACTGCTGCAGGGGATCATCAGCCGCGGCCGCGCGGCTGCCACGCCCCGGGACCGCAAACCCCTCGCGAAACCACTCGCGAGGGGTATGGGATTGTCCACAGAGGTGGATTCATCCACAGAACCACGGGCCTCGCTGGTTCACGACCCCGAAAGCATGGCAGGCTCTGTTCATCGCGAGCCTGAAGCCGAGGAGAGTGAATCCTTGCGGTCCGACGCCAACATCGCGGGACCGATGACCGATCCGGTCCCCGGTCCCCGAACCGAATCGGCGGGGGAGGATGTTTCACGTGAAACACTGCCCCCGATGGACGACACCCCCATTGGTCGTGCTGCCCAACTGGCAGTAGAGGCGCTGGGGCGTGCCGGCGAGGGTCTTCCCCGGCCTGCCCAGACACGCGTCATGGTGGTGGCGAACCAGAAGGGTGGAGTGGGCAAGACGACCACGACGGTCAACCTTGCTGCTTCCCTGGCCCTGCATGGTGCCCGGGTTCTGGTCATCGACCTCGACCCGCAGGGCAACGCTTCGACGGCCCTGGGTATCGACCACCACGCCGAGGTTCCCTCGATCTATGACGTCCTCGTGGAGAGCAAGCCGCTCTCCGACGTGGTGCAGCCAGTCCGGGACGTCGAAGGTCTCTTCTGTGCCCCGGCCACCATCGATCTCGCCGGTGCGGAGATCGAGCTGGTGTCTCTGGTGGCGCGGGAGAGCCGGCTTCAGCGGGCGATCCAGGCGTATGAGCAGCCGCTGGACTACATCCTGATCGACTGCCCGCCCTCGCTCGGGCTGCTGACGGTCAACGCCCTGGTGGCGGGGGCCGAGGTGCTGATCCCGATCCAGTGCGAGTACTACGCGCTGGAGGGCCTGGGCCAGCTCCTGCGGAACGTCGACCTGGTGCGCGGGCATCTCAACCCGACGCTGCATGTCTCGACGATCCTCCTGACCATGTACGACGGCCGGACGAGGCTTGCCTCGCAGGTCGCCGACGAGGTGCGCAGCCACTTCGGCGAGGAGGTGCTGCGGACCAGCATCCCGAGGTCCGTGCGTATCTCCGAGGCGCCGAGCTACGGACAGACCGTCCTTACGTACGACCCGGGCTCCAGTGGTTCGCTGTCGTACCTTGAGGCGGCCCGTGAGATCGCGCTGCGGGGTGTCGGTATCCACTACGACCCGCAGCACACCCCCATGGGCCAGCAGAACAGCCAGCACAGCATGTCGGAGGGGATCCAGTGAGTGAGCGACGTAGAGGGTTGGGGCGTGGGCTCGGTGCCCTGATCCCCGCTGCTCCCCAGGAGCGACAGGTACCTGCGGTCGGTGTGGGGGCGGGGTCCGCCTCTCCCGGTGCCGTGCCGGCGCTGTCGTCGGACCGTGGGGTGGCTGCCGCGAAGGTGGCGACTCTTCCACAGAGCCCGCAGTCCCCGGACTCCGTGGTGCCGGTGGCCGAGGCCGATGTCGTGGTGGAAGCGGAGTCTCCGGCCGGTGCGCACTTCGCCGAGCTGCCGCTGGACTTCATCACGCCCAACCCGAAGCAGCCGCGTGAGGTCTTCGACGAGGACGCCCTGGCCGAGCTGGTCACCTCCATCAAGGAGGTCGGTCTGCTTCAGCCCGTCGTCGTACGGCAGCTGGGTGCCGAGCGCTACGAACTCATCATGGGTGAGCGCCGCTGGAGGGCGTGCCGAGAGGCCGGCCTGGAGCGCATCCCTGCGATCGTCCGGGCGACGGAGGACGAGAAGCTTCTCCTGGACGCGCTTCTGGAGAACCTCCACAGGGCGCAGTTGAACCCGCTGGAGGAGGCAGCCGCCTACGACCAGTTGCTCAAGGACTTCAACTGCACCCACGACCAGCTGGCCGACCGGATCGGGCGCTCGCGCCCGCAGGTCTCCAACACGCTGCGTCTGCTGCGTCTGTCTCCTCCGGTCCAGCGTCGCGTCGCCGCGGGTGTGCTCTCCGCCGGTCACGCGCGCGCTCTGCTCTCCGTGGAGGACCCGGAGACGCAGGACAAGCTGGCGTACCGGATCGTGGCCGAGGGGCTGTCGGTGCGTGCGGTCGAGGAGATCGTGACGCTGATGGGCTCCGAGCCCACCGCCACGACCAAGCCCAAGGGTCCGCGGGCTGGGGCTCGTCTCTCCCCGGCGCTGACGGATCTGGCCTCGCGGCTCTCGGACCGCTTCGAGACGCGGGTGAAGGTCGACCTGGGGCAGAAGAAGGGCAAGATCGTCGTCGAGTTCGCCTCGATAGAGGATCTGGACCGGATCCTCTCGACCCTGGCGCCCGGTGAGGGGCGTGTCATGGATCAGGGGAACTCCGAGCAGAGCGAGGAAGACGCCGAGGGCTGACCTCGGCTGGTACCTCAACGTCCCCAGGGCGGGCCGTGATCCGGTGAGAGCCGGAACACGGCCCGCCCTTTGCCTGCGTGCGGTATCGCCCTGATCGCCCCATGGATACGATTCTGGGAGGGCGTATTTCGTGCTGCGTTGGCCGTGGGAAGCGAGGGAACAGCCGTGGGGCGTCGGCTCGTACCGCTCACTCTGGACAATCTTCCGGATCTCCCGAAGCGATGTCGCTCCTGTGTGTTCTGGGAGCTCGACCCTGTGAGCGGCGAGGCCGCGGTGAAGGCGGGCCGGCCGGAGCTGGAGAAGGAGGCCTGGATCTCCGCGGTCCTGCTGGAGTGGGGATCCTGTGGCCGCGTGGTCTATGTCGACGAGGTGCCCGTGGGCTTCGTTCTGTACGCGCCGCCCGCTTATGTGCCGCGTTCCATGGCCTTCCCCACGAGTCCGGTCTCGGCGGACGCGGTCCAGTTGATGACGGCCTGGATCATGCCGGGGTATCAGGGGCAGGGGCTCGGCCGGATGATGGTGCAGACCGTCGCCAAGGATCTGCTGCGGCGCGGTTTCAAGGCGATCGAGGCCTTCGGGGATGCGCGGTGGAAGGAGCCGGCCTGTGTGCTGCCGGCCGACCATCTCACGGCGGTGGGGTTCAAGACCGTACGGCCGCACCCTACGTATCCACGGCTGAGGCTGGAGCTCCGGACGACGCTGTCGTGGAAGGAAGACGTGGAGCTGGCGCTGGACCGGCTGTTGGGCGCCGTCCAGAAGGAGCCGGCGCTGCGGCCGCTCTGAGCTGCTCTGAAGATCTGAGCCGCTCTGAAGAGACGACAACGGCCCCCCTCCATCCGGAGGGGGGCCGTTGGTGTTTCACGTGAAACAAGGTCGTCAGGCAGTGGCCTCGACGAAGCCCTCGAGGTCGCGGAGGAGCGCGGCCTTCGGCTTGGCACCGACGATGGTCTTCACGACCTCGCCGCCCTGGTAGACGTTGAGCGTCGGGATGGACATGACGCCGTACTTGGCGGCCGTGGCCGGGTTCTGGTCGATGTTGAGCTTCACGATCTCGATCTCGCCGTGCTCGGCAGCGATGGCCTCCAGCGACGGGGCGATCTGGCGGCACGGGCCGCACCACTCGGCCCAGAAGTCCACCAGGACGGGCTTGTCGCTCTTGAGGACGACCTCGTCGAAGTCGGCGTCGGTCACGTTCTTCAGGGTGCCGGCCACGGCAACCTCCCTTTAACTATGCGGGGTGTGAGTGGTGAGGATGGGGGTCAGACCGCAGGGGTCTCGGCGAGCTTCTCGCTGTCGGCGAGGGCGGCCAGGAAGCGCTCGGCGTCGAGCGCGGCGGAGCAGCCGGTGCCGGCGGCGGTGATCGCCTGGCGGTAGGTGTGGTCGACGACGTCACCGGCTGCGAAGACGCCGGGGAGGTTCGTGCGCGTCGACGGGGCGTCGACCTTGAGGTAGCCCTCTTCGTCCAGCTCCAGCTGGCCCTTGAAGAGCTCGGTGCGCGGGTCGTGGCCCACGGCGATGAAGAGACCGGTCACCGCCAGCTCGCTGGTCTCGCCCGTCTTGGTGTTGCGCAGGGTCAGGCTGGAGAGCTTCTGGTCTCCGTGGATCTCGGCGACCTCGCTGTCCCAGGCGAACTTGATCTTCGGGTCGGCGAAGGCACGGTCCTGCATCGCCTTCGAGGCGCGCAGGGAGTCCCGGCGGTGGACGATCGTGACGGACTTGGCGAAGCGCGAGAGGAAGGTGGCCTCCTCCATCGCGGTGTCGCCGCCGCCGACGACGGCGATGTCCTGGTCCTTGAAGAAGAACCCGTCGCAGGTGGCGCACCAGGAGACACCGCGACCAGAGAGCTCGTCCTCCTTGGGGAGGCCGAGCTTGCGGTGCTGGGAGCCGGTCGTGACGATGACGGCCTTCGCGCGGTGCACGGTGCCGGCGGTGTCCGTGACGGTCTTGATCTCGCCGTTGAGGTCCACGGCCACGATGTCGTCGGGCACCAGCTCGGCGCCGAAGCGCTCGGCCTGGGCGCGCATGTTGTCCATCAGGTCGGGGCCCATGATGCCGTCACGGAAGCCGGGGAAGTTCTCCACGTCGGTCGTGTTCATCAGCGCGCCACCAGCGGTGACGGCACCCTCGAAGACCAGCGGCTTCAGCGACGCTCGCGCCGTGTAGAGCGCAGCGGTGTAACCCGCGGGCCCGGAGCCGATGATGATCACGTTACGGACGTCGCTCACGGGTTTCTTCCTCGTCTCTGCAGACTGCCTACTGCCTACGGGGCGGTCATGTCGGTGACTCTCACCCCACCCAACGGATCCTACGGGGCGAGCATTCCCGAGACCGCCTCGCGGCACGGCGTGGAGTCAGGAGCGAGGGTAGGCGTGCGTGAGAAGAACCTCGGCCCTGTCCTGTCCCGCGTTGTCGGCGCAGGCGGCATCCAGGACATAGGCCTGGACATGGGTGCCCTCGGCGCCCTTGGGCAGGAGGACGAGATAGGCGGGCGTTCCCTGGTAGTCGCCCTTCTGGAAGGCGAGCACCGCGTCGGTGCGGCCGGTGCCTGCCTTGACGCATTCCGGCAGGGTCTCGGTCGCCCCCCGCCTTGTGGTGTCGCCCCCCTCGGCGGAGAACGATTCGGGCTGGGGCTCCTTGGGGGCCTTGAGGCTGTCTCCCTGGAGCATCTCCTGGACCTGGGCTTCCACCGGCCGGCCGTCGAACTGGCCGGGGGCGACACGGCTCGCGGCGGTGTCGGCCTTCTTGTCGGCAGAGTTGCTGCCCGTGAGCGTCTGCATGCCGCCCTGGGTGAGGAACAGACTCATGCCGAGCGCGGCGGCGCCAAAGGCGGCGCCGAGAGCCGCCATTCGGCGACGCCGGGTCCTGGGGCGACCGGGTCCCGTGGTGGCGCGAGGGTGGCCGGCGGGACGGTCCGCGGCCGGTGCGGGCACCGGGGCCGGAGACGCCTCGATGTGGCCACTCGTTGTTTCACGTGAAACATCGATGCCGAGGTCGGGGGTGGTGGCATTCAGCAGTGCTTCGGCGGCCAGGGCGGCATCGATGCGGCCGGCGATGTCGGCGGGGATGCGGGGCGGGCCGGGGAGGGTGCCGAGCAGCCCCCGGATCTCCTCCAGGGAGGTCCGTACGTCCGCGCAGAGGGAGCAGCCCTCGATGTGCCGCCGTACGGCTGCCGTACGGGACGGTGAGAGCAGCCCCTCGGTCAGGTCGGAGATCTCCGAGACGTCCGGGTGCTGTGCTGTGTCGGCCCTGCCGGTCGTGGAAGTCACGCGCGCCCACCTCCGCCCTTCACAGCAGCCGGCCCGTTCGGTCCGGTATCCGATGGCCCCGACACCGGTGGGACGGATGTCCCCGGCGTCCGGTTCCTTCCCCGGTCGGGGCCTTCGTTACCCACGGTGTCGGCGCGCAGATGGCTGAGCATCGGCAGCAGCCGGGCGCGCCCGCGCGAGCAGCGGCTCTTCACCGTTCCGGTGGGCACATCCAGGATCCGGGCTGCCTCCGCGACCGGGTAGCCCTGCATGTCCACGAGGACGAGGGCGGCCCGCTGGTCCGCGGGGAGCGTGGCGAGGGCCGCCAGCAGCTCACGGTGGAGGTCCTGGCGCTCGGCGGGGGCTTCGGCCGACTCGGCGGGTTCGAGGAGCTGCTCGAAGCGCGCGGTGTCGTCCATGGGCGAGGTCTTGCGCGAGGCAGCCTTGCGAGCGCGGTCGAGACAGGCGTTCACCGTGATGCGGTGGAGCCAGGTGGTGACGGCCGACTGGCCACGGAAGGTGTGCGCGGCCCGGAAGGCGGACACCAGGGCGTCCTGGAGGGCGTCTGCGGCCTCCTCACGGTCCCCCAGCGTCCGCAGCGCCACAGCCCACAGTCGATCGCGGTGGCGCCGCACGAGCTCACCGAAGGCGTCGGGATCGCCGGCGACATGGCGCGCCAGGAGTTCCTGGTCGCTGATCCCGCTGCCTATGGCTTCGTCCAACGGTGAGTCCCCTCCCCCGGATGCCGTCAGCTGGTGATCCTGATGTCCGTGATCTTGCCGCGGAAGTTGCCCTCGTCGCTGGCCGGCAGGTTCGTCAGCCAGACCAGAACGTAGCGCGTCGTCACCGGCTTCGTGGGCTTCAGCGTCACCTTCTCGCCGGAGCCCGAGGCCGCGACGGTGAAGCCGCCCGGTGTGTTCGGTGCGGACGCGGCGTCGGCCGGGGCGGTGCGCAGTTGCACGGAGGTGTGTCCCAGGAACGAGACATCGACCGAACCGACCTGCTGGGCCGTGCCCAGGTCGAGAACAAGGCCCACGCCTTCCTTCAGGCGACCGAAGTCGGCGCTGAAGTAACCGTCGGTGTTCCAGAAGCTGCTGGGATCGCCGTCGTAGGCGTTCTTTATCCCTTGGGGCTTCTCCGAGCCGTCGGCGCCGAGCGGATCGAAGTCCTGCGCGCCCACGATCGCGACCGGCTTGCCCGTCTCGGGTGCCTTCTCGTCCTCGGTGCTCTCCGGCTGAGTCGTCTGCGGGGTCTCGGTGGTGTTCTTCTGGTCGAGCAGCCGGTCCGCGATCTGCCAGCTGCCCAGGCCGAGCGCGGCGATGAGGAGCGCCGAGACGGCCCACTTCAGGGCCCTGCCGGTGCGGCTCTCCAGCGGCGCCGGGGGCGCGACCACGGGCTGGGTGGCCGCGACGCCCGGGCGGGGCTGGGGGCGGCCGTAGGTGCCCTGTTGGTAGGTCGTGCGCTGGTAGTCGGGCGGGGTGGGGAACTCGGGCTCCGGCGGGCGGATGCGGGGCATCGCCGCCACGGCCTTGGCGAGTTCGTCCGGGGTCGTGCAGGGCGGCTCCTGGCGGGAGGCGGTGGCGCCGTCGTTGGCGAGGGCGCGCATGGCGATCTCGGAAAGACCGCGGTGCACCCCGGCCCGTACCTGGTCGGGGGCGAGCAGGCCGACGCCCTTGGGGAGCCCGGAGAGGCCGTAGGCGTCGCTGTCGTACGGCCAGCGCTGGGTCAGGGCGGCGTAGAGCAGCGCGCCGATCGCCTCGGTGTCGGTGCGCTGGGGGCGCTCGGCGCTGATGCCGCGCAGTGCGGCGTTCACGGCCAGGCCACGGATCCGGTACTGGCCCGTGGAGCTGCGCAGTACGGCGCTGGGGGTGAGACGGAGGTGCGCCAGGCCTTCGCGGTGCGCGGCGGCCATGGCCTGGGAGACCTGGCTGACGAGCTGATAGGCGTCGTGCGGCTCCAGCGGTCCGGCGGCGAGCAGTGCCGTCAGCTCGGTGGAGTCCGGGAGCCACTCGTGCACGACGTACACGAGGTCGTTCTCCTCGACGGCGTCGAGGACCTGGACGAAGCGGGGGTCTCCGAGGAGCGCGGCGGAACGGGCCGCCGCGAGGACCGACCGGGCCCGTGGATGGTCGGCCGGCAGCAGATGGACGCCGACGGCACGCCGAAGTTTCTCGTCGACGGCACGCCAACTGCTGAAACCGTCCAGACGGGTGACGCACTCCTCCAGGCGGTAGCGTCTGGCCAGTTTGTGGCCGCTGTGCAGCTCGGGAGTCTCGATGGAGGGCTGCTCGCCGTTCTGCCGCTTACCGGCCTTGTCCTCTGCGACATCGGCAGACTTCTCCGCCGTGTCCTGCGCTTCCGCCACCCCGTCGGTCGCGGCCTTCTCCGCCTTGGCGGTCAGCGGGTCGTCACCGCTGTTGTCGGCCACGTCGACGGCAGCCGTGCTACGTTCCGCCACCGTCGTTCCTGCCTCCCCATCCGTTGCGCCACATCCAACAGCCATGCCAATTGTGCCCACAGTCGGCCGCTATGCACGACACGCGGCGGCCGACGATGGTTGTGCGGGAGCCGTTTTCTACCGTCCCAGGCGCCCACGGACCATACCGACCATGGAGTTCAGCTCCTCGATCCGCATGCGCTTGGCCGCCACGAAGAAGACACCGAGCAGTACCGCGCCGCCGACGAGCAGCGCCACGAGAGAGCCGAGAGCGTCCTCGCCGAGGGCCTTGAGCAGGCCGAAGCCGACGGCGCCGGCGACGATCGCGGCGGGCAGGGAGGCGAGGCAGAGGCGGGCATAGGTCCGCATGACGTGGGCGCCGTCCAGGTCGCCGCCGAGGCGGTTGCGCAGGCGCCGCCAGGCGACGCCGACGCCGACGGCGTAGGCCAGGCCGTAGGAGGCGGCCATGCCGACGACGGCCCACTGGGCGGGGAGTACGAAGTAACAGGCCGCCGAGGCAGCCGCGTTGACGGCGGCGACGATGACCGTGTTGTAGAACGGCGTCCGGGTGTCCTCGTAGGCGTAGAAGCCGCGCAGGACGACGTACTGGACCGAGTACGGGATGAGGCCGAGGCCGAAGGCCATCAGGATGAAGCCCATGCTCTGGGCGGCCTGG
This sequence comes from Streptomyces sp. NPDC029169, assembly GCF_055563935.1. Lineage (NCBI taxonomy): Bacteria > Bacillati > Actinomycetota > Actinomycetes > Kitasatosporales > Streptomycetaceae > Streptomyces > Streptomyces sp. NPDC029169. The sequence goes on from NZ_JBVHXA010000007.1 coordinate 127,549, forward strand.
ACGCCGCTGGAGGCGTAGAGCAGGGTGCACATCGGGACGCCGAGGGCCAGGAAGGCGAAGGCGACCGGGACGATCGCGACGGCGGAGTTCCGCAGGCCCTGCGAGATGTCGTCGCGGACGGCGCCGGGGTCGTCGTCGTGTGCGGCGCGGGAGATGCGGGGCAGCAGGGCGGCCATGACCGAGACGGTGATGATGGCCTGCGGCATGCCCCAGATCAGCTGGGCGTTGGAGTACGCGAGGAATCCGGCGCCGTTCTTGCCGGACGCCTCACCGGCCGCGGTGGCGAGCTGGGTCACGACCAGCACGCCCGCCTGGTTGGCGAGGACGAACAGCACGGTCCACTTGGCGAGTTTGACCGTCTTGCCGAGGCCGTGGCCCTTCCAGTCGAAGCGGGGTCGGAAGCGGAAGCCCGTCTCGCGGAGGTAGGGGATCATCGCCAGCGCCTGGACGACCAGGCCGAGCAGGGTGCCGATGCCGAGCAGGCGGATGCCGTCGTCGGGGATCGTCTGGACACCCATCTGGGATTCGGCGGAGGTGCCGTAGACCCAGATGAACAGGCCGAACGTGACGATCATGACAATGTTGTTGAGGACCGGGGTCCACATCATCGCGCCGAACTTGCCCCGGGCGTTGAGGATCTGACCCATCACCACATGCACGCCCATGAAGAAGATCGTGGGCAGGCAGTAGCGGGCGAAGGTCACGGCGACGCTGTTGGCCGCGGCGTCGTCGGCGATGGTGTTCGACATCAGCCGAATCAGCAGCGGCGCCGCGAAGACCGCGACGACCACGATCGCGCCGAGCGCCACCATGACCAGGGTCAGCAGCCGGTTGGCATAGGCCTCGCCGCCGTCCTCGTCGTTCTTCATCGAGCGGACGAGCTGCGGCACGAAGACCGAGTTGAGGCCGCCGCCGACGGTGAGGATGTAGATCATCGTCGGCAGGGTGTACGCGACGGTGAACGTGTCACCGAGGAGGGCGGCGCCGAGCGCGCCGGTGATCACGAGGCTGCGGACGAAGCCGGTGAGACGGGAGACCAGGGTGCCGGCCGCCATCACCGCGCTGGACTTGAGCAGCCCGGAGGCGCGGCCGGACTTCTTCGGTGCGGGAGCGGGCATCGGGTTCGGCTCCGGAGCGGGCGGGGGCACCTGGCCGGGGGTCTGCTGGTCCCGGTAGAGGTGGGCGAAGGCGTCCGGTTCGGGCTCCTCGTCGCCGGCCCGGGTCACGAGATCGTCCACGCCGGTGAACTGGACCGTGCGGGCGTCGTCGCCGTAGGGCAGATGGCGCGAGGGGCCGTCCGGTTCGGGCGCCGGGGTCTGTGCCCACACCCGCGGGTCCGGGGCGTGCTGGGGCGCCGCGGGTTGCTGGTAGAGCGGCTGCGGCTCCTGGTAGGTGCCCGGAGGCGGCGGGGGGTGCGCGGCGCGGTCGTAGAGCGCCTCGGTCACCGGGTCCTGCGCGGACAGGTCCCGCGCCTGGTAGGGGTCGTAGGCGTAGGCGTCCTGGACGTAGGGGTCCTGGGCGTACTGGTTCTGGGCGTACGGGTCTGGCGCGGGCTGCGGCGGCGGAGCCGGTGTCTGGCCGGAGCCCGGGGTCGCCGCGGGCGTTCCACCGGACGGCTCGGTGCCGCCCAGGCCCTGGCCGCGGTCACCGTCGTACGGCGCGTTCATGGTTACCCCACCTCATCGTCCCCGGCCGACCGGCCACGACATCGCTCAACGGTCCACCTTCTCACCCGGGCTGGACGGGTCGCCGCTTTCGGGACCGGTGTCCGGTGTCGGGTCACTCGGCTGCTCGGGATCGTCGCCCTCCGCGGCCTCCGCCTCGGCGTTTCGGGCCGCCGCGCGCTTGCGCTGGGTGTACATCCGGGCCCCGGCGAGGACGAGGAGCAGCACGCCGCCGGCGATGACGAGCATCACGGTCGGGGTGATCTCGGAGACCTTCACCGTGAAGGTCATCGGCTTCCCGTACGGTGTGCCGTCCTTGGTGAACAGCTGGGCCGTCATCGGCACCGGACCGTTGGCGTTGGCCGAGGCGGTGAACTTCACGGACTGGCTGTGGCCAGCGGCGATCTTGACCGGGAGTTCGGCGACGGGGTCGCCGCCGTTGAGCTTCAGGCGGGTCTTATTGCCGGAGGTCAGTCGCAGTACGAGGTGGTCCACGCCCTGCAGCAGCTTGTTCTGGACGGTCACCGGGATGGTGGCGCTGCGGCCGGAGAGCGTGAGGTCCGACTTCTCGACCAGCTGGACCTCTCGGGTGAGGCCCTTGAGGTACTGGTGCACCGTGATCCGGTACAGCGAGGAGGCGGGGGCCTGGCCGCGCCAGGAGGTGGACATCTCGCGGCTGATGGCGTTGCCGAACGGGGCCACCACGCGGTCGGGCAGGGTGAGGACGACCTTGAAGTCGTCCAGGTCCGCGCGCGTGTCCTTCATGTCACGGAAGGCCTCGACCGGAAGCTCCTGCTTGCGCAGCTGCTGCGGATAGCGGGAGGCTCCGGGCACCTTGGTGGTGGCGTCCGGGTCCGGCTTCACCGCGGCGGCCGCGATCAGATCGAGGGGCTCGGTCCAGCGACCGGCCGACAGTCCGCGCAGCGCGGTCGCCATGGTCTGCGCCTGCGTCGCGGTCGGCATCCGCTGCGGGGCGACCACGATGCTGCGCTGCTGGTCGGGCTGCTCCAGGGTGACCGCGAGCGACTGGGCCAGGAACTCCTGGACGGCGAGAGTCGAGTTTCCGGCGGGGAGCATGTCGCCCTCGAAGGCCGTCGAGAGGTAGGCGTCGCTGACGACGGCGGTGGTGCCGCCTCCGATGGGGCGCGCCGCCGTCGGGGTGTACGGGAGGTCGTCCTGGAAGCTGTCGCTGCGGGCGATCACCTTGCGGGCGCCGGCCGAGGTCGCGACATCCATGATCGCGGGGTCGACGGCCCCCGCCACGGGCCAGGAGAAGTCGGTGGACGGCTTCACATGGAGGATGGTCTCCACGGTCGTCCCGGCCAGCTCCGTCGCCGGCTGGAGGTGACTCAGCGAGCCGGGCACGTCCTTGCCGCGGTGAGCCAGCGACGCGATGTCCGGGTCGGCGAACGGCAGGGCGACGACCTTTCGCCCCACGACGGCCTTCTGCAGCTCGTTCAGCCACCGCTCGGCGACGGCCTGATTCCTGCCGGGCACCGTGCTCGTGCCGTCCTTGACCTGGTAGCTCTTCGTCATGGCGTCGACGGTGGCCAGCAGGTCCGGGTCGATGACCCACGTCACGGGGAGTTCCTTGCCCAGGGTGACCATGTGGTCCAGGCGTCCGCCGGGGGCGAGCTCGGCGGCGAGATCGTCGTTCTCGAAGACCGGCGTCTGCTGGTCGTCCGTGCCGGTCTCGGCCGAGACGTGGGCCGAGGAGATCAGCGGCCAGAGGTAGGTGAGCTGGGTCTTCTTCTCCGTCGCCTCGGGCTGGTACGGCAGGAAGGTCCGCTCGATCCCGAGTACGTGCGTCCCGGGCTGGGACGAGGTCTGGCCCGAGAGGGAGACGCCGAGCTGGTAGACGCCCTCCTCGTCGAGCCCGAGCTTGTCGACCGGGACCGAGAGCTTGAACTCCTGGCTGAGTCCGGCTGCCAGCTGCGGGATCTTGACCATGTAGCGGCCGCCGAGCGGGGACGGATCGCCGGCCGGCCGGAATCCGGTACGGCCCGAGACCTGCTCGATCTCGCTCCGGCTCGTCATCCGGGGGCCGACCCTGACGTCCACCGTGGCATCGGTGACCGTCTGCTTGCCCTGGTTGGTCACCGTCCCGGAGACGGTGATCGTGTCGCCCTCCACGGGGGCGCTCGGCGTGAGCGTGTCGAGAGACACATCGACGGTGCGCGAGCCGGTGCCGTTCCCGGCGGCCACGGCCGGTGGGGCCACCGCGCCCTGCAGGAGCCCGGCAAGAAGTGGCGCCCCGGCGAGGAGGGACGCCGTGCGTCGCAGCCATCGACGGGCAGGTGAGGGCAGGGTCCCCTGGATGTCTGCCGCCTCGGCCACGCGTTCGCCCATCCTCGTCGTCATCAGTGGTGCCGGTGGTTCCCCGTTGCTGTGTCCACGCATGGTAACGAGGCACGCTGGGAGCAAGTGCCGGGGACTGCTCCAGCCGATGGGGACGGGAAGCCGGCCCCGCGTCAAAACGGGGACGCTGCGGCTGGTCGGGGCACGTACCCTTTTCTGTTGTGCCGAACGCCAACGAAGACACCCCGACTGCACTGAGCCAGGTGCAACGCCGCGCGGTCAGTGAACTACTGCGTGTATCCCCTGTCGCCGACGACCTCGCCGTCCGTTTCCAGGAGGCAGGGTTCAGCCTCGCGCTGGTCGGTGGCTCGGTACGGGACGCGTTGCTCGGTCGGCTCGGCAATGACCTCGACTTCACGACCGACGCCCGGCCCGAGGACGTGCTGAAGATCGTCCGCCCGTGGGCCGACGCCGTCTGGGAGGTCGGGATCGCCTTCGGCACGGTCGGCTGCCAGAAGAGCGGCTACCAGATCGAGGTGACGACGTACCGCTCCGAGGCGTACGACCGCACCTCGCGCAAGCCCGAGGTCTCCTACGGCGACTCCATCGAGCAGGACCTCGTCCGGCGTGACTTCACCGTCAACGCCATGGCCGTCGCTCTGCCGGAGAAGGAGTTCATCGACCCGCACGGCGGCCTCGACGACCTTGCCGCGCAGATGCTGCGCACCCCTGGGACGCCGGAGGAGTCGTTCTCCGACGACCCGCTGCGCATGATGCGCGCCGCGCGCTTCGCGGCCCAGCTCGACTTCGAGGTGGCCCCTGAGGTCATCACGGCGATGACGGAGATGGCGGGCCGTCTGGAGATCGTCTCCGCCGAGCGGGTCCGTGACGAACTCAACAAGCTGCTGCTCTCCGCCCACCCCCGCAAGGGACTCGGTCTGCTCGTCGACACGGGGCTGGCCGCCCATGTCCTGCCGGAACTGCCGGCGCTGCGGCTCGAGAGCGACGAGCACCACCGGCACAAGGATGTCTACGAGCACTCCCTGACCGTCCTCGAGCAGGCGATCGACCTGGAGGAGGACGGGCCGGACCTCGTGCTGCGTCTCGCCGCGCTGCTGCACGACATCGGCAAGCCTCGTACGCGCCGCTTCGAGAAGGACGGCCGGGTCTCGTTCCACCACCACGAGGTGGTCGGCGCGAAGATGACGAAGAAGCGCATGACGGCGCTGAAGTACTCGAACGAGATGATCAAGGACGTTTCGCGTCTGGTGGAGCTGCATCTTCGCTTCCACGGATACGGGACCGGAGAATGGACCGACTCGGCCGTCCGCCGCTATGTGCGCGACGCGGGCCCTCTGCTCTCGCGACTGCACAAGCTGACCCGCTCGGACTGCACGACGCGGAACAAGCGCAAGGCCGGTGCTCTCTCCCGCGCCTATGACGGACTGGAAGACCGGATCGCTCAGCTCCAGGAGCAGGAGGAGCTGGACTCGATCCGGCCCGACCTGGACGGCAACCAGATCCAGGAGATCCTCGGTATCCGTCCCGGCCCGGCTGTCGGCCAGGCGTACAAGTTCCTGCTGGAGCTGCGTCTGGAGAACGGGCCGATGGAGCATGAGGCGGCTGTCGCGGCGCTCAAGGAGTGGTGGGCGAACCAGAGCTGAGCCGTGGCGGTCGATGTTTCACGTGAAACATCGACGAGTGGTGTGGAGGGAGGGGTGATGTTTCACGTGAAACATCACCCCTCCTGCCGTCGGCGCCCGAGCATGAACGCGGTCGCGGCGTAGAGGGCGGAGACCATCAGGACGACGGGGACGGACCGGCCGTCGGGCGGCAGCATCACCGCCGCGACCGCGGCCGCGCCCACGAAGGCGACGTTGAAGAGCATGTCGTACAGCGCGAAGACCCGGCCGCGGTAGGCGTCATCCACGGACGTCTGGACGACCGTGTCCGTCGCGATCTTGGCGCCCTGGGTGACGAGCCCGAGAAGGAAGGCTGCGATCAACAGAGGGATCTGCGCGAAGGGCAGCCCCAGGGCGGGTTCGAGCACGGCCGCCGAACCCGCGCACGCGGTCATCCAGCCGAAGGATCCGAGTCGCCCGATCCCCCAGGGCGAGACAAGGGCGGCCACGAAGAAGCCGGCCCCGGAGAAGGCGACGGCGAGCCCCAGCAGCGCGAGCCCTTCCGACTCCGTGGAGCTCCAGGCGTAGCGGCAGAGCATCAGCACGGTCACCGTGAGCGCGCCGTAGCAGAAGCGCATCAGCGTCACCGCTGCCAGAGCGCGGGCCGCGGGCCGCCGCTCGGCCAGATGGCGCAACCCCGCCAAGAGGCCACGGGCCGTCGAGGCGATGGCGGCGCCCAGCCGGGGCTGGACCACCTCAGGGTCGGGGCCGAGGAGTTCCCGGGACATCCGCAGGGTGGCGAGGGCGGAGCAGAGATAGAGGAGAGCGCCGAGCGCTACGACGGCGGCGTCGGAGTTCTCGGACAGGAGCCGCACCCCGAAGGCCAGCCCGCCTCCCACCGTTGCGGCCACCGTGCCGGCGGTCGGGGACAGGGAGTTGGCGACGACCAGCCGCTCGGCGTCCACGACGCGCGGCAGTGCTGCCGAGAGACCCGCGAGGACGAAGCGGTTGACGGCCGTCACCGACAGGGCGGAGGCGTAGAAGAGCCAGACGGGTGCGGAGGTCAGCATCAGCACGGCCGTGCCGGAGGCGAGGAGGGTCCGCAGCAGGTTGCCGTAGAGGAAGACCTGGCGGCGCTGCCAGCGGTCCAGGAGTACGCCGGCGAAGGGGCCGACGAGGGAGTACGGGAGGAGCAGCACGGCCATGGCGGAGGCGATGGCCTCGGGGGAGGCCTCCTTCTCGGGGGAGAACACGACGTACGTGGCCAGCGCCACCTGGTAGACGCCGTCGGCGCACTGGGAGAGCAGACGGACGGCGAGGAGACGGCGGAAGTTCGTCAGGCGCAGGAGTACGCGCAGATCACGTACGACGGGCATGGCAGCAAGACTCACATACGAAGAGGGCCCCCGGGCGAAAGACCGGGGACCCTCGATCGACGAAACTGGATCAGCGGATCAGCGCTCGACCTCGCCCTTGATGAACTTCTCGACGTTGGCGAAGGCCTCGTCGTCGAAGTACTGCACCGGCGGGCTCTTCATGAAGTACGAGGACGCGGAGAGGATCGGGCCACCGATACCCCGGTCCTTGGCGATCTTCGCGGCGCGCAGGGCGTCGATGATGACACCGGCCGAGTTCGGGGAGTCCCACACCTCGAGCTTGTACTCCAGGTTCAGCGGAACGTCACCGAAGGCGCGACCCTCGAGGCGGACGTAGGCCCACTTGCGGTCGTCCAGCCAGGCCACGTAGTCCGACGGGCCGATGTGGACGTTCTTCTCGCCCAGCTCGCGGTCGGGGATCTGCGAGGTGACGGCCTGGGTCTTCGAGATCTTCTTCGACTCGAGGCGGTCGCGCTCGAGCATGTTCTTGAAGTCCATGTTGCCGCCGACGTTGAGCTGCATGGTGCGCTCAAGACGGACACCGCGGTCCTCGAACAGCTTCGCCATCACACGGTGCGTGATGGTGGCGCCGACCTGGGACTTGATGTCGTCACCGACGATCGGGACACCGGCCTCGGTGAACTTGTCCGCCCACTCCTTGGTGCCGGCGATGAAGACCGGGAGGGCGTTGACGAAGGCGACCTTGGCGTCGATGGCGCACTGGGCGTAGAACTTCGCGGCGTCCTCGGAGCCCACGGGCAGGTAGCAGACGAGGACGTCGACCTGCTTGTCCTTGAGGACCTGCACGACGTCGACGGGAGCCTCGGCGGACTCCTCGATCGTCATGCGGTAGTACTTGCCGAGGCCGTCGAGGGTGTGACCACGCTGGACCGTGACGCCCGTGTTCGGGACGTCGCAGATCTTGATGGTGTTGTTCTCGCTGGCGCCGATGGCGTCGGAGAGGTCGAGGCCGACCTTCTTCGCGTCGACGTCGAACGCGGCGACGAACTCGACGTCACCGACGTGGTAGTCGCCGAACTGGACGTGCATCAGGCCGGGCACCTTGGTCGCCGGGTCGGCGTCCTTGTAGTACTCGACGCCCTGAACCAGCGAGGCGGCGCAGTTGCCCACGCCGACGATGGCTACGCGAACCGAACCCATTCCGGTTGCTCCCTGTGTGATCGTGGAAGCCCTGCGGGATGCAGGGATTCACTTGGCGGTGTCGTCGGACGGATCCGGCCGGGTACTGCCCCCGTGCCGGGGCAGGCCGCCCGTTTCTCCAGAATCGTTGTCGTGCTGAGCGGCGCCCTCGGGGGCGTCGGGGCCGGATCTCTGATCCCGTCCCGCCCGCTCGCTCTCGATGAGCTCGTTCAGCCAGCGCACTTCGCGCTCCACGGACTCCATTCCGTGGCGCTGCAGCTCAAGTGTGTAGTCGTCGAGGCGCTCGCGCGTGCGGGCCAGAGAGGCGCGCATCTTCTCCAGGCGCTCCTCCAGCCGGCTGCGGCGGCCTTCCAGGACCCGCATCCGCACATCGCGCTCGGTCTGACCGAAGAAGGCGAAGCGGGCGGCGAAGTGCTCGTCCTCCCAGGTGTCCGGGCCGGTGTGGGAGAGGAGCTCCTCGAAGTGCTCCTTACCTTCCGCCGTCAACCGGTAGACGATCTTGGCGCGGCGTCCCGCGAGGGAAGCGGCGAGCGCGTCCTCGGGGGCGCTGCCCGGCTCCTCGATCAACCAGCCGCTCGCGACCAGCGTCTTGAGGCAGGGATAGAGGGTCCCGTAGCTGAAGGCCCGGAAGATGCCCAGCGAGGTGTTGAGCCGCTTCCGCAGCTCGTATCCGTGCATCGGCGCTTCGCGGAGCAGACCGAGGACGGCGAACTCGAGGATTCCCGAGCGTCTGCTCATCCGTCCCCTCCTCCGCTCTCGGTCTCTTATGCCGCGCTGATGTATCGACTCGATACATCACGACGATAGAACGGACGCCCTGATGCGACAAGTGGGCCCACGGTGACCGGCGTCACATCGTCAATTCACAGCAAGCGACTTGCCTGATTTGGGGTGAAGTTCGGCCCTAGGTGGGTTTTGGCCGTGCGTAGTCTGTGCGGCATGCAGACCACCGGGAACCGAGCGACGCCGCAGGACGTCAGTGCTCCTGGTGATCGGCTGCGGTACGGAGGGGCTTCTGGTGAGGCCCGGCCGTACGCATTTCGGGGGGACCGGAACTCAACTGCCGCTTCCAGGCGTACGCGCCTGCCCGAGGAGTAGTCGTTCGATGAGCGAGCATCGTCGCAAAATGCCGCAGTCGCAGCCGCCGAGTGGCGGCCGCGCGGCGGCCCGGCGCGCTGCCCAGCAGCCCATGGGCCGCCGGTCCGCCCAGGGACGGGATGTCAGTACCGGCTCCCCTTCGTCTGGGTACGGAGAGGAGCGCCCCTACGGTGGACGGGCCGAGGCTCGTCGTGCAGCCCAGCGCGGAGGCCGTCGGCGTGCACCCGACGGCGGCGCGGGCGGCCACGGCGGTCACGGTGGCGGCCGCCGCGGTGGCGGGGGCGGCGGACAGGGCGGCGGCCCGGGTCGTGGTCGTGGGGGCGGCCGCCCGCCGGGCAGGAAGCGCCTGATCGACTACCCGCGGTACGACAAGTACGGCTGGCGTCGCTGGGTGCCCTCGTGGAAGTTCGTCTCGGGGCTCTGCCTGGCGTTCTTCGGCCTCCTGATGGGCGCGGCGACGATCGCGTACTCCCAGGTGGTGATCCCCAAGGAGGATCAGGCCGCCAAGGCGCAGAACAACGTGTACTACTGGTCCGACAATACGCAGATGGCCGCCACCGGTGGTGAGGTCAACCGGCAGATCATCGGCATCGACAAGATTCCGATGGCCATGCAGGAAGCGGTGATCTCGGCGGAGAACAAGACGTTCCGCACAGACTCCGGCATCGACCCCATGGGCATCGGTCGTGCCGTGTGGAACATGGCCAAGGGCGGCGAGACGCAGGGCGGCTCGACCATCACCCAGCAGTACGTGAAGAACAGCTTGCTCAACGACCAGCGGCAGACCTTGTCCCGCAAGGTCAAGGAGCTCTTCATCTCCATCAAGGTCGGTGCCGAGATGGATAAGCCCGCGATCATGCAGGGCTACCTGAACACGGCGTACTACGGGCGCGGCGCCTACGGCATCCAGGCAGCGGCCCGGACGTACTTCGGTAAGGACGCCCAGTACCTCAACCCGAGTGAGTGTGCCTTCCTCGCCTCGCTCCTCAAGGGCGCGACGTACTACGACCCTGCCGGCTCCACCGAGATCGACCCCAAGGCGACGCCGAAGGCGAACCTGGACCGCGCCACGGAGCGCTGGGAGTGGATCCTCAACGAGATGGTCAAGGACGGCCACCTCGAGCCGGCGGAGCGGGCGAAGTACCCGACCTTCCCCAAGGTGCAGCCGCCGAAGAAGAACGCCCAGCTGACCGGCCAGATCGGCTACCTGGTGAGCACGGCCAAGGCCAACTTCATCAACAAGAGCGACGTGACCGCGGACGACCTTGCCCTCGGCGGCTACGAGATCCACACGACCTTCGACAAGAAGAAGGTCAAGGCCCTCGAGGACTCCATCAAGAAGATCTACGACGGGTACATCGACCCCAAGAAGCGCCCCAAGACCGACACCCACGTCCAGTTCGGTGGTGCCTCGGTGAACCCGGAGACCGGGGCGATCGTCGCGATCTACGGTGGCACGGACGCGACGAAGCACTTCACGAACAACGCGGACGAGACCGGCGCCAAGGTCGGATCGACCTTCAAGCCCTTCGTCCTTGCGGCGGCCATGACCGACGGTGTGCGCGACCCCAAGAAGGACAGGGTGCAGGACGCCTCCACCCGGACCGTCATCGACCCCGACAAGACCTTCTACAGCGGCGTGGACGATTACAAGGTCAGGAACTTCGACGGCTCGGTGTGGCGGGACGAGAAGGGCAAGGAGTGGCTCCAGAACAACGATGAGAACGCGAGCTTCAAGAAGGTCGATCTCCGGCTGGCGATGATCAAGTCCCTCAACTCGCCCTATGTGCAGCTCGGCATGGACGTCGGCATCGACAAGGTCCGCGATGCAGCCCAGAAGGCGGGTCTCCTGGAGAACTCGCTGGTGAAGGGTGAGGTGCCGTCCTTCTCTCTCGGTATCTCCTCGCCGAGTGCGATCCGGATGGCCGGTTCCTACGCGACCTTCGCGAACAACGGAGAGCAGAACGACCCGTTCTCCGTCACCAAGGTCCTGCGGAACGGCAACCCCGTCTACGAGCACGAGGCCAAGCCGAAGCGCGCCTTCTCCACCGCCGTGGCCAGCAACATCACCGATGTCCTCAAGGACGTCGTGGTCAAGGGAACCGGTAAGAAGGCCAAGCTGGACGACCGTGAGGCGGCCGGCAAGACCGGTACGACCGACGGCAACGAGTCGGCCTGGTTCGTGGGCTACACCCCGCAGCTGTCGACGGCGATCGACATGTACCGCTTCGACGACGACGAGACCAAGAAGAACCGTAAGTTCGAGGAGATGTACGGCACGGGTGACCAGGAGAGGATCCACGGTTCCTCGTTCCCGTCCCAGATCTGGCACGACTACATGACCGAGGTGCACAAGGGCGTGACGCCCACGTCCTTCCCGGAGCCTGAGGAACTGGACCTCGACCCGGTCTTCGGTGGCGGTGTCCCCAGTCCCACCCCGACCCCGACGGAGACCCCGTCGCAGACCCCGTCGGCGACCGTGACCCCCTCGCAGACGCCTTCGTCGACGCCCACCAAGAAGCCGGACCCGGACAAGTCCTGTGACGTGTGGGACTGGTCGTGCAACAGCAACGGCGGCCAGGACGGTGGCCAGAACGGCGGCCCGACCGGGACACCGACGGCACCGACGACACCCACATCGCCGACACCGACGAACACCGACGACGGCGGAGGGAAACCCAACGGCGGAACCGGCTGGCTGGGCTAGCAACTGACCCGGCGGCCCCGCACGGCAAGGCCCTGAGGGCCGCCGTATCCGACACGTACCCACACGTACGGCGCCGGGTGCGGCGGCCCTCACCGTTTCTCAGGGACGTACGGCAGGATGTCCCCCATGCCGAGCCTCCACAAGACGAGTCCGCCGCAGGACCGGCCGCAGACCCAGGGGCTGGTGTGCCCCACCCATCGGGACGAGGTCGCCGCGGCGGGCAGCGAACTGATCGGCGGGCCCGTCGGCCGCCGGGCCCTGCTCGGCAGCGGGGCGCTCACCCCCGTGCGCGTGATCGCCTTGGTGGCCATCGGGATGTTTGCGCTCGGCATGGTGCAGAAGATCCCGTGTTACGACTGGGCCTGGTTCCGGGGGAGCACCTCGCAGTACACCCACGCCTGTTACTCCGACATCCCCCACCTTTTCGTCGGACGCGGGTTCGCCGAGGGTCTGGTGCCGTACTTCGACCGGCTGAGTGGCGACATAGAGTTCCTGGAGTACCCGGTCCTCACCGGTCTGTTCATGGAGGCCGCGGCCTGGCTCACGCCCGGTGGCAGTGATCTGGTGCACCGCGAGCAGATCTACTGGATGGTCAACGCGGGCATGCTGATGGTCTGCGCCGCCGTCATGGTCGTCTGCGTGGCCCGTACGCACCGCCGCCGCCCCTGGGACGGGCTCCTGGTCGCCCTGGCCCCCGCGTTCGCGCTCACCGCCACCATCAACTGGGATCTGCTGGCCGTGGCGCTGACCTCGGCCGCCGTGCTGATGTGGTCGCGCGGCCGTCCGCTCGCGTTCGGCATCCTGCTGGGCCTCGCGATCGCCGCCAAGTTCTATCCGTTCCTGCTCCTCTGGCCGCTGCTCCTGCTGTGCTGGCGGGCATGGCGCTGGCGGGAGTTCGGCGCGGCGCTGCTCGGTGGGGCCGGAGCGTGGCTCGTGGTGAACCTGCCGGTGATGCTGCTCGCGCCCGAGGGGTGGAAGCAGTTCTACACGTTCAACCAGGAGCGGAACGTCGACTTCGGCTCGCTGTGGCTGCTGATCAGCCAGCGCAGTGGTGAGCAGATCTCGCCCGACAGCGCCAACACGTACACGGCGGTGTTGATGCTGATCGTCGGCGCGGGCCTCGGTGTCCTGGCCCTGACGGCGCCCCGCCGGCCACGGTTCGTGCAGCTCGCTTTCCTGGTCGTGGCGGCGTTCGTGCTGACCAACAAGGTGTACTCGCCGCAGTACGTGCTGTGGCTCATCCCCCTCGCCGCCCTGGCCCGGCCGCGCTGGCGGGATTTCCTGATCTGGCAGGCGTGCGAGGTCATGTACTTCCTGGGCATCTGGATGTACCTGGCCTTCACCACCAGCGGCAACAAGCAGGGCCTGCCGACGGACGGCTACCACTTCGTGATCGTCCTGCACCTGCTCGGCACGCTGTACCTGTGCGCCGTGATCGTGCGCGACATCCTGGCGCCCGAACGGGACGTGGTCCGGCAGGACGGCTCGGACGATCCCTCCGGGGGCGTCCTGGACGGCGCTGAGGACGTTTTCGTACGGGGCAGGGCCGCCCACCCGGCCCGGCACGCGGCCCCGGCCGTGGAGGGGCCGCGCGTGGAGTGGGGAGTCCCCCGGGACGGAGCACCGCGGGACCCGCTGGGGCGCTAGTGGTGGCTAGCGCTCGACGAGCCGGTCGAACTGGGTCGTGGTGTGCCGCAGATGGGCGACCAGCTCGTCGCCGACCTTCGGCTCCTGGGCGTCGGCCGGCACGAACAGGATCGACACCTGCATGTGCGGCGGCTCGGCGAACCAGCGCTGCTTGCCGGCCCAGACGAACGGCGAGAGGTTCCGGTTGACGGTCGCCAGACCGGCTCGGGCCACGCCCTTCGCCCGCGGCATCACGCCGTGCATCGCCTTGGGGGCCTCCAGGCCCACCCCGTGCGAGGTACCGCCGGCCACGACCACCAGCCAGCCGTCGGAGGCGGCCTTCTGCTGGCGGTAGCCGAAGCGGTCGCCCTTGGCCACGCGGGTGACGTCCAGGACGGCGCCTCGGTATTCGGTGGCCTCGTGGTCGCCCAGCCAGAGCCGGGTGCCGATCCGGGCGCGGAACCGGGTCTGCGGGAACTGCTGCTGGAGCCGGGCCTGCTCCTCCGCCCGCAGATGGCTGACGAACATGGTGTGCAGCGGCAGGCGGGCGGCCCGCAGCCGGTCCATCCAGCCGATGACCTCCTCGACCGCGTCGGTGCCGTCCGTGCGGTCCAGGGGCAGGTGAAGGGCGAAGCCCTCCAGGCGGACGTCCTCGATGGCCGCGTGCAGCCGTCCCAGGTCCTCCTCGCCGATGCCGTGGCGCTTCATCGAGCTCATGCACTCGATGACCACCCGGGCGCCCACGAGGGCGTGCACGCCGTCCACGGACGACACGGAGCGGATCACGCGGTCCGGCAGCGGCACCGGCTCCTCGCCCCGCCGGAACGGGGTGAGGACGAGCAGGTCGCCGCCGAACCAGTCCTTGATCTTCGCGGCCTCGTACGTGGTGCCCACGGCCAGCATGTCCGAGCCGAACCGGGCGGCCTCATCGGCCAGCCGCTCATGGCCGAACCCGTAGCCATTGCCCTTGCAGACCGGGATCAGTCCGGGGAACTGGTCGATCACGGACTTCTGGTGCGCCCGCCAGCGCGCGGTGTCGACGTAGAGGGAGAGCGCCATGGCCGGCCCGGAACCTTTCTGGTGGCTGCGGTGTATCAAAGGTATGTACGAGACCTACGAGATTACGTACGAGATTACGGGCGGAACGCCCGGGCCGTCAGCGACGCGACATGTAGATGTCGAGCGCCTTGTGCAGGAGCTTGTTGAGCGGGAAGTCCCACTCGCCGACGTACTCCACGGCCTCGCCGCCCGTTCCCACCTTGAACTGGATGAGGCCGAAGAGGTGGTCGGTCTCGTCCAGCGAGTCCGAGATGCCCCGCAGGTCGTAGACGGTCGCGCCCATCGCATAGGCGTCGCGCAGCATCCGCCACTGCATCGCGTTCGAGGGCCGGACCTCGCGGCCGATGTTGTCGGAGGCTCCGTACGAGTACCAGACGTGGCCGCCGACGACGAGCATGGTGGCCGCCGACAGGTTCACACCGTCGTGGCGGGCGAAGTACAGCCGCATGCGGTTGGGGTCCTCGCTGTTGAGGACGGTCCACATGCGCTGGAAGTACGAGAGCGGGCGCGGGCGGAAGTGGTCGCGGACGGCCGTGATCTCGTACAGGCGCTGCCACTCGGCGAGGTCCTCGTAGCCGCCCTGGACGACCTCGACACCGGCCTTGTCGGCCTTCTTGATGTTGCGGCGCCACAGCTGGTTGAAGCCCTTGAGGACATCGTCGAGCGAGCGGTTCGCGAGCGGCACCTGGAAGACATAGCGGGGCTGGACGTCACCGAAGCCGGCGCCGCCGTCCTCGCCCTGCTGCCAGCCCATCTTCCGCAGCCGGTCGGCGACTTCGAAGGCACGCGGCTCGATGTGCGTGGCCTCGATGTCCTTCAGGCGCTTCACGTCCGGGTCCTGGATGCCGGACTTGATGGCGGCGGAATCCCAGCGCCGGATGACCACCGGCGGGCCCATCTTCACGGAGAAGGCACCCTGCTGCTTGAGATGCGCGAGCATCGGCTGCAGCCAGTCGTCGAGGTTCGGGGCGTACCAGTTGATGACCGGGCCCTCGGGCAGATAGGCCAGGTAGCGCTTGATCTTCGGCAGCTGGCGGTAGAGCACGAGGCCCGTGCCGACGAGCTCGCCGGACTTGTCGAACCAACCCAGGTTCTCCGAGCGCCACTCGGTCTTCACATCAGCCCACGCCGGGACCTGGCAGTGGCTCGCCGCGGGCTGGCTCTGGATGAATGCCAGATGCTGCTCACGGCTGATGGTCCTCAGGGTCAGGCTCATGCGGGGCGCTCCTCGGCAGGTGTGTCCCCATCGGTTCAGGGGCTCCGGCTCTCGCGCCGAAGCCTACTGTGACCGGGGAGCGCCCCGATGGGACGTGTGTCCGTCGGCCGGCGGCCGACCCCGAACGGCCTCAGGCGAGGCCCCCGTAGGCCATGCCGAGATAGAAGCCCACAGCCGAGGCGCCGAGTCCGACGATCAAGGCGAAGCGTTCCCTGGTCGTCACGGAGATGAACTGTCCGAACGCGCCCGTCATGATGCCGATCAGTCCGGTCCAGGACGCCAGCACATGCAGGTCGTGGAACTGCGCGGTGATGAAGGACAGCACTCCGAGGACGAGCGTCACGCCCACCAGGGTGTCCTGGAGCGGGTGAGGCTTGCCGTCGGTGGCGAGTAGGGAGTGTCCGGGGTCGGGTCGCATTGCCTGTGCCATGGGGCACCTCCTGGCGTGCCTGCCGGACGGCGGCGCATCGTAGCGCCGCCGACATCCGTTGTGTACAGATTGCGTCCCCCCGCCACCGGATTTCAACCGGAAGCCGGTGTGCGGGTACTCTGTACGGTCTGCACCGGTGTCTGCCCAGGTCCACCCTGGACCCCGACGCTCTCCTCGCTCGTCGAGGGTGATTGTCAGTGGCGGCCGATACCGTTGTTTACGCATCACGACCCTCCTGCCACGGAACGACCGTGGCCGCTGAGTCCAAAGGAGGTGGGTTCCACATGCGTCACTACGAGGTGATGGTCATCCTCGACCCCGATCTCGAGGAGCGCGCTGTCTCCCCGCTGATCGAGAACTTCCTCTCCGTCGTCCGTGAGGGCAACGGAAAGGTCGAGAAGGTCGACACCTGGGGCCGTCGTCGTCTCGCCTACGAGATCAAGAAGAAGCCCGAGGGCATCTACTCGGTCATCGACCTGCAGGCCGAGCCTGCGGTCGTCAAGGAGCTCGACCGCCAGATGAACCTGAACGAGTCGGTCCTCCGGACCAAGGTCCTCCGTCCCGAGACTCACTGAGCACCTAGCTCAGAGGTCATCGGGTTCGAGTAGCAGCAAGCAGCCAGAAGCAATCCCGCCGAGAGGTTCATCCAATGGCAGGCGAGACCGTCATCACGGTCGTCGGCAATCTTGTCGACGACCCCGAGCTGCGCTTCACCCCGTCCGGTGCGGCAGTCGCGAAGTTCCGTATCGCGTCCACCCCCCGCACCTTCGACCGTCAGACCAATGAGTGGAAGGACGGCGAGAGCCTGTTCCTGACCTGCTCGGTCTGGCGTCAGGCGGCGGAGAACGTCGCCGAGTCGCTCCAGCGAGGCATGCGCGTCGTCGTGCAGGGCCGGCTGAAGCAGCGGTCGTACGAGGACCGCGAGGGCGTCAAGCGCACGGTCTACGAGCTGGACGTCGACGAAGTCGGCCCCAGCCTCAAGAACGCCACGGCCAAGGTCACCAAGACCACCGGTCGCGGTGGCCAGGGTGGCTACGGCGGCGGTGGCGGCCAGCAGGGCGGCGGCAGCTGGGGCGGAAGCTCCGGCGGTGCCCAGCAGGGTGGCGGCGGTGCTCCCGCCGACGACCCGTGGGCGACCAGCGCGCCGGCCGGCGGCGGCCAGCAGCAGGGCGGCGGAGGCGGCTGGGGTGGAAACTCCAGCGGCGGCGGCTACTCGGACGAGCCCCCCTTCTAGGGCACTCCCCTCGAAGGCAGCTCGTACCCCCACTTCTTGATCACACAGGAGAAACACCATGGCGAAGCCGCCTGTGCGCAAGCCTAAGAAGAAGGTCTGCGCGTTCTGCAAGGACAAGACCGCGTACGTGGACTACAAGGACACGAACATGCTGCGGAAGTTCATTTCCGACCGCGGCAAGATCCGTGCCCGCCGCGTGACCGGCAACTGCACGCAGCACCAGCGTGACGTCGCCACGGCCGTGAAGAACAGCCGTGAGATGGCGCTGCTGCCCTACACGTCCACCGCGCGATAAGGGAAGGGTGACCGAAAAATGAAGATCATCCTGACCCACGAGGTCTCTGGCCTCGGTGCCGCCGGCGATGTCGTCGACGTCAAGGACGGTTACGCTCGCAACTACCTGGTCCCGCGTGGTTTCGCGATCCGCTGGACCAAGGGTGGCGAGAAGGACGTGGCGCAGATCCGCCGCGCCCGCAAGATCCACGAGATCGCGACCATCGAGCAGGCCAACGAGATCAAGGCCCAGCTCGAGGGCGTGAAGGTGCGTCTGGCCGTTCGCTCCGGCGACGCCGGCCGCCTCTTCGGCTCCGTGACCCCGGCCGACATCGCCACGGCGATCAAGTCCGCGGGTGGCCCCGACGTCGACAAGCGTCGCGTCGAGCTCGGTTCGCCGATCAAGACCCTGGGCTCGCACCAGGTGTCCGTGCGTCTGCACCCCGAGGTTGCCGCGAAGCTCGGCGTCGAGGTCGTCGCCGCGTAACGCTGCTCTCAGCAGTACGGAAGGGCCGCACCCCTCGGGGTGCGGCCCTTCCGCCGTTCCGCCCTTCCGCCGTTTCACGTGAAACACGGCGTTTCACGTGAAACATTCACCGCGTGGCGCCGGTGACGATCCAGCGGCCGGAGCGCGAGCGCAGCCAGAGCGTCAGCATGCGGACGGTCATCATCAGCGTCATCGCCCACCACAGCGCGGTGAGCCCGCCGCCGAGAACGGGCACCAGGAGCGCGACCGGGGCGAAGACGGCCAGGGTGAGCAGCATGGCCCAGGCCAGATAGGGGCCGTCGCCCGCACCCATCAGGACGCCGTCCAGGACGAAGACCACGCCGGCGATCGGCTGGGAGACCGCGACGACCAGCAAGGCCGGGAGAAGGGTGTCCTGGACTGTGGCGTCGCCGGTGAAGAGCGGGATGAAGAGCGGGCGGGCAACGATGAGGAGTGCGCCCAGGACGACTCCGGAGACCACACCCCACTGGACCATGCGGCGGCAGACCTGTCTGGCCCCGTCGGCGTCGTCGGCGCCGAGAAACCGGCCGATGATGGCCTGTCCGGCGATGGCGATCGCGTCCAGTGCGAAGGCCATGAGGCTCCACAGGGACAGGATGATCTGGTGGGCGGCGACCTCGGCGTCGCCCATGCGGGCCGCGACGGCGGTGGCGATCATCAGGACCGCGCGCAGGGAGAGCGTACGGACCAGGAGAGGGACGCCCGCCTGGGCGCTGGCGCGTATGCCGGCCGCGTCCGGGCGCAGGGAGGCGCCGTGGCGTCTCGCGCCACGCACGACGACGACGAGATACACGGCGGCCATGGCGCACTGCGCGACGACCGTGCCCCAGGCGGAGCCGGCGATGCCCATCCCGGCGCCGTAGACGAGGCCCACGTTGAGGAGTCCATTGGCCGTGAAGCCGCCGATGGCCACGTACAGCGGCGTACGGGTGTCCTGGAGGCCGCGCAGGACACCCGTGGCGGCCAGGACCACGAGCATGGCGGGGATGCCCAGGCTGGAGATGCGCAGATAGGTGGTGGCGTACGGAGCGGCGGTGTCGGAAGCGCCGAAGAGGTCGATCAGCCAGGGGGCGGCGGGCAGCGTGAGGGCGACGACGGCTCCGCCCAGGAGGAGCGCGAGCCAGATGCCGTCCATGCCCTGGCGGATGGCGGCCTTGAGGTCGCCGGCCCCTACGCGGCGGGCGACGGCGGCCGTGGTGGCGTAGGCGAGGAAGACGAAGACGCTGACGGCAGTGGCGAGGAGGGCTGCCGCGATGGCGAGACCGGCGAGCTGCGGGGTCCCGAGGTGGCCGACAATGGCGCTGTCGACCATCAGGAAGAGCGGCTCGGCGACGAGCGCGCCGAAGGCCGGGACGGCGAGCGAGATGATCTCTCGGTCGTGCTGCCGACGGGCCGCCTTGGGGGCCGGGGGAGCCTGGGTCATGGGTCTCAATCTAATCTTCCACAGGTAAGAGATGCAATGTGCCAGGGGTCCTTACAAGTGCCATGCTCCGGCCTTCGGGTGTGGGCCGTTTGTTCTGATCTTGGTCCGGAGCGAGAAGTTTTTCTCCCCCACAGCCCGTGGATGGAAAAGGTGCAGGTCAGGGCCGTGTCACGGGGATGGCTATGACTTTGTCCACATGGCTGTCCCCCGGTCCGTGCACAGGTTGGACCGAGTTCTCCACAGCATCCGCTCCTTAACCCACAGCCCCTGTGGATAACCAGATTGGCTGACGGTGCCCACGGGCCTACCGTGGTCCGGCGCCCGACGCGCCAGAAGCGGAGTCAAAGCCTCTTGTTTGTCCGAGCCGTGGCGTAAGAAAGAGTGGCACGGAGAGGTCCGCGGAGCGGACGGGAGGAGGTGGCTTGGTGAGCATTCCCGAGCCCTTGGACGACCCCTGGGCCGACAGCGGACCGAGCGACCGGCTGCCCGTCGCCCGGCCTCGCGGCGAGGGCCGTGGGCGTGGACGGGGCCGGGAGGATCAGCACGACCGCGGCAGCGAGGGCGGCCCGTGGGACAGCGGCCTGTCGGGCTTCGAACGGGTGCCCCCGCAGGACCTCGACGCCGAGCAGTCCGTCCTCGGCGGCATGCTCCTCTCCAAGGACGCCATCGCGGACGTCGTGGAGATCATCAAGGGCCACGACTTCTACAAGCCCGCCCACGAGACGGTCTACGGGGCCATCCTCGACCTCTATGCCAAGGGCGAGCCGGCCGACCCGATCACGGTCGGTGCGGAGCTCACCAAGCGCGGTGAGATCACCAGGGTCGGCGGCGCCTCGTATCTGCACACGCTCGTCCAGTCGGTACCGACCGCGGCCAACGCGGCGTACTACGCGGAGATCGTCCATGAGCGCGCCGTGCTGCGCCGTCTCGTGGAGGCCGGCACCAAGATCACGCAGATGGGATACGCGGCCGACGGCGACGTCGACGAGATCGTGAACTCGGCCCAGGCCGAGATCTACGCGGTCACCGAGCAGCGCACGACCGAGGACTATCTGCCGCTCGGCGACATCATGGAGGGCGCGCTCGACGAGATCGAGGCGATCGGGTCCCGCAGCGGCGAGATGACCGGTGTTCCGACCGGCTTCACCGATCTCGACCAGCTCACCAACGGTCTCCACCCCGGCCAGATGATCATCATCGCGGCCCGTCCCGCCATGGGTAAGTCGACGCTCGCCCTGGACTTCGCGCGGGCCTGCTCCATCAAGCACAACCTGCCCAGCGTCATCTTCTCCCTCGAAATGGGCCGTAACGAGATCGCGATGCGACTGCTCTCGGCCGAGGCCCGGGTCGCGCTGCACCACATGCGTTCGGGCACCATGACCGACGAGGACTGGACCCGGCTCGCCCGGCGGATGCCGGATGTGTCGCAGGCTCCGCTGTACATCGACGACTCGCCGAACCTGTCGATGATGGAGATCCGTGCCAAGTGCCGTCGGCTCAAGCAGCGCGCCGGGCTCAAGCTCGTGGTCATCGACTATCTCCAGCTGATGCAGTCCGGCTCGAAGCGGGCCGAGAGCCGGCAGCAGGAGGTCTCGGACATGTCGCGAAACCTGAAGCTGCTGGCCAAGGAGCTCGAACTGCCGGTGATCGCGCTTTCCCAGCTGAACCGTGGCCCCGAGCAGCGCACGGACAAGAAGCCGATGGTCTCCGACCTGCGTGAGTCCGGCTCGATCGAGCAGGACGCGGACATGGTGATCCTTCTGCACCGTGAGGACGCCTACGAGAAGGAGTCACCGCGCGCGGGCGAGGCGGACATCATCGTGGGCAAGCACCGAAACGGCCCGACGGCGACGATCACGGTGGCGTTCCAGGGCCACTACTCACGCTTCGTGGACATGGCGCAGACCTGATCGGGCGGAGTGGCACCTCAGCAACGCCTTCGCCCGCTCGATGTGGCGGGTCATGAGGTAGCTGAAGGGCGTCTCACCGTACGCGGCGCAACCGAGCCGGCTCCTCCGGTGTCACCCGCGGAGCACATGGCCCGTGACTCCCGGATGGGCGCTCAGCGCCTCGTCTCGTACCTGGTCAGGATCACGCCGCAGGGAAGCGTCCGCGTCTCCACCAGGTTCAGGTTCACCCAGTTGTCCAGCGCGGTGAAGAACGGCGTGCCGCCGCCCACCAGGACCGGCGCGGTGGCCAGTACGTACTCGTCAATCAGCCCGGCCCGCATGGCCGCCCCGGCGAGCGTCGCGCCGCCGATGTCCATCGGGCCGCCGTCCTCGGCCTTGAGCCGGGTGATCTCGGCGACCGCGTCGCCGGTGACCAGGCGGGTGTTCCAGTCGACCTTGTCGATCGTCGAGGAGAACACCACCTTCGACATGTCCCGCCAGCGGCGCGCGAACTCGATCTCCGCCGGGGTGGCGTTGGGCTGCTGGTCGCCGGTCGGCCAGTAGGAGCTCATCGTCTGCCACAGCTTGCGCCCGTACAGCGACAGGTCGGTCGCCTGCAACTGATCGGACCAAAACTGGAACAGCTCGTCGCTCGGCACGCTCCAGCCGATGTCGTCGCCGGGCGCGGCGATGTAGCCGTCCAGGGTCAGGTTCATGCCGTAGATCAGTTTCCGCATGGCGCCAGCCTTCCGTGAGTCGGTCTCACGCGTACAGACCGGCGCGGCGCGCGAAACTCATCGGTGCGCGATCTGAGTCCACATGCAGCAGGTCACAGAAGATCGACATGTCATCGGCGGCGAGACCCTACAGGAGCGCCCGAGCCCGCCCGTGATGTGATCTGGGTCACAGGGTGTCACAGCGATCGGTCGTGCGGTGTCTTGAGGTCGAACCCCTTGAAGCGGAGGAGAGACCGATGACCGGTAACACCGATGTGGTCGTGATCGGCGGCGGGTACGCGGGTGTCATGGCGGCCAACCGGCTGACGCAGCGCGCCGACGTGACCGTGACGCTGATCAACCCGCGCCCGGACTTCGTCCATCGGATCCGCCTGCACCAGCTGGTGGCAGGGTCCGACGAGGCGGTCGTCGCGTACAGCGACGTCCTGCGTGAGGGCGTCGGTCTGGTGGTCGACACCGTGAGCCGGATCGACGCGGCCGACCGCAGTGTGACGTTGGCGAGCGGCGACACGGTCGGCTACGACTACCTGATCTACGCGGTGGGCAGTGGCAGCGCCGACCCGCGCGTGCCCGGAGCGGCCGAGTTCGCCTACCCGATTGCGAGCCTGGAGGAGGCGCAGCGGCTGCGCCCGGCCCTCGGCGCCGCGCCCGCGTCGGCCGCCGTGACCGTTGTCGGAGCCGGTCCGACCGGCATCGAGACCGCCGCCGAGCTGGCGGAAGAGGGCCGCATCGTGACCCTGGTGTGCGGCGAGGTGCTTGGCCCGTACCTGCACCCTCGGGGTCGGCGCTCGGTCGCGAAGCGGCTGGCCGAGCTGGGGGTGACTGTGCTCCAGGGGCCCGGCGCGAAGGTGACGGCGGTGACGCGCGACGCCGTGCGGCTCGCTGACGGCCGTGAGCTGCCGAGCCTGGTGACCATCTGGACCGCCGGCTTCGGCGTGCCGGACCTGGCGGCGCGCAGCGGGCTGAGCACCGATGCCCTGGGACGGCTGCTCACGGACGAGACGCTGACGAGTGTGGACGACGAGCGGATCGTTGCGGCCGGGGACTCGGCGGCGCCGTCGGGCCTGCCGCTGCGGATGAGCTGCCAGGCCGCGATGCCTCTGGGCGCGCGGGCCGCCGACACGGTGCTCAGCAGGATCGCGGGTGCGCAACCCGCGCCTCTCAACCAGGTGTTCGCCGGACAGTGCATCAGCCTGGGCCGACACGCCGGTATCTTCCAGTTCGCTCACCGGTACGACGTCGCGCTGGGGTTCCACATCGACGGTCGACCGGGCGCGAAGCTCAAGGAGTTCGTGTGCAAGGGCGTCGTCAAGCACCTGGCGGACGAGGCACGCAAGCCCGGTTCGTACAGCTTGCACCGCGTCTCAGGGGGTGCCAAGCGCCGGCAGCTGCTGGAGGCCAGGGACGGAGAGGTGCCGGCCGTCGCTGAGCAGCCTGCCTGAGGGCCCTGCTGTGGGTGCATGATCGACTGGGGTCGGCGACCAGGGCCGGCCGCGAAGGAGAGGGCCGAGAGATGAGTGACCGCGCCACCGACCCGGCGACCGAGACGTTCGTCGCCCACCGCAACCTGCTCTTCACCGTCGCGTACGAGATGCTCGGATCGGCCGCGGACGCCGAGGACGTTCTTCAGGAGTCCTGGCTGCGGTGGGTCAAGGTCGACCTGGCGGAGGTGCGCGACCACCGTGCCTACCTGGTCCGGATCACGACCCGGCAGGCGCTCAACCGGCTGCGCGCCATGTCGCGCCGCAAGGAGGCGTACGTCGGTCAGTGGCTGCCTGAGCCGCTGCTCACGGCGCCGGACGTGGCCGAGGACGTCGAGCTCGCCGAGAGTGTGTCGATGGCGATCATGCTTGTGCTGGAAACGCTGTCGCCGACGGAGCGTGCCGTGTTCGTGCTGCGTGAGGCCTTCGACGTCAGCTACGACGAGATCGCGGCCGCGGTCGACAAGAGCCCCGAGGCCGTTCGTCAGATCGCCCACCGCGCCCGCCGTCACGTCGATGCCCGGCGCCCTCGCCAGGTGGCCTCACCGAGTCAGGTCCGGGCGGCTCTGGACTCGTTCCAGCGCGCGCTCGAGACCGGGGACCCGCAGGGACTTCTCGATGTGCTCGCCCCGGAGGTCGTCCTTGTGAGCGATGGCGGGGGCATCAAGCAGGCCGCCCTGCGGCCGATCGCCGGCGCCGGGAAGGTGACCCGCTTCATGATCGGCGGCCTCGGCAAGCACAAGCTGCCGATCAGCGTCGCTCCCACCGTGGTCAACGGCAGCCCGGCGCTGCTCGTGCACGTGGACGGGGAGATGGATGGTGTCATGGCGTTCCGGGTCGAGGACGGCCGCATCTCCGGCCTGTACTACGTCCGCAACCCCGAGAAGCTGAACCACGTGGAATCCGAGACGCCGCTCACGCTGCGATGAAGGCGTGGCTCACCCGGCGATGAATACAGGTGGCTGAACAGCCGCCTGTATTCAGGAAATGTGGTCGACTACGGAGCGGTCGGGGCGTTGGATCGTTCCATGACCTCTCCCTTCGAAGCTCTGCTTCCCAGTACCGAACGGGCCCTGCTGCACCGTGTCGCGGTCGCCCAGTCCGAGGGGCGCTCGCCCTCCTTCGTCGGGGCCGTGGCCCGCGAGGGGAGGAAGGTGTGGAGCGGATCGCGCAGTTGTGTCGACGGGCATGCCCCGGACGCCGACACGCAGTACCGGATCGGCTCTCTCACCAAGGTGTTCACCGCCGTGCTGGTGATGCGGCTCCGTGACGAGGGGCTCCTGGATCTGAGCGACCCCTTGGAGAAGCATCTGCCGGGCACGGGCGTCGGCGAGGTGACCATCGCTCAGCTCCTCGGGCACAGTGCGGGCCTCGCGGCGGAGAGCCCGGGGCCGTGGTGGGAGCGGACGCCGGGGACGGTACGGCCGAAGCTGGCTGATGTGCTCGGTGAGGAGCCGCTCCTGCACCCTGTGGGGCGCCGCCACCACTACTCCAACCCCGGGTACACGCTGCTCGGTTCGCTGGTCGAGGCGGCGCGCGGGGTCTCCTGGGAGGAGGCGCTGCGCGGCGAGATCCTGGAGCCGCTGGGTCTGACGCGGACGAGCGTGCGGCCCGTCGCTCCCCACGCCGGCGGCTGGGCCGTGCATCCGTGGGCCGATGTGATGCTTCCCGAACCCGCCGAGGACCTGGGGCTGATGGCGCCGGCCGGACAGCTGTGGTCGACCGCCGACGACCTCTGCCGCTTCGCCGGGTTCCTCGCCCTGGGTGACGACCGGGTGCTCGGGGCCGCCTCGGTCGAGGAGATGCGTACGCCGGCGGTGGCGCCCGGCGCCGGTGACTGGGATGGCGGTTACGGTCTGGGCGTTCAGCTGCTGCGCAAGGACGGCCGGACGCTGATCGGCCACACCGGGTCGCTGCCGGGCTTCGTCGCCTGTCTCTGGGTGAGTGTCGAGGACGGGGTGGCGGCGGTCGCTCTCGCCAATGCCACCTCCGGGCCGCTGATGGCCGCGGTGGCCGCCGATCTCGTACGGATCGTGGCGGAGGCCGAACCCCGGTTCCCCGAGCCGTGGAGGCCGCTGCCCGAGGCCGAGGTGGACCAAGAGCTGCTGGAGCTGACCGGGCCCTGGTATTGGGGAACGTATGCGTTCGGACTCCGCCTCGGTCAGGATCGGCGCGTGACCCTCGAACCGCTGAGTGGTGTCGGACGGCGGGCGACCTTCAGGGCGCTGCCGGAGGGTGGCTGGGTCGGCCTGAACGGCTACTACCTGGGGGAGACGCTCCGCGCGGTGCGGCGGGCGGATGGCTCGGTGAGCCATCTCGATCTGGGGTCCTTCGTCTTCACCCGGGAGCCGTACGAGAGGGGCGACGCCGTTCCGGGCGGCGTGGACGAGGCGGGCTGGCGCGGCCTCTGAACCACTGTTTCACGTGAAACAGGACGCCGAGGGGCGCGGCCCCGGGGCGTCCTGGCGGGCCGGGTCGGGTCAGGCGGGAACGTGCAAGCCCTCGACGGCGCGGACCAGGGGAGCCAGCTCCGGGTTCTTCGCCGCCTCGTCGAGGGCCTCGCGGAGCGCCCCGTCGAGCAGGGAGTACTCGCGCACGCTCAGGCCGTGCCGGGACTCCAGCGCGGTGCCCGCGCGTGCAATTACACGGGCGTTATCCCGCCGCGACGGTCAGGGGCGCGAACCGACGGCTCCAGTCGCCCGGCAGGTCGGGCAGCGAGCGCACCATCACCGCGTTGAACGCGATCGGGGCGAGGCCGTTCGCCTTGAGCCAGCTCAGCAGCGCCTCGTGGCGTACATCGATGTCCGTACGCAGGGGGCGGTTCGTGGCGGCAGCGAGGGAGGCGACGAGGGCCTGCGCGGTGGCCGTGTCGCGGGCGATCAGGGGTCCGACGACATGGGTGTCCATGTTCGGCCAGGCTGCGGCGAAGCCGGTGATGCGGCCGTCCTCCTCGGCGACGCGGAGCTGGTCCGCGAAGGCCGGGAGGCGGGTGATCATATGGGTGCGGTCCAGACCGAAGATCTCGGTGTCCAGGCGGAGGATCGTCTGGATGTCCTCGGCGGTGGCGGGGCGGGTCGGGATGTACGGGACCGGCTGCGTCGGGGTGAAGTGGCCGCGGAGCATCTCGGCGCGCCCCGTCTGGACGAAGCCCAGCTGCTCGTAGAGCGGCTGCCCGTTCGGGGTCGCGTGGAGCGTGAGCGGGGTGTCTCCGGCCTCCGCCACTACATGGCGCATCAGTCGGCGCCCCACGCCCTGGCGGGCGTACCGCTCGGCGACGAGGACCATGCCGATCGCGGCGAGCCCGGGCCCGTACGAGGTGACCACGCCGGCCGCGATCAGCCCCTTGCCTGCGGGGTCGTCGATGCCGTACCCGGTGCCCGCGGTCAGCAGGAGGTTCCATTTGTGTTCCTCACGCGGCCAGCCCCGGTCCTCGGAGAGATCGGCGCAGGCGGTGAGGTCCTCGGCGGTGAGGAGCCGGATGGGCAGCTGGTCGAGCAGGGCGAGCGACGTCGGCATGATGCTCAGGCTGTCTGACGCGATGATCGTCCGTCCACCGCTTTAGAAGAAATGGCTCGTGCCCGCAGGCGGCGTCCCCGGCGAGTGATCCCCCAGGGCTTCAGCACCGAGATCGCTGTCATGAAGAGGTAGGCCGCCGTCGAGATCGTCGGGGCCGCCACGAGACTGGGATCGGGCACTCCGGCCGTCGCCGCGTGCTCGATCTCCGGGCGCAGCGCGAAGATCGTCGCGGCGGCGGTGACCAGGGTGATCCAGAACTTGATCCAGACCCAGTGGTGCCGGGCCAGACCCCAGGGCGTGCCCAGGGAGAGCACCAGGCCGCTCACCAGGGTCACCGCGGCGACCGGAGCGAGCAGCCAGTCCGCGAACACCTTCATCGCGCGGTAGGAGGCTTCGGTGAGGGAGGGATCGCCGGTCGTATAGGCCGTGATGCCGAGCGTCAGCAGTCCCACGCTGAGCCCGAGCCACGCCACGGAGACGGCGACATGGACGACGAGGAGTGCCCGCCGAGCGGGACGCTGGAGATGTTTCACGTGAAACACCGTGCCGTGCCGCCTCTCGTCCCGCGTCTGACGGAGGGAGTAAGCGCACGTACTAGTCTCGGCGTACATGACGAGTTCTCCGGGGGGCGGCAGGCTCCATCTCTTCGATCTGGACGGCACGTTGATCCGGGGGTCGGCGGCCGCGGTGGAGATCTCGCGGCAGCTCGGCCTCACCGAGGAGATCGCCGCGCTGGAGCGGGGATTCCTGCTGGACGGGCTGACGCCCGACGAGTTCGCGGTCCAGGCCCACGCGCTCTGGTCCGCCCTGACGCCGGAGCAGGTCACGGCCGCCTTCGAAGGGGCTCCCTGGCTGGTCGGCATCCGCGAGGTCTGGGCTGACATCCACGCCCAGGGCGGACGCTGCGCCGTCATCTCCCTCTCGCCGGACTTCTTCGTCGAGCGTCTTCTCGACTGGGGAGCCGATGCCGCCCATGGCTCCCGCTGGCCGTCCGTCCCGTTCACCGAGCCCATCCACCGTCCGGGCATCCTCAACGCCGCGGCGAAGGTGAGCATCGCGCGTCGGCTCTGCGCGGAGTACGGGCTGGGCCTGGAGGACTGCGTGGCCTACGGCGACTCGATGTCCGACGCCGAGCTCTTCGCCGCCGTGCCGCTCACCGTGGCCGTGAACGCCGACCACCATCTGGCCGGGCTCTCCCGGCACGCCTACGCCGGGCCCGATCTACGCGAGGCCTACGACCTGGTCCGAAAGAGCGCAGCCTAGCCGCAGTCACGGGGTTAATGCCCGAGAATTCCACTTTCTGTCCGAACCGTTGGTCGAACCTGTCAAGCTGCGGCGACACGAGCCGAAGGCGCGAGGCGAGGCACACGATGAAAGAGGCCGGGCACGACGACGGCGAGGCACCGCCCCGGATAGCTCCGGGACCGTCCCCCGACGCGATCCTCATACGCCGCACCCTGGCCGAGATCGCCCCTGTCGCCGACAAGGTGACGTCGTACTTCTACGCACTGCTCTTCATCCGCCACCCCGAGCTGCGCGCGATGTTCCCCGCGGCCATGGACACCCAGCGCGACCGCCTCCTCAAGGCGCTGCTGACGGCGGCCGAGCACATGGACAACGCCCCCGTACTCACCGCGTACCTCCAGAACCTGGGCCGTGGACACCGCAAGTACGGGACACAGGCGACGCACTACCCGGCCGTCGGCGAGGCGCTGATCGGCGCCCTCATCCGGTACGCCACCCTGACCTGGAACGAGGAGACCGAGGCCGCCTGGGTGCGGACGTACACCACGATCTCGCAGATCATGATCGACGCGGCGGCGGAGAACGAGCAGCGCGCGCCCGCCTGGTGGCAGGCCGAGGTCGTCTCGCACGATCTGCGGACCCCGGACATCGCGGTGATCACGCTCCGCCCCGGCCAGCCGTACTCCTTCCTCGCCGGCCAGTACACGACGCTGGAGACCCCCTGGTGGCCGCGCGTCTGGCGGCAGTACTCCTTCGCCTCGGCGCCCCGGCCCGACGGACTGCTCTCCCTGCACGTCAAGGCGGTCCCGGCCGGCTGGGTCTCCAACGCCCTCGTGCACCACGCGCGACCCGGCGACGTGCTGCGGCTCGGTCCGCCCGCGGGGTCGATGACGGTCGACCACACCACGGACAACGGACTGCTGTGTCTGGGCGGCGGCACCGGGATCGCGCCCATCAAGGCGCTGGTCGAGGATGTCGCCGAGCACGGGGACCGGCGGCCCGTGGAGGTGTTCTACGGGGCGCGCAGCGGCCATGACCTGTACGACATCGACACGATGATGCGGCTCCAGAAGACGTTCCCCTGGCTGTCGGTGCGGCCGGTCACCGAGGACCAGGCCCAGCTGCCCGACGCCGTGCGCCAGTACGGCCCGTGGAACGAGTACGAGGCCTATCTGTCGGGCCCGCCCGGCATGATCCGGCGCGGGGTCGCCACCCTGCGGGGGATCGGCATCCCCGAAGAGCGGATCCGCCACGACTTCCTCGCGGAACTCGCGTCCTGACCCAGGAACCCCCAGAATCCCGCGTCCTAGCCCAGGTCGGGGGCGTGCATCGCGCGCACGCCCTCGATGTTGCCGTCCAGGTAGTGGCGCAGCGACAGCGGCACAAGGTGGACGGCGGCGATGCCCACCCGGGTGAACGGCACCCGGACGATCTCGTACTCGCCCACCGGTTCCTCGATCTCGGGGCCGTGCCGCAGCGTGGGGTCCATCGACTCGAGCCGGCAGACGAAGAAGTGCTGGACCTTCACCCCCGAGACACCGCCGTCGACGATGTGCTCGACGGTGTCCACGAAGCAGGGGACCACATCGGTGATCTTGGCGCCGAGCTCCTCGTGCACCTCGCGGTGGAGGGCCTCGACGACGGTGGTGTCCGAGGGCTCGACCCCGCCGCCGGGCGTCAGCCAGTAGGGATCCATCCCCGGCTTCGTGCGCTTGATCAGGATGAGGTCGTTTCCATCGAGCAGAATGGCGCGTGCGGTGCGCTTGACCACAGGACGTTCGGTCATGGGAAGAAAATGGCCCGCCACAGGTGTCCTGAAACTCACCAGTCCCCGGAGGCCCGCAGGAGCCACTCGTGCGCCCGCGCGATGTGCGGCAGGGCGAGCGTCCCGGTCCGGACGACCAGGAAGTACGTCCGCAGCGGGGGCACCGGCGGATCGAGCAGCGCCACGAGGCGGCCCTGCTCCAGAGCCTCCTCGCACAGATAGCGGGGCAGGACGGCGAGGCCCGCCCCGGCGGCCGTGGATTCCAGGACGGCCCGCAGGTCGGGCGCCACGATCGTGGCCGTCGCGGCCGGCTTGGTCTCGAAGACGGCCGCCCAGTAGCGGGAGACGAACGGCAGCGACTCGTGCACCTCGACGACCGGCAGCTGCTCCAGGACCACGGCGCCCTTGCGGAGCAGCATGTCGGGGGCCAGCCGGGCGGCCCAGCGCGGGGCGGCGACCAGCACGTGCTCCTCGTCGCAGAGCGGTGTGGAGCTGAACAGCCCGCCGCGCGGGCGGGCGGTGGCGATGGCCAGATCGTGGTGGCCCGCGGCGAGCCCGTCGAGGATCTCCTCGGCCGTGCCGGGGAACGCGGCCCGTACCGCGAGTCCCTGGGAGACCAACGGGGTGAGGGCGGGCAGGGCGCGCGCCGAGGTGAACTCGGAAGGCCCGGCGAGATGGAGGGTGCGGACGCCGCTCTCCTCGTCCAGACCCGTCTCGGCGATCTCCACGAGGGCGTCCAGATGCGGGGCGGCACGGTGGGCGAGCTCGTCCCCGATGGTGGTGGGGGTGACCCCACGGGCCTGTCTGAGGAAGAGCGGCCGTCCGAGCTGCCGCTCCAGGGTCCGGATCTGGCTGGTGACCGCGGGCTGGGAGAGTCCGAGCAGCGCCGCGGCGCGGGTGAAGGAGCCGGCCCGGTGCACCGCGACGAAGGTGCGCAGCAGGGCGAGGTCCATGTCCGCCCCCTCCCGGCCGTGTGGCCGTTCGACTCAGGCGGTCGGCTGACGGCGCCTCAGGACCGTCCAACTATAAATAAGTCGATAGGTCTCTGTCGCTACCGTGATTGGACACTGACGCAGAGTCAACTAGCCTTGTTCAGGCGGTTCTCCGCGCGTGGAACCGGGGGCGTTCCGAGCCATGAGGGGGGAGGCTCGGAGCGCCCCGGTTCCGTGCGCGTTCGCTCAACCGGCAGGGGCCGCCTCGGCCGCGTCGAGGGCGCGCAGCACGTCCGCGATCAGGTCCTCGGGGTCCTCGGCCCCGACGGAGAAACGGACGAAACCCTCCGGCACGGCGTCGCCGCCCCACCGCCCGCGCCGCTCGGCCGTCGAGCGCACACCGCCGAAGCTGGTGGCGTCGTCCACGAGCCGCAGCCCGTCGAGGAACCGCTCGGCCCATGCCCGGTCGGGAAGCACGAACGACACGACGGGGCCGAAGCGCCGCATCTGCGTGGCCGCCACCGCGTGCGAGGGGTCGTCAGGCAGCCCGGGGTACCGCAGCCCGGTGACCTCACCCCGCTTGGCCAGGGTCTCCGCGAGGGCGAGCGCCGAGGTGCACTGCCGGTCGATGCGGAGCTGGAGGGTGGCCAGGGAACGGTGGGCGAGCCAGGCCTCCATGGGGCCCGGGATCGCCCCGACGATCTTGCGCCAGCGCCGTACCTCCGCGGCGCGCTGCGGGTCGAGGCAGCTGACATGGCCGAGGAGGATGTCGCCGTGCCCGGTCATGCCCTTGGTGTCGCTGGCGACGGAGAAGTCCGCGCCCAGCTCCAGGGGCCGCTGGCCGAGCGGGGTGGCCAGGGTGTTGTCGACGGCGACCAGCGCTCCGGCCCCGTGGGCCGCGCGCACCAGACGGCGGATGTCGCAGACGTCGAGACCGGGGTTGGAGGGCGTCTCGATCCACAGCAGCCGCGCCCCGTCCAGTACGGACAGCTGGGCGTCGCCGCCGGTGGGCGCGGTGCGGACCTCGATGCCGTACGCCCTGAGCTGCTCGTGGACCAGGGGCAGCGCCTGGTAGCCGTCGTCCGGTACGACGACCACGTCGCCGGCCCTCAACTGGGAGAAGAGGACGGCGGAGATGGCGGCCATGCCCGAGGCGAAGACGAGCGTCTCGACCCCCGGCGCCCCCGGCGCCTCCAGCTCGCCGATGGCGCGTTCCAGGTGGGTCCAGGTGGGGTTCTCGTCCCGCCCGTACGTATAGGGGCCGGTGGGGTCGCCCGGCAGATGGAAGTGGGCGGCGAAGACCGGCCCCGGCAGGGTCGGTTCGTACTTCACCGGCTCGGGGAGCCCCGCCCGTACCGCCCGTGTCCCCTCGCCGAGGGCGCCTGGGGAGCCGGGGGCGCTGAACTCCCCGGCGCCCCCGGACGTGTCCGTGCTCATACCGCCCGTTCCTCCAGACTCTCGCGCACGGCGGCGAGCGGTCCTTCGCTCGCCGCCTCCACCATCTCCAGGCGCTCCCCGAAGCCGCCTTTGGCTGCCCCGGTGCCCGCGCTGTCCACCTCGACCGCGCCCGTGCAGACGAGACGGGCGCGGTACGTCATCGTGCGCACTCAGTCCCCGTCGGGGAGCACGACGTTGAGCGCCCAGGAGACGACGGAGATGATCAGGCCGCCGAGGACCGCGGTCCAGAAGCCCTCGACATGGAAGCTGAGGTCGAGCTGGTCGGCCAGCCAGGAGGTGAGCAGCAGCATCAGGGCGTTGATCACCAGCGTGATCAGGCCAAGGGTGAGGATGAACAGCGGAAGCGAGATCAGCTTGACGATCGGCTTCACCAAGAAGTTCACCAGCCCGAAAACCAGGGCGACGAGGATGAGCGTCCAGGCCTTCTTGGCGGTGCTGTCACCGGTCAGGGTGATGTCCTGGAGCAGCCAGATGGCCACTCCCAGTGCGCCCGCGTTGGCGAGCGTCTTGACTACGAAATTCTTCATGTGTCTGATCGTGGCAGACATGATCGGGCCAAGGGCAGGGGCGAACGCACGATGAAAGCATTCCGACTCGATGAACTGGAGGCGGAGCGCGCCGCCAACGACGGTGCGTACCTCCAGTTCCTGCGGGAGCGGAACATGTCCGTCGGTCTGTACGCCCTCGACACCGGCTCGCTCGACCCGCAGCAGCCGCACGGTCAGGACGAGGTGTACTTCGTCGTCAGTGGGCGGGCCGCGATCACGGTCGGGATGGAGACGACGCAGGTGGCGCGCGGCAGCGTGGTGTACGTGCCGGCCGGAGTGGCCCACAAGTTCCACCACATCACCGAGGACCTGCGGGTCATGGTGGTCTTCTCGCCGCCGGAGGCCTGAACTCCCCTAGGGGGTGGATCAGGGGAGAGCAAGGGCTCCGAGGCCCCCGCGGGCACCGGTGCCACCTCTAGCATCGAAGGTGTCCGGCGCAGAGCGCGCGGGACGGAGTCTTCGGGAGATGAGGTAGGCGCGATGGCGGTACGAGAGATTCTCGCGGGGATGCCCTGGTGGGTGAAGTGGGTCGCCATACCCGTCATCGCCCTGTTGGTCTTCGGCGGTCTGATCACCAGCATCGCGACGTTCGTGATCGGTCTGCTCTTCAAGGTGCTGGTCTTCGTCGCCCTGGTCGGCGGACTGATCTACGTCGTACGGAAGTTCATATCCTCGTCGACCTCGCGCGAGGACTGGTAGCGAGGGGTAGCACACGCTACCCGTCGGTAGGTCCGGGACGTCGGGCGTTAGCCCGGCCGAGGGACGCAGCTGGTGAAACCTCGGTCAGGCCTGGGAGCTGCCTTTAGAGTGGAATTCCTCTGCCGCCCCGGGGAAAGCCGGCGTAGTCCTCCGCACTGATCTGCGGTTGTCCACCTGTTCCGGGCGGGTCCGCCCACCGGACCCACCGGTTCCCAGGCCGCGGCGGGCGCGCGGGGGCGGCCCCCGCGGGCGGGTGTACGACACCCGTCGTCACGCCTGGGGGTGACCTTTGGCCACGGCTACGCAGTCCGCCGTTCCTACCCTGATCGGCTCGGTGCAGCGGGCGCTGAGACTACTGGAGGCCGTGGGCTCCCACGAGGACGGAGCTCCCGCCAAACAACTCGCGCGCGAGGCCGGACTCCCGCTGCCCACCGCGTACCACCTGCTCCGCACTCTGACGCACGAGGGCTATCTGCGCCGTGAGAAGGGTGTGTTCGTCTTCGGCGACGCTGCCGGTCGACTGGCCGGCGGCGGAGTTCTGCAGAATCGTCGCACCAAGGTCGAAGACTCCCTCGCGCACTGGCGCGACGAGATCGGAGTCCCGGTCTACTTCGCGATCTACCGCGAGGGCGAGATCGAGCTCGTCGCCGTCGCCGACACGCCCTCCGCCCCCGCGGTGGACGAGTGGGCCGACTTCCGTGAGACGGGTCACGCGCATGCGATCGGTCAGTGCCTGCTCAGTCAACTGGATCTGAAGAGTCGTCAAGACCACCTCGACCGCCATCCGGTGGAGGCCATCACTCCGTACACGGTGCGTAACCGGCGGACGCTTTTGGATCGTTTGGGCGCTATGGGGCGAATGGAACCCCTGGTGGAGCGTCAGGAATATGCGCTCGGCACGGTCTGTGCCGCGATCCCCATCACAGCGGGGTCCACCGCGGCCGCCATGGCGATTTCCCTCCCCCTTCACCAGGAAGAACGGCTGCTTCCCGCAGTCGACCGGCTACGGAACGAGATCGGAAGGCTCTTCAGCTCCCTCGCGTTCTCTATCAGTATCTGAAAAATCACTCCTTGTGATCCGCTAGCGCTTCCAGCACGATTGCGGCAAGAGGGCCATGGGGGATCATTCCTGGCCGTTTGATCACAGCTTTCAGCAGCTGTGTTTACACAACTGCTTCATCTACTGCGGGGTACATGATGCGAGAGTCGGTTCAGGCCGAGGTCCTGATGAGCTTCCTCGTCTCCGAGGAGCTCTCCTTCAGGATCCCGGTGGAACTGCGTTACGAGACCCGGGATCCCTACGCGGTGCGGATGACGTTCCACCTTCCCGGAGACGCGCCCGTGACCTGGGCGTTCGGCCGAGAGCTGCTGCTCGACGGGATCAACCGGCCGAGCGGGGACGGCGATGTGCACATCGCGCCGACCGACCCCGAGGACCTCTCGGACGTCGCCATCCGGCTCCAGGTCGGCACCGACCGGGCCCTGTTCCGCGCCAGCGCTCCGCCGCTCGTCGCCTTCCTCGACCGTACGGACAAGCTGGTTCCGCTCGGTCAGGAACGGACACTGGGCGACTTCGATGACAACCTGGAGGCGGCACTCGGCCGGATCCTCGCCGAGGAGAACGCCGGGTGAGTCGCCGGCCGCGCCACTAGGTCCGACGGGCCGTCACTTGGCCCGGCGGCGGCGCCCACCCCTGGATGAACGCTTCTCCAGCGTTCCAGGCGCGCCCGGCGCTCCCGGCGTTCCCGGCCGGTCCGCCGAGACGACCAGGGCCGCGAGAGCGGTCGTGACCGGTACCGAGGCGACGAGACCGATCGACCCCACCAGCGTGCGGACGATCTCCTCGGCCACCAGTTCGCTGTTGGCCACTGTCCCGACACTGCTCTGCGCGATGGAGAAGAGCAGCAACAGGGGCAGGGCCGCACCGGCGTACGCGAGCACCAGCGTGTTCACCACCGACGCGATGTGGTCACGGCCGATCCGGATCCCGGCCCGGTACAGCCCGCGGGGCCCCAACCGGGGATCGGCCTGGTGCAGCTCCCACACCGCCGAGGTCTGCGTCACCGTCACATCGTCGAGGACACCGAGCGAACCGATGATGATGCCGGCCAGCAGCAGACCCGACATGTCGATCTCCGGATAGAGACCGTGGATCAGACCGGTGTTGTCGTCGGTGTTCCCGGACAGCGACGCCCAGCTGATGAAGTACGAGCCGAGCAGTCCGATCAGCAGCAGCGAGATCAGCGTCCCGAGCACGGCGACCGACGTACGGGCCGACAGACCGTGGCACATGTAGAGCGCCACCAGCATGATCGCGCTCGACCCGACCACAGCCACCACCAGCGGGTTCGACCCCTGCAGAATCGCCGGCAGGATGAAGAAGGTCAGCACCAGGAAGCTCACGGCGAGCGCGATCAGCGCCATCACCCCTCGCATCCGGCCGACCAGCACGACCGCGAGCGCGAAGATCCCGGCCAGCACAGCCAGCGGAATCTTCCGGTTCACATCCGTCACCGAGTACTGCAGATCGCGCGGGGCGTCCGGCGCGTACGCCACCACCACGCCCTGCCCCTCGTCCAGTTGACGCGGCGCGTCCGGCTGCACGATCTCGGTGAAGGTACGGCCCTTGTCCGGACCGTCCGTGACCTCGATCGTCGCCTTCTCGCAGTCGCCCTGCTGGGCCTTGACCGCCTCGCGGCCCTGAGGCGTGGACGTGTCCCCGGTCGGCGGGACCTGAGCAGCGTTCACGTCCCTGCAGTCGATCCGCTCGACCGAGACCACCTTGCCCTGGTACGTCTGCCGGTCGAAGCCCACGCCGGTGCGCTCGTGCTCCGGGGCGCCACCGGGCCACAGGACGACGAGCCCGACCACCACGGCCGTGGCGAACGGGATCAGGACCGCGGCGATGACCCTGCGCAGATGCCGGGAGACGGGTGCGGCCGGCCCATGGCTGTGGGCGTGGCCGTGCCCGTGCCCGGCGTCGCCATGTCCGCCGTGGCCGTCGGGTTCTGGGGTCTGCTGCGAGGAAGTCACCGACCGATCATCGCAAGAACGGTGGGGGCCCACTGTTCAGCACGGCCGGATTGACGCTAGCGTGGTGGCACCTTTGCACACGCGGGAGCTCGGAGCACCGGGCTGAGAGGGCGCTGATCACCGTACGAGCGTACTGACGTACGTACGGGAGGAGGCTGCGCCGACCGCCGAACCTGTTACCGGGTAATGCCGGCGTAGGGAGATCGGTCTCATGACCATTCAGGATGCACGCACGCCTGCCACCAGCGAGAACGGCCAGGACGAACGCAAGCCGGGCTGGCACAAGGGGTACGTCGAGGGCTCGCGCCCCGACCTCCGGGTCCCCGTCCGTCAGGTGCACCTCACCAACGGCAAGGACGTGACGCTGTACGACACGTCCGGTCCGTACACCGACCCCACCATCGACACCGACGTACGGCGGGGCCTTCCTCCGCTGCGCGAGAACTGGATCATCGGGCGGGGCGACACCGAGGAGTACGCGGGCCGCCCGGTCCGCCCCGAGGACGACGGGATCAAGCACACCTCGCCGCGCGGGGGCCTGAAGAACCTCGACGCCGTCTTCCCGGGCCGTCCGCGCCAGCCCCGCCGGGGCCGCGGCGGCCGGGCGGTGACCCAGCTCGCGTACGCCCGCGGGGGCGAGATCACCCCGGAGATGGAGTACGTCGCGATCCGCGAGAACGTCTCCCCCGAGGTCGTGCGGGAGGAGATCGCCGCAGGTCGCGCCGTCCTTCCGGCGAACGTCAACCACCCGGAGATCGAGCCGATGATCATCGGCAAGCGGTTCCTGGTGAAGGTCAACGCCAACATCGGCAACTCCGCTGTCACCTCCTCCATCGAGGAGGAGGTGGAGAAGATGACCTGGGCGACCAAGTGGGGCGCCGACACGGTCATGGACCTGTCCACCGGCCGGAACATCCACACCACCCGCGAGTGGGTGCTGCGCAACTCCCCCGTGCCGATCGGCACCGTGCCGCTCTACCAGGCGCTAGAGAAGGTCGACGGCAAGGCCGAGGAGCTGACCTGGGAGATCTACAAGGACACGGTCATCGAGCAGGCCGAGCAGGGCGTCGACTACATGACGGTCCACGCCGGCGTGCTGCTGCCGTACGTGCCGCTGACCGCCCGCCGCAAGACCGGCATCGTCTCGCGCGGCGGCTCGATCATGGCCGCCTGGTGCCTCGCGCACCACAAGGAGAACTTCCTCTACACGAACTTCGAGGAGCTCTGCGAGATCCTGGCGGCGTACGACGTCACGTACTCGCTGGGCGACGGTCTGCGCCCCGGCTCGATCGCCGACGCCAACGACGAGGCGCAGTTCGCTGAGCTGCGCACGCTCGGCGAGCTGAACACGATCGCCAAGCGGCACAACGTGCAGACGATGATCGAGGGCCCCGGGCACGTCCCGATGCACAAGATCAAGGAGAACATCGACCTCCAGCAGGAGATCTGCGAGGAGGCGCCGTTCTACACCCTCGGCCCGCTGACCACGGACGTCGCCCCCGCGTACGACCACATCACCAGCGGGATCGGCGCCGCGATGATCGCCTGGTGGGGCACGGCGATGCTCTGCTACGTCACGCCCAAGGAGCACCTGGGCCTGCCCAACCGCGACGACGTGAAGACCGGCGTCATCACGTACAAGATCGCGGCGCACGCGGCCGACCTGGCCAAGGGGCACCCGGGGGCGCAGGAGTGGGACGACGCGCTGTCCGACGCGCGGTTCGAGTTCCGCTGGGAGGACCAGTTCAACCTCGCGCTCGACCCGGACACGGCCCGCGAGTTCCACGACGAGACGCTGCCGGCGGAGCCCGCGAAGACGGCGCACTTCTGCTCGATGTGCGGTCCGAAGTTCTGTTCGATGAAGATCTCGCAGGACATCCGGCGGGAGCACGGCGGCGACTTCAAGTCGGACGAGATCGCGGCCGGGATGGCGGAGAAGTCCAAGGAGTTCGCGGCCTCCGGCAACCGGGTGTACCTGCCGATGGCGGAGTAGGCGCGCCTGTCCGTACGTACGGGGGACCGGACGGACGACGGGTGGGGGCGGATCGCACGGCCACGGGGGGCGTGCGGTCCGTGCCCGCCTCGTTGTGTTCCGGGCCTACTCCGGGCGGTGTTCCGGAGGGCCGAAGTCCGGGCTCGTGAAGTCCGGGCTGGTGAATGTCGGGCGGGTGCCCGAGGAGCCCTCGTTCGGGCTGGAGAAGTCCGGGCCGCTGTAGCCGATCTTCGGCATGCGGTCGGTGCGCGGCGGCGGTGCCGCGGGCGAGGGCAGGCGGGGGCCGGGCGCGGCCAGCGCGTCGCGCAGGAACGGCAGGATGCCTCGTTCCAGCAGGGCGCGGCGCCAGGCCTCGCGGGCGCGGGACAGTTCGTCGTCCGCTTCCGGCCCGGGCGGATCGCTCGCGGCCACTTCCGTGGAGCGGTTGCGCAGCGCCGTGAGCAGCAGTCCGACGGCGGCGCAGAAGAGGCCGGCGGCGGCGACGGCACCGAAGAAACCGGCGGCGGTCAGCAGGGTCTCGGCGAATGCGAGCGTGGGAGCCAGCACCTTCAGTACGGCCCCGACCAGCAGGAAGATCACCGCGGCCGTGCCCGCGAGGACCGGCGCGAGGACCGTGACGATCGCGACGATGCCCGCACCCGGGCCGGCGCTCGCTCCCTCGCCGTCCGCCGCGAGGACGGCGTTCATGACACTCGTACCGCTCGGTGATCGGCCTTCTTCGCGGACTTTCACGAAGTGGTCGTACTCGACCGCTGCCGCGGCGGTGATGATCGCCGTCGCGTTCAGCGCCATCGTGCGCAGCTGTTCGGCCGTGAGCTGCTTCCCGATCTCGGCGAGATCCGGATGGTCGTGCGCGTTGCGCAGTGCGTCGTCGAGGAGGCGTACGTACTCGGCACGGTCCTCGGTCAGCAGGTGCGGAGCCACGTTCATGTGCATCCCCCGATGCTCCGTAGGGCCTTATTGACCGTGGGAAACGGCCAGTTGGGCGGAAACGGAGG
The DNA here is from genome assembly GCF_055563935.1 of Streptomyces sp. NPDC029169. Lineage (NCBI taxonomy): Bacteria > Bacillati > Actinomycetota > Actinomycetes > Kitasatosporales > Streptomycetaceae > Streptomyces > Streptomyces sp. NPDC029169. Next base: position 167,538 of record NZ_JBVHXA010000007.1, read on the forward strand.
AGAGCCTGCTACGGATGATCCGATGGTATTGCGGTTATGGCACAGGGTGACAGGGGGTTTCCCGAAATCGACTTCCCCGGATGCGCAGGGTTATGCGTCAGCCATGCAGGGGGAGTTGGACGACCAGAAGCTTTCCGGCCATGGTCACACCGCCGTCCATGGCGATCGCCAGACCGTCCGCGTACACGTGCGGACCGTCGACGACCGGACCCGATCCGTCCTCGCCGTCCTCGGTGCCGACCTGGCCCAGGAGGTACGGGATGGGGCTGTGACCGTGCACGATGCGGCCGCCGCCGTAGGTGGCGAGCAGCTCCTGGACGGCCTGGGGACCGGCGTCGTCGCGGAAGGCGAACCGCTTGGTGAACTTCCGGAACAGGTCCCAGACCTCATCCGCGTCGTTCCGGTTGATGATCTCGTGGACGGTCTCGTTGACGTCCTCGATGGTGGAGCCGTACTCGAGGTACGCGGTGGTGTCGGAGTGCATCAGCAGATGCCCGTCCTCCTCCACCACGGCGTCGAGCCGGGACATCCACTGCAGATGGACGTCCTGGAGGCGGTCCATGTCGTGCTTCTGGCCGCCGTTGAGCAGCCAGGCCGCCTGGAAGGTGGCGGTGCCGGCGCCGGAGTTGACGGGGGTGTCGCCGAAGCGCTTGGCGCCGATGAGCAGCAGCTCGTGATTGCCCATCAGGGCCTTGCAGTAGCCACCGGCGGCCGCGGCCTCGGCGGACAGGCGCATGACGAGGTCGATGACGCCGATGCCGTCGGGACCGCGGTCGGTGAAGTCGCCGAGGAACCAGAGGCGGGCGTTGCCCGCGGCCCAGGCGCCGTTGTCGTCGATGAGGCCCTGTTCGCGCAGGGCGGCGACGAGCTCGTCGAGGTAGCCGTGGACGTCGCCGACGACGTAGAGCGGACCGGGGCCCTCGCCGGCCGGGGTGGGCGCGGGGGTCGGGACCGGGTCCACGCGGACCTGGACCGTGTCGCCGCGGTTGATCACCGGGAGGTCGCGCTCGGTGGGGGTGTAGCCCTCGGGGAGGTCGTCCTCTAGGAAGGCGTTCCCGGGGTGGCCGGATCGGGCGGGTTGGTCGGCCTGGTCGGGCGCGACGGCGGAGAGCGGCGCGAAGGTGGTCAGGGAGGCGAGGGCGGAGACGCCGCGGCCGAAGTGGAGGGTGGGGTCGGTGACGGCGACGGCGGAGGGGGCGACGGGGGCCGGGGCGCCGGGCTCCAACGGGGCGAAGGGCTCCTCGGCGGCGAGCGGGGCGCTGGGCTCCACCGGAGCCTCCGGCTCCACAAGGGCCCCGGGCCCCACGGCGGAGTGCCCGGCGGGGGGCTCGGAGGCACGGCCCTGCACGGGCACCTGGGCGTACGGCGGTACGCGGAAGTCACGCAATGTCGCCGTGCGCACCACGGGTTCCTGCCCGGCCCCCTGAGTCATCGACCCCTCCACCACCGTCGCGATGCCCTGCACATCGCGGACCGGCCTGGTCGGGGTGGTCCGCGGTGTCGTGCGCCCATCATAGGAATGAGGGTCCTCCTGTGTGACGCACCAGGGGTGGTGAATCCGGGTCCACTCCGGGTTCACCGGTTGTTTCGCCCGAATTGAGAAGGTCCGGTCCAGGGTCGGAGCAGGGCCGGGCCGGGGTTTGTGTCCGGCACGGCCCCGGACCGGACCCTCAGTCCTTCGAGGGTGACCGGGGCGGGCTGACCGTCGTGCGCGGCGAACGCCTCTGGGAGGACGTGCGCACGATGAGTTCGGTCGGTATCACCTGCTCGACCGGTCCGTCGGTGTCGACCCCCTCGATGGCGTCGATGAGGAGCTGGACGACGGCCGTGCCGATCCGGCGCGGTTTGAGCGAGAGGGTCGTGATGGGCGGTTCGGTGTTGGCGTAGACGGTCGATTCGCTGCAGCAGACCAGCAGTAGATCGTCCGGTACGCGCAGTCCGTAGCGGCGGGCGGCCGCCAGCAGATCGGTTCCGTTGGGGTCGAAGAGACCGTAGACGGCGTCGGGTCGGTCGGGGCGGGCGAGCAGCCGGTCGGCCGCGACGGCGCCCGCGCACGGATCGTGCGCCGGGTAGGCCTCGTAGACGGGGTCCTGCCCGACCCGTTCGCACCAGTTGAGGTACGCGGTGGTGGACAGGCGGGTGTAGGTGTCGGTGGTGGTGCCGGTGAGAAGGCCGATCCGGCGGGCGCCGGCGGCGGCGAGGTGGTCGAGGAGGTCGAGTACGGCGGCTTCGTGGTCGTTGTCGACCCAGGCGGTCACCGGGAGGGTGCCGGCGGGGCGCCCGTCGGAGACGACGGGCAGGCCCTGGCGGACGAGCTCGGTGACGACCGGGTCGTGGTCGGAGGGGTCGATGACGACGGTGCCGTCGAGGGCGACGTTCGACCAGACGTCATGGCGGGAGGTGGCGGGCAGGATGACCAGGGCGTAGCCGCGCGCGAGCGCGGCGGATGTGGCGGCTCTGGCCATCTCCGCGAAGTACGCGAATTCGGTGAAGGTGAAAGGTTCATCCCCGTAGGTCGTCACGGTCAGGCCGATGAGGCCCGACTTGCCGGTACGGAGCGTGCGGGCCGCCGCGGATGGGCGGTAGCCCAGCCGGTCTGCGACCTCGCGGACGTGGCGGCGGGTGGCGTCCGGGAGCCGGCCCTTGCCGTTGAGCGCGTCGGAGACAGTCGTGATGGAGACCCCGGCGGCGGCGGCCACATCCCGGATGCCCGCTCGCCCCTGCCGGCTTCCCCGGGTCTGTGCCCGGCTCACCTGGTGCTTCCCTGCTGCTGTCATGGCGAGCCGATAGTAGGGCGAGGGCGGGTGGTTGGGCCGGTCGCATATGCGCCCATTGACAGGCACGTTTCTGCATGATCAATAACTGCCAATTGCCCATGAAGGCAAGGGAGTTAAGGGTCCTGGCATGGGATCTGCGGTTGTCGACCCGCATGGGCCTGCCAAGGAGGCCATGTCTCGAAGAGGTCTCAACTCACCTCTACGGGCGACGCGCGCCACGGCGCACGCCACCGGCGCGCGCCACCCGCTCACGCGCTCCCCGACTTGTCCACAGCTTCTCCGGTCCGTTGTCCACAGCCCATTCGCAGCGGAGGCGAATCCTCATAAGGTGAGGAGTATTGGTGGTACGGATCGGTCGAGGAGGACCACAGTGAGCGCAGTGAGCGAGGCCGGCGGAACCGGCGGGACGAGCGCGGGCAGCCCGAGGCTGCGAGCCGTGCTGGACGGCATCCCCACCTACAAGCCGGGCAAGCCGGCCGCCGCGGGCGGTCCGGTCGCGTTCAAGCTGTCCTCCAACGAGAACCCGTATCCGCCGCTGCCGGGCGTGATGGAGAGCGCAATGTCCGCGGCCTCCACCTTCAACCGGTACCCGGACATGGCCTGCACCGGTCTGATGCAGGAGCTCGCCGACCGCTTCGGCGTTCCCGTCTCGCACCTGGCCACTGGTACGGGTTCGGTGGGTGTCGCCCAGTCGCTGCTCCAGGCGACCTCGGGGCCGGGCGACGAGGTCATCTACGCCTGGCGGTCCTTCGAGGCGTACCCGATCATCACGCAGATCAGCGGGGCGACCTCGGTGCCGGTGCCGCTGACCGACGGAGATGTGCACGACCTCGAGGCGATGGCCGAGGCGATCACCGACCGGACGCGGCTGATCTTCGTCTGCAATCCGAACAACCCCACGGGCACGGCGGTGCGCCGCGCCGAGCTGGAGCGGTTCCTGGACCGGGTGCCCTCCGACGTCCTGGTGGTGATCGACGAGGCGTACCGCGAGTTCGTCCGCGACGCCGACATCCCGGACGGCATCGAGCTGTACCGGAACCGTCCGAACGTCGCCGTGCTGCGGACCTTCTCCAAGGCGTACGGCCTGGCGGGGCTGCGGGTCGGCTTCGCGATCGCCCATGAGCCGGTGGCGGCGGCGCTGCGCAAGACGGCGGTGCCGTTCGGCGTGAGTCAGCTGGCGCAGGACGCGGCGGTGGCCTCGCTGCGGGCCGAGGACGAACTGCTCGGGCGGGTCGGCTCGTTGGTGTCCGAGCGCGAGCGGGTCCATGCGGGGCTCGTGGCCCAGGGCTGGACCGTGCCGGACACCCAGGCGAACTTCGTCTGGCTGCGGCTCGGCGAGCGGACGCTGGACTTCGCGGCGGAGTGCGAGCGGCACGGAGTGGTGGTGCGGCCGTTCGCGGGTGAGGGCGTGCGCGTCACGATCGGTGAGTGCGAGGCGAACGACCTGTTCCTGAAGACGGCGGAGGGCTTCCGTAACGAGGGCTGATCAGTCCGGTGGGAGTCTCGGCGGGAGTGTGTCGAGGGCGGTAGGTCAGTCCTCGACGTGCTCGACGCGGACCGGGTCGCCGTCCCTGACGGTGGCCAGGACGCGCGGGTCGCCGTCGAGCGAGCCCAGGACGTTGCACGGGCTCGCGAGCCGGCATTCGGAGCCCCGGGATATCGGGGTGGGGCCGTAGGGGAGCGCGAGGGCGTCGCCCTCGGTCCAGAAGGCGACCGTGCCCGGCTCCACCACCTGTCGCGCGTCGTCCTCGACGGCGGTGGAAACCGGAGTGTCGAAGTAGACCTCCTCGCCCCATGTGCGGGCGGTGGAGGCGATCGGGAGAGCCCCCACGAGCGCCTTGCTCGTGGGGGTTTCGTCGAGGGTGGCCGTGGTGTGCCCGGCCGGCCAGGAGATGCGGATCCGAAGGGTCATACCCCCGATTCAACAATATGTTGAAGGCCGGGGGAAGAGGTGACCTTCGAGTAGGGGTACCCCGGTCTTACGTACGGATTTCGTATGAGCCATAATGCTTGTGAATGTGAACGCGTTCACAAGCGCGCCCCGTTCTTCCCGAATGGGCGGGATTAAAGGGGCAAACTGCCGACGTGACCACGCGATGTAAGGAGAAGACGTGGACCTAGCTCTGGCGCCGGAGACTCTGGCGCGCTGGCAGTTCGGCATCACCACCGTCTACCACTTTCTCTTCGTCCCCCTGACGATCTCCCTCGCCGCTCTCACCGCCGGTCTCCAGACCGCCTGGGTGCGTACGGAGAAGGAGAAGTACCTCAAGGCGACGAAGTTCTGGGGCAAGCTCTTCCTGATCAACATCGCGATGGGTGTCGTCACCGGCATCGTGCAGGAGTTCCAGTTCGGCATGAACTGGTCCGACTACTCCCGCTTCGTCGGCGACATCTTCGGCGCGCCGCTCGCCTTCGAGGCGCTGATCGCGTTCTTCTTCGAGTCCACGTTCATCGGCCTGTGGATCTTCGGCTGGGACAAGCTCCCCAAGAAGATCCACCTCGCCTGTATGTGGATGGTGTCGATCGGCACCATCCTCTCCGCGTACTTCATCCTGGCGGCCAACTCCTGGATGCAGCACCCGGTCGGCTACAAGATCAATGCTCAGCGAGGCCGGGCCGAGCTCACCGACTTCTGGCTGGTACTCACCCAGAACACCGCGCTCACCCAGTTCTTCCACACCATGACTGCCGCGTTCCTGGTCGGCGGCGCGTTCATGGTGGGCATCTCCGCCTTCCACCTGGCGCGCAGGAAGCACGTCCCGGTGATGCGGACCTCGCTGCGGCTCGGCCTGATCACCCTGATCATCGCCGGACTCGGCACGGCCATCAGCGGCGATCTGCTCGGCAAGGTCATGTTCAAGCAGCAGCCGATGAAGATGGCCGCCGCCGAGGCGCTCTGGGACGGCGAAGCGCCGGCGCCGTTCTCGATCTTCGCCTACGGCGACGTCGAGAAGGGGCACAACAAGGTCGCCATAGAGATCCCGGGACTGCTGTCCTTCCTGGCGAACGACGACTTCACCTCGTACGTCCCGGGCATCAACGACATCAACAAGGCCGAGCAGGAGCAGTTCGGCCCCGGCGACTACCGGCCCAACATCCCGGTCGCCTACTGGGGCTTCCGCTGGATGATCGGCTTCGGCATGGCCTCGCTGGCCATCGGCATGGTCGGCCTCTGGCTGACCCGCAAGAAGTTTCTGCTGTCGCCGGGGATGCGGACCGGTGAGGACGAGGTGCCGAATCTGGTCCTGTTCAAGCGGAAGGCCCTCAACCCCCGCCTGACCACGTGGTACTGGATCGTCGCCCTCTGGACCATGGCCTTCCCGCTGATCGCCAACTCCTGGGGCTGGATCTTCACCGAGATGGGACGTCAGCCCTGGGTCGTCTACGGCGTGCTGCGCACCAGCGACGCGGTCTCCCCCGGTGTCTCGCAGGGCGAGGTCATCGCTTCCATGACCGTCTTCACGCTGCTCTACGCGGTCCTCGCCGTGATCGAGGTCAGGCTGCTGGTGAAGTACGTCAAGGCCGGACCGCCCGAGCTCACCGAGAACGACCTCAACCCGCCCACCAGGATCGGCGGGGACGACCGTGACCCCGACCGGCCCATGGCCTTCTCGTACTGAGGCTCAGGAGATCGAGGCATGGAACTCCACAACGTCTGGTTCGTACTCATCGCCGTCCTCTGGATCGGCTACTTCTTCCTCGAAGGCTTCGACTTCGGGGTCGGCGTCCTGACCAAGCTGCTCGCCCGCGGCCGCTCCGAGAAGCGGGTCCTGATCAACACGATCGGGCCCGTCTGGGACGGCAACGAGGTGTGGCTGCTCACCGCCGGCGGCGCGACCTTCGCGGCGTTTCCCGAGTGGTACGCGACGCTCTTCTCCGGCTTCTACCTGCCGCTGCTGATCATCCTGGTCTGTCTGATCGTCCGCGGTGTCGCCTTCGAGTACCGGGCGAAGCGGCCCGAGGAGAACTGGCAGCGCAACTGGGAGGAGGCCATCTTCTGGACCTCCCTCATCCCCGCCGTGCTGTGGGGCGTCGCCTTCGGCAACATCGTGCGCGGCGTGAAGATCGACGCGGAGATGGAGTACGTCGGCACCTTCGGGGACCTGCTCAACCCGCACGCCATCCTCGGCGGCCTGGTCACCCTCGCCCTCTTCACCTTCCACGGCGCGGTCTTCGCCGCGCTCAAGACGGTCGGGGACATCCGGGCCCGGGCGCGGGCGCTCGCGCTGCGGCTGGGTCTCGTCACGGCCGTCCTCGCGCTGGGCTTCCTGATCTGGACCCAGGCGGACAACGGCGACGGCTGGAGCCTCGGCGCCCTGCTCGTCGCCGTGGTGGCGCTGGTCGGTGCCATCGGGGCGATCAAGGTGGGGCGCGAGGGCTGGTCGTTCGCGCTGTCGGGCATCACGATCGCCGCGGCGGTGGCGATGCTCTTCTTCACCCTCTTCCCGAACGTCATGCCGTCTTCGCTCAACCCGGAGTGGAGCCTTACCGTCACGAACGCGTCGTCGAGCCCGTACACGCTGAAGATCATGACGTGGTGCGCCGCGATCGCCACTCCGCTGGTGCTGCTCTACCAGGGCTGGACGTACTGGGTGTTCCGCAAGCGGATCGGCACGCAGCACATCGCGGCCGACGCCGCTCACTAGTGGGGGATGTTTCACGTGAAACCGATCGATCCGCGTCTCCTCCGGTACGCCAGGGCCACCCGCTTCTTCCTCGGAGCGGTCGTGGCGCTCGGCCTGGCCGGGGCGGCGCTGGTCGTCGCCCAGGCGATGCTCGTCGCCGAGGTGGTGGTGGGCGCCTTCCAGAAGGGCCTGTCGGTTTCCGACCTGACCACGCCCCTGCTGCTGCTCGCCGGAGTGGCGGCGGGGCGGGGGCTGGTCTCCTGGCTGACCGAGCTGGCCGCCCATCGGGCGAGCGCGGCGGTCAAGTCCGAACTGCGGGGGCGGCTGCTCGCCCGGGCGGCCGCGCTGGGGCCGGGATGGCTCAGCGGCCAGAGGGCCGGCTCGCTCGCCGCCCTCGCGACGCGCGGGGTCGACGCCCTCGACGACTACTTCTCGCGCTATCTGCCGCAGCTGGGGCTCGCGGTGGTGGTACCGGTGGCGGTTCTGGCCAGGATCGTCACCGAGGACTGGATCTCGGCGGCGATCATCGTCGTGACCCTGCCGCTGATCCCCCTCTTCATGATCCTCATCGGCTGGTACACCCAGGCCCGGATGGACCGCCAGTGGAAGCTGCTGTCCCGCCTCTCGGGACATTTCCTCGACGTCGTCGCCGGGCTGCCGACGCTCAAGGTGTTCGGCCGCGCCAAGGCGCAGGCCGATTCGATCCGCGCCATCACGTCGGAGTACCGACGGGCGACCATGACGACGCTGCGGATCGCCTTCCTCTCCTCCTTCGCCCTGGAACTCCTCTCGACGCTCTCGGTAGCACTGGTCGCGGTCGGGATCGGCATGCGGCTGGTCCACGGCGACCTCGACCTGTACACCGGTCTGGTCATCCTGGTCCTCGCGCCCGAGGCCTATCTCCCGATCCGGCAGGTGGGGGCGCAGTACCACGCGGCGGCGGAGGGGCTGGCCGCCGCGGAGGAGATCTTCGAGGTCCTGGAGACCCCGGCGACCGAGCACGGCACCGGCGCCGTGCCGTCCTCGCCGCGTATCGAGCTGGAGAACGTGACCGTCCGTCATGCGGGCCGTTCCGAACCCTCGCTGGACGCGGCCTCGCTCGTCGTCGAGCCTGGCGAGACGGTCGCCCTGGTGGGGCCGAGCGGGGTCGGAAAGTCCACGCTCCTCGATGTCCTGCTCGGGTTCGTCGCACCCGAGCCGGGCGGATCGGTCCGCGTCGGGGGCGCGGAGCTCGGCACGCTCGACGTGGAGGAGTGGCGCGAGCGGATCGCGTGGGTGCCGCAGCGGCCGTATCTGTTCGCGGGCACCATCGCCGAGAACGTCCGCTTGGCCCGCCCCGACGCCTCCGACGAGACGGTACGGGAGGCCCTGCGGGACGCCGGGGCCGACGCGTTCGTCACGGGCCTCCCGGAGGGCGTCGACACGCCGCTGGGCGAGGACGGCGCGGGCCTCTCCGCCGGCCAGCGCCAACGCCTCGCCCTGGCCCGCGCGTTCCTCGCCGACCGGCCCCTGCTGCTTTTGGACGAGCCCACGGCCGCGCTGGACGGCGAGACCGAGGCGGCCGTGGTCGACGCGGTCCGCCGCCTCGCGGCCGGCCGCACGGTACTCCTCGTCGTCCACCGCCCGGCACTGCTCGCGGTCGCGGACCGCGTGGTGACCCTGGCACCTGCGCCTTCCCTCTCCGGGGACGGTGCAGTGGGGCACACCCATGGGCGCCCTGCGTCCGGTGACGCTGTTCCGGCTGCGGTGCACGCCGCGCCCGGCGGCCCGGGTGCGACCGTCGACCCTGCCGATCTCGTCGCACCCGTCGAGCGCGAGGCGCTCGACGAGGCGCTCGACAGTGGGCCGTCCAGTGCGGACCGCCCGGACGACGCGGACGTCGCGCGCGGCGGGGCGACTCCTCCCGGCGGGCGTGCCGTCTTTCGGCGCGTCCGCGCCATGGCCGGGGAACTCCGCGGACGGATGGGGTTCGCCCTGCTGCTCGGAAGTCTGGCCCTGGGCTCCGCCGTCGGACTCATGGCAGTGTCCGGATGGCTCATCTCCCGGGCCTCCGAACAGCCCCCGGTGCTCCACCTGATGGTCGCCGTCACGGCCACGCGCGCATTCGGCATCGGCCGGGCCGTGTTCCGGTACGCCGAGCGGATCGTGTCCCACGACGCCGTACTGCGGATGCTCGCCGAACTGCGGGTCGCCGTCTACGGGCGCCTGGAGCGCATCGCCCCCGCCGGGCTGCGCCGCACCCGCCGCGGCGACCTGCTCTCCCGGCTCGTCCAGGACGTCGACGCTCTCCAGAACTACTGGCTGCGCTGGCTGCTGCCCGCTGGGGCCGCCCTCGTCGTGGGGGCCGGCTCCGTCGGGTTCACCGCCTGGCTGCTGCCCGAGGCCGGGGCCGTACTCGCCCTGGGTCTCCTCGCCGCCGGTGTGGCCGTACCGCTGCTGAGTGGCATGCTGGCCCGCCGCGCCGAGCGGCAGCTCGCGCCCGCCCGCGGCGCCCTCGCCGTCACCGTCGTCGACCTGCTGCGCGGCTGCGCCGAACTGACCGTGGCCGGAGCGCTCAAGGACCGTACCGACCGGGCCGGGGCCGCCGACCGCACGCTCACCTCCATCGCCTCCCGGCAGGCCGCCGCGACCGCGCTCGGCGCCGGGCTCTCCGCGCTCGCCTGCGGCCTGACCGTCGCCGCGGCCGCTCTCGTCGGCGTCCAGGCCGTCCGCGACGGCCGCCTCGACGGCGTGGCACTCGCCGTCGTCGTCCTGACCCCGCTCGCCGCCTTCGAGGCCGTCACCGGCCTCCCGCTCGCCGTCCAGTACCGCCAGCGGATCAAGCGCAGCGCCGAGCGGGTGTACGAGGTCCTGGACGCCCCCGCCCCCGTACACGAGCCAGAGCGGCCCGCCGCACCGCCGCTCAGCCCCTTCCCGCTGGAGGTCACCGGCCTCACCGCACGGCACGCGGGCCAGGAACGGGAGGCGCTCAGCGGCTTCACGCTCACCCTGGAGGCCGGGCGGCGCGTCGCCGTCGTCGGCGCCTCCGGATCAGGCAAGACCACGCTCGCCCAGGTGCTGCTCCGCTTCCTGGACGCCGACGCAGGCTCGTACCGGATCGGCGGAGTGGAGGCCGCCGGGCTCGACGGAGACGACGTCCGCCGCCTCGTCGGCCTGTGCGCACAGGACGCCCACATCTTCGACAGCACCATCCGCGAGAACCTGCGCCTGGCCCGCACCGGCGCGAGCGACGACGAACTGCGGGCGGCACTGAGCCGGGCGCGGCTCCTGGAGTGGGTCGACGGGCTGCCGTACGGTCTCGACACCCTCGTCGGCGAGCACGGCTCGCGGCTCTCCGGCGGGCAGCGGCAGCGGCTCGCGCTCGCCCGCGCGCTCCTCGCCGGCTTCCCCGTCCTCGTCCTGGACGAACCCGCCGAACACCTCGACCTCGCCACGGCGGACGCGCTCACCGACGATCTGCTGCGGGCCACCGAGGGCCGCACCACCGTCCTCATCACCCACCGGCTGCACGGCCTCGACGCCGTCGACGAGCTGGTGGTCCTGGACGGGGGCCGGACCGTGCAGCGCGGACCGTACGCGGAGCTGGCACAGGCCGACGGCCCGCTGCGGCGGATGCTGGAGCAGGAGCGGGAGACCGATGCCCTGCTCGCTCCGGGCCAGACCGCGGAGCGGCCGACTTTTCTCGCCAAATAGGACTTACTAGGCTCAAGCCCATGACCGCCGCCGTGCCCGATCTCCCGGACCCCCTGGAAGCCGCCACTCAGGCCACCCGCAGCCTCCAGGGCCTGTCCACGGAGCTCACCGCACGCGTGCCACAGCTCCTGGAGGCCATGCGCTCGGTCGGCACCGGGCTCGAACTGCACTCCACCCTCGACCGCATCTGCGTCACGGCGGCCGAACTCGCAGGCTCCCGGTACGCCGCGATCGGCGTCGTCGACGAGGAGGGCGACGGCCTCTCCGACTTCGTCACCTCGGGCGTCGACGACGAGACCGCACGCCGGATCGGGCGGCGCCCCGACGGACACGCGGGCCTGCTCGGCGCACTCATCCGCGCCCCCCAGACGATCCGGCTCGCCGATCTGTCCGCCGACCCCCGCGCCGCCGGGTTCCCGCCCGGACACCCCCCGATGCGGACCTTCCTCGGCGTCCCGATCCGGGTCCAGGGCGAGATCTTCGGCAACCTCTACCTCGCCGAGAAGAACGACGGCGGCGAGTTCAACGACTACGACGTCCACATGGTCCGGGTCCTCGCCACCGAGGCGGGCATCGCCATCGGCAACGCCCGCCTCTACGAGGCCGCCCGCCAGCGCGAGCGCTGGATCGACGGCTCCGTGGCCGTCACCACCGCCCTGCTCTCCGGCGGCGACGCGGACGACGCCCTGGCGGTCGTGGCCGAACAGGCCCGCAGGCTGGCCGACGCGGCCGCCGGCATCGTTCTGCTGCCCGCCGAGGACGGCGGCCTGGAGATCGTCGCCGTCTCCTCCGACCGGCCCGCCACGTCGCTCGGCGTGGTGATCCCGCCCGAGAGCGGCGTGGTGCGACGACTCCTCGAAGGCGAGGCGGTCTTCGTGGACGACGCCTCCACCGACCCGCGCATGAGCAGCCGGCTCGCCGCCCCGTACGGCCCCAGCATGCTGCTGCCACTGCACAGCGGCGGAAAGGTGCTCGGCGCGCTCGCCACCCCACGCGCGCGTGGCGGCAGGCCCTTCACCGAGGCGGAACGGACCCTCGCCACCCAGTTCGCCTCCCAGGCCGCGCTCGCGCTGATGATGGCCGACGCCCAGCGCGACCGGGAACGGCTCGCCGTCTACGAGGATCGCGACCGGATCGCCCGTGACCTGCACGACCTGGTCATCCAGCGGCTCTTCGCCACCGGGATGATGCTGGAGAGCGCCCAGCGGAAGTCGATCGTGCCAGAGGTGCGCGAAGGAGTCGGCAAGGCCGTCGACGAACTCGACGTGACCATCCAGGAGATCCGTACCGCGATCTTCGCCCTGCAGCAGGGACCCGCGGAGGCCCCGTCCGGACTGCGGACCCGGGTGCTGCGGGAGATCAACATGGCCGCCGTGCCCCTCGGCTTCAAGCCCGCGCACCGCTTCCTCGGGGCGATCGACTCGACGGTCGGCGACCTCACCGGCAAGAACCTCATCGCCGCCCTGCGCGAGGCCCTGTCCAACGCCTTCCGGCACGCGCGGGCCACCCGGATCGAGGTCGTCGTCGACGCGGGCGCCCGACTCCCCGACGGCACCGCCGGGGTCCGGCTCTCCGTCGCGGACGACGGCGTCGGCATCCCGGAGGGCGGGCGGCGGAGCGGACTGCGCAACCTGGCGCGGCGCGCCGAGTCGCTGGGCGGGTCGAGCTGGTGCGGCCCGGGAATCGGCGAGGACGGCGGCGGTACGACGGTGGTGTGGCAGGCGCCGCTGTAGGGCCCACGCTGGGAGGGCTGCCCGGAGGTACGCCCGGAGAGACGCCCGCCTGCACGCCCCGCTGTAGGGCCTGCCGCAAGCCGTCGAGCGTGCCGGCAAGGATCTGCTAGTCGTCGAGCGTGCCGGCGAGGATCCGCTCGATGACGACCGCCACGCCGTCCTCGTTGTTGGCGACCGTACGGCCGGAGGCGGCGGCGATCACGTCCGCGTGGGCGTTGCCCATCGCGTACGAACGGCCCGCCCAGCTGAGCATCTCGATGTCGTTGGGCATGTCCCCGAACGCGACGACCTCCTCGGCGGAGATGCCGCGCTCGGCACAGCACAGGGCCAGGGTGGACGCCTTCGAGACGCCGAGGCCGCTGATCTCGAGCAGCGCGGTCGGGCTGGACCGGGTGAACGAGGCCAGCGTGGCGGCCGCCGCGCGGGCCGTCGCCAGGAACGCGTCCGGGTCCAGGTCCGGGTGCTGCGCGAGGAGCTTGAGGACCGGGGCGGCGGCGCCCGGCTCCTCCTCGAAGAGCAGCTTCTCGGCGGAGGCGACGGTCGCGCCCGGGTCGAGGAAAAACGGCGGATACTGCGGCTCGTAGTGGATGCCGGTGGTGAGCTCGACCGCGAAGGACGTCCCCGGCGCGGCGGCCCGCAGCGCCGACACGACGTCGAGCGCGACGTCCCGCCCCAGCGGACGTACCTCCAGGAACGTTCCTCCCGCGCGCAGATCGACGACAGCCGCGCCATTGGCGCAGATCGCGAGGCCGTGGCCGTGGACGTGGTCGCTGACGACGTCCATCCAGCGGGCCGGGCGCCCGGTGACGAAGAAGACCTCGATCCCAGCCCGCTCGGCGGCGGCGAGCGCGGCGATCGTGCGCTCCGACACGGATTTGTCGTCGCGCAGCAGCGTGCCGTCGAGGTCGGTGGCGATCAGTCGGGGGGCCGGGGCTGCGGGGCGCGCGGAGTGGGGTGAGGTCACCGATCCATTCTTCCGCACCCGATGCACGGGCGTGCGAGGGGGCGCACATCTGAGAGGGACATTTCCGGCCGCCCGCACCCCGGCTCAGGGCGTGGCAAGCCGTTCACCCGTCGCGTTTGGGTGTCACGGCGCCGGAGCAAGACCCGGCTGCTCGAACGTGCTCGGCACCGGCAGGATCGTCCAGCGGTCGACCGGCCAGGCGAGCACCACGGCACGGCCCACCACGTCCGTCAGGGGCACCATGCCGCCGCGGGGGTCGCTCTGGTGGTACCGGGAGTCCTGCGAACTCTGCCGGTGGTCGCCCATCACCCAGAGACGGCCGCTGGGCACCGTGACCTTGAACTGGCCGCCCGCGTCCGTGCTGCAGGCGGTGTTCCCGGGGAAGACGTACGGCTCGGTGAGCGGCTTGCCGTTCACCTTCAGTGGTCCCGTACCCACGCACTCGACCGTGTCGCCGGCGACGCCGATGACCCGCTTGATCAGGTGCTGCTCTCCGGCCGCGGGCATCAGCCCGATGAAGCTCAGGAACGTCTGGGCCGCGTTGGGCTCCTCCGTCGGATGCCCCACCAGCCAGTCGCCGGGATCGCGGAAGACCACGACCTCGCCCCGGGCGGTTTCCGAGCCGAACCACGGGGTGAGCTTGTCGACCAGGACGCGATCGTCCTTCTGCAAGGTGTTCTGCATGGAGCCCGAGGGGATCAGGAACGCCTGGAGCAAGAACGTCTTGATCAGAAAGGCCAACGTCAGCGCGATGGCGGCGAGGATCGGAAGCTCCATCCAGAAGGGGCGGTGCCGCTTCGGTCCGCGGACGGAGGCAGAGGCGGCCTCATCCGCAGGACCACCCTCCGGGCCCTCCCGGCCGGATCGCGCATCGATCGCCAAGTCCCCCATGTCTACCCCGCCTTCGTCGCATTCCTGCCGTGTGCACGGACCCTATGCCCGATGGCGCCCGGGGCGGCGGCAGCCGACCGCTCAACGCCACGTACGGGTGACCAGGTCGCCCGCATCAGCGGATCCCTTCGATGGGCAGACGCGTGAGGGTCTCCTGGAGCGGCGGACGTAGGCTCGGGGGCATGAGTCTGCGCCTGAGCACCGTGATCCTGCCCGTCGACCGCTGGCACGAGGGAGGCCGCGCCAAGTGGCAGCGCGCCGAGGAGCTCGGCTTCCATGCCGCCTACACCTATGATCATCTGTCCTGGCGCAGCTTCCGGGAACGTCCTTGGTTCGGCGCCCTGCCCACCCTCACCGCCGCCGCCACGGCCACGGACCGCCTGCGCCTGGGCACCCTCGTCACGTCGCCCAATTTCAGGCACCCCGTGACGCTCGCCAAGGAGCTGATCTCGCTCGACGACATCTCCGGTGGCCGGGTCACGCTCGGCATCGGGGCGGGCGGCAACGGCTTCGACGCCACCACGCTGGGGCAGGAGGCGTGGACGCCGAGGGAGAGGGCGGACCGCTTCGGTGAGTTCGTGCCGCTGCTCGACCGGCTCCTGACGGAGGACGCGGTCTCGCAGCAGGGCGACTTCTACACGGCGGAGGAGGCCCGGAACATCCCCGGCTGTGTCCAGAAGCCCCGGCTGCCGTTCGCCGTGGCCGCGACCGGGCCGCGCGGCCTGAAGCTGGCCGCCCGCCACGGGCAGGCGTGGGTGACGACCGGCGACCCGAAGCTGTACGAGGAGGGGACGCCGGAGCAGTCGGTGGAAGCGCTGCGCGGCCAGGTCGAGAAGCTCGGCAAGGCGTGCGCGGAGCTCGGCCGGGACGTGGCCGAACTCGACAAGATCCTGCTCACCGGCTTCACACCGGACCGCAGCCGGCCGCTGGAGTCCCTGGACGCCTTCGTCGACTTCGCTGGACGCCACCGGGACCTCGGCTTCACCGAGATCGTGATCCACTGGCCGATCCCGGACTCGGACTTCGCCTCCGACCAGGCCGTCTTCGAGCGCATCGCCACCGAGGCCGCGGCCCAGCTCGGCTGAAGCCTCCCGTCGCACAGGCACAGGCACAGGCACAGGCACCTGCGACGGCGGCGACCTTGTCAGCGGACCTGCCGGCTCAGCCAGGGGGTCAGCGCGTCGTCCAGGACCAGCTCCTTGTACGTCTCGTCACCGGGCAGCGGCACGATCAGCCGCCATCCGGGCGGGAAGAACCTGCCCGTCACATACGCGAGACCGCCGTGGACGGAACGCAGGAAGGCGGGCACGGAGTCGCGGGGGATGTCGTCGAACTCCACCCCGTCGACAATGATCTTCGCGTCGTCCTCGGGGAAGATCTGGACGGTGACCGCCGGGGAGCCGCCCAGCTCGACGAAGGCCTCGTGCGGGAGCGAACCGTCCGGGTCGAGGACGGTGAAGGCGCCGGAGGAGAGCCGACGGGAGGTCTGGTCGGCACCGATGTCGTCGGTGACGATCATCTCCAGGTTGTACTCACGGGCGATCTCACGGATCGCGGTGACGGCCGACTCGGTAGTGGGCAGGTGCGCATGTCCCATACGAACGATCATGCCGCACGACAGGACGGTCTAGCCGGGGAAGCGGAGGAACTCCGGGGGGACGGCGTCGGTCAGCCAGACCCCGTTGGCGCTGACGTGGAAGACATGGCCGGCCTGGTACATCGCGCCGGCGTCCACACTGAGCACCACCGGGCGGCCCCGGCGGGCGCCGACGCGGGTCGCGGTCTCCCGGTCGGGCGAGAGGTGGACGTGGTGGCGGGCCATCGGCCGCAGGCCCTCGGCCCGGATGGCGTCCAGCCGGGCGGCGACCGTACCGTGATAGAGGTACGCGGGCGGCTGCGCCGCCGGCAGGTCGAGGTCGACCTCGACGGTGTGGCCCTGGCTGGCGCGGATCCGCGTGCCCTCGATCGCGAAGCGCTTCTTGTCGTTGACCGCGACGACATGGTCCAGCTCGGCGCGTGTGATCGGGAAGCCGTGCTCGGCCGCCGCACGCAGGAGCGTGTCGATCTCGGTCCAGCCGTTCGCGTCGAGGACCAGTCCGATCCGCTCGGGCTGGTGCCGCAGATGCTTCGAGAGGTACTTCGACACCTTCACGGTGCGTCTCTCGTCCATCGGTCTGTTCATGACGCCAGCATGCCGGAGGACGGATCGGGCGACCAATGAATTCGTGGAGGAGGTTTGATCCACAGCGAACCTGATTTATCCACAAGGGAATTGGCGATTCTGTGGACAACTGATAATGCTTATCAGGGCATTTGGGCTATTTCGCTGTGCTTGAGGTGATTTGAGCTGAGCGAGTCCAAGGTCCGTGTCTGTACCTCGCGTTCGGTGGCCGCGGTGACGAACGCCGCCACGTTCTCGGGGCCAACCAGCCGCTGCACGGCCCGAATCGTTCCCGAGGGGAGTGGGATCGGACGGGGCTCGTCGTCGCGGGTCGGCGGGTGGTCGGGTGACAGGTGGTGCTGGAGGTGGCGGGTGGCGAACAGGCGCATCGCACGCGCCAGTTCGGCGTCCACGGTCTGCTGCGCGAGCGGCCTCAGCCTGCGCACCATCGCCGCCGCCTCGGCCGCGTCGGCGTCCGTCGGCGGCCTGTGCTCCAGATAGCGCGCGAAGACGTGCTCGGTCGTGAACTCCAGGAAACGCGAGGCGATGTGTTCGACCTGGACGCGAAGTTCCCTCAGGTGCCCGGAGATCGCGGAGAGCGGGACGCCCGCTGCGTACAACTCCGCTGCCACGGCCAGCTCCTGGGGGCTCGGGACCAGGAACTCGTCGTCCCGGTCCGGGATCCGCTCCAGGACGCCGAGCTCGATGGCCTCCCGGATCGCGTCCTCGTCGGGCTTGCCGCCGAACGTGGCATCCAGCTCCGCACGCGATATCCGGTCGGCCTCCTCGTCCGTCCACGGCCCGTCGACCTCGGCGACAAGCCCCAGGACGCCGCCAAGACCGCGACCCGCGTCCCAGGCCTCCAGGAGCTCCTTGATCGAGGCCAGCGTGTAGCCACGGTCGAGCAGGTCGGCGATCTGGCGCAGCCGGGCCAGATGCGAGTCCCCGTACACATTGGACCTGCCCCGGCGCTCGGGGCGGGGCAGCAGGCCACGGTCCTGGTAGGCGCGGATCGTCCGGACCGTGGCACCGCTGTGGTGGGCCAGATCCTCGATCCGGTACTCCACCGGGCATGCCTGCCCCACGGGCGGCCCCTGTGCTGACTGCTCCGACAAACCCACCACTTCCACCCGCTCGCTCCTGCTACCCGATCGCGGTCCTGCGCGGGAACCCCTCCCGGGAGGGATGGTACGACCGCCGGACGGGGCGGCGTACGGCCCCGCCCGGCTCGGCCCTGCCCCGCTCGACCCCGCCCGCCAAGTCCCCGCCCGGCTCGGCCCCGCTCGTACGGTCCCTCACGCCGGCGGCTCCAGCCGGGCTATCGCGCGCAGGGCCCTGGGGGCGAAGCGGGACAGGAGGTGGGCGCCGCGCGCCTCGGGGGTGACGGGGACGACGGCCTCGTCGCGCACCACGGCGCGCAGGATCGCGTCCGCGACCTTCTCCGGCGGGTAGTTGCGCAGCCCGTACAGGCGGGAGGCCTTCTTCTGGCGGCGCTTCTGCTCCTCCTCGCCGGCCCCGGCGAACCGGGCCGTCGCGGTGATGTTCGTGTTCACGATCCCGGGGCAGATTGCCGTGACCCCGATGCCCTGGCCCGCCAGTTCGGCGCGCAGGCACTCGCTCAGCATCAGCACGGCCGCCTTGGACGTGCTGTACGCGGGCAGGGCGCGGGAGGGCTGGAAGGCTGCGGCGGAGGCGGTGTTGACGATGTGGCCGCCCTGGCCGCGCTCGGCCATCTGTCCGCCGAAGATCCGGCAGCCGTGGATGACGCCCCAGAGGTTGACGTCGAGGACCTTCTTCCAGTCCTCGCTGGTCGTCGCGAAGAACGAGCCGGAGAGGCCTATCCCCGCGTTGTTGACGAGGACGTCGACGACTCCGTACTCGCTCGCCACCTTCGCCGCGAGCTTCTCCATGGCCTGCTCGTCGCTGACGTCGACGGTCTCCGCCCAGGCCTCGGGAGCGCCGATCAGCCGGGCCATCTCGGCTGTGCGCGCCGCGCCCTCGCTGTCCCGGTCGACGGCGACGATCCGCGCGCCGGCCTCGGCGAAGGCGAAGGCGGTGGCCCGGCCGATGCCGCTGGCTGCGCCCGTGACCAGGACCAGCCGGCCGCCGAACCGCTCGGCGTACACGGGGTCGGCGGTGCTCTTCGCGGCCGTGTTCGGGGCCTTGGTGGCCGGGTCATCGTTGGCCTGGACGAACTCGGTGATCCAGGCGGCCAGTTGGTCGGGCCGGGTGCGGGGGACCCAGTGCTTGGCCGGCAGGGAGCGCCGGGTCAGGTCCGGGGCCCAGGCGGCGAGGTCGTCGTAGAGCCGCTCGGACAGGAACGCGTCTCCGGTGGGCGTGATCAGCTGCACGGGCGCGTGGGCGTAGGCGTCGGCGCGCGGCCGGCTCAGCCGGGAGCGGACGTTGTCCCGGTAGAGCCAGGCGCCGTGTGCGGCGTCGTTGGGCAGGGAGGGCGTCGGATAGTCGCCGGTCGGGACCTTCTCGATCCGCTCCAGCAGCTTGGCCCACCGCTTGCCGAGCGGTCCGCGCCAGGCGAGCTCGGGCAGGACGGGGGTGTGCAGCAGGTACACGTACCAGGACTTGGCGCCCTGGCCGAGGAGCTGGCCGATCCTGCGCGGGGTGGGCCGGGTCATGCGCTGCTTGATCCAGTGCCCGAAGTGGTCCAGGGACGGTCCGGACATCGAGGTGAAGGAGGCGATGCGGCCCTCGGTGCGCGGGACGGTCACGAACTCCCAGGACTGCACCGAGCCCCAGTCGTGCCCGACCAGGTGCACGGGACGGTCCGGGCTCACCGCGTCGGCGACGGCCAGGAAGTCGTCCGTCAGCTTCTCCAGCGTGAACCCGCCGCGCAGCGGTGTCGGCGCCGTGGACCGGCCGTGGCCCCGGACGTCGTACAGCACGACGTGGAACCGTTCGGCGAGCCGGTGCGCGACGTCCGACCAGACTTCCTTGGAGTCCGGGTAGCCGTGCACGAGCAGGACGGTCGGCCTGCCGGTGTCGCCCAGCTCGGCGACGCACAGCTCGATTCCGCCCGTACGGACCCAGCGCTCCCGCGCCCCCTGCAGTCCTGCCATCACGCCGCCCCTTCGCTTTCGTTCCAGCGCCGCACGTGCGGCAGGTCGTCGTCCAGCCAGAAAGCGCTCTGCTCGGGGTCCTTCGAGTCGGTGACGACGAGGATCTCCTCGAACTTCGCGCCCGTACCCCGGAATCCGAGGTGCGGTTCGACCGCCCACAGCCCCGGCTGGGGAGGGTGGTCGGAGAACGTGTACGGCGACCAGAGCGGTGACCAGCCGTCGCGGTGGCCGTGGATCGCGTCGCTCGCGAGGCCCTTGAGGGCCTGGGTGCCGAAGCCGAAGAGCGTGGGTGACCAGCGGCGCTCCCTGACTCGGTCGATCTTGTGGGCGATCACGCCGAAGGGATATGCGCGGTGCCGGTTGGCGTACCCCTGGCGGACCATGAGCCGGTCCACGTTCTCGTAGATTTCCCGGAGCGAGCGGCGCTCGCGCACTTGGGTCAGGATCAGTTCCCGGTGGGCCTTCAGATCGGCGAGCAGCTTGTCGTGGACCGGGTTGAGGCCCAGGCAGCCGGAGTAGCCGATGTCCGAGGTGTAGCCCTTGTACACGGGCGCCATGTCGAGGATGAAGGGCATGCCGGCCTCGAGGCGCCGGTTCGTGGGGAAGAACTGCAGCGGGATCTTGAAGTCTACGAAGGCGGTGCGGTCGCCGAACCAGGCGAAGGGCCGGTGGAACCAGTCCCGTACACCGCGCTCGTACAGCCAGTCGCGCTGCATCTTCGCGGCCTCGCGCTCGGTCACGCCCGGCTTGAGCTGCGCCGCGACCGCTTCCGCGCACTCGTACGACAGGCGCTGCACTTCTCTGAACCCGCGCAGTTCCGCGGTCTGTTCGCTTGCCACTGCTGAGGTCATGCCACCCGTCCGTCCCGTGAACATCCGTGTGCGCTACGTGCCCGTAACTTGACACTGATGAATGTGACAATGCCCGGCGGCTGCGTCAAGGGGTGTGCAGGGTCCCTGTGGAAAACGACTTTGGTATCGGCTCACCTACGGGTTCCGTACTCCTGGAGTCGGATACGGATCGAGCCGTTGGGCTGACGACCGCTGTGGTGCACGCCACTACCGTCGAGGTGTGACTGTGATCGCCACCGAAAGCCTCAGCAAGCGGTTCCCCCGGGTGACCGCTCTCGACCGGCTCTCCCTGGACATCGGGCCCGGTGTGACCGGACTGGTGGGTGCCAACGGAGCCGGCAAGTCCACGATGATCAAGATCCTGCTCGGTCTGTCGCCCGCCACGGAGGGCGGTGCCGCGGTGCTCGGCCTGGACGTCGCCACGTCCGGCCCCCAGATCCGTGAGCGTGTCGGGTACATGCCCGAGCACGACTGCCTCCCGCCGGACGTCTCGGCCACCGAGCTCGTCGTCCACATGGCGCGGATGTCGGGCCTGCCCGCCAGCGCCGCCCGTGAGCGGACGGCCGACACCCTGCGCCACGTCGGTCTGTACGAGGAGCGGTACCGCCCCATCGGCGGCTACTCGACGGGTATGAAGCAGCGGGTGAAGCTCGCCCAGGCGCTGGTCCACGACCCGCAGCTGGTCCTCCTCGACGAGCCGACGAACGGCCTCGACCCGGTGGGCCGCGACGAGATGCTCGGCCTGATCCGCCGGATCTGGACCGACTTCGGCATCTCCGTCCTCGTCACCTCGCATCTCCTCGGCGAGCTGGAGCGCACCTGCGACCACGTCGTCGTCATCGACGGCGGCCGGCTGCTGCGCTCCAGCTCCACCAGCGACTTCACCCAGATGACCACGACGCTCGCGGTCGAGGTCACCGACTCCGACACGCACCCCGACGGCGCCCACGCCCTGCGCGGCGCGCTCGCCGCGGCGGGCGTCACCCTCCACGAGGGCGTGGAGGACGGGCTGCCGGGCGCCGGCCACATCCTGCTCGTGGAGGCCGCGGGCGAGGAGACGTACGACCTCGTCCGCGACACCGTCGCCGACCTCGGCCTCGGACTTGTACGGATGGAACAGCGGCGCCACCACATCGCCGAGGTCTTCCGCCCCGGCGCCCAGCAGCAGGAGGAGGTGCCCGCGCGATGAGCTCCCAGGCCCCCGAGACCACACAGATCCACAACATCGGCTACCGCGACTACGACGGGCCGCGCCTCGGCCGTGCGTACGCGCGCCGTGCGCTGTTCTCGCAGTCGCTGCGCGGGGCGTACGGTCTTGGCCGCAGCGCCAAGTCCAAGGTGCTGCCGATGATTCTCTTCGCGGTGATGTGCGTTCCCGCGCTGATCATCGTCGCGGTCGCGGTCGTCACGAAGGCGACGAAGCTGCCGGTGGACTACACGGCCTACGCGATCTACCTCCAGCTCGTGATCGCCATCTACCTGGCCGCGCAGGCCCCCCAGTCCGTCTCGCGCGACCTGAGGTTCCGGACGGTGCCGCTGTACTTCTCGCGCCCGATCGAGCGGACGGACTACGTCCTCGCCAAGTACGGGGCGATGGCCTCGGCGCTCTTCGTCCTCACCGCCACGCCGCTGGTGATCCTGTTCGTCGGCTCCCTGCTCGCGAAGCTGGACTTCACCGACCAGGCCGAGGGCTTCGGCCAGGGGCTGGTCTCCGTGGCGCTGCTCTCCCTTCTCTTCGGCGGCATCGGCCTGGTCATGGCCGCGCTCACCCCGCGCCGCGGCTTCGGCGTCGCCGCGGTCATCGCCACGCTGGTGATCTCCTACGGCGCGGTCTCCACGCTCCAGGGCATCGCCTACGGCACGGACAACATCGACGCCATCCAGTGGATGGGCCTGTTCTCGCCGATCACGCTCATCGACGGGGTGCAGACCGCCTTCCTCGGCGCCTCCACCTCCTTCCCCGGAGGGGAAGGGGCGGGACCGGGCGCCGGAGTCGGCGTGGTGTACCTGCTGGTCGTCCTCGCGCTCATCGCCGGCTCGTACGGAGTCCTGATGCGCCGCTACCGAAAGGTCGGGCTGTGACAACCCTGAACATCGACCACGCCTCTCGGTGGTTCGGCAACGTCGTCGCCGTCAACGACGTCACCATGACGATCGGCCCCGGTGTCACGGGCCTCCTCGGCCCCAACGGCGCCGGAAAGTCCACCCTCATCAACATGATGGGCGGCTTCCTGGAGCCCTCCACGGGCACCGTCACCCTCGACGGCGAGGCGATCTGGCGGAACGAGTCCGTCTACCGGCAGATCGGCGTCGTGCCCGAGCGGGAGGCGATGTACGACTTCCTCACCGGCCGCGAGTTCGTCCTCGCCAACGCCGAGCTGCACGGCCTCGGCGCCAAGGAGGCGCAGAACGCGCTCGCCACGGTCGAGATGGAGTACGCACAGGACCGCAAGATCGCCACGTACAGCAAGGGCATGCGGCAGCGCGTGAAGATGGCCTCGGCCCTCGTCCACGACCCGTCCGTGCTGCTGCTCGACGAGCCGTTCAACGGCATGGACCCGCGCCAGCGCATGCAGTTGATGGACCTGCTGCGCCGGATGGGCTCCGCGGGCCGCACGGTGCTGTTCTCCTCACACATCCTGGAGGAGGTCGAGCAGCTCGCCTCGCACATCGAGGTGATCGTCGCCGGACGGCACGCCGCCTCGGGCGACTTCCGCAAGATCCGACGGCTGATGACGGACCGGCCGCACCGCTATCTCGTACGGTCCAGCGACGACCGGGCGCTCGCGGCCGCGCTCATCGCCGACCCGTCCACGGCCGGCATCGAGGTCGACCTCGCCGAAGGCGCCCTGCGCATCCAGGCGGTGGACTTCGGGCGGTTCACGGAACTGCTGCCCCGGGTCGCCCGGGCGCAGGGGATCCGGCTGCTGACGGTCTCGCCCTCGGACGAGTCCCTCGAATCGGTCTTCTCGTACCTCGTAGCGGCCTGAAAGGAGCCTGACCGATGTACAACCCCACAGTCGCCCGGCTCACCTACCGGGCCCTCCTCGGCCGCCGGCGGGCGCTGATCCTCTTCGCGCTGCCCGCGCTCCTGCTGGTGATCGCCGCCGCGGTACGGGCGTTCAACGGCGCCGACGACCAGATCGCGGCCGACGTCCTCGGCGGTTTCGCGCTTGCCACGATGGTTCCGCTGATCGGTGTGATCGCCGGAACGGGTGCGATCGGGCCGGAGATCGACGACGGTTCGATCGTCTATCTGCTGTCCAAGCCGGTGACGCGGCCCTCGATCATCTTCACCAAGCTGATCGTGGCGATCGCCGTGACCATGGTCTTCTCGGCGGTGCCCACGTTCCTCGCCGGCCTGATCCTCAACGGCAACGGTCAGCAGGTGGCGGTCGCGTACACGGTCGCGGCGCTGGTCGCCTCCATCGCGTACAGCGCGCTCTTCCTGCTGCTCGGCACGGTCAGCCGCCACGCGGTGGTCATCGGGCTGGTGTACGCGCTGGTCTGGGAGGCCCTGTTCGGCTCCCTGATCTCCGGGGCGAAGACGCTCAGCGTGCAGCAGTGGGCGCTGGCGGTCGCCCAGAAGGTCAGCGGGGAAGGGCTCGTGACCTCGGACGTGGGCCTGGGGACGGCGGTGGCGCTGCTGGTCGGCGTGACGGTCGCCGCGACCTGGTACGCGGGCCAGAAGCTGCGGACGCTGAAGCTGGCGGGCGAGGAGTAGGCCCCGGCCGCCGCCATCAGACCGCCGACGGTCCGGGCCATCCCGGAGAGCCGGCCCGGGCCTCCACGCGCGCGTGGAGGCCCGATTCCGTGCCCGTGGTCACCGCGACCTCCCTGCAGGCGCCGGCACCGCTCCACCCGCCCATTCGCCCGGCCCACAGGGCCGCGGGCCGTCCGGGGAGCGCCGGACTACTGTGGCTCCGTACGGGACACGAACACCCTCACCACCCTCGGGAGTCAGTCAT
Source organism: Streptomyces sp. NPDC029169 (assembly GCF_055563935.1). Lineage (NCBI taxonomy): Bacteria > Bacillati > Actinomycetota > Actinomycetes > Kitasatosporales > Streptomycetaceae > Streptomyces > Streptomyces sp. NPDC029169. The sequence goes on from NZ_JBVHXA010000007.1 coordinate 192,275, forward strand.
GTCAGACCGCTTCGACGTCGTCGTACTCGGAGCTGGCCCCGGCGGCTACGTCGCCGCCATCCGCGCCGCCCAGCTGGGCAAGCGGGTCGCGGTCGTCGAAGAGAAGTACTGGGGCGGTGTCTGCCTGAACGTCGGCTGCATCCCCACCAAGGCGCTGCTGCGCAACGCCGAACTCGCCCACATCTTCAACCACGAGGCCAAGACCTTCGGCATCAAGGTCGACGGCACGGTCTCCTTCGACTACGGCGAGGCGTTCCGCCGCAGCCGCACGGTCGCGGACGGCCGGGTCAAGGGCGTCCACTTCCTGATGAAGAAGAACGGCATCACGGAGTTCGACGGCCGGGGCACCTTCGTCGACGCGAACACCCTGCAGGTGAACAAGGCCGACGGCACCTCGCAGACGATCGCCTTCGACAACTGCATCATCGCCACCGGCGCCACTCCGAAGCTGCTGCCCGGCACCGCCCGCACCGAGCGCGTCGTGACGTTCGAGGAGCAGATCCTCGCCGAGGACGTGCCGCAGTCGGTCATCATCGCCGGCGCCGGCGCGATCGGCATCGAGTTCGCGTACGTGCTCCACAACTACGGCGTCAAGGTCACCATCGTCGAGTTCCTCGACCGGATCGCGCCGCTGGAGGACGCGGACGTCTCCAAGGAGCTGGCCAAGCAGTACCGCAAGCTCGGCATCGACGTCCTGACCTCCACCCGCGTCGAGACGATCGACGAGTCCGGCCCGCAGGTCCGCGTCACCGTCACCGGCAAGGACGGCGCGCAGAAGGTCCTGGAGGCCGACAAGGTCCTCCAGGCCATCGGCTTCGCCCCGAACGTCGCCGGCTACGGCCTGGAGAACACCGGCGTGGCACTCACCGAGCGCGGCGCCATCGAGGTCGACGGCTGCTGCCGCACCAGCGTGCCGCACATCTACGCCATCGGCGACGTGACCGCGAAGCTGATGCTCGCGCACACCGCCGAGGCCATGGGTGTCGTCGCCGCCGAGACCATCGGGGACGCCGAGACGATGGAGCTCGACTACCCGATGATCCCGCGCGCCACCTACTGCCAGCCGCAGATCGCCAGCATGGGCTGGACCGAGGAGCAGGCCCGCGAGAAGGGTTACGACGTCAAGGTCGCCAAGTTCCCGTTCACGGCGAACGGCAAGGCGCACGGCCTGGGCGACTCCACCGGCTTCGTGAAGATCATCGCCGACGCGCAGTACGGCGAGATCATCGGCGCCCACCTGATCGGCCCCGACGTCACCGAGCTGCTGCCCGAGCTGACGCTGGCACAGCAGTGGGACCTCACGGTCCACGAGGTCGCGCGGAACGTCCACGCGCACCCGACGCTGGGCGAGGCCGTCAAGGAGGCCATCCACGGCCTGGCCGGACACATGATCAACTTCTGAGGTTTTCTCGGGGAAACCCGTCCGCCGGGTGGCGAACCCTCCCGACCGATCAGGTCGTGGGTGGGTTCGTCACCCGATAAATCGGTGGCTTCCGAACCTCCGCCGCGCGCACACTGGTCGAGCGGGAAACGCCCGCCACAAGACCGGGGAGGAGCGCGACGATGACCGACACCAGTTCGAGCCGGAGTTCGAGTCCGTCGAGCTCCCTGCAGGGCGGCGCCCCCTAGCGCCGCCGGGGCGGCCGCTTCGAGCGCGCGGGTTCTCCGCGCGGGCCGCCCACCCGGAGGATTGGCCGAGCGGTAAGGCACCGGCTTGCACTGTGCTTGATTCAAAGCGAGTCGTGGTCGGGGTCACCCCCGCGCGCGTTCGATCCGCGCATCCTCCGCAGAACGCAAGCCCGCTCTACTCCGCCAGCAGACGATCCAGTACGACCGCGATGCCGTCGTCCTCGTTCGAGAACGTCACCTCGTCCGCGACGTCCTTCAGGGACGCGTGGGCGTTCGCCATCGCCACGCCGCGCGCCGCCCAGGCGAACATCGGGATGTCGTTCGGCATGTCACCGAAGGCGATCGTCTCCGCCGCCTTCACGCCCAGCCGGCGCGCCGCCAGCGACAGACCCGTGGCCTTGCTCAGGCCCAGCGGGAGGATCTCCACGATCCCCGGACCGGCCATCACCACGTCCACCAGGCTGCCGGCCGTCTGCCGGGCGGCCCCCGCCAGCTCGTCGTCCGACAGCGTCGGGTGCTGGATGTACAGCTTGTTCAGCGGGGCGGCCCACAGCTCCGCCGGGTCCTCGAAGGGGACGTACGGCAGCGGCCCGTCCTGCACTCGGTACCCCGGGCTGATCAGCACCTCGCCGTCCAGACCGTCGCGGCTCGCGGCCAGCGCCAGCGGCCCCACCTCGGCCTCGATCTTCGACAGCGCCAGACCGGCCAGCTGCCGGTCCAGGGTCACCGAGGTCAGCAGTCGGTGCTCGCCCGCGTGGTAGACCTGCGCGCCCTGACCGCACACCGCGAGCCCCTCGTAGCCGAGGTCGTCGAGGATGTGCCGGGTCCAGGGGACGGACCGGCCCGTGACCACGATGTGCGCGGCCCCCGCCGCCACCACGGCGGCGAGGGCGTCACGCGTACGGTCCGAGACCGACTCGTCGGCGCGCAGCAGCGTGCCGTCGAGGTCCGTCGCGACGAGCTTGTACGGGAACGGACTCACTTGGAGATCGGCTCCAGGACCTCGCGGCCACCCAGGTACGGCCGCAGGACCTCCGGCACCCGCACCGAACCGTCCGGCAGCTGGTGGTTCTCCAGGATCGCCACGATCGTGCGCGGTACGGCGCACAGGGTGCCGTTCAGCGTCGCGAGCGGCTGGACGACCTTCTTGCCGCCCCGCTCGTCGCGCATCCGCACGGACAGGCGGCGCGCCTGGAAGCCGTCGCAGTTCGACGCGGAGGTCAGCTCGCGGTACTTGCCCTGCGTCGGGATCCAGGCCTCGCAGTCGAACTTGCGCGAGGCGGAGGAGCCCAGGTCGCCGGTGGCCACATCGATGACCTGGAAGGGCAGCTCAAGGCTGGTCAGCCACTGCTTCTCCCAGTCGAGCAGCCGCCTGTGCTCGTTCTCGGCGTCCTCCGGAGCGACGTACGAGAACATCTCGACCTTGTCGAACTGGTGGACCCGGAAGATGCCCCGGGTGTCCTTGCCGTACGTGCCGGCCTCGCGGCGGAAGCACGGCGAGAAGCCGGCGTAGCGCAGCGGGAGCTTGTCGGCGTCGATGATCTCGTCCATGTGGTACGCGGCGAGCGGCACCTCGGACGTACCGACGAGGTAGAAGTCGTCCTTCTCCAGGTGGTACACGTTCTCCGCGGCCTGGCCGAGGAAGCCGGTGCCCTCCATGGCGCGGGGGCGGACCAGCGCCGGCGTCAGCATCGGGATGAACCCGGCCTCGGTCGCCTGCGCGATCGCCGCGTTGACGAGGGCCAGCTCCAGCAGGGCGCCGACACCCGTCAGGTAGTAGAAGCGCGAGCCGGAGACCTTGGCGCCCCGCTCGACGTCGATGGCGCCCAGCGCCTCGCCCAGCTCCAGGTGGTCCTTGGGCTCGAAGCCCTCGGCCGCGAAGTCGCGGATGGTGCCGTGCGTCTCCAGGACGACGAAGTCCTCCTCGCCGCCGACGGGCACGTCCGGGTGGACGATGTTGCCGAGCTTCAGCAGCAGGTCGCGCGCGGTCTCGTCGGCCTCGTTCTGCTCGGCCTCGGCGGCCTTGACATCGGCCTTGAGCTGCTCGGCCCGCTGGAGGAGCTCGGCGCGCTCCTCGGGGGAGGCCTTGGGGATCAGCTTTCCGAGCGACTTCTGCTCGGAACGGAGCTCGTCGAAGCGGACGCCGGACGACCTGCGCCGCTCATCGGCGGAGAGCAGGGCGTCGACGAGCTCGACGTCCTCTCCACGGGCGCGCTGGGAGGCGCGAACACGGTCGGGGTCCTCACGGAGCAGGCGAAGGTCAATCACCCCACCAGGCTACCGGTGCGGGCTCGCCCCACCCCACCCGATATAGCGGTGCGTGTCGCTTTGCCCGAATTGCCGGTATTGGGAAATCCTCTCCCTATTCGTCAATAAAGGGTGCTGGGACCCCCGAAAAGGGGCGGACCGGCGTGCGCGCCTTGACTGAATCGCCGCGTGGATCACTGGACTTCTCCACAGCGAGATCGGCCCTCGCCCAAGTTTTCCACAGGCTGTGCGTCAGATCTGTGGATCGTGAACGAATTTGCTGGGCGTCGTCATGATCAAACCCGCCCCGCGCACTCTTCCGAGTGGGAATTCCTCGCCCGGCCTCGCCCTAAAGAGTTGATCAATGGAATGGGGCTGACGTGGCCCGACCTGCGCCCCTGTGGGTGAACGGAACCCGGCTGGGGCGATTTGTCGACCTTGCCCAACCGCCATATCGACTTGTCCCCAGGCTGGGAAAGAGGCCTGTGGATAACTTGGGGGTTCGTAGGAATATACGCAGGTAGGACAACCCCTTCGCGCCTGTGGACGACCAACCCCGGCGAAGGCAGCGGCGGGGCACGATCAGGTCAGGCCCGACCGTCCTGGGCCCTCGCCAGCCAATCGGAGGCCGCCATGAACTCCGCGTCCGACGTCCCGCGCCGCAGCGCCCGTACGTCCTTCCTCGCGACGCCCGCACGCGGGTACGACCCGAGGAACCGCACCTTCGGGCAGATCCGCTTCAGGCCCATCAGCGCCTCGCCCACGCGCCGGTCCGAGATATGGCCCTCGGCGTCCACGGCGAAGCAGTAGTTCCCGATGCCAGCCCCCGTCGGGCGGGACTGGATCAGCATCAGGTTGACCCCGCGCACCGCGAATTCCTGGAGCAGCTCGAGGAGGGCACCCGGATGATCGTCACCCAGCCACAGCACCACCGACGTCTTGTCCGCCCCGGTCGGCGCCGCGGGCCGGGCCGGCCGGCCCACGAGGACGAAGCGGGTCTCGGCGTTCTCCGCGTCGTGGATCTCGGTGACCAGGGCCTCCAGGCCGTAGGTCGCCGCCGCGAACTCGCCGGCGAAGGCGGCGTCGAAGCGGCCCTCCTGCACCAGCCGGGCCCCGTCCGCGTTCGAGGCCGCCGACTCCCAGAGGGCGTCGGGGAGGTGGGCCCGGAGCCAGTTCCGCACCTGCGGCTGGGCGACCGGGTGACCGGTCACCGTCTTGATCTCGGAGAGCTTGGTCCCGGGGCGGGCGAGGAGGGCGAAGGCGATCGGCAGGACCACCTCGCGGTAGATCATCAGCGGTTCACCGGAGGCCAGCTCGTCCAGCGTCGCGGTGACGCCGCCCTCCACCGAGTTCTCGATCGGTACGAGAGCGGCGGCGGCCTCTCCGTTGCGTACGGCGTCGAGCGCGGCGGGGACGGAGACCATCGGGACGAGTTCCCGGGTCGCGGCCTCGGGCAGCGTACGCAGCGCGGCCTCCGTGAAGGTGCCTTCGGGGCCGAGATACGTATACCGGGTGGCGGACATACGGTCACCCTAATAGGCGCCGGGTCCTTACGACTCCAGAAGCCGCTGGCCCACGTATTCGCCGTCGGCGGCCCCGCCCGGCACGGCGAAGAGGCCGCTCGCCTCGTGCCGGAGGAAGGGGGAGAGCGCGTCGCCCCGGTCGAGCTTGCGCTGCACGGGCACGAAGCCCCTGAGCGGGTCGGCCTGCCAGCAGATGAAGAGCAGTCCGGCGTCGGGTGTGCCGTCGGCGCCGATGCCGTCGTGGAAGGAGAAGGGGCGGCGCAGCATGGCGGCTCCGCCGTTCTGTTCGGGGGCGGAGATCCGGGAGTGGGCGTTGTCCGGGATGACGAGTGTGCCGTCGGGGCCGGTCTTGTTCAGGTCGGGTTCGGTGGTCTCGGTTCCGCCGGTGAGGGGGGCGCCGTCGGATTTGCGGCGGCCGATGACCTTCTCCTGCTTGTCGAGGGGGAGCTTCTCCCAGTCGTCGAGGAGCATGCGGATCCGGCGGACGACGGCGTAGGAGCCGCCGGCCATCCAGTCGTGCGCTCCGCCCGCGCCGGCGCCGCCTGCGGGGACGAAGATCCGCTGGTCGAAGTCGGGGTCGGAGGGCTTGGGGTTGCCCGTGCCGTCGACCTGGCCCATGAGGTTGCGGGCGGTCATGGGCTTGGCGGTGGCGCCTGCGGAGCGGTTGAAGCCGTTCATCTGCCAGCGGACGGTGGCGGCTGCGCCGGCGTCCTTCTGGAGGGCGCGCAGGGCGTGGAAGGCGACGAGGGCGTCGTCGGCGCCGATCTGTACCCAGAGGTCGCCCTCGGAGCGCTTGGGGTCGAGGGCGTCGGCGGAGAAAGCGGGCAGGGGGTCGAGCTGCGGGGGGCGGCGGGCGGTGAGTCCCGTACGGCCGAAGAAGGAGTGGCCGAAGCCGAAAGTGACGGTGAGGGAGGAGGGTCCGGCGTCGAGGGCGATGCCGGTGTCGTCGGTGGACGGCTTGCCTGCCATGAGGGCCTTGGCCGTGGTGGACCAGCGGCGCAGGAGTGCCGCGGCTTCCTTGCGGCCGGCGCCTGGGGCGAGGTCGAAGGCGATCAGGTGGCCGCGTGACTGAAGCGGAGTGGTGATCCCCGCTTGATGTTTCCCGTGAAACATCGCCTCGGTGGCGCCGACCACTGTGAGTGCGGTCGTGTCCGAGGCGGGGGTGCCGGAGTCGCCGACCGCGCTGTAGACGCCGGCGCCTCCGGCCGCGCCGAGGGCGAGGCCGGCTGCGCCTGCCGCGCCGACGGTGCCGAGGAGCTTGCGCCGGGAGATGTCGAGGGTGTCGTCGTCGTTGTTCACGTCGGTCAGCCGATCTTCACGGTCTTGTCGATGGTGGTCTGGTCGATGTCGGAGGTGCGGACCGTCACCTGGATCTGCCATTCGCCGGCCATGGGGATCTGGACTCCGTTGGCGCTCCAGTGTCCGGTCTGGATGCGGTCGGGGACGACGGGGAGGGGGCCGATGTCCTTCGCCTTGAGGGTGAAGGCGACCTTGATCTCGGGGACGTCCAGGGGGCGGCCGTTGGGGCGGTCGACGTAGAGGTGGAGGGCGTTGGCGCCGGTGCGGCCGGGGTCGAGGCTGAGCCGTACGGTGCCCTTGCCATCGACGCCCCCGGTGTCGAAGGGGAGGCGGATGTCCACGGGGCGTTCGGGTACGGCGGTCGAGCCGGAGGCGGAGCGGGAGCGTCCTGCCTCTTCTTCCGTGCGGCCGGGTTCGGTCGAGGTCAGGACGGTCGTGACGGCGAGCAGGACGACGGCGACGGCGGCTTCGGTCAGGACGGAGCGGCGCAGGCCGGTGCGTTCGGGGTCGGCGTCGCGGTCCCTCTTCTTGCGGGCGGTGGCGACGGCGGCTCGTTGCCGGGCGAGTTGGGCGGCCCGTACGGGGTCGGTGCCGCCGGCGGAGGCTTCGGCTTCCTCCGCCTCTTCTTCCTCGGCCTCGGTGTCATCCGTGGCCGTCGTCTCCGACTCCGTCTGTGCCGGTGTGGCGAGTCGCTGGGTCCAGCGGCGCGAGATCCAGGCGATGCCGACGAGGACGGCGACGAGTCCGATCTTGACCAGGAGCAGTTGTCCGTACGCGGTGCCGGTGAGGGCGGACCAGGAGCCGGCCTGGCGCCAGGACTGGTACAGCCCGGTCGCCGCGAGGACGGCCACGGAGCCGAAGGCGATCTTCGAGAAGCGTTCCACCGCGGCCCGCTCGATGCCGGGTGCCCGGTAGAGCGCGACGAGCAGGGTGGCCAGGCCGCCGAGCCAGGCCGCGACGGCCAGGAGGTGGAGGATGTCGACGGGCATCGCGATCCCGGGCTGGATGCCGGTGGAGGCGTGTTCGGCGAGTGCCCAGGTCCCCGCGATTCCGGCGGCGACGACGGTGCCGCCGATCGCGAGTCCGAAGGTGAGGTCCTTCTTCTCCCTCTCGTCGGTCCGCTTGGTGTACGTGCCGAAGAGCACGGCCACGAAGAGTGCGGCGGCGCCGAGCAGCATGAGCCGGGAGATGAGTGCGGCGCCCGTCTTCGTCTCCAGGACGGAGCTGAGTCCGCCGAGGTCGAAGGCGTCGGCGAGTTCGCCGGAGCCGGTGTAGGGGTTGCGGAGCAGCAGCATGACGAGGGTGGCGGCGGTGAGGGTGAGCCAGCCTCTGACGACGAGCCGCTGGAGGGGCCGGATGCTCGCGCCGCGCGGCCAGCAGGCGAGGACGAAGGCGCCGCCGCCGACGAGGACGATGAAGCCGGCGTACGAGAGGTAGCGGGCGATGCCGTACAGCGCGCCGACGAGTCCGCCGCCTGCCTGCTGGTCGGGGAGGGTGACGGAGGTCGGGGAGGGGGCGCCGACGGAGAAGGTGAAGGCGCCGGCGATGGGGTGGCTGTCGGCGGAGACGGCCTGCCAGGCGACGGTGTAGGTGCCTTCGGGGAGTCCGGAGCGGAGGCCGACGCCGTACCGGATGACGGCGCCGCTGCAGAGGTCGCGGAGTTCTCCGGTGTCGACGCGGTTTCCGGCCGGGTCGAGGACGCGGATGGAGTCGTCGCCCATGGCGACCTGTTCGGAGAAGGTGAGGTGGACGTCCTTGGGGGCGGTGGCGACCACCGCCCCGTCCTGCGGGTCGCTGCCGGTGAGTGCGGCGTGCGCGGACGCGGGGGCGGCGCCGGCGAGCAGGGCGCCGAGGAGCGTGGCCGCGACGAGCAGCAGCCGGGCCAGGGCGGTTCCGAGGCGCGGGGCGGTGGTGGGCATGGGTGTGTTCAGTCCCTCAAGTAGCTCAGTGCTGCTTCGGGTTGTGGGTGGCGGCTTCGACGGGCAGGTCGACCGTGATGGGGTCGGCCTTCTCGAAGTGCAGCTCGATGCTGACCTTGTCGCCCTGCTTCGGCTTGGTCTTCAGGCCCATGAACATGATGTGGCTGCCGCCTCGTTCGAGCGTGAGGTCGCCGTTCGCGGGGATGTCGAAGGACGTCACCTGCCGCATCTTCTGCTTCTTCGTCTCGTGGATCTGGACGTCGTCGGAGATCGGGCTCGTGACGGAGGTGAGCTTGTCGGCGGTGCCGCTCTCGTTCTTGATGGTGAGGAAGGCGCCGGCCATGTCCATCACGGGCTGGGGCATGAAGGCGCCGCTGACCTTCAGTTCGGGCTTGCCGTCGGCTTCGGCGGAGCTGTCGGACGAGCACCCCGTCAGCGCCAGTGCTGCCGTGAGGGCGACGGTGGCGGACAGGGCGGTGGTGCGGCGGTTCACGGGTTCTCCCCCTTGATGAGCTTCGGCAGGTCCTTGGCGTAGTCGTCGATGGTCGTGTCCTCGCCGTACAGGACGTAGCCCTGGTCGGTCGTGGGCGAGAACGCGATCACCTGGGCTCCGTGCATGGAGACGACCGAGCCGTTCTTCTCCTTCTTCGGCGGGTCGATGCCGATGCCGATCTGGCGGGCGCCGGCCTGGATGGCGGGGAAGTCGCCGGTGAGGCCGATGAAGGAGGGGTCGCCGGCGGCGGGGAGCCACTTGGCGAGTGAGGCGGGGGTGTCCCGTTCGGGATCGGTGGTGACGAAGACGACCTGGAGCTTGTCCTGGTCGGCCTTGGGGAGCTGCTTCTTGGCGATGGCGATGTTGCTCATCGTCAGGGGGCAGACGTCGGGGCAGTGGGTGTAGCCGAAGTAGATCAGCGTCGCCTTGCCCTTGGTCCGGGCGCGGAGGTCGTACTTCTGGCCCTTGGTGTCGGTGAGGACGAGGTCGGGCTTGGTGAAGGGGCGGTCGAGGACGGTCGCCGCCTTGGTGCTGTTGCCGTCGGTGGAGACTTCGGCGACGGGGCCGGTTCCGGTTCCGGTGGTCTTGTCGGCTCCGCCGCCGAGGCCGACGGCGGCCGTCACCGCGAGGGCGGCGACGACCGAGGCTGCGGCGATGATCAGGGGGGCGCGGCGGCTGGGCCTGGCCTGCTCGTCGGTGGTGGGGCCGGTCGTCTTCTGGACTGACATGGGGCGTGTTCTTTCTGGTTCAGGCGGAGCGGCGGCGGCCGGCGAGGAGGCCGAAGGCGACGCCGGCGGCGCCGATGAGGATGCCGACGACGCCGAGGACGCGGGCGGTGGTGTCGCTGGAGGAGGCGGAGGCGGATTCGGTGTGGCCGTGGCCCTTCTCGTCCTTCGCCTTGTCCTCCTGGCCGGCCTTCTCATCCGTCTTCGTGTCGCTGCCGCCGTGGTGGTCGTCGGTGGCGGCGGTGAGCTTCAGTACGGGCGCGGGGTTCTGGGGTTCCTCGGCGCCTTCCTTGGGCTCTTCGATCCAGCGGACGACCTCGTTGTTGTCGTAGGTCTGGATGGCCTTGAGGACGAGCTGGTCGGTGTCCTCGGGCAGCCGGCCGAGCGAGAGGGGGAACTGCTGGAACTGGCCGGGGCCGATCTTGGAGCCGTCGGCGGTCCAGGTGACCTTGGAGACGGCCTCGTTGATGGTCTTGCCGTGCAGCTCCAGCGGCTTGGCGAGCTTGGCCTTGGTGACCTCGGACTTCCAGCCGGGGACGGGCTGCGGCATCACGGAGGCGAGCGGGTGGTCGGTGGGGAAGTTGATCTCGACCTTGACGGTGGAGGCGTTGTCGCGCTCGTTGGGGACCTTGACGTTGACGGTCGCGTAGCCGCCCTTGGTGGCTTCGCCCTGCGGCTGGACGCCGACGTGCGCGAAGGCGGTGCCGGAGAGCAGGACGACGGAGGAGAGGGCGATGCCACCGGTGAGGGCGATACGGGAAACGTTCATGGCAGAAGACACTCCAGCTCGGGAGAGGGGTCGGGGTTCCGGCACGCCGACGGCCGGAAGGGTGTGTTCCGGGTGGTGCGGGCGTACGAAGGGCCACGGACCGGCTCTCGGTGAAGCGGAGCGGGTCCGGGTCAGGCCGCGAGGGCGCAGTCGGCGGCCGGGGGGCCGCGCCGGATGACGGTGTGCTGGAGTGCTTCGGTGCCGGTGGGCGGTGCGGTGTCGTCCGTGGTGCGGGCGGGCCGGCGCGGGCCGGCGGCGGGAAGTCCGGGAAGGCCGGCGAGCAGGGCCCGTACGAGGGTGAGTGCGGCGCGCAGGGAGCGGACGAGGGCGGCTTCGGCGAGTTCGGTCGCCCGGTGGGTGGAGAGCCGGGCGAGCCGGCCGAGGGCGAGGTCGCCGTGGCGCAGCAGCCAGCCGGTGGCAAGTGCGGCCAGGAGGTGGCCGAGCACCATCGGGAGGCTGGGCAGGAGGCCGGCGCTCTGGACGGCGCCGGCGGCCGTCCCGCCGGCCAGGTGGGCGGCGTGGGTGTGGGTGGCTGCGGTGGCCGGGTCGAGGCCGGCGTCGCTGATGATGCGCGTGGCGTCGGCGGCGCTCATGGACGCGGCGCCGGCGCCGCAGACGAGTCGGGCGGCCATCCGGATCAGCGCGTCGTCGGTGACCGGGCCGAGGGAGCCGCCGGTGAGCGGCCGTTGTCCGAGTCCGAAGAGAGCGTGCAGTCCGAGTTGTCCGCCGGCCAGGGCGGTGACGATGACGGGCAGCGAGCGTTGCCGTCCGGCGAAGAGGACGGCGATGCCGAAGAAGCCCAGGAAGCCGGCGACCAGGGTCCACAGGGCGAGGCCCGCGAAGGCGGCGATCGCGTGTCCGAGCCCGGACAGCACGACGCAGACCGCGGTGAACACCGCGGCCCTCAGCAGGCGTGGTGCGAGCGCGGGCGCAGACATGGCGGGCCCATCATCGCACCAGGCCCTGGCCCGCCATGCGGCAGGTCCGGAAGATCACCTTTGGCCGCCTTCGGATCCGATATACACGCGGCCTTCGGGTCCGGCACGCTGGCGGCCTCGGTCCGACATACAGACGGCCTTCGGGTCCGACGCGCTGGCGGCCTCGGTCCGACATACACCGGCCGTGGTGCGCACACATCCGCCGAATGAGCGCTCTTGTGCCTTCCGGGGGCTTACGGACCCCTTGGCGCGGCAATAGGTATCGGTATGTCGCGCCGCAGCATGTCGAGCCGCAGCCAGGAGGCTGGAGCATGAGCATCTGGTGGTCCCTCCATCTGAGGCGCGAGGCCGCGAGCGTTCCGCTCGCCCGGCGGCTGCTGCTCGGCACGATGGAGACGGCGGGGGTCGACCCCGATGTGTCGTACGACTTGTCGGTCGCGCTCACCGAGGCGTGTGCCAATGCCGTGGAGCACGGTGGGGACACGGGTTCCGGTCCGGCCTCGGAGGCGTACCGGGTGACGGCCTATCTGGACGGGGAGACCTGTCGTATCGAGGTGGCGGACTCGGGTCCTGGTTTCTCGGGTTACCCGCTCCCCGCCGCCCACGATGCCGAGAACGGGCGGGGGCTGCGGCTGATCGAGGAGCTCGCCGATCATGTCCATTTCGGCCGTACGGGCCGGGGCGGGGCGCTGGTCAGCTTCGACAAGATCGTCAAGTGGCGGACGGACGCGCCGCTCGCGCTGACCTGAGGACGAGCACGTGAGAACGGGTACGGGAGGGCCCCCGCCGATCACGTCTGCGGGGGCCGTATTCCGTACGAACGTCAGCCTGTACGTCAGCCCTTGAGGCCGGCCATCCAGGCCTCGACCTCGTCGGCCTGGCGCGGCAGTGCGGCGGAGAGGTTCCGGTTGCCGTCGTCGGTGACGAGGATGTCGTCCTCGATCCGGATGCCGATGCCGCGGTACTCCTCGGGCACGGTCAGGTCGTCGGCCTGGAAGTAGAGTCCCGGCTCGACGGTCAGGCACATGCCCGGCTCCAGCGTCGTGTCGACGTACGCCTCGGTGCGCGCGGCGGCGCAGTCGTGGACGTCCATGCCGAGCATGTGGCCGGTGCCGTGCAGGGTCCAGCGGCGCTGGAGGCCGAGCTCCAGGACGCGGTCGACGGGGCCCTCGATCAGGCCCCACTCGACGAGCTTCTCGGCGAGCACGCGCTGGGCGGCGTCGTGGAAGTCGCGGTAGGCGGCGCCCGGCTTGACGGCGGCGATGCCCGCCTCCTGCGCCTCGTACACGGCGTCGTAGATCTTGCGCTGGAGCTCGGTGAAGCGGCCGTTGATCGGCAGGGTGCGGGTCACGTCGGCGGTGTAGAGCTCGGTGGTCTCGACGCCGGCGTCGAGGAGCAGCAGCTCGCCGGAGCGGACCGGGCCGTCGTTGCGTACCCAGTGGAGGGTGGTGGCGTGCGGGCCGGCGGCGCAGATGGAGCCGTAGCCGACGTCGTTGCCTTCGACGCGGGCGCGCAGGAAGAAGGTGCCTTCGATGTAGCGCTCGCTGGTGGCCTCGGCCTTGTCGAGGACCTTGACGACGTCCTCGAAGCCGCGGGCAGTGGAGTCGCAGGCCTTCTGCAGCTCGGCGATTTCAAACGCGTCCTTGATGAGACGGGCCTCGGAGAGGTGGACCCGCAGCTCTTCGTCGCGTTCGGCGGTGACCTTGTCGGTCAGGGCGGCCTCGATGCTTGCATCGTGGCCGCGGACGGCGCGGACCGGGCCGGTGGCCTCCTTGAGGGCGGCGGGCAGCTCGCGGACGTCCTTGGCCGGGATGCCGAGGAGCTGCTCGGCCTCGGTCAGGGAGTGGCGGCGGCCGACCCAGAGCTCGCCCTGGCCGTCGAGCCAGAACTCGCCGTTCTCGCGGTTGGAGCGGGGCAGCAGGTAGATCGTGGCCTCGTGGCCGTCCTTCACCGGTTCCAGGACGAGGACGCCGTCCTGCGTCTGGTCGCCGGTGAGGTAGGCGTACTCGGTCGAGGCGCGGAAGCCGTACTCGGTGTCGTTCGAGCGTGTCTTCAGGTTGCCGGCGGGGATCACCAGGCGCTCGCCGGGGAAGCGCGTGGACAGCGCGGCGCGGCGGGCGGCGGTGTGCCGGGCCTGGGCGATCGGCTTCAGGCCGGTCAGCTCGGTGTCGGCCCAGCCGGACTTCATGTTCTCGGCGAGCTCGTCGGACACGCCCTGGTAAAGGCCGTTCTTCCGCTGCTTGATCGGCTCTTCGGTCTCGTCCGGGGTTTCCGGGGTGAGCTCGTCTGCCACGGGGGTCTCCTTCTTACGACACTGAACCCCGTCCATCGTACGGTCGTACGGAAGGGGGCCCAGGGCCGGAAGACCTATTACCGCTGCGTCACGTACCGCTCACTCGCGGCGGGCGGCCTACTCGAAGCGAGCGGCGAGCAGGACCACGTCCTCGCCGTCGCCGGCGGTGTCGAGGCCGTCGGGCAGCAGGGTCCGCAGGATGTGGTCGGCGATGGCCCCGGGGTCGGTCCGGTCGGCCTTCGGGACGCTCGTGGCGGCCGCGTGGAGCCGGGCGAAGGCCCGGTCCATGGGGTCGCCGGTACGGCGGAGCAGCCCGTCGGTGTAGAGCAGCACCGTTTCTCCGGGCTCGGGGGCGATCTCGACGCTCGGCGCCTCCCAGCAGGCGAGCATGCCGAGCGGCGCCGACAGTGAGGTTTCGACGTACTCGGTGCGGTGGTCGCCGATGATCAGCGGCGGGGTGTGGCCGGCTCCGGCGAGGACGAGTTTGCGCTGCTTGGGCTCGGAGTAGGCGAAGAGCGCGGTGGCCGAGCGGGCGGGCTCGGTGAGCCGGAGCAGGAGTTCGAGGTCGGAGAGGACGGCGACGGGGTCCTCGCCCTCCATGACCGCGTAAGCGCGCAGGGAGGCGCGCAGCCGGCCCATCGCGGCGAGCGCGCTCGGTCCGGTCCCGGAGACGGAGCCGACGGCGAGGCCGAGGGCGCCTTCGGGGAGCGGCAGCGCGTCGTACCAGTCGCCGCCGCCCTGGGGGCCGGTGCGGTGGCGGGCGGCGAGCTGGACGCCAGGGACGCGGGGGAGGCGGCTGGGCAGCAGCTCCTCGGCGACGGTCGTGACCTGGACGCGGGCGCGCTCCAGTTCCAGGAGGCGGGCGAGGTGTTCGGTGGCGTAGCGGCCGTAGAGACCGACGAGGTGGCGCTGGCGTTCGACGGGTTCGGCGGGTTCGTCGTACAGCCAGACGACGGCGCCGAGTCGGCCGGCGGCCTCGGTGGCGAGCGGGAGCGCGTAGCTGGCGGCGTAGCCGAGCCGGGCGGCGACCTCGCGGTGGCGGGGGTCGAGCTCCGCCTCGCCGAGCAGGTCGGGGACGGCGACCGGGTCGGGGACGGTTCGGGATCGGGTGGGGTCGGGGGTGGTCTGCGGTCCGGTCGGTTCGGGGACGGCTCGGGATCCGGTCGGTTCGGGGAGGCCGTCGAGGATGCGGCCGTAGGAGGTGGCGGAGCGCGGGACGGTCTCGATGGTGCCGAGTTCGGCGTGGGCGAGTCCGAGGCCGACGGTGGAGGTGGGGCCGAGTCCGTCGCCGGGTTCGAGGACGGCCATGCCGCGGCGGGCGCCGACGAGGGCGGCTCCGGCGCGCAGCAGTTCGCGCAGTGCTTCGTCGAGTGAACCGGTCTTGACCAGGCGTTCGGTGAGTTCGTGGAGGGTGGTGAGGTCGGAGACCCAGCCGGCCAGCCGGTCCTGGATCATCGCGCCGGGGATGCCCGGGAGGGTTGCTGCGGACGGGTTCACGGGCGGGACGGGCGCGGTAGTGTGCGCGGGCGAGGGAACCGTGGAATCGATTCCAGCCACTTTCGGCAGGTGTGGGGCGCTCATGTCGACCGGCTTTCCGACCGGTGCGTTTCGCTCAATAGCATCGCAAACCCCCATGTCAATCTGCGCCGCTAGCAATGCATCCACATGTACACGCACAAGAGGAGCGATGTCCAGCATTGTCCCCACGGGACTTGTGGTGTCCGTGGGGTTTGGCAGAAGGGTTGAAGTGCAGGCCAAGTTGGCCGAAAATTGCCCCCTCGGTGCACCTTTCGCGGTCGACTGGCGTCGTTTGAAAGCGCGTTGATTTGAACGTGATGGGTACGTAATCGGTGATGGCCAGGGGTAGTTGGAACGGCCCCGGAACCTGGCAGGGTGCCTGGGCGTCCTCACCGCCGCAGGCCGCGCCCCTCGAGTGGACGACGAGCCTCAGCTCGGCCCCTCCCGCCCCACCGCACGGGGCGGCGAACCGCCGACCTTGTACGCGGTGCTACGCACAGTGAAGTGATCTGCACATGGTGTGATGTGGATTCGGCGTTCAATGGAAAGGAACGAGCGCTCATGCGCGAGATCCTCGGAAGGCGACGCGGGCTCCGGTTCCGGCGCAGGGAAAAGACCGTCCAGCTCGACGCGGCGCTCGTCTGCGCCGCCGAGTGGGGCTGGCCCGTACTGCCCGGCGTGGGGCTGAAGGCGACGACCCGTACGTCCAGAGGGGCCGGCTGCGCCTGCCCCGACCCGGGGTGCGTCGTCCCCGGCGCACACCCCTTCGACCCCGGACTGCTCGCGGCCACCACCGACGAGCGCATGATCCGCTGGTGGTGGACCCGGCGCCCGGGCGCCCCGATCGTCCTGGCCACCGGAGGCGGCGCGCCCTGCGCGGTGAGCCTGCCGGCCGTCGCGGGGGCGCGGGCCCTGGCCGCCCTCGACGCGATGGGCATGCGGCTCGGGCCGGTGGTGGCGACGCCCACGCGCTGGTCGCTGCTGGTCGCTCCGTACGGCCTCGAACAGCTCGGCGAGCTCCTGTACGCGAAGGACAGCGTGCCCAGTTCGCTGCGGTTCCACGGCGAGGGCGGCTATCTGCTGCTGCCGCCGTCGGTCGCGGGGACGGGGCAGGTGCGCTGGGAACGGGCGCCGCTGGCCGGGTCGGCCAGGCCCTGGCTGCCGGACGTGGAGGCGGTCGTGGACGCACTGGTCGAGGCGAGCACGGGCGCGCCGGGCGGCGGCAGCAGACTCGCGTACTGACGCGGTACCGAACGGGGAGCGGAGGGTCTGGGGTTTCCTCACCCGTACGGGTGTGAGGCTGCCCGACTTGTACGGGAAATGGGCGCGGGGCGCGCGGTGCGCCGTAGTTCCGCCGATATCTTCGGCCCACGGTTCACGCCGTACACGCCGTTCACGAGTCGCAGCCAGCCGGGCAGGTGGATCCCATGAATCTCCGCATGATCGGGCTCGGGGCCGTCGTGGTGTGTGCCACGTTCCTGCCGCTGGCCGCCCTCGCCGGCCAGGCGGCCGGCCCGGGGCCGGGCGACGACGCCAAGCCGCCGGCGGAGGACGCCGGGCGGCGCGCCGACGGCGGTCTGCTGCCGGGCCTCGGCCTCGGCGCGCGGAAGGCCGCGCCGACTCCCCCGCCCGCGCCCTCCCCCTCGGCTTCGGGGGCGCCGTCGGCCGTTCCCGCCCGTGCCTCGCACTGCGGTCCCGAACTGACCTCCCCCGATGGGATCGAGGCGCAGACGTGCGTGCTCACGGAGGGCCCGGACACCTGGGCGCGTACGTACTACCGCAACGCCAGCGGCCAGCAGCTCGACGCCGTACTCACCCTGATGGGGCCCGGCGGGCGGACCGTACAAGTGCGTTGCGCCGTTCCCGCGCAGGACGAACCGGGGGCGTGCGAGACGCCGCGGGAGCGCGCGCGAGGCGCGGTTTCGGCATATTCGGCCGTGTCGGAATTCGCGGGTGCGGGCGAGGGCGGCAGCACGCCGCTGCTGCTGCGGTCGGGGAGCAACATGGCGGGTGCGGGCGGCAGTTGAGCCTCGGGACGGGATCCGTCCGGGCATGAGAAGACCCGGTCGCTGGCGACGGGGGATGCACCAGCGACCGGGCTTCTAGAACGGTAACAAGAGATCTGCTGTTCGCAAATTCGATCTCGGTTATTCGGACAGGGATTTACCTGGCCGCACGGGGAGTTGTGGCGGATGTCACCGACTGGTCGGTCTGTCAGCCACCACGGTCATCACCGTCATCACTGTCACCACAGGCACCACCGTCACCGCCGGTGTCAGCTGAGAGTCACCTGACGGTTGGTGAGTCCGCCGCGCGCCCGGCGCTCCTCGGGGGTGAGCGGGGCGTCGGTGGCCAGCGCCGCCGCCAGTCGCTCGGCGAACTCGGCGGCCGGCTTCTCGCACGCCTCGGCGCCCATCGACGTCGGCAGGTCCCAGACCGGCACCATCAGGCCGTGCGCCCGGAAGGAGCCGACCAGACGGGTGTCGTCGCCGAGGGAGGAGGTGCCGGCCGCGTGCAGGCGGGCCAGCGCGTCGAGAAGCTTCTCCTCCGGGTAAGGCATGACCCAGCGCAGGTGGTTCTTCTCCGGGGTCTCGCACCAGTACGCCGAATCCACGCCGGTCAGCTTGACCGTGGGGATCGCGGCGGCGTTGGCGCGCTCGAGGGAGGCGCTGACCTCGGGGTTGGAGTTCTCCGCGGACTCCGGAATCCAGAATTCGAAGCCCTCGTGCACGACCGGCGTGAAATCGCTGTTCGGGTCGAGCAGATCCTGCAGGCGCGGGCCCTCGGCCGGTACGCGACGGCCGGCGACCGGAGTACCCGGCTCCGCCTCCAGGGCGCGCAGGAGGGTGTCGGCGAGGTCGCGGGCGAGATCGCCGGAGGAGGAGTCGTTCTGCAGGGCGAGGAGGACGGAGCCGTCGTCGCGGCGCAGCGCGGGCCACGCCATGGGCAGCACGGTCGCGAGCGTCACGGAAGGCACGCCCTCGGGCAGCCCGTCCTTCAGGGTGAGCGGGACGGTGGCGGCGGGCACCAGTTCGCGCAGCGCGACCCAGTCGCACTCGCCGGGCAGCCCCTCGAAGGGGCGCTGGACCAGCTCGGTCACGGCGTGCGCGGCGGCCCGGCCGTGGCACGCCTTGTAGCGGCGGCCCGACCCGCAGGGGCACGGCTCGCGCGCCCCGACGACCGGGATCTCCCCGTTCGTGACCTGTGCCTTGGCGGCCTTCGTCTGGGGGCGCTTCTTGGCCATGGTGTGGCTTCTCCCGATAGCGGCAGTGCTGTGGTGCAGGCCGCGCTCGGTGCACGGCTCTGTGTCGGGCGAGCCTAGCCGCACGGAAGCGCCAAGGGACTCAGGCGGGCATGTTCACCGACCCGGGCCTCTGCGACCGGTGCGTGCGCGGGGGCCGATCGCCGCGCTGGGACGCCGGGGCGCGGCTCCGGGGGGCCGGGTGCCGGGCGCCAGGGCGCTGGTGCCGTGCGCCCGGCGGCAGGTCCCGGGCGGTCGAGGGCCGGGAGTTCAGGAGGCCGCCCCCGGGGCTCGGTCGCCCAGGGGCCGGGAGCTCGGTTCGCCGCCCCCGGGCTCGGAGCACCCCGGCTTCAGTCCAGGTCGTCGTACGCGTCCAGGAAGTCGAAGCCCGAGCCGCCGCCGACCCTCGCCGCGAAGTCCTCGCGACGGTGGCCCTCGGTGACGACCACCCAGACCGTCACCTCACCGGACGCGCCGTCCCGTACACCCCAGTCCTGAGCCAGGGCGCCGATGATGTTCAGCCCACGGCCGCCGCGTGCGGTGACCGAGGGCGTCGACGGAACGGGCCGGGTCGGACCACCGCCGTCCGTCACCTCGACGGTCAGGCCACCTGACGGATCGATGCGCCAGGCCGCACGGACGTCCCCGTCGCCCATCTCCGCCCGCCCCAGCGGCCTGCCGTGCCGGCAGGCATTGCTGAGCAGCTCGGAAAGGATCAGTACCGCATCGTCGACGACCGATTCGGACATCCCGCTGCGGCTCAACTGCTCCCGCATACGGTGTCGCGCCTCACCCACGCCCGCAGGGCCATGGGGTACGGCCATGCTCGACGACGTGGGCACCTCCTGTGCCACCACCAACGCCACCCCCGAGACCTCCTTTGCCCCACGCCACGGTGTGGATGCCCCAATGGCCTGGACCGGAAACCGTCCAAGCAACGTGCGGTGACGCACTCGTAACGATCGAGTACGGACCGAACGCGCCGGTGCACTCCCTGTAACCCTGAGGCGCATGTGGCGGAAGGGGCGAGAAGAAGGAAGGGATGGGGTCAAAGGCGGCCCAACTGGGACAGCACCTGCTTGGGCCGGTTGGTGATGACCGCCTCCACGCCGAGCCGCTCGCAGAGCTCCACGTCCTCCGGCTCGTCCACCGTCCATACATGGACCTGGTGTCCGGCCTTCTGGAGCCGAAGGATCACGGTGGGGTGATGGCGGACGATCCGGATCGACGGTCCGGCGATCCGCGCGCCCGCCGGCAGCCTTCCGTCGCGCAGCCGGGGGGTGACGAACTGCGAGAGCGAGACGGTGGGGAGCGTCGGCGCGGCGGCCGCGATCCGGTGCAGTGAGCGCGCCGAGAAGCTCATGACCCGTACGGGAGACTCCTCGGGGGACGCCGGCGCCGCGAGGCCGAACCGCCCGAGCAGCTCGAGCAGCCGCTCCTCCACCTGGCCCGCCCAGCGGGTGGGGTGCTTGGTCTCGATGGCCAGTTCTATGTGGCGTCCGGCGTCGGAGACCAGCTCCAGGAGGCGTTCCAGGGTGAGTACGGAGGTGAGCCCGGAGTCCTTCCAGTCCGGGCTCTCGCGGGCCTCCTCGCGGCCCCGCCAGGTGCCGAAGTCCAGGGCGGCGAGGTCGGCGAGCTCCAGGGCGGAGACGGCGCCGCGGCCGTTGGAGGTGCGGTCGACGCGGCGGTCGTGGACGCAGACGAGGTGGCCGTCGGCGGTGAGCCGGACATCGCACTCGAGGGCGTCGGCGCCGTCCTCGATGGCCTTCACGTAGGCGGCGAGGGTGTGTTCCGGGGCGTCTTCGGAGGCTCCGCGGTGGGCGACCACCTGGAGGGGGGCGCGGTTCGTGTGCGGCCGGGGGTGCTGCCGTGCGTGGGTCACCGCGTCATGGTGCCATTGGCGGGGCGGCCGTACCGGATCGCGTCCGTTCTGTCCACAAATAAAGAATGGGGCGCGGACGCACAGCTCCGCCTTACAGTGGCCTGACGCCCTGTGGGAAAAGCTGTCCGCAGCACCCCAGTGAGGGCATCCACCTGCGCAGTGAACGAGGAGAGAGCTGTGAGCACCGAGAACGAGGGCACCGAGGTTCCGGCGGACCCGAGTGCCCCGTCCGCCCCTCCCGTCCCTCCTGCCCCCGTCGCGCCGCCTGCCGCGTCGGTAGATGCGACCGAGGCGCCGGCGGCCGGTACCCCGGCTCCGACCCCGGCGGCCGGTACCCCGGCTCCGACCCCGGCCGAGGCTCCGGCTCCCGCGGAGGCCGAGGCTCCGGCTCCCGCGCCGACGGCTGCGGCTCCCACCCCGGAGACCGCGACCGCGGCCGCGGCGCCGGCCGGTGGCTGGCCTCCGCCTCCGCCGGCCGTACCGGCCTGGGGTGCGCCCGTCCCGCCCGTCCCGGAGGCTCCGCCCAAGCGGAGGACTGGTGGTCTGGTGGCGGCGGTTCTCGTGGCGGCCCTGGTGGCCGGCGGTGTGGGCGGCGGCATCGGCTACTGGGCGGCCGAGCGTGGCGACACGGGCGTCAGTTCGACGACGGTCGCCGCGGGGGACTCCCCGGCGTCGTTCAAGCGGGACCCGGGCACGGTCGCCGCGGTGGCGAACAAGGCGCTGCCGAGCGTCGTGACCATCCAGGCCAAGTCCGGCGGCAGCGTCGGGGAGAGCGAGGGCGAGGGCGGTACGGGCACCGGCTTCGTCTACGACAAGGAAGGCCACATCGTCACCAACAACCACGTGGTGGCGTCGGCGGCGGAGGGCGGCACGCTCTCGGCGACCTTCTCCAACGGCAAGACGTACGACGCGGAGGTCGTGGGCCGCGCGGAGGGCTACGACGTGGCCGTCCTGAAGCTGAAGAAGGCGCCGGAGGGGCTGGCTCCGCTGCCGCTCGGCGACTCCGACAAGGTGGCGGTCGGAGACTCGACGATCGCGATCGGCGCGCCCTTCGGCCTGTCGAACACGGTGACGACGGGCATCATCAGCGCCAAGAACCGCCCGGTCGCCTCGGGTGACGGTTCCAGCGGCAAGAACTCGTACATGAGCGCGCTGCAGACGGACGCCTCGATCAACCCGGGCAACTCCGGCGGCCCGCTGCTCGACGCGAGCGGCGCGGTGATCGGCATCAACTCGGCGATCCAGTCGACGGGCAACGGCTTCGGCCAGTCCCAGGCGGGTTCGATCGGCCTCGGCTTCGCCATCCCGGTCAACCAGGCGAAGAACGTGGCCGAGCAGCTGATCAAGACCGGCAAGCCGGTCTACCCGGTGATCGGCGCGACAGTGAACATGACCGACAAGGGCGAGGGTGCGACGATCGCCGACGAGGGCGCGGGCGGCACCCCGTCCATCACCGCGAACGGCCCGGCGGCGAAGGCGGGTCTGAAGCCGGGTGACGTGATCACGGCCTTCGGCAACCGCCAGATCGACAGCGGCCCGACGCTGATCAGCGAGATTTGGACCCACAAGCCGGGCGACTCGGTCCAGCTCACCTACGAACGCGACGGCAAGACCGCCACGACCACGGTCACCCTCGGCGAACGCACGGGCGACAGCTGACCGGCTAGGCTGTCCCCCGCGCCGCCCCGAACGGGATCCGGCGCGGGGTGGGTTGCCCGAGCGGCCTAAGGGAACGGTCTTGAAATCCGCGATCAGCTTCGCGGGCGGATCCGGGCCACCGCCAGAGGCTTTCCGCAGCTAACAAAGCTGCACGTGAGAGGGGCTGCCGAGTAGATCGGCAGCCCCTTCGACATGTCCGGCTGTCCCACCGTGTCCCACCCAGTCCCACTGTGGATCAGTGCGTGTGGTCAACCTGTGGTCAGCGTCGAGGGCACACCGAAGACCTGCCGCGTGGACCACCGTGCGAGCACAACCCCCACGCTGCAGGCACTATGCACGGCCATCAGCGCACTTGCCACTGCCCGGTTTCTGGCCCGAACCCGCTGTTCATGGTGAACTGCACTTTGGCGATCTTCGAGGAGTTGGGCACCTCGAACACGATGAACCCCAGAGCCGAGTCCCCGACTGCAACCGTGACGCCTCCGGGGAAATTCGGCCCTGCGGAGGTCTCCGCGAACGTCGAGTCGAACTGCTGCCCTTGGGAGTCCACGAGTCTGGCCCCATTGCTGGGGGAGTCGTCGTACACGGCTGTCCCCGTGTTCTTCAGCCGGAACTGGACCGCCACAAAGCGCTGACCTGGATCAGGCTTGGAGTATGAGGTGCCCGTCGCCGGGTCGACCACCTTGACGACGGTGACCGCGAGGTTCTCGCCGGAGGCATTCCCGGAGAGATTAAGGGTGTCTCCCACCTTGGCGGCCGGCGAGGGAGGTGGCGGCGTCGGTGTGTCCGGGACGGTCGGTGGCACGGTTTCGGGAGCGGTGGGCACCGTGGTCGGAGTTTGTTCCGGCTCCGTGACTACTTCGCTGCTGCCGCAGGCCGCAAGAGCTGCCGCGAGTAGCAGCGGAAGTGCGACGGCGAGGGGTCGGCGCATTAGGCCACCTCCCGGTTCAGCGGGTGTCCCGCCTACCTCAAGAGACGCTTCTAAGGATCCTCTGGTGGGCTTGGATCTGCACCCTGCATAGCGGTCTGGGACTGCTTGGACACCGTCTGTGATTTTGGCTCGCATGCCGACCGCCCTCCGACGAGGTGAGCAAGAAGATCGTCTCGAACGGTCCGCTGCTTTGGAGACGCGGCTACCCGAGGGGCCGTACGAGGCCAGACGGCCTCCAGAAGCAGGTTTTGAGCGGTCGGGCAGCGGATGTCCTGAAAGCAACGATGCCCCCACCATCGGTGAGGGCATCGGCGAATTACGGGTTCAGGCGACCACGAGTGGGCGCAGCCGGGCAAGTCAATGACTCAGCGCGCTTTCGATGAGCTCGTTCGCCTTGTGCTGCTGGCCTCGCAGGATCTTGGCGTAGAAGCGCCAGAGGACCGCGATGCTGTGGCCGGCGCGGCGGGCGACTTCGACCGGGTCGACGCCTGCCTTGATCCAGAGGGAGACGCACGCGTGGCGGAGTGAGTAGGGCACGTCGGCGAGCGGGGTGTTCACCTCCTCCTCGGAGAGGACCTTGCGGCGGGCCTTCTGCCAGAGCTCGGTGTATTCGTTGGACCGGACCCGGCCCCCGCGCACGGCTCGGAAGAGGCGGCCGTCAGGGGCCACTCCCTGGGTCTCGATGTGGTCGCGGAGCATCTGGACGAGGACCGGCGGGATCGGTACGGGGCGGGTGGCGCGGCGGGCGCGGCGCTTCAGGCCGCGTTCCTCGTACGGCTTGCCGTCGTCGGTCCAGCCGGAGCCGACCTCTGGGCGGCTACCGGCAAGGATCATCTCGCCCCACCCCTCCTCCGGCAGGACGAGGTTCGACTTCTTCAGGTCGGCCACTTCCGACGGACGGTTCGCGGCGTAGTACATGCACCCGAGGAAGGCGTACAGGTGCTCGCCGCGCGGGCCCTGGGCTCGGACGGCGTCGATGAGCTCGCGGGCCATCTTCGGCTCGGGGACGTACCGGAAGTCGACCTCGTCGTCCGTCTCCGGTGCGCTCCAGTCGATGCGGGTGAGCGGGTTCACGTCGAGGAGGTCCCGCTCGACCGCGTACCGGAGCGCATTGCTGAGTACCGTCCGCTTGCGGGCGACCGTGTTGTCCGCTGCCTTCTTGCCGTTCAGCTTGAGCGAGATCGCCTTGAGCGCGGGGCGGAGATTGTCCGAGACGGCCAGGTCCTTGACCTTGAGGGAGTTCGCCGCGATCCAGTCGAGCGCGGCGGCCACGTCCTCCGGCGGCTCCTGGACGTCCTTCCTCGGCGCCCACTCGCCCTCGCCGTCCTTGACCATCTGGAAGGCCCAGTTACGCAGGGCCAGGCGGAGGGTCTTGGCCTCCGGTGCTCCCTTCTGGCTCGTCGTGAGCGCCGGCGTGATGTTCGTCAGGGCCTCGGCGATGCCGACGCGGTGCTTCGCCGCCGCGTTGGGCCACTTCATCTGGGCGTACGCGCAGGCATGCGCGAACCAGGTGGGGGAGTTGAGTGCACGCAATTCGGACGTGGGGAGGCCGGTCTCCGTGTCGAACTGCTCGCCCTTCCGCTGGGCCGACATGAGTTGAGAACGGCGGCCGTCCGCCAGCGTCTTGTTCGCGAAGACCAGGTAGTGAACCTCAGGCCCGACCTTCCAGCGGAGCTGGAACGGTGACGACTTGCTCGGCCGACTGCGGACGCTCCAGATCTTCACTTCGTAGGTAAGCAACGTGGTACCTCCGGAACGGGGCGCGCCTTCGCAGGCGCGCCCCACGTCTGGGAACGGCTTAGGCGGCGAGCTCTTCGCAGGCGGCGAACCAGGCGTCCAGGTCGCTCCTGCGGACGCGGATCTGGCCGTTCGGGAGCTTGATGCACCTCGGCGCCTGGCCGCGGGCGCGCAGCCGATAGAAGGCCGAGCGGGACATGTTCAGCTCCGTCAGGACGTCCGGCAGCTTCAGGTTCGAGTCGCCGGACCGGCGGGGCTTGGTGGACGTACGGGGCATGGCGGCGGCTCCTCGGTTCCGTGCGACAGAGGTGACGGGGGTGACGCTGTGACGCGTGTGACGGCTCATGCGCCACCGCCTGTCACGTCGGGGACGACGTAGCCGCCGTCCTTCCTGATCAGCTGGGCGTCCTTGGCCATCCGGGAGCATGTCTGCCGGACGAGGTCCGACTCCAGGCCCGTGCCCTCGGCGATGGCCTTCGGCCTGGCGCCGGGGTTCGCGCGGACAAAGCGGAGGATCGTCGCGCGGGTGTCGCCGATCGTGTGCTCGGCGGCGGGGCCTTCGAGGAGCTGCCAGGCGCCGGCCTCCGCGTAGAAGCGGAGGGCGTACTCGGCCTCGTCCACGTCGCGGCCAGTGACGTGGAGAACGCCGTCGGCCTGGCCGCGGGCGCGCTTCAGGACGAGCGTGGCGTCCGCCGCTCCCGCGAGGCCGTTCGTGCCGGAGACCTCGGCGAGGAAGTCGTCCGACGCGGCCTTACGGACGTGGTGGACCAGGACCACCGCGATGCCGTAGTGGTCCGCGATCCGCTTCGCGTGACCGACGGCCGCGTAGTCCGCGTCGTACGCAGAGGCACCCGGAGCCGAGTTGCCCCGCATCTTCGCGAAGACGTCGATCACGACCATCCGCGCCTCGGGGTTGCGGTCGAGCCACTGGGCGATGGCCTCATTCCCGCCCTGCGGCAGCGGCGGGCACGAGGTGGCCAGGGTGAGACCGGACGGCGCGCGGTTGCTGCCGAGGATCTTCCCCATGCGGGTCTGGAGCCGCCGCGGGGTGTCCTCCAGGGCGAGGTACAGCACCGGTCCACCCTCGACGGGGATGGTGTCCATGGCCGTACCGCCGGCGGCGACCGAGAGGGCCAGGCCGAGGGAAAGCCAGGACTTGCCGACCTTCGGCGGTCCGGCGAGGAGGTTGACGCCCTCGGAGATGATCCCGGGGACGGCCCACTTCGGCTCCGGGAACTCGGTCGCCATCAGCTCGTCGGCCGTCCACGCCGTCCGGATGCGCTGCTGCGCGGGCTGGAGCGGGCGGGGTTCGGGTGACGGAGCGGAGTACAGGTGGGGCATGTCGTACGGGGTGTCGTTCACTTCGCCTCGTCACTCTCGGGCGTCTGCACCGCGATCCACTTCGCGGCGGCGGAGCAGGAGGTGAAGCCCTCCTCCGAGCGCGACCAGCGGAGCGTCCTGACCCCGTACGCGCCGTTGGGCGACGGCAGAGCGGCGGCCGAGAACCGCTTGCCGCCGCGCGGACCGCGTCCCTCGTAGATCTCGCCGACCACGTCCGCCGCCGTCAGCCGCTGCGGCCTGGCGCGGCTGACCAAGAATTCGTGCGGCTCGTCGCCGAACCAGGGCTGGCCCGGCCACAGGTAGAGGCCGGCGACCTTGCGCGGAGCCTCGCCGAAGCCGGTCGTCCGGGTGTTCGTGCTCCGGCTGCTGACGCTCTCGCCCGTGATGACGTGCGCGAGCGTGACAGGCGAGGCAGACCACGCGGACCGTCGTACGGGGGTAGGAACTCCCGTGGTCGCAGTCCTCGTTCGGGCAGGAGTGCCGCTCGGTCGCCCCGCCGTACGACGAGCGGTAGTGCTCGTCGTCGCGGACGTCGACGGTCCACGACGGCCGCGGGCAGTCTGCCCCGTGGGCCAGCTCGCGCCAGCCGAGGTAGACGTCTTGAACGCTGAGGTTCATGCGGCCCTCCGCGTGACGGTGCGGGGCTTGCGGGCACCGGCGCGGAGGCCGGAGGCGACCGTACGGCGGGCGTCCGACTCGGGCAGGCCCTTTCCCACGGCGGCGACGACGAGCTTCGCCGTCACGTCGCCCTCGGCCAGCTCTCCGCCGGCCACGAGCTGCCCGAGGGCCACGGACGCCTGATAGAGGGCGTTGTTCCGATTGCCCTCGACGGCCCGCTCGACCCGCTGGATCTCTCCGGCGACGGCCGCCGCGAGGTAGCGGTCCAGGCCGTCGGCAGCGAGCAGGGACACGTCCAGCGGTCCCTGCGGCGGCAGCGTCGCCGGAACGAGGAGCTTCGTCAGCCAGGGCGGGAGCGGTGCCGGGGGCGCCTCGTGGATGACTCGGTAGGACCGGCCGTCCACCGTGCTGCCCGCGCCCACGACATAGCCGCCGTTCGCCCGGGTGTCGATCTTCCAGCCGAGCTTGCCCGCCGTGTTCCGCAGTGCGGCGCCGGCAGGGGCCGTGAAGTAGAGGTGGAGGCCTCCGCTGCCGGTCCGGACCGTGTACGTGTCGCTGGGGTACCGCTCGCCGTGTTCCTCGGCGAGCAGGCCGAGCGTGTCCGCGCCGTCGGTCACACCTGCCGGGGTTCCGGCGGGCGGACGGTCCTCGTCTCCCTTGGGGACGTCCAGGTCGACGACGACCAGGCGCGAGGGGCCGGTGGCGATGCCGAGGTTGTAGTCACCGGCCGACCAGCAGCGGGTGAGGCGGGCGGGGTCGGTCGTGGCGCGGGTCTCCCACGAGCGGACGGCCGGACGCTTGCCGCCCTGGACGAGCGGGAAGACGTGCCAGCCCTGTTCGGCCGACTGCAGGACTGCCGGGGGCGGGGTGAAATGGTGCATCCTGATGGCACCTCCTGATTCTTTGGATGGGATGGGGAGGACCGGGGCAGCGGGCTTCGTTGGCCCGTCGACCGCTGCCCCGGGTCGATTCAGTGGTTCTGCGCGAGCAGCCAGACGCGGTACTCCTCGCGGACGTACGCCTGGTGGTCGTCAGAGGCGAACAAGTCGTGGCCCCTGAGGCTCAGCCCGCGGTGCTCGATGTCGTGTACGACCAGGCGATCGGCGGCGCCGAGCGCGGCCAGAACGAGCGGCATGACCGCGCCCTGGATGGCGAGGCGGTCGAGCAGCGCCGCCTGGCGGAGCAGGAACTCGCGGCTCGGCTCGAACCCCGGATCACCGGTGCAGGCCCGGAGCCACGCCAACTCGTCGTCCAGCGCCGGAGCGTCCGCGTAGGCGGCGCCCAGGTCCTTGGCGGTGCGGTCAATGGTCATGCGTGTTCCTCCTCAGGAGTCGAAGTCGGGGATAGCGTCGGCGAGCGCCGCCATGACCTGGTCGATGGCCGGCGCGGCGGGGGTGTGGGAGAGGTAGTAGCCGAAGAGCACGGCGACCACGGCCGCAACGCCCCCGACCGACTTCGAGCGGATGAGCATGAAGAGCAGGAGTCCGAAGAGGAGCAGGGCGGAGATCGTGAAGGTCAAGATCAGTCCTCCGTTACGGGAGTTCGGGCGATACGGTCGGCCGGGTCGGCTGCGGCTCGTTGGCGGGGCACGAGGTGGCCGCGAAGCCGAGCAGCAGACCGAGCAGGGCGAGGTGTACGAGTCGGCGCACGGCGGTCTCCTCGTCAGCGGGTGCCGTCGTCGTGGAGCCGGACGGCGAGGTTGTAGAGGCGGCGTCCGATCCGGACGCGCTGCCCGTAGCCCTCGCAGCGGCGGCAGTCGCGCCCGCGCTTGAGCCGCCCGCTGAAGCGGGAGACGCGGACCTTGGCACCCCAGCCCCTGCACTTGCGGCAGGCGCCGAGGGGGCTGGCCGCGCACAGGGCGGCGTAGCTGAGCGTGAGGAGCAGGAGAACGGTGGCAAAGTCGAACCACAAGGGCATGGAAACCCCTCTCAGGGCTGGATTCTGGGGTTGCGCAGGGAGTGGTGCTAGGCGCTAGTTCGCAGGTCAGAAGCCATTGAGGCCGCTAGCGGAGGTGCTAGACCTAGCGGGGTGGCCCGCTAGGTCTAGCGGCGCGGAGGGCTAGGCCGCGGCGGCTCCGCCGTCACGTTCGGCGACGGCCTTGAGGAGATCGGCGCGCTTGATGCCGCGCCGGTTCGCGCCCTTGCCGTCCTCCGCCGTGCCCCACACCTGGCCGACCCGGACGCCGTACGGCTTGAGCGCGAGGGTCAGTTGCTCGCCCGTCCACCCGCCGTACACGCCGGGCCGCAGCTCGGCGAGGGCGGCGACGGCCACCTCGTTCCAGACCTTCTGGCTGCCGTCCGGGATCGCGGCGAGGAGATCGGCGAGCAGGTCGTACGTCGGAGCCTCGTCGGTCTCCGGCTGTTCGCCGGCGGCGTGCCCGGCGAGCGTTCCGGCCCGCTCGCGGAGGGCGCGGGCCCGGAGAGCGATCCGGTCGGCCTCCACGGCGTCGATGAACGCGGATCGCACGATCCGGGCGTCCGCGCCTTCGCCGAGGAAGTAGCTGACGCCCTTCTCGGACCAGGCGAACAGGGTGGCTCGTACGCCCCGCTTGTAGGCGCCGGTCCCGAGGACCATGTCGTTCTCGACCTGGCCCATGACCTTGAGGCACCAGCGGGCGGAGGCGTTGGCGCTGATCGCCTTCGGGATGCTGTCCTTGTCCGGCCGCTGCGTCGCGAGCAGCAGCACGATGCCGGTCGCGGGGCCGCGCTTCACGAGGTCGACGCAGATCTCCTCGAACTCCGCTCCGTACTTGTCGTGTTCGAACCAGACCTGGCACTCATCGACGCCGATGACGATCGGGTGGAGGCCGAGCGAGCGCTTCGACGCCAGCTCGGTGGTCACCTTGGACTCGGGGCAGATGTCCTTGGGCAAGGACCGGATCACCTTCGCCCGCCGCCGCATCTCCTCTCGGACCGCTCGGAGGTCGGCGATCGCGTACTCGATGTCCGCGTCTTCCTCCCCGGCCCGGTGCCGGTAGCCGACCCGGTCGCCGACCGCGTCCAGGTCGCCGGTGCCCTTGAGGTCGTACGTGTGGATCTCCGCCCGCACGTCGAGGGCGGCGATGAGGAGCAGCAGGCGGAGGAGGAAGGTCTTGCCCATCCGGGGGATGGCGCCGATCACGCCGGCGATGAACATCAGCGTGATTCCGACCCACCGGCCCCGCTGGTCCGTCCCCCAGTCGATCGGCCGGAAGAGGTCCACCGTCCCCGACTTGGCGAGCGGCCAGGAAGCCTGCCGGGTCTTCGACAGGTCCTGGTCGCCGACCCACAGTCGGAGGTGTCCGGTGTGCTCGTCGGCCACGGACTCCGGCCAGACGCAGCCGAGGGGGCGCCGCAGACCGGAGGCCAGGCGTTCGCGTCGGTCGGCGACATCGGTCACGGTGACGCCGTACGGGAGGTCTCCCTCGGCGAGCCAGCCGGGCCCGTCGCGGGTGATCGGCGCGGTGAAGGTGAAGCCGGGACCGCCCTTGGCCTGGTCCTGGTTGATCGCCTGGATACCCAGGGAGCCCAGCGCCCGGAGGACGATGTCGCTCGTCAACTTGGTCGCCTTCGGGATTTCCACAGCCCTGTTGATGACCGGAGCGTCGGCCGACTGTCCGAGCCGACCGAGCATCATCACGCCGACCGCCGTCGCGAGCACCGTCAGCCACGTCGGGGCGAGGACGTACAGGGCGAGGGCGACCGTCGGGCCGACGATGCCGGCGACGATGGACACGACAGTCCGCCACCGGACCCGGCGGTCTCGCTGCCGGGAGAGCTTGAGGTAGTCGCCGACGTCCTCGCGGCTGGCGGCGTCCTGCCGCAGCGGCTCGCCTTCGGCGTCCGACACCCACCGCATCGAGTTGCCGAGGAACCGGGCGGCGCCGAACGGCGCCTGCACGGTGAGCCGGAGCGCGTACCAGGGCGTTCGTACCGCGTGATACGCGGCGACGTGCCAGGCGTACGCCGCGACGCCCTTCCCCGCGGTCTTGAATTCGTCCCAGGATCGCGCCCACGCGGGGATCACCGGGCGCCGCTTCGAGCCGAGGACGCGATCCATGAGGCCGGGGCCCGACGGTCCGCCGGGACGGTCCACCATGATCACGGCGGTCGGGTCGGCCGACTCGTCCGGTCCAGCCGGAGCCGACTCAGCGGAACGGCCGGTACCCGACTCTCCGCCCTCCGGGGCGGATACCGACTCCGGGGAGTCGGCAGCAATCTCTTTCTCCAAGCGCGCGAAGAGCTCGGTCTCGTGAGCGTCACCGCTCTCGTGTTTCACTGACATTCCTTCCTGAAGGAGGGGCAGCCGGGCCCCGGCCCTACCCGCCAAAGCAGCGGCCGGGCCCGGCAAAAGAGGTGGGGCGGTCTTCGTCGTCAGACGCCGGCCGGGTCGGGCAGCATCTGTTCCTGGCGCTCGGTCCTCAGGACGTCCCGAAGCTGACGGGACCGGTCCTGGCTGCATCCGACGGCCTTGCGGATCCGCTCGGCGTCCAGGTGCTCGTACGACCAATCAGCCGTCAGGGCACGGGCTTTGATGAGCGCTTCGTCCCAGCTCATGCGGGGACTGTTCTTGTCGCGTGCGCTGCGGCGCCGAGGCCGGGGCTTCGGAGGCTCGGTCTCGTCGTCCTCGTTCTCGTCCTGCGACGCCTCAGGGTCGAGTTCGCCCATCCGGAGAAGTACGAGGTCACGGCGCGGCGCCTTCCAGCGCCACAGGCTGCCGTACTGTTCGCGCAGTTCGGCGCGGGCCAGCAGGCGCCGCTTCTCCTCGCGCAGGGCCTCGCGGTAATCGGTCAGCTCCCAGAGCACCATCCGGCGCCAGAGAGCGAGCGTCGCGCGGGGCGCGAAGAGCCAGCGGGAGCGCCGGATGCGCTCTATCCGGCGACCGGTGGCCGCGCCGATCCGTACGGCGTACCCGTGAGCGACGATCTCGCTGAGGACGACCCACAGGAGCGGCATCGTCCCGTGCGCGATCCGGGCCGAAGTCGACGTCCCGGCAGCGACGTTCAGCCAGCACGTGACGAGCGTCAGCGCCCACGGCACCACGCGCACCCAGGCCAGCGGCATGCCGAACCTGATGAGCAGCAGATTCGCCGCGGTGAAGACGGGGATCGCGAAGTCGATGCCGATCGGCAGCATCCAGGGCTCCGTGAAGCCCCAGCGTTCCGCCGCCTCCGAGACGGAGTTGAACGAGGAGGCCAGGCCGAGACCACCGACTCCAGCGCCGGCGGGGGCGACCGTGCCGAGGAGGACCCGCTCGCTCCTCGTGAGCGGCGGAAGCTGCGGACGTGTCGCGGTGCGCGGGTCGGGCTCGTTCACGCGGCCTTCCTCGACCACGGAGCCCGGGTCTTCACGACCCGGTTCTTCAGTGGCACCGCGCTCATCAGCTGCTCGGCGTAGAGCGCGTTGAGCAGCGACACCTCGTCGGCGTCGCTCGACTCCCGCAGCTCCGCCAGCACGTCACGGGCGGCGGCGAGCCGGACGGCCCGCTGCTCGCCGGTCTCGTCCGGCACGCCGAGGAACAGATCGCGGAAGTCCTCGGGCATCGGGATGTCGAACTCGAACCCGTAGGCGAGCTCGGTGAATTCAAGGGCGTTCACGGCCTCCTGGCCGCCAACGTACGTGCGCATCGGTCTCTCCTGAGTCCGGGATGGGATGGGAGAGCCGAGGGCGGTGGGCATCGTTTGGCCCGTCGACCACCGCCGTCGGCAGGGAAGTGCGGAGGGCGCGAGAACCGTCAGACGCGGAAGCGGCGAGGCCCGGTCAGGCGTGCCCACGATTCGTACGCGAGCTTGACGGCGGTGTAGCAGCCGAGGCCCGTCAGGAAGGCCAGCGGCCATCCGGCGCCGAGCTCCTGGGCAGAACGCCAGCCGATGACGGCGGCGGCCAGGGCCACGACGAGGGCGAGCACGGACACCACGGTGTGGGCGGCGCTCGGCGGCCGGCTGTGGCGGGCCACGAGGTCCAGGTCGTAGGGCGAGGTCAGCCGTACGCCTCCGCCCGAGAGCTGGAGTGCGACGAGGTTGCCTTCCGCGTTGGTGGCCATCCCGGCCACGGTGGCAAGGGCCAAGTCGCCGCGATCCCGGACGACATCGCCGATGGCGAGCTGCATGGGTCCCCCCTTCGGGAACAGGTGGCGGACCGGAGGCGGAAGTCCCGCCCCCGGTGGAACGGGCACCGTCGGGACGACGGCGCCGAAGATCAAATGCGCTGTTCTTTCAGGCACGCTGTGGAGTTCTCAAGGGACGAATGCGGCCTTCGTACTCACCCCTGCGGGCTTTCCTCCGGGCATCAGGCGTCGCAACTCCTAAAGAAGTCAAGTCCTCAAGACCTCTTTAGGAGTTGCCTAGGACTATTGCGTACGTCTCCTCCGGTCGTCAAGACCTCTTTAGGAGTCGTATGCTGGCGGCGTCCCTCGACTGGAACGGTGAGCACCACATGGCTAAGGCGTACGAGAAGATCGCCGATGAGCTGAGAGAGGCCATCCGCGCAGGTCAGCTAGCGCCTGGCGACCGGCTTCCGGCGGAGACTGCGCTGGCCGAGCGGCACAAGATGAGCGTCCCGACGATTCGGGAAGCGCTCCGCCTCCTCCAGGGCGAGGGGCTGGTCGAGAAGAAGCACGGCCGCGGCAACTTCGTCCGACGGCCCCGCACCCGCGTACTCCGCACGAACCTGCGCCACCAGTGGGAGAAGCGCCGCGCGCGAGAGACCGAGCAGGAACGGCTGCAGACCGGCGCCACCGAGCACGACACCGGCCTCCAGGTGAACGATCTTGTCTTCCATGCCTCCTACGGCGAGGCCAAGGCGGACGCGTCCCTGGCGGAGGCCTTCGGAGTCCCGGAGGGCACGGCCCTGGTCGAGCGGGTCTACCGGACGCGGTACGCGGCGGAGACCGCGCCCTTCGCCCTCGTGTCCTCGTATCTCGTGCGCGACATGGTCGCGGTGAACCCCGATCTCCTGGACGAGACGAAGGAGCCGTGGCCGGGGGGCACGCAGAACCAGCTCATGACGATCGGCATCGAACTCGACCGCATCGAGGAGCTGATCATCGCCCGCCCGCCGACGCCCGAAGAGGCCGAGGAACTGGAACTTCCGCCGGGGACGTCGGTCATCGTCCTCCGCAAGACCTCGTACGACACCGACAACCGCGCCGTGGAGATCTCCGACGTGACGCTTCCTGGCGACCGCACGGAAATGCTCTTCACCACTCCCCTGGAAAGGTGGTGAGTGCTGCCGTGAGCCGGCGCATCATCATCGTCACCGCTGTCCACGCTCCGTCGGCGCACTTCCTGCCGGACGCGTACAAGTCGATCTGCGAGCAGGAACTCCCGGATGGCTGGGAGTGGCACTGGCTGATCCAGGAGGACGGCAAGACCGACCAGGTCGCCCCGCATGTCCCCGACGACGAGCGGGTGTCCTTCCGTCAGGGCCGACCGGGCGGTCCCGGCGTCGCGCGCATGATGGCGATGGCCCACGCGGACGGTGACTACGTCAAGGTTCTTGACGCCGACGACCAGTTGGCCCCGGGCGTGCTGGCCCGCGACCTGGCCGCGCTCGAAGCGGACGCGTCGATCGGCTGGGCGACGTCCCGCGTGCTCGACTTCCTGCCCGACGGCTCGACCGTGGGCTTCCCCGGCGACCCGGAGCCCGGCGCAATCGAGCGCGGCGAGGTGCTGGAGTACTGGAAGGCGAATGGTTTCCGCGCCCAGGTCCACCCAGCGACCCTCTTCGTCCGCAAGGACCTGCTCCTCGCCCTGGGCGGCTGGATGGCCCTGCCGGCCTCCGAGGACACCGGCCTGCTGATGGCCCTGAACGCGACAAGCCGCGGCTGGTTCTCGGCCGAGGTCGGCCTCCTGTACCGCAAGTGGCCTGGACAGGCGACGAGCCAGCCCTCCCACACGGAGGCGGCGGAGCGCGACGCGCGCATGGCGGTCGTGCAGGCGCGCGCGGAGAAGCTTGCCGAGTTCGGGTGGCGGTACCCGGCCTGAGGCATGCAAGAGCGCGCCCTCCCCTGGCTTCGGGAGGGCGCCTTGTCCGTCAGGCTTGCAGGTCGGGCCGTTATTCGAGCGTGGCGATCGCGAGGCCGGCGAGCGCGATCACGGGCGAGCCGAACAACACGATGCCGCCCATGAGTCGAAAGAACCAGGCACCGAATCGCGATGGCTCCATGAGTCCCATATCCAGGGTCCGTACTGCGGTCGCAGCCCTCACCGCGTTGCGCCTCGCGGCGACCTTGTCTGCCGCGCCCCGCACGTTGAAGAGGAACATCGCTCCCCACGCGATGCCCGCCAGTCCCAGTACGAAAAGCGCTATACCCACAACCACAGCCGATCCCCTCCCTGCATGACCACCGTGATCAGCGGTCATCCAACGGATGATGCCAGTCAGCCGGTGGGCGAGCGCAAGCGGCCTTTGATCAGGGCTTCAGCTGTCTCGGTGACGCCAAGAGCACGGTGTGACGACCGAGGCCACTTCCTGGCCTGAGGCGCCGTGGTGGTCAGCCCTGCGGCTACGCATTGATCGGGACCTCATAGACGATCTCGCAGAGAGCGGCGGGCACGACGATGTCAGCCGTCTCCACCGGGCGCCCATCGTCGCTGTAGTAGGTCCGCTGGATGCGCGTGACGAGCGCGCCCCGCTGAACGCCGAGCAGGGCCGCCTCCTCGGCGTTCGCGTGTCCGGGCTCCGGCCGCTCCTCGGCACGACTGACGGTGATGCCGATCTCCGCCATGCGACGCACCACACCCATCCCGGCGTACGGCCCACCCTCGGGCAGGACCGCGAGCGTGCCGGACGTGATGCTGTACGGCTCCCAACTCGTCGACACCAGTACGGGCTTGCCGTCGGCCAGGTACTCGTACGAAGTGCGTACGCAGTAGTCCGCCTCGGGGATGCCCAGGCGCGAGGCAATGTCGGCCGGGGCCGGCACCATCGCTTCGCTTCGGCTCTCCCACGTGCCCCTCTTGCCGAACGTCGCCATCTCCGCGCGGAACAGGGAGCCATCCGTGTGCTCGCGCTGCTGTGAGCGGACCATGCGTAGCCGCTCCCGCGGCTCTGCGACGTAGGTCCCCGAGCCGGCCCGCCCCTCCAGGACCCCCTGCGCGATGAGCGTTTCTTGAGCGCGACGGATGACGGCCTCGCCCACGCCGCACTCCTGAGCCAACTGCGCACGGGAGGGCAGCCGGTCTCCCGGCGTCCATTCCTGGTCGGCGATGCGCTGTCGTAGCACGTCAGCGATGTGGAGGTACGGCGGCTGCTCACGCATATGGAAAATCTAGAGCACTACCTCTAATCTAGATAACTAGCTTGCTCTTAGCTATCTAGCTTGCGGGGTGATCAGGTGCAGCCGAGGGAGAGCCTCGCGTTATCCCCCGAAGGTCGCGTCGACCGCATGACCGCATGTCTCTCCGCCCTGGGGCTCGAGTCCCTGGTGACGCGTCACGAGAGCCGCATCCATGTCGAGGCGCACGTACCTCAATCGCTCACTCCCGAGCAATGGCGAGAGCTCCTGGCAGTGCTGAAGACGGCCGACTGTTTCGGTCTTGTCGACAGCAGCGCGGACGGCCGCAGCGTATGGGCCGGAGTGAATGACAAAACCCCCGCGACGGTGCGCGCCGCCCGGGGGCACGGCCATCAGCCCTAAGGAGCTGATCAGCATGTTCAACCGTATCCGTGGCGCTCTCGCGCGCGCCAGATCACAGTGTCAGACATCGAGGGGCCGACACCGTCAGGGCCCCGCAACTCCTGCTCGACCGACGGTCGTTCACCTTGGTCGCGCGGTGCAGCGGTTCGGCGCGGCCCGTTGCGACGTCCTCGCGGGTGAGGAGACGGCGCTTGTCCGCCCGTACGTCCTGGCCGCCGAGGAGCGGGCGCGGCGTGCGGCGGCGCGTGCGTACATGGCCGCGCGCGTCGGCACTTGGGCTCCGGAGGTCGCGCAGTGACGGCCCGGAGTCGCCGTACGCGTGTGCCGTACGCCCGCACTCCTGCCCCGTACCGGTCCACCGCGTGCCGGATCGGGTCCCATCGCGACTGCGCCCACTCGGACCCTTTCGCAGCGCCGATGGACATCCCGGTGATCTACGAGACCTGCACCTGCTCCTGCCACCACCCGGCTTCGTCGGAGGGTGGTGGAC
This sequence comes from Streptomyces sp. NPDC029169, assembly GCF_055563935.1. Classification (NCBI taxonomy): domain Bacteria; kingdom Bacillati; phylum Actinomycetota; class Actinomycetes; order Kitasatosporales; family Streptomycetaceae; genus Streptomyces; species Streptomyces sp. NPDC029169. Next base: position 229,145 of record NZ_JBVHXA010000007.1, read on the forward strand.
GGTGAGTACCTGGGTGCCCAGCGGGGCGATGGCCTCGTCCATCGAGGTCACGGCAGCCACCGTCCAACGCGGCGACGTCATCCAGATAGGCGGCCAGCCGTGCCGTGTGGCCGACCTCTTCCAACTGCCCCTCGGAGCCAAGCGGCTGCGGTTCGAGTCGGGCGAGTTGTTGACCATGCACTCCCGTACTCGGCTCATCGCCCTGAGGATGTTGAGAAAGTGGTGATTCACTCCGTGGCTTCCCGCCATCAGATCATCGCCGACGACCTGCGCGGACAGATCTCCACCGGCCGGATCAAGGCCGGCGACCGCCTCCCCTCGGAGGCCCAGCTCGCCTCCCGCTACACGGTGAGCGTCCCCACCCTGCGGAGCGCCCTCGCGGTCCTTCAGGGCGAGGGCTTGGTCGAGAAGGTCCACGGCCGGGGGAACTTCATCCGGCACCCGCTCCAGCGGATCACGTACGTCGGCGGCGGCCAGCGCGCCGACGCCCAGGCCGCGGCCAATGCCGGCCTACGGGTCACCGTCCGTACGACCAGGTTGCGGGCGCGAGGGAGCCTGACCAACCTTCTGCGTGTACCCGCCGGCGCTCCGCTGACCGAGTACCGCTGCCTCAGCCAGCAGGGGAAGTCCCCGCACAGCCTGAGTCGCGTCTACATCCCTCGCGACCTGGCCCCCGAGGACGTCCACGATGCCGCCGAGTCGCGCTGGGAAGAGGGTCTTGAAGCGCGGCTCGCCGCACTGCGCCCGCCTCTCGCCGAGGTCCGTGAGCGGATCGGCGCCCGCCTCCCCACGGCCGAGGAAGCGGTCACCCTGCGCATCAGCATGGCCCAGGCCGTCCTCGCGATCGAACGTGTGGCGGTCGACGCCACCGGCCGCGTGGTCGAGGGAACGGTCCTGGTGCTCCCTGGTGACCGCGCAGATGCCGTCTTCATCACCCACCACACGATGACCGAAGAGAAGGGGTCGGAAGGATGACCACCAGCAACGAGCTGCGCCTTCTTCCTTGGGAGGGGCCCGAAGGCAAGCCGTGTTTCCTCAGTGCCGACGACAGCACCGGGTACCTTTCCCGGCTGGCCGACAACACTGAAGCGATCCAGGTCGGATTGGGGACCGATCTTCTGGGCAACGCTGCGGAACTGCTTGCAGACTCAACGGCCACGTCGGACGAGCTGCGGAGCCTGGCGCGTGCTCTGACCTCAGCGCTCCGGGATGTGCTCCGCGTCGCGGAGAGCCGAGGCCACCGTCTCTCTCTGCCGACCGATATCGGCACCGGGGACGGCGATGAAGGGCCCCGTCTGCCAGCAGCGTCCTTCTGCTGACCTCGCCTCAATTCACGAAGCCCGGGTTCCCGATCACGGAACCCGGGCTTTGTGGCGTGCGGCGACGTTGCGGCCAATCCGGCTACTCAGGCGCCCACCAGTTCGCTGTGACGCTGTTCCATCCTGTTCAGGAGCTTGTCCACCAGGTCCTCAAGAACAGGGTCATCCGGTGCATGGCGCAGGAGCATCATGCCGAGCGCGATCGCCTCACCCTCTGTGATCAGTGGCAGGACATCACCGGGGGTGTCCAGGCTCTCCTCGACCTCCTTGTAGAAGGACAGCTCCTCCGGGGCCATCGCCTCGCGAAGCAGGGCGGCAAGGTTCCTGCGGACCCATCGGGCGGGCGTGCGGGGGCCGCTGGACTCCAGTTCGTAGCTGTGGGCCCCAGGATGGTTCTGCATCAATAGGCAGAACTCGTCTTCGTCTTCCGACGACTGCCTTCCGCAGTTCCCGATTGGATAGATGCGGCGATCGGTCTCCTGCCCCTGAAACCGGAGCTGACTTCCATCAGGTGCCCACACGAGCCACCAGAACCTCCCCTGAGACTCTTGTGCAAGGGCCGCGTGCACTCCGCTGTGCCCGGCCTGCAGCTCGCATTGGGGGTCGGACACGAGTTCATGGGATCCCTCGGGGAGTCGCTGAACAAGCTCCACCTCGATGAAGTTGAGACTGGTCTGGTCGTCGCACAGCGACAGCAGTTCACTCATGGCTGGCACCGTAGGGATCAGGTCAGACAACACCTCCCCCGATCGGCGGCCCCAGGTCCCCCAACGGGCTGACATGTTCGCCGGTCCGGCCCAGTGCCAGAGGGGCGACGTTGACATCGAGAGCCGCAGGCTGCGTCAGGCCAGGTCCTCCGCATCGACTCTGGAGAAGATCAAATCGCTCTCCCCGAGGAGAGACCCGACGAGGCGCTGCGGGACCCGGGTGGCCCCGTGGAGCGCCGCCACGTAGCTCTCCGGCGTGTAGTCGTTGACGAGGTGGTACGCATGGAAGCCGTGCGCCTTCATGGTCGCCATCAGCTCGTCGGCGGAGTCGCCGAGCTGCGCCATACGCTCCGGGGTCACCTCCACCGTGATCTCTGCGTCCGGACGGAGCTGGGGGAGCATGGCCGCCATCCCTCGTACGACGCTTCCCTCGGCACCTTCGACATCGACCTTGATCACTCGGGCCCGACGGATCTCGTCCTCGGTAAGGAGATCCGGCAGCGGTCGCGCCGCGATCTCGAAGGTCGACTCGGCCGGACCCTCGTACGGAACGATGCTGTTCGCCCCCATGTTGGCGGAGCTGGCGAGCACAAACTTCAGGGTCTCCTCGGTGTCCGAGACCGCGCTGTTGATCGCACGGATATTGCCGTACTCATTGAGTGCGACGTTCCGCAGGAGGTGCTGGTGAAACACGGGCGACGCCTCGATGGCGACGACCTGGCCCTCGCTCCCGACGAGCTGCGCGGCGAGGAGGCTGTAGTACCCGATGTTGGCGCCGACGTCGACGTACGTGTCCCCGGGCCGAAGCCGCCGCCGGAGCCATCCGGTCATGTACGGCTCCCAGACCCCGAACAGGTAGAGGTACCGCTGGATGAGGTCCTGGGTGTCGACGGCGACCCGGGCGCCGAACTCGGTCACAGTGACGCGGCGGCGGGCGTGCTCCCGTAGGTGGCGGTTGAGGACCCGGCCGGCGAGCAACGCCTTGCCGACGGAGATCGGAGCATCGCGTACGTACCGACGCCCGAGGGTCACCAAAGCCTCTGACACGGGGGTGATCATCCGTTTGCCTCTCTGCCGGACTTCACCCCGAACCGTAGCGCGCGGCAACTGCCACGTGTCTTGTTGCCTCGGTCAATCAATCCCTGCGTCGCTCTGGTCTCTTCGGAGAGCGCGTGCCACCCTGCCGCCGACGAGCGCACCGGTAGACGAGGAGACGGTCATGACCGCACCCAACGGAACCGCCCAGTCCGAAGCCACCACGGTTCAGGAAAGCGCAGGCACTGCAGAGGCAGCCTTTCGCGACCTCCACGGCGCCCGCGCCCGTAGTGCCGTGAACCGTGCTGTGGCAGCCTGCCGCCACGCCGGAGTCGACGACAGTCAGGCGAAGCTCGTGCCCAACAGCCCGGAGTCGAAGGCGGCCCACGCGGTGCGTCTGTCGAGCCAGTCCATCGACGCACTGTCCGAGAGCGGTCCCGACCCGGCAGCCGACGCGCGGTGCGCGCGGAACGCTGCGGCTACGGCGACCGTCGCCGCCCAGGTGGCGAAGGCTCACGACGAGGGTGGCGAGCTCGCTGAGGCTGCCTACAGAGGCGCGCTCCAGGCATCCCTTGCCGCTGCAGAGGCCGCGGGCGGCAGCGCCCTGGGGCGGGACGAAGAATTGAACGCCAAGGCCGAGGCCGCCGAGACGGCGGCAGTCGCTGCAGCCAAGGCAGCGGGCTGGATGTAGGCCGCCGGGGACCGGAATGCCGGGTGCCAGCTCGTCCGGTGGCGTGAGGGTCGTGACGGCACCTCCCTATGGCCTGTCATGTCCGGTTCCTTGACTCCGGACAAGTGAGCCATGACGGCGCAACGGTCAGCTCGGTCGAACGACGTCTGGAGAGGGAAGGAGGAGTCCTGCGGGTGGGGCAGCCAACACCAAGTCGTCGAAGTGGGGCGGCGACGCCCACGAGGCGACAGTTCGCAAGTCCACGCTGCTGCCGGAGAACGTCGCGTCGTCGAAGCTGACCTCGCCGGCGGAGAACTTTGCGTCGTGGAACCGGACCTCGCCGCCGGAGAACATCGTGTCGGTGAAGCTGACCGTGCTGCCGGAGAACTCTGCGCGGGTGAAGTCGACGATGCCGCCGGAGTACATCGCGCCGGTGAAGCTGACCGTGCCGCCGGAGAACCTGGCGCGGGTGAAGCGGACGAGGCTGCCGGAGAACTCTGCGCCGGTGAAGCGGACGAGGCTGCCGGCGAACTCTGCGCCGGTGAAGCTGACCTTGCCGCGGGAGAGCATCGCACGGTGGAAGCTCACCGTGCCGCCGGAGAACCTGGCGCCGGCGAAGCGGATGCCGCCGGAGAGCTCTGCGCGCGTGAAGCTGACCGTGCCGCCGGTGAACGCTGCGCGGTAAAAGCTAACCGTGCCGCCGGAGAACATCGCACGGTCGAAGCTGACCTCGCTGCCGGAGAACATCGCACGGTCGAAGCTGACCTCGCTGCCGGAGAACATCGCACGGTCGAAGCGGACCGTGCCGCCGGAGAACGCTGCGCTGGAGAAGTCTCCTCCGTCAAAGGTCGCCCCGGTGAAGTCGAAGTCGCGGCTGTGCCAGGAGTGCGCATGGTCAGGGTCGAGGCGGAGGTGGTCCCGGACGAGGCGGATGACGGTGTGCCGGACTTCGCGTTCGCCCTCCTTGTATCCGGGGACATTCGGGTCGGTTTGGTAGGGCATACGGAGGTAGGCGCAAAGGACGTCGATGCACACCTGGCGCTGTTCTTCCCAGTCGTCCGCGAGCCGGGCGAGCGCGTAGACGCCGGCCAGGCGTACGGCGGCTTTGTCGTGGCCGAGGTGTTCAGCCGCTGTGGTGTAGCGGTCGGCGAACTGGTTGGCGTCGGCGCGGTGGGCGTCGCTTTCGGCGATGCGCTGCTTGCGGTAGGCATACACGCCCGCCAGCACGGCGCCGGCCAGGGTGAGGATGGCGAGGGTGGTCTTGATGGCGTCCGAGGTGTTGGCAACGAGGCGGTCGACGACGAAGCGGTAGATAAGGTAGCCGGTGCCGATGGCCGCAATGAGGGCGAGCGGGGCGACGATCCACACCCGCGCGAGGCGCGGGGCGTGCCGTCCACCCGACGCCCGGCCCTGATGGGACCACCTCAGCTTGCCTGCCACCCCTTCACCATGGGCGCGCTCCGCGTCGCCCGGCGGCCGAGACGGCCGTTCGGCGGCGTACCGACACCCGTGGGGGCGGCGACACGCCCCTGCCGCTCTCGGCCCGGCCGCCGGCTTGTCGGTCTTCGGCCGTGCGGTTCCTACAGCACGCCGAGCAGGGCGTTGTCCTCCCACTGGTCGACGACTTCGAGGTAGCCGGCGAGCACCTTGGAGTGCGGGGCCCAGCCACCCTGTTTGGCGATGACGATCTGGTCGTGGCCCTTGAGCCGGGATGAGGTGGCGAGTCCTCGGCGGGGGCTGTGGCCGGTGAAGCGGATCTCGATCCCGGCGCGCTGGCCGGCGCGGGTGATGACGTCGCCGATGGATTCGGGCTGCAGTCCGCCGTCCATGACGGTGTGCCAGCGGGAGTGGAGGCGGCGCCAGGCGGGGCCGTCCGGGTCGGTGAGCTCGGCGGCCTCCTTCCAGGCGGTCCACGCGCGGACGGGGCAGGTGGAGGGGCGGGAGCCGTACGGGACCGGGACGACGCGGGGGCGGACCTTGGAGACGCGGAGGTCGGCCTGGATGCCACCGGGGGCGGCGGCGTAGTCGCGCACCCGGTTGGCGGCCAGTTCGTGTTCGCGGCCGGCGACGGCGAAGTGCATGAGGACCAGGGCGCGGTCGCGGATGCCCATGAGGTTGTCGACCAGGAGCGGGGCGGCCTGGCCTCGGCCGCGCTTCTCGCCGGTCTTCTCCATCTCCTTCACCAGCTGCTTGAGCCGGTTGCGGGCGAGGCGGGCCACGCCCTGCTCCGTCTTCACGCCGTGCTCGTCGCGGGCGGAGACGACGGTGCCGGAGATCCGGCGGTCGATGGTGGAGGGCGCCATCAGGGTTCCGGGCTTCCACCCGGGCTGGGTCCACAGCCACTCGACGTACGCGGTCAGGGTACCGGGGGTCACCGCGAGCAGGGGCGCACCGCTCTCGGTGCAGAACGCCGTCCAGCTCGCCCAGTCCTGGGCGTAGCCGGTGCGGGTGCGCTCCGGTCGGCCGTCGGCGACGATGCGGACGGCCCGGCGGTCGATGTGGTCGAGCGCGGCGCGGGTCTGCTCGTCGTACTCCTCCGGCCGGGCCGGGCCGGCGGCCGCGGGCGGGGCGCTGCTGGAACTGACCGACAGATCCGCGTTCGTCATGGTCTCTCCCGATGGACCGTCATGCGGCTTTCTGGACTGCGGACATGGGGAGCTTATCCGGAGTCCAGACCTTGCAGGGTCTACCTAGGTAGACGATTCGGCCTCTACCTAGGTAGATTGATGCCATGTCAACCGTGAAGATGACCGCCCACACCCAAACAGTGCTGCGGGCACTCCTCGGGCAGGGGGCCGGCGGCGAGCGCCGCTCCGTCGTCCTGACCGAGGGGCTCTACGGACTGGAGCTCTCCCGGCTCTCAGGGCTCCCCAACGGAACGCTGTTCCCGATCCTCGAACGCCTCCGCCAGGCGGGATGGGTGGAGCGCTACTGGGAACAGGACGCCATCGCGGAAGCCGAGGGCCGCCCCCGCCGCCGCTTCTACAAGATCACGTCCAAGGGAGCGGACCTCGTCCCCCAGGCACTGGCGGAAGCCATGGCAGCCGAGCCTGCCGCCCCGCGCGGAGCGTTCACGAACCCCGGCCTGGCGGGGGGCGGCGCATGAGCATCGAAATCCCTGGGTCCGAGGACCTGATGGCCATGCTGCCCCAGGAGATCGACGACCCTGAGCTCATCGGCTCGGTTGGCGTGGAGCAGATCGACGCCAGCGGGCGCTACCTCGTTGAAGTCGAGTTGCGCGACACCTTGCCGCGTCGCGTGATCAACCTGAACCTCCATCGGCCCGACGGCGTCTCCTTGACCTTCGGAAACCGCTTTGTGCAAGTGGTCCCGTCGCCTGGTCCCGCCTACGGTCTCGGGGATCGCATGGAGGTATCCGCGTCAAGTGCTCCCGCCGGAGGTCTGGGCGTTCTCCGGCTGGCCGTCTTGGCCCTCCCGTCGCGCGAGCGGGCGGACTGGGTGGAGGAACAGCGGGCCTACCTCACGGACCTGTCCACACGTCGCCAGCGGTGGGGCTGGATCCTCTCCATGGTGCTGGCCATGCCCCGCTACGCGTACACCATCCGCACCGGCACCGAGAAGGAGACAGCATGACCGCCGCGCCACCGCCTGGGGGCCCCGACCAGGACCCACTGCTGACCGCGCACTCGGCGCTCGTGCTGCTGATGGCCCTGTTCTTCGGGACAGCGATCGGGGTCCTCGCGTACTTCAGCGTCAGCAGCATCGCCGGCGCCCTGCTCGCAGGTCTGCCTGCCTTCGGACTCAGCGCCGTAGCCCTGCACAAGCTGATCGGTCCCTGACCACGACCTGGAGAGCTGAACGTCCGAACGGTGGGTGTGCTGCTCAGGCCGAGATGCCCCGGACTCCTAGCGCTCGGACTGCTACTGGAGCCAGGGAACCTGACAGGAACGGTCAGGGCCTCCAACTGACGGCACGACGGAGCCCCGGGGCGAGATGCCTCCGGGGCTCCGTCGTGCCTGCGGCGGGTACGGTGCTGTCGACGTGATGGCGTGCCGTCCGGCACCGAGGAGGGGGCGGTCATGACCCTGAAGACCCGGTTCTACCTTCTGCTCGCGCTGATTGTGGTCGGTGTTCTGATCGGCGTGAACACGGGCGACGGTGGGCCAACCCCCTGACCCCTTGAGGTTGTTGTCATCCCGGGCGGCTGTCGGCCCGACTGTCCCTACTCGAGGGTCTGGACGAGTGCGCGCTCATGCCGCTGCTGGCACCGGACGTCCAGGGCTGCTGCTGCGGCGCCGAACTCTGGCGGACCATGGCCTCGGTGGCGTGAGTGTGTTGATGCACCAGTCCGGCGGTCGGCGTACGAGCCGGCCGCCGGAGTGCTTCGTACCGCTCAGCGGGCGCCCGGAACGGCCGACAGGTCCCGGTCGAAGGGCAGGTCGAGCATCCGGATCGCGTTGCCTCGGAGGAGCTTGTACGTGACGTCGTTGGGAAGGCCGGCGACGTGATCCGCTGCCACCTGCTTTGTGTGCGGCCATGTCGAGTCGACGTGCGGGTAGTCGGTCTCGAAGGTGGCGTTGTTGACGCCGACGGTCTCGATCGCCTCGATGCCGTGCTTGTCGCGGAAGAAGCAGCAGAAGATCTGCCGGTAGTAGTACGTCGACGGCGGCTCTGGGATGAGGTCCTTCACCCCGCCCCATGCCCGGTGCTCCTCCCAGACGTCATCCGCGCGCTCCAGGGCGTACGGGATCCAGCCCATCTGACCCTCGCTGTAGGCGAGCTTGAGTCGCGGGAATTTCACCAGGACACCGCTGAACAGGAAGTCCATCATCGACGCCATCGCGTTGTTGAAGCTGAGCGCGGCTTGGACGGCCGGGGGGGCGTCCGGGGAGGCGGCGGGCATCTGCGACGACGATCCGATGTGCATGTTGACCACGGTCCCCGTCTCCTCGCAGGCCGCGAAGAACGGATCCCAGTAGCCGGAGTGGATGGACGGCAGCCCGAGGTACGTCGGGATCTCCGAGAAGGTAACCGCGCGCACGCCACGGGCCGCGTTCCGCCGGATCTCCGCTACCGCCAGGTCGATGTCCCAGAGGGGGATGAGGCAGAGCGGGATGAGTCGGCCCCCGCTGTCACCGCACCACTCCTCCACCATCCAGTCGTTGTACGCGCGAACGCAGGCAAGGGCGACCTCCTTGTCCTTGGCCTCGGCAAAGGTCTGGCCGCAGAAGCGCGGGAAGGTTGGGAAGCAGAGCGAGGCCTCGACGTGGTTCATGTCCATGTCGGCGATCCGTGCCTTCGGGTCCCAGCAGCCCCGGCGCATCTGCTCACGCGTGATGCCGTCCAGGGTCATCTCGTCGCGGGAGAAGCCGACGGCGGCGATGATCCGCTTGTACGGGAAGATCTCGCCCTCGTATCGCCACCAGTCCGTGAGCTGGCCGTCCGGGTCGGTCGTGAACCGGTACTTGCCGCCGATGTACGCCAGCTCGCCAATCCCGGCGGTGAAGGGCTTCGGCCCACGGTCGCGGTACTTGCTTGGAAGCCAGGTCTCGAAGAGGTGCGCGGGCTCGATCACGTGATCGTCCACGCTGATCACCTTCGGGAGATCCATGGTGCCGCTGTCGTCGGTAGCCACGTCGTGTACCCCCTGCCGCTCGTCGGTCTCCCGACAAGAATCTGACGAACCGTCAGCTTGAGGTTATGGGGTAGCTCCACAAGCGGCAAGGCTGACGCCGCGACAGCCCCCCTTGTCAGACGAGCTTCGATCCGCTGAACTGACGCATCGTCAGACTGAGCACGGAGGGGTTCCTGATGAAGACGATCTGGCTCGACGGAGCCGAGTGGATAGCGGTTCTCCGGATCGGCCTCGGTCTGTGGTGGCTGGAGAGCTGGCGCCACAAGGACAAGAAGGACTGGTTCGCCGGCGGCGGGATCCGCTGGGCGGCGGGCGTGGCGGCCGAGCACCGCTGGGGGTTCGTCCGCCAAGGCTTCGACGTCGTGGTGAAGCCCCGCCCGCGCCTGATGGCCTACCTCGTCGCGTACGCAGAACTCGCCCTTGGCCTCGGAATCATCCTTGGGTTCCTGACGCCGATCGCGTTGGTCGCCGGCCTGGCCCTCAACCTGATCTACCTGGTCCTGATGATTCACGACTGGGGCGAGCAGGGCCAGAACCTGATGATGGCACTGATCTCGGCCGTCGCGTTCTTCGCCATGGGGTGGCAGGAGTGGTCACTGGACAGCGTGGTGGGCTGGTTTCTCTAAAACGGGAAGATTGCGCCGCTGGAGAACTGCCGTTCAGCCCGGGGTCTCGATGTGAATGTCACAGCAGATGGGTCCCGCCCACCGTTTCTGAGAGTGGGCGGGACCCATCGAAGTGTCGCTGTCAGGATGGAATGGAGATGATCTGCCAGGCGATCATTCCTGTTGCCCCGTCTGTTGCGGTGACATCGATCGGCAATTGTGCCGGGGCCTTTTCAATGCGCTGGCCCACAGGTACTCCGTCGCACGGCACGGACTGAGGAGTCTTGTCCGCGATGACGACCTTCACAGTCCCTGTTCCGGCACAGGCCACAGAGACCTTGTATGCCTTTCCCTTCTGGAGCGGGGAGAGGGTGTGCACGCCCTCCCGGACCCGCTCCAGTCCGGATTCCACGAACTCCGGGTCGTCCGGTGAGACCGTCTCCACCGCGGCCTTGGCACGCTTGCCCTGGTCTTCCTCGCTTTCACCTGGGGGTGACTGCGTCTTCGTCGGCTTCCCCGTCACCGAGGCCGAAGGAGTGCCCGACGGCGTCGCGCCGTCGGTGCAGCCGGCCGCCAGGAGAGACACGAGAGCGAGGGCCACAGCGGCGGTCATTGGCTTGCGCGATGCCGTCACGAGTTCGTCTCCCAGTACCGCCATCCGACCTCCGACGTGGGAAGCTTCGCGGTTCCGCTCTTGATGAGCTTCTTGCCGCATCGATCCGCGCTGGTCTCGTACTTGGCCCACTTCACGGAATACCCCCAGGAGCCGTACTGGAGATGACCGTACTTGCCGTTGGTCACGTTTCTGCGGTACTCGTGCCCCACAGTGACTCCGGCCTCGGTGCCGATCGTGGCCGAGATCGAGACCTTGGCCTTGGCGACGATGCCGCTGACCTCTACCTCCCCGCCCGCGCTGACTTCCCGGGTGATCTTGCCTGACTTTTCCACCCTGACCACCATGATGCCTCCCGGCCCGTCCTTGAAGGACGTACCCCCAAACTTGGCAGGCATGTGGATGCCGGTCTTCGAGGTGATCTCGATCCATGTGCGGCGAGGGTTGTCGCATGCCTGTGTGCCGGTCTCCCCGTTTGCCGACGCCTCCGGCAGTCGCGCCAGCGAGTCGTCCTCGGGCGCAGCCGCTTCCGCAACCTCGACTGAAGTGGTCACGGGCTCCGGTTCCTCGCTTGCAGCGTGGGCCGGGGACGCCAAGCCGCTCAGCAGAGCCAGAGCGAAGACCGGGACGGCAGTCCCCCGTGCCGTAAAACGCATAGTTCCCCCACATCAAGACTGATTGGAGGCCACCTGTTAGGTCAGTGAGGTGGCCTGTGCGAAGACCGTAACCGTGTTCGCAGGGGATGCGGGAGAAACGAGCGTTCTTCTGAGCAAGAATTGAGGAAGGGGGGTTTTCCGTCGCTGCCAACACCGGCTGCGCACAGTCAAGTTCACTGCCTGCCACAGTGTTCGCCGACTCGCGACGTTGCTAGCACCCCACATCTCCCAGGGTCGACTGCGGCCTCCCGCCGGTCCAGTCATCGTCGCGAGGGCTTCGTCGGCGAGCAGAGTGCTTGTGCCGTGAGGCTGAAACATGGGGGAGTCACAGGTGTCACAGCGTCACAAAGCAGCGATGACCGGCACAAACATGACGACGGTCGGCGTGACACCCCCATGTTGCAGCCAGGCGCCGCCGCGGGAGCTGGATGGGGATGCCCACTCCTAAGATCCTCTAGACATCTAGATGACTTTCTTGTCTGGGGGACGCATGGGGAGCGCCGAGCAGTGGGTCACGATCGCAGCCGTGTTGCTGGGCGCGCTGACCACCCACCTCACGACGTACGCGATGGAGCGCCAGCGTAAGAAGCACGAGCTGGTGACTCGATGGGACACCAAGAAGCTCGAAGCCTACGAGGGCTACATCGACAGCGTCCGCGCCTGCATCTTCCTGGCGGTCCACCTCTACGAGTGCCGTGAGGGCCTGCGGGAGCGCGACAAGCCGGATCAGGAGCTGTTGGCCGAGATGTCGGAGGCCGGCCGGACCCGCGGCCGAGCCTTCGAGCGGATCATGCTCCTTGCCGGCGACGACGTGGTGGAGGCTGCGCACGAGCTGAACGCCGTGGCCCTCCAGGTCGACTGGCAGGCCACCGGCAAGGTCGAAGGGAGCCTGGAGGAGTGGCGCGAGCGAAACCGCGCCGTCTTCCGCGCGATCAACAACTTCCACGAGGAGGCGCGCGTCGACCTCGGAGTGGACGGCAGCGTCTCTGGTGAGAAGCATCCCGAGCGAGACCTCTTGCTGCCCTCCGCGCGGCGTGAGGACGACGCCAGCAACGCCTGACCGCTTGGGCGCTCCCGGGGGTGGTGGGGAGAATGCGTGGCGCGGCATCGGAAGTGGCCTGAGTCACAAGCGGCAGCCCCAACGATGTGAACGGCATGCGATTGCTGCCCTCGCCGGACAGCCGCGTGCCGGCCCGCGTGCCCTCCTGTCGCGTCGTTCGGCACCGGTCCCTCCCCTCGTGGGGACCGGTACCGAACGATGCGCGCGGCGTCGATCCGCTGGTACGGAGCGGATCGAGGAATGGCGGGACCCGTGGTCGACGCTATGGGCAGTCCGGATGAGGCGACGAGATCGTCGCTACTCTCTGAGCTGGTGGCCTATCCGGACGACGCGTGGCTGGTTCGCTACTGCTTCGTGATCCTGTCAGGTGCGGCTCCCTTCGAGGAGATTCCGCCATCAGGCCGAGGGCTTAACCGCAGGTCAGCCATATAGAGTGAGTTTTCCGGTCCGGATGTCCAGGTGCGGGGGAAGTAAGGGGTAGACGCCTTGAGCGCCGACTCAGAGGCACGCACAGCCTTCGCGGAACGGCTCGCGCTCCTGTACAAGGAGGCCGGCAACCCTCCCCTCAAGCGCGTGGCCGAGGCGGTCGTCCAGCTTCAGCGGGTCGACGAGCGAGGACGGCCCGTCCGGGTGTCCTCTCAGCGGATCAGCGACTGGCGACGGGCCAAGAACGTGCCTGCCCAGTTCGCCGCCCTCGCAGCGGTGCTGCACATCCTGATACCCCAAGCACGGCGCTTGCGGCCCGCGCCGGTGTCCACGGGACTGTACGACCTGGCCCAGTGGCAGCGCCTTTGGGAGCGCGCGGTTACCGACCCGGTCGGCGACTGCCCCGCGTCATCCGCGGAAGAGAAGGAACGACCCCCGGTCGAAGCCCTGACCGTCCCGGGTGGTGTGTGCCCATATCGGGGGCTGGCTCCGTACCGTCAGCAAGACGCCAGGTGGTTCTTCGGCCGAGAGCGGAGCACGGATGCCCTCGTCGCTCAGCTCCGCGCAGCGGAGAAGACAGGTGGCTTGGTCATGCTCGTGGGCGCCTCAGGGGCGGGAAAATCCTCCCTGCTGAGCGCTGGCTTGGTGCCCACATTGCGGGACGGCACATGGGGCGACGCGGACAGCCGGGCGAGGAAGGTACTCCAACTCGTGCCGGGAGCCGATCCTCTCGCAGAGCTGACCCACCGGATCCCTGAGCTTGCACCCGTCATCTCTGTCGCGGAGGAAGCGGAGGAACCGGCGGCGCAGAAGCCCGGTACTCCGCAGTTCGCGCACGTCGTGCGGGAGGCCATCACGGCATGGGGGCACCGCGAGACATCCTCCCCCGCCCGTCCCGTCGTCATCGTGGATCAGTTCGAGGAGGCGTTCACCCTCTGCTCCAACGAGGCGAACAGGCGCACTTTCATCCAACTCCTCCACGCTGCGTGCACGCCCGCCGACCCCGGTGATCCGGCCCCCGTGCTCGTAGTACTCGGCATACGCGCCGACTTCTACGAGCAATGCCTCGGGTATCCCGAACTGGCCGACGCGCTGCAACACCGGCACATGGTGCTCGGGCCGCTGACCACCACGGAGCTGCGCGAAGCGGTGACTGGCCCTGCCAAGGCCGTGGGTATGGAACTCGAACCGGGGCTGGCGGAGCTGATCGTCCGGGAAGTGAGCGCTGACGGCCCCCGCGGAGGGCACGGCGCTGGGGCGCTGCCGCTCCTCTCCCACGCCCTGCTCGCCACCTGGCAGCGACGGAAGGCGGGAAGACTGACGCTGGCCGGCTACCGCGCGGCGGGCGGAATCCAGGGAGCGGTGGCGGCGACCGCCGAGCGGGCCTGGTCGAGCCTCGACCCGGCAGCACGCACGGCCGCGAGACTGCTCCTCCTCAGGCTGGTCAAGCTGGGCGAAGACACCCAGGCCACCCGTAGGCGGGGGACGCGGCGCCAATTGGCGGAGGAGTCGACGGACCCCAACAAGACGGAGCACTCACTCGAAGCGCTGGTTCACGCCCGATTGGTGACACTCGACGCGGAGACCGTGGAGATCACCCATGAAGCGCTGCTCCACGCCTGGCCACGCCTGCGCGACTGGATCGACGAGGACAGGAGCGGCAACCTGCTGCGCCAGCGACTGGAGGAGGACGGAAGGGCATGGGAGGGCGCGAACCGCGACACGTCACTGCTCTACCGGGGCTCCCGTCTGGAGCAGGCCCACAGCTGGGCAAAATGTGCCGGTGACGGCGCTCTGACCCGGAGCGCGGTGGAATTCCTGGCTGCTTCGGTGAGGCTGCGCAGGCGCACAGTCCGGCTCAGCCGTGGCGCGGTGTCGGCTCTGGTCGTCCTGGCGATGCTGGCCGTCGGTTCGGCGGTGGTGGCGTGGCAGCAGCGGGACGACGCGGTGTTTGCGCAGGTGCTCGCTGAAGCGGATCGGGTCCAGTACACGGATCCGTCGTTGTCCGCTCAGCTCGACCTCGTGGCGTACCGCTTGCGCCCGGACGACGAGGGCACGCGCAATCGCTTGATCTCGATCGTGAACGCGCCGCTGGCCACCCCTCTCCTCGGCCACACCGGCGCCGTCTACCTCACCTCGTTCAGCCCGAGCGGGCGGATCCTGGCCACCGCCAGCTACGACCGGACCGTCCGGCTTTGGGACGTGACAGACCCGACTCGCCCCGAACCTCTGGGCGGGCCCCTCACCGGCCACACGAGTTGGGTGAGCACCGCGGTCTTCAGTCCTGACGGCCACACCCTCGCGAGCGCTTCGGACGACGGCACGATTCGCCTGTGGGACGTGCGGGATCCCCGCCACCCGCAGCCGCTCGGTCTGCCCTTGACTGCCCGTGCGGGTGCGATCTACTTGCTCGCCTTCAGCCCGGACGGACGGACGCTGGCTTCCGCCAACGACGACCACACCGTTCGCCTGTGGGACGTGGCGGACCCCCGCCGGCCACGCGCGCTCAGTGCTTTGACCGGCTACACGGCCGCCGTGCGTTCTGTGGCGTTCAGCCCCGACGGCGAAACGCTGGCCGCGGGGAGCGACGATGCCACGATCAGGGTGTGGGGCATCGCCGATCCACGTCGCCCGAGGCCTGTCGACGCGGTGCTGACCGGCCACACGGACACGGTGCACTCCGTCGCCTTCAGCCCCAACGGCCGCACTCTCGCCAGCGGCAGCTCGGATGACACCATCCGGCTCTGGAACGTGGCCGACCCCCGGCATGCGACGCCGATCGGCACGCCGCTCACTGGTCACACTGGTCCCGTGTGGTCCGTGGCCTTCAGCCCGGACGGGGCCATGCTCGCCGCCGGCAGCGCGGACAGCAGGGCGAGCCTGTGGAACGTCAGTGATCCCGCCTACCCGTCGCAGGTCGGCGAGCCCCTTGCCGGGAGCAGCGGCGAGATATACGCCGTGGGCTTCAGCCCCGATGGCCGAACCCTCGCCACAGGAAGTGGCGACAACAAGATCCGCCTGTGGTCGATACCAACCTCGGACATGATCGGCCGAATCGGAGCGTTCCGCCCGGATGGGCGGGTGCTCGCCACGGCTGCACGCGACGGAAGGGTCCGGCTGTGGAACGTGGAGACTCCCCACGCGCCCGCGCTCCTGAGCAATCCGTTCATGCCCGGGGAGGGTGACACGCGTGCGCTGGTGCTCTCCCCTGACGGCCACACACTTGCGGCGTTCATGGGAAACCGCGCAGTGCAGTTGTGGAACATCACTGACCCGACTCGGCCTGTGCCCTATGGGCCACCCGTGGCGCTACGGACACGATTCGCGGGTCCCGGTGCGCTGACATTCAGCCCGGACGGGCGCACCCTGGCAACCGCCTACGACGACCGCACCATACAGCTCTGGAATGCCGGCGACCCGTCCCGCCTTCTTCCGCTCGGCACGCCGCTGTCCGGTCACAGCGGCTACGTCAACTCCCTCGCCTTCAGCCCGGATGGCCGCACTCTCGCGAGCGGCAGCGCGGACGACACCATCCGGCTCTGGAACGTGGCCGACCCACGACATGTCACCCCACTGGGATCACCTTTCACAGGGCACCTCGGCCCCATCAACGCGCTCGCCTACAGCCCGGACGGCCACACGTTGGCCAGCGGGAGCGATGACAACACGGTCCGGCTCTGGAACATCGCCGGCCCTCTCAAGGCGGCCCGGCCGGTCTCCACCCTCACCGGCCACACCGAGGCACTCGTGTCGCTGACGTTCAGCCGGGACGGCCGCACGCTGGCGAGCGGTGGCAATGACAACACGGTCCGGCTCTGGAACGTCGCCCGCCCCTCCGCAGCCGCTCCCATCGGTCAATCGATGAGCCCCAACGCCAAAACGGGCAACTTCTTGTCATTCAGCCCCAAGAGCCACATGCTCGGCGTATCGAGCGGCACCGATACCGTCCGCCTGTGGAACCTGAACGTCGGCGAGGCCGTTCGTCGCGTTTGCTCGACCACCCGAGGCATTCTGACGCCGGAAAAATGGGCCGAGTATCTGCCTCGCCTCTCGTACGAGCCTCCGTGCGACCAGTAGCTGACCCGAGGCTCAACACGGCGTGTTCCCTAAGCTTGCCGTTTATCGTCCGCCGTCGAGTGAGCGTCGAACATGATCGGAGCTTGCATACTGCTGGATCACGAGGGCGGCCCACCTTGGGCATTCTCTGTGTGGGTTGCGATGGCTCTTGTCCGGCTGTCGAGCAGGTTCCGGAGTGCTTCCTGGATGGCTTCGCGATCCAGCTGAGTCTCCTGTGCGAGAAACAGGCGGGCTCCCGCTTCGACCTCAGCCCACGCCAGTCGGCTGCGTCGGTTCTCGGCGCGTCTTGCGTCGCTGCGGAGGAAGCCTGCCCCTGCTGCGAGGCCAGCGGAGACGAGGGCCAGCAGTGCCGCAGGGACACGGGCATTCGGCGACGCCAATCCGGCAGCTCCGGAGATGCCGGCAAGCACTGCAGCGGGAAAGCCGAGCGCGATGTCCATGACGCCCCAAAGGCGCACTCGTTGGTGGGCGCTGCGTTCTCGACGCTCCGCTTCGACAAGCACGCGTTCGGCTTCGGCCCGAACAGGCGTCATTTGCCCCTGTGAGTCGTCTTGATGCTGCGTGTTGTCTCCAGCCATGAGCCCAAGGCTCTCACCGGCGCCTCGGTGTAGTGACGAGCCGACACCGAGATTCTGCTTTGTGTCCTTGACCTCGTCGTCTATCCGGTGCGCCGAGGTTTCGTGCCCTTCTTGTGGTGGGCCGGGTGGGCGTATGCCTCGCCAGTGGCGAGGACTCGTCCCACGTCCTGGCGTGCGGCCAGCCGGCGGTTCTTCGAACCAGGGGGTCGCCCCGGACCGGGACGAGAGGGTTTGGGTGCACCAGCCGGGGAACCGGTCTTCGCGTGGAGGTTTCTGAACCCCCGCCGGACCCGGGCGGGGGTTAGCTTGTTCGGCGGGGATGGCCTCTCCCAGGGCCGCCGCAGGTCGGTGGCCAGCGGCCGGGCGAGCCGGAGCTGGGCATAGGCGGCGATCACCAGCCACGTCCACCGATCAGCCGCCTCCGGGCTTCGCACCCGTGGCTTGGTCCAGCCGAGTGCCTGCTTGAAGAGGCGGAACGTGTGCTCCAGGTCGAAGCGGCGCAGGAACGATTGCCAGCAACGGTCAACGTCCCTGCCTGTGGCCTTGGTTCTCGACCACCGGAGCCAGACCGGCTTGTTCACTCCGCCGCTGGGCAGCTTCTCCACGACCAGGCGGATGACGGTGCCCTCGATGATGGGCAGCGGCCCGTCGTGATCGAGCCAGGCCGCCCGGCGGGTAAGCCGCGGGTGCAGCCGGTCCCAAGCTTGAGCGGTCGCTGTTCCGTAGAGCCGCGTGTCTGTGGTCGTCACGGCCTGCTCCGTGCCCCAGGTGTCGGAGTCGCCGAAGACGAACTCGCCGCCGTGCTACGAGCCGCGTTCGACGCCGGACGTTAAACGACAAGCTAAGACGTCGTTTCTTATGGCGTGATCCGTCGTTGAGCCGTGCATGACGGATCTCGTTGAGCGGCTGGTGCCGGACGAGTTGTGGGTACTGTTCAGGCGGGTGGTGCCGCCGACGGTGGTGATACGTCCGCAGGGTGGTGGCCGACGTCGGACGGGTGACCGGGAGGCGCTGGCGGCGATCATCTTCGTGGCGACGTCGGGCTGCACGTGGCGGCAGCTGCCGCCGGTGTTCGGCCCGGCCTGGCCCACGGTCTACCGCCGGTTCGCCCAGTGGAGCCGGGACCGGGTCTGGGCGAAGCTCTACCGCGTGATCCTCGACGAACTCGGAGCGCGGGGCGAGCTCGACTGGTCGCGGTGCGCGATCGACTCGGTCAGTCTGCGGGCTGCAAAAGGGGGCCACTGACGGGACCGAATCCGACCGACCGCGGCAAGCTGGGATCGAAGATCCACCTGATCTGCGACCGGAACGGACTGCCGCTGTCCCTGGGCATTTCCGGCGCGAACACGCACGACAGCCAGGGTCTGGAGCCCCTCGTGCGCGGCATCCCACCGATCCGGTCCCGCCGCGGGCCCCGGCGTCGACGGCCGGCGAAACTGCACGCCGACAAGGGCTACGACTACGACCACCTGCGTCGATGGCTCCGTCGGCGGGGCATCCGCCCCCGCATCGCCCGCAAGGGCGTCGAGTCCTCGCAGCGGCTGGGCCGGCATCGCTGGGTGGTTGAAAGAACTGTGTCCTGGCTGGCCGGCTGCCGTTGCCTCCATCGGCGGTATGAGCGCAAGGCCGAACACTTCCTCGCCTTCGTCGGCATAGCCGCAACCCTCATCGGCTACCGCCGACTCACCAACCAACCCAGTGTCTGACCCATTGAGGTGCCAACCCCCGTCACAGGGCATCGTCAGGTCCGGCGACGGCTGGGCCGAGCCCCACGGGAAGGTGGGCAGTTGCCAGAGCGACAGCCTCGTCAGCCGTTTCGGCTTCACTGATCACGCCGCCGTCGTGAAGGAACTCTTG
This sequence comes from Streptomyces sp. NPDC029169, assembly GCF_055563935.1. Classification (NCBI taxonomy): domain Bacteria; kingdom Bacillati; phylum Actinomycetota; class Actinomycetes; order Kitasatosporales; family Streptomycetaceae; genus Streptomyces; species Streptomyces sp. NPDC029169. The sequence goes on from NZ_JBVHXA010000007.1 coordinate 248,344, forward strand.
AACCCGGTAGGGGCGGCCGTTGCACGCGGGGACGATAGCGACCTCCACCTTGGACGCATGGCCAGTGCTGGCGCTGAAGCCCAGCGTCCAGTGACTGGAGAACGCCGACAGCCGCCTGAGCTGCGGCTCGGCGTACGCTGCTTCCACGAGCAGGCCGAACTCTGGGAACCCCGGCTCACCAGCTGCCTGTTCCCTCAACAGCCGCCACTGGAGGTCCACTACCGCCGCTGGACCGCGTTCATGCGCCCTCGCGCGCTCGTCCGAGGACATGAAAGGGAAGAGCTCGTGCAGTTCACTCAGGCTCCTGCCCTCCCCCCAGGCCACTGCCGCCAGTACGACGTCCCTGAGGTCTGTTGTCGATCCTCTGATGAGTTCGACCCCTCGGCTCCTGCCCCACAGCAGGAACATGCGCTCCTTCGCTCCGAGAACAACGGACAGAGGCCGACGGAACGGCACAGGTGGCGGGCTGACCGCTGAGACAGACGTCCCCCAGCCGTCGGGCACCACGTTCACGTCCACGGCCAGTTCGACTGACACGCGCTCCAGAGCGGTGGCCAAGGTGCCCGCAGCCGCCAGATCGGGATAAAGGTCAGGGTTCATCTCAGCAGTGTGGCGTCTCGGGTCAACGAAAAGAAACGGACTCTAAGAAGCCATCCGCTTTTCCGAACGTGATCGTTTGGTTCCTGGTGGGTGGCCAAGCCTCGGCGGAGGCGGAGATGCTCTCGCCCCGCGCACTCTCTTTCCTACTTGTGAACTACGTTGCGTGATCCCGATCACAACGCCTCGTCGCAGCGGAACATTCGGTTCCCGCCGAACAAGCGGCCTTGTTACTGTTGGCTACAGCCCGATCGCTGGTGCATCCCCCGTCGCCAGCGGTCGGGTTCTTCCATGTCGTGCGGAGTGCATCAACAACATGGACAGGGGTGCATGGAAGCACTGAGCACACACCCTGACATGGCGAGGTTTCGCCGCCGGCTGGACGTGTGGACCTCATCTGCTACCAGGCGCCCAAATTGTGACGTGTAGGGGTGGCTGCGTTGATGGGGTTCTGGCTCAACCTTTTGTGGCGGTGGCCCCTCAAGCAGAAGGATTGACCGGTTGCTTCGTGTCGGAGTCGTGGATCAGCTCGGCAAGCTGGATGAGGAAGCCGTACGTTGACAGACGACCCTGGATGCGAATGAAGCAGGACCTGCTGGAAGACTTGAAGATTTCGCGGCGGCGCACCTTCCAGAGACTGTGCTCGTAGGTGTGCGCCGCCTGCAGGAGAGCCGCCTCCGCCTCGTCCGTGCTGCCTTCGAACTCCGCAACGGTCCGCGCGTCACGATCTGTCTCTGACACGCCGTCGACAGGCACGGCCAGAATTATCCATCGGGGCATCCCGCGATCAGCTCCTTCCCCCTCGGCGTCGCCTGCCGCGACGCGCGCACGGCGCCAGTGTGGCAGGCGGGCAGCACGAGCTGAACGCCGTCGCCCTCCAGGTCGACTGGCAGGCCAACGGCAAGGTCGAGGGGAGCCTGGAGGAATGGCGCGAGCGGAACCGTGCCGTGTTCCGTGCGATCAACGCCTTCCACGAGTCGGCTCGTGTCGACCTTGGCGTGGATGGCAGCGTCTCCGGCGAGCAGCACCCCGAGAGGGTCCTCCTGCTGCCCTCGGCGCGGCGCGAGGACGGTGCGCAGACGTCCTGATCCCGAGGCCGGTCCGGCGGCGTGGCAGACTCGTGGGAGCCGCCTCCGTGGTCAGCTCAGACCGCCCGTGGTCAACCTGTGGTCAGACTTCCATGCCGGAGGCGCCCAGCCGGTAGGCTGTTGCCCGCTCCGCGGCAGGTGAGGCGGGGCGTGGGTGGGTTGCCCGAGCGGCCTAAGGGAACGGTCTTGAAAACCGTCGAGGCAGCGATGTCTCCGTGGGTTCAAATCCCACACCCACCGCTTGCAGGTCAGAGAAACAGCACGTCAGAGGGCGCGCTCCCGGTTCGGGGGCGCGCTTTCGGCGTTCTGGGTGAGGCGGGACGCCGAGAGGATCGTCGTGCGGGCCTCGTGTTCGGTCAGGCCCGTGTGGACGGCCGCTGTGGTGAGGGCTTCGGCGAGGGCGTCGCCGAGGCCGTTCTCGTAGGCGCGGCAGGCCGCCCAGAACAGGCGGGTGTTGCGCTGGCCCTCGTGGGCGGTGCGGACGAAGTGGACCAGGCCGCGGCCGTGGCGGGGGCCCGTGGGGGTGCCATGGGGGCGCGGGGGTGGTGTGGGGGGCGCGATCAGGGCCAGGAGGGCGCGGGGGCAGGGCGCGGGGTCGAGGTTCTCGCTGCCCGGAGCAAGCCGGTACGCGCCCTTGGCGGTGACCGAGCCCGGTCCCACCAGGTAGCCGCCGGCGCCGCGGATGTCGATGCCGGGGGCGAGGCGGCTCGCAGAGTTCGGGACGACGACGTCCGGCGGGCCTGTCAGCCAGAGGTGGCGGCCGCCGCTCGGGGTGAGGACGGTGACTGTGGGCGGCAGCGTGAACAGGTGCTCGAGCGCGAGGTGGCGCAGTTCGGCCGTGGCGTCCGCGGGTGCGTCCGCGTGTTTGACGTCGAGGTCGACGCCGATGAGGTGGTGCGGCGGGCGCCCGCAGGCGATGCCGTAGCCGGTGGCCCAGGGCGCGGCGGCGAACAGCGCTCGTACGGCCGTGGGGTCGGTGGTCGCGTCGTGGACGCCGTGGCCCGGACGACCGCACTCGCCGTGGCAGGGGGTCGGGTCGGGGTCGTCCCGGTGGGGTGAGCGCAGGGCGGGGAGCTTGGAGGCGGACAGGGGGATGACGGGGAGCCCGCGCTCTGCGGCGGACAGCGCGTGGGCGAGGGCCAGGGTGGCGGAGCGCCGGTCTGAGGTGGCCATGGGAATAGTTTCGTACAGGCGTTCGAAGAACGGAAGGGGAGGATTGGCTGAAAATCTGCCGGAACGCTTCATCCCTTGCCATGGCGCGGCTCCAGCGGTTCGGAATCGTCTCCACCGGGGGGAAGTGCGCCTTTCGGGGCGCGCAGGTGGTTTATCGACTTGTCCTCACGCTTGAGGGGGAATCAGCCGCTCAGGGGTGGTTCGCCGGGGATTGTGTGGGCAACTCTGGAGTCGCGACGTCGAGCACAACGACCGAGGCGGTCGGCCAACTGCCTTGGTGCAAGCAGTACTTCAGTGCCACAGCACTTCAGTTTCAGCTCAGCTCAACGGAGGAAAAGACATGGCAAGCATCCGTACCGCCCGCGTTCTCGCCGCTGCCGCCGCGCTGCCCCTGGCCGCCGCACTCTTCACCGGCGTCGCGCAGGCCGACAACGGCGGCTTCGCGGACGACGGATCGAACACGAGCGTCGCCAGCATCATCGGCAGCGGCGTGGGCGGCGACAACTTCGGCAACTCGACGACCACGCAGCAGGTGGCGACCGGCTCCGGTGCCTCCAATCAGAACAACACCGCGAGTGTGAACGGCTCCGGGTTCACGTCGATCGGCCAGTCGAACACGGTGGTCAACTTCTACCCCTGGTGGTTCTAGCCGACAGCTGGGGACCGGCCCGACGGGGGGAATGACCGCGGGGTGAACGGCGGCCTGTGCGGCGGCGCTTCGGCGTCGGCGCGCAGGCCGCTCCTGTGTGTGGGGGGCCGCTCCTGCGTGTGCAGGCCGCTCCCGCTCTGCGGCTGTGCGGCTGTGCGTGTGCGGGCCGAGGTCCGGTGGCGTGCGTGGGTGGCGGCATCGGTGCGGGCGGGCGACCGGCCCGGTGCGTGGCGTCCGTGACCTTGACACCGGTTCGGTATCTGACGGACAGTCAGAAAACTTAGCCGTACCCCCCGGGAGGCCGTCGCCGTGCACCTCGCCCCGACCGAGCGGCAGCTACGGCTGCGCGCCGAACTCCGCGCGTACTTCCGCGACGTGATGCCCGACGGCCCGCCGCCCCCCGCCGACAGCGCCGCGCAGCGCGCGCTGCTCCGCCGGATCGGCGGCGACGGCATGCTAGGGCTCGGCTGGCCGAAGGAGTACGGAGGGCAGGGCCGCGGCCCCGACGAGCAGTTCGTCTTCTTCGACGAGGCCTACCGGGCCGGCGCCCCCGTCTCCATGGTCACGCTCAACACCGTCGGCCCGACCCTGATGAAGTACGGGACCGAGGAGCAGAAGGCGTACTTCCTCCCCCGGATCCTGCGCGGCGAGACCGTCTTCGCCATCGGGTACAGCGAGCCGGAGGCCGGCACCGACCTGGCATCCCTCTGCACGAAAGCCGTACGGGACGGGGACTCCTGGCTGATCGACGGGCAGAAGATCTTCACCTCGAACGCCCAGAACGCCGACTGGATCTGGCTCGCCTGCCGCACCGACCCCGAGGCCCCCAAGCACCGCGGCATCTCCATCGTCCTGGTCCCGACGGACGCCCCCGGGTTCTCCTGGACGCCGATCGAGACGGTCGGCGGGCTGACGACGACGGCGACGTACTACGACGGCATCCGCGTCCCCGCCGGAAACCTGGTCGGGGAGGAGAACGGCGGCTGGGGGCTGATCACCAACCAGCTCAACCACGAACGGGTCGCCCTCGCCGCGATCGGCATGCAGGCCGAGGACTTCTACAAGTCGGCGCTCTGCCGGGCCCGCACACCCGATCCGGTGACGGGACGGCGCCGCATTGACGAGCCGTGGATACGGATTCGGGCCGCCGAGGCACATGCCCGGCTCGCGGCAACGCGCCTGCTCAACTGGCGTCTGGTGGGGGACGTGGGGGCGGACCGGCTGGCCCCCGGAGACGCGAGCGGGGTGAAGTTCGCGGGAACCGAATCGGCGGTGGAGGTGTACCGAATATGTCAGGAGATCGCGGGCGGAGCGGGTCTCGTGCGGTCGGGGTCGCCGGGAGAGTTCGACGGCGGTGAGCTCGAGCGGATGAACCGCGCCGCGCAGATCAACACCTTCGGGGGAGGGGTGAGCGAGGTGCAGCGCGAGATCGTCGCGACGATGCGACTCGGCATGAAGGGAAGGGGGCGGCGATGAGTGACGGCTACGACAGCCGGTACGACGGCCTGTACGAGCGGCTGAAGGCGTACGAAGGACAGCCCGCCGCCACCGCGGGCGTCGGCAAGGACCTGGTCAACGAGCCCATGATCAGGCACTGGTGCGAGGCAATGGGCGACACCGACCCGGCCTACCGCGGGCCGGACGCCGTCGCGCCGCCGACCATGCTCCAGGCGTGGACGATGGGCGGCCTGTCCGGCCACAGCAACCGGTCCGGGCCGTACGACGAGCTGCTCGTGCTGCTGGACGAGGCGGGGTACACCTCCGTGGTCGCCACCGACTGCGAGCAGGAGTATCCGCGGCAGCTGCGTCCGGGCGACGCGATCACCTTCGACGCGCTGATCGAATCGGTATCGGAGCGCAAGACCACCAAGCTCGGGACGGGGCACTTCGTCACGACCCGGATGGACGTCCGGGCCGGCGGCGAGCTCGCGGGAACCCACCGCTTCCGCATCCTCAAGTACGCCCCGGCGGCACCGAAACCGAAGGGGACCGGCGAGCCCAAGGCCAGGCGGCCCCGGCCGGTCGTCAACCGGGACAACGCCGGGTTCTGGGAGGGTGTGGGCGCGCACCGGCTGCTCATCCAGCGCTGCGAGGCCTGCGCGACGCTCCGCTTCCCCTGGCTGCCCGGGTGCAACGCCTGCGGCTCGCAGGAGTGGGACACGGTGGAGGCGAGTGGCGCCGGGACCGTCTTCTCGTACGTGGTGATGCACCACCCGCCCTTCCCAGCCTTCGACCCGCCCTACGCGGTCGGGCTGATCGAACTGGCCGAAGGTGTACGGATGATCAGCAACGTGGTCGGTGTGCCGTACGACAAGGTCCGGATCGGGATGCCGGTCCGGCTGGAGTTCCTCCGCGTGGATGAGGAGCTGGAGCTGCCCGTGTTCCGGGCGCAGGACGGCGGTGAGGGCTGACATGGACTTCACACCCACGGAGGAGCAGGCCGCGGCGCAGGAGCTCGCGGCGCGGATCTTCGGCGATCTCGCCACGCACGAGCGGCTCGCGGCGGCCGGCACGGGTACGGACGCCGAGCTGTGGAAGGCCCTGTGCGCGGCCGGACTGCCGGGGGCGGTGGAGGAGACCGGGCTGCTGGGCCTCGTGCTGCTGGCCGAGGAACAGGGGCGGACGACGGCGCAGGTGCCGCTCGCCGCGAGCGGGGTGTTCGGCCTCCTCGCCATCGCCCGGCACGGCACGGAGGAGCAGCGGGAGCGGCTGTTGGCGGGGCTCCGGGACGGTACGGCGGTGGCGACCGGGGCGTTCCCGCCCGCCGGACACGTACGGGCCGAGGGGGACGGCCGTCTCGCCGGGGCGGTGGACTGGGTGCCCTGGCTCAGGGACGCCACGCACGTCCTCGTACCGGACCAGGACGCCGCGCTCTGGCTCGTGCCCACGGCGGAAGCCTCCGTGGAGCCCGTCGAACTCACCGCCCCCTGGGCCGCCGGCCGGCTCGTCCTCGACGGCGCGCGGGGCGAGCGGATCGGGGGCGGCGCGGAAGCCTGCGCGGACGTGCTGGCCATGGCCCGGATCGTGTTCGCGGGGCTCCAGGCCGGGGTCTGCGCCGGCTCGCTCGCCCGGGCCGTCGCGTACACCTCGGTACGGGAGCAGTTCGGGCGCCCCCTCTCCACCCACCAGGCCGTCCAGCTCCGGGCCGCCGACGCCCATATGGACACCGAGGCGATCCGGGTGACCGTCTACGAGGCGGCCTGGCGCCACGACGAGGCCTTGCCGGCCGCCGCGCACGCCCTGACGGCCGCCTGGTGGGCGTCGGAGGCGGGGAAGCGGGTCGTCCATGCGGGCCAGCATCTGCACGGCGGCATGGGGGCCGACCTCGACCACCCCGTCCACCGGCACTTCCTCTGGGGCAGACAGCTCGACGCGTATCTCGGCTGCGGTACCGAACTCCTCGCCGAACTCGGTGACCTGATCGCGAACGGAGAGCTCTCATGAAGGCTGGGGACACGCTGGCGCCGCTGGAGATCCCGATCACCCGCACCCTGATCGTCGCCGGGGCCGTCGCCTCCCGGGACTACCAGGACGTGCACCACGACGCGGAGCTGGCCAGGGCGAAGGGCTCCCCGGACATCTTCATGAACATCCTGACGACCAACGGCCTGGTCGGGCGGTACATCACCGACCGGCTCGGCCCCGGGGCGGTGCTGCGCAAGGTGGCGATACGGCTCGGTGCGCCCAACTATCCGGGGGACACGATGACGTTGACGGGGACGGTCACCGGGGTCGACGGCGCCACGGCCCAGGTGCGGGTGGTCGGTGCCAACGGGCTCGGTCACCACGTCACCGGCACCGTGACCGTCACCCTCCCGGAGCCGGAGCCGGAGCCGGAGCCGGGGCCGGAGCCGGAGCCGGAGTCGCAGTCGCAGTCGCAGTCGGGGCCGGGGCCCGAGTCGCAGTCGGAGTCAGGGCCGGAGTCGAAGGAGGCGGGGGCATGAGCATCAGGAGGGCTGATCGGCTCGGGGGGCGCGCCGCCGTCGCCGGGATCGGTGCGACCGAGTTCTCCAAGGACTCCGGCCGCAGCGAGCTCAAACTGGCCGTGGAAGCGGTGCACGCGGCTCTCGACGACGCCGGTCTTGCCCCCGCCGACGTCGACGGCCTGGTCACCTTCAGCATGGACACCAGCCCGGAGATCACCGTCGCCCAGGCGGCCGGCATCGGCGAGCTGTCGTTCTTCTCCCGCGTCCACTACGGCGGCGGGGCGGCCTGCGCCACCGTCCAGCAGGCAGCCCTCGCCGTGGCCGCCGGGGTCGCCGAAGTCGTCGTCTGCTACCGGGCGTTCAACGAACGCTCGGGGCGCCGCTTCGGCTCGGGCGTCCAGCAGCGCGAGCCCTCCGCCGAGGGCGCCGCGCTCGGCTGGCAGCTCCCCTTCGGGCTGCTCACCCCGGCGTCCTGGGTCGCCATGGTCGCCCAGCGGTATCTCCACACCTACGGCCTGACCCCGGACGCCTTCGGCCATGTCGCCGTCACCGACCGCCGGTACGCGGCCACCAACCCCGCCGCGTACTTCTACGGGAAACCGATCACGCTTGCCGACCACGCCGCCTCGCGGTGGATCGTCGAGCCGCTCCGGCTCCTCGACTGCTGCCAGGAGACCGACGGCGGGCAGGCGATCGTCGTCACCTCCGCCGAGCGCGCCCGGGATCTGCGTCACCCGCCCGCGGTGATCGTCGCCGCCGCCCAGGGAGCCGGACGCGGCCAGGAGGCGATGACCAGCTTCTATCGCGACGACCTGACCGGCCTGCCCGAGATGGGCGTGGTCGCCCGGCAGTTGTGGCAGACCTCGGGGCTCGCGCCCGGGGACATGGACGTCGGCATCCTCTACGACCACTTCACCCCGTTCGTCCTCATGCAGCTGGAGGAGTTCGGGTTCTGCGGGCCTGGGGAGGCGGCCGACTTCGTCGCGGCGGACGCGCTGCCGCTGAACACGCACGGGGGCCAGTTGGGGGAGGCGTATCTGCACGGGATGAACGGGATCGCGGAGGCCGTTCGGCAGGTGCGGGGCACGTCCGTGAACCAGATACCCGGAGTGGCCAGGGCACTGGTCACGGCGGGCACCGGGGTTCCCACGTCCGGGTTGATCCTGGGCGCGGACGGCTGAGGCCACGGCCGGAGCGGTGGCCGACGGGGGTGGGGCGCACTTCACTCGCCCCATGAAAAGCTCCCAGGCCGTCGCGAGGCCCCGCCACCGCGCCGTACGGGCAGCCGCCTCCGCCCTGGTGGCCGCGCTCGCGGTCGCGGTCCTGGCCGCCCCGCCGAAGGACCCTGCCCCCGCGCCCGCCTCTGCCCCCGCACCCGCTCCTGCCCCCGCGCCCGGGCCCGCACCCGTCGAGCCCCGCTCCGGCCTCCGTTTCCTCGGGCGGGCCTTCGACACCTGTGAGGCCCCGTCCCTCGCCGTCATAAGGGCCTGGCAGGCCTCCCCGTACGGGGCCGTCGGCGTCTACTTCGGTGGCCGGGGCCGGGGCTGCCTCACCCAGCGGCATCTCAACGCGGCCTGGATCGCCGAGGTGCACACGATGGGCTGGCAGCTGCTGCCCCTGTTCGTCGGCTCCCAGGCGCCCTGTGTGATCGCCGAGCACAAGAAGGACACCCCCATCGGCCGTACGCCGTGGGCCCAGGGCACCAAGGAGGCGGCCGAGGCCGTCCGGACCGCCGACGCCCTGGGCATCGCCCCGTCCAGTCCGCTCTACCTCGACATGGAGGCCTATGAGATCACCGACCTCGCCTGCGCCGCCACGACCCTGCTCTTCGTCCGCGCCTGGAACCGAGAGGTCCGCCGCCTCGGTTACCTGCCCGGCTTCTACAGCAGCGCCGACACCGGCGTGCGTCACATGGAGCAGGCGCGGAAGGCTGGGACGAAGGACCTGCCCGCCGTGCTCTGGTTCGCGCGCTGGGGAGGCACGCCCGCCCTGTTCACCGAGCCCGTCCTGCCGTCCACGGCGTGGCGGGAGTACGGCCGCGTCCACCAGTACGCGGGCAATGTCACGGAGTCGTACGGCGGCCACCGCGTGAGCATCGACCGCAACGCGGTCGACGCCCCGGTCGCCCACGTCCAGCCCCGCCCCTGAGCCCCCACCCCCGAGCCCCACCCCCGAGCCCCCCACCCCCGAGCCCCCCGATCCCCCGCCCCCGAGCCCCCGCCCCCCAAGCCACCGACCCTGAGGCCCCCGGGCGTCGGACCTCCACCTTCAGGAGGTCCAGCCGTCCCCACCCCTACAACCTGAGGGGGAGTGCGGTTCGGGACCTGGGGCCGATCCGCCGCCACGTACCCGCTCCTAGCGTGGAGCCATGACTCCGCCACTGTCCGGCCCCGTCTGCGTCGGCGCCTCCACAGCCGCCGGCTACCCGTCGTTCTCGTCCTACGTACGGGCGCGCGGGCCCGTGCTGCTGCGCACCGCGCGCTCGCTGACCGCGAACCCGTCGGACGCCGAGGACCTGCTGCAGACCGCGCTGACCAAGACGTTCGTCGCCTGGGAGCGGATCGAGGACCACCGCGCCCTGGACGGCTACGTCCGGCGCGCGCTGGTGAACACGCGCACGTCCCAGTGGCGCAAGCGCAAGGTCGACGAGTTCGCGTGCGAGGAGCTCCCGGAGCCCGCCGGGCTGCCCGAGCCGGACCCGGCCGAGCGTCAGGTGCTGCACGACGCCATGTGGCGCGCGGTGATGAAGCTCCCCGAGCGTCAGCGCCAGATGGTGGTCCTGCGGTACTACGAGGACCTCAGCGAGGCGCAGACGGCCGAGGTGCTCGGTGTCTCGATCGGTACGGTCAAGAGCGCGGTGTCCCGGGCGCTCGGCAAGCTCCGCGAGGACCCTGAACTGTCCCCCGTACGCTGACCCGAAGCCGGTCAGCTCACCCGTGCCAGCGATCACTGGCAATTTCCGTACTCCCGGGTAGTGACATACCGAGCGGTACGTGCGCAGAATCTGCACACCCTTACTACTGCCACGTAGCGCCCACCGGGAGGACGCCGTGCTGAGCACCATGCAGGACGTACAGCTGACTGTGAGCCGCATCCTGAATCACGGGATGACGATCCACGGAAAGTCCCTCATCACCACCTGGACCGGGGAGCCCGAGCCGCACCGCCAGACCTTCGCGGAGACGGGCGCCCGCGCGACCCAGTTGGCGAACGCCCTGCGCGACGAACTCGGCGTCACCGGAGACCAGCGGGTCGCGACGCTCATGTGGAACAACGCGCAGCACGTCGAGGCGTACTTCGCGATCCCCTCCATGGGCGCCGTCCTGCACACCCTCAACCTGCGGCTTCCCCCCGAGCAGCTGGTCTTCATCGTCAACCACGCCGACGACCGGGTGGTCATCGTCAACGGTTCGCTGCTCCCCCTCCTCGCCCCGCTCCTCCCGCACCTGCCGACGATCGAGCACATCGTGGTCGCGGGCCCCGGCGACCGTTCCGTCCTGGACGGCGTGACGCCCCGCGTGCACGACTACGAGGAGCTGATCGCGGGCCGCCCCACCACGTTCGACTGGCCCGAGCTTGACGAGCGTTCGGCCGCCGCCATGTGCTACACCTCCGGCACCACCGGCGACCCCAAGGGCGTCGTCTACTCCCACCGCTCGATCTACCTGCACTCCATGCAGGTCAACATGGCCGAGTCGATGGGCCTGACGGACAAGGACACCACCCTCGTCGTCGTCCCGCAGTTCCACGTCAACGCCTGGGGCCTGCCGCACGCCACCTTCATGACCGGCATCAACATGCTCATGCCGGACCGGTTCCTGCAGCCCGCCCCGCTCGCCGAGATGATCGAGCGCGAGAAGCCGAGCCACGCCGCCGCCGTCCCCACCATCTGGCAGGGCCTGCTCGCCGAGGTCACCGCCAACCCGCGCGACCTCACCTCCATGCGGCAGGTCACCATCGGCGGCGCGGCCTGTCCGCCCTCCCTCATGGAGGCGTACGACCGGCTCGGCGTCCGCCTCTGCCACGCCTGGGGCATGACGGAGACCTCCCCGCTCGGCACCATGGCCCACCCGCCGGCCGGACTGACCGAGGAGCAGGAGTGGCCGTACCGCGTCACGCAGGGCCGCTTCCCGGCCGGCGTCGAGGCCCGGCTGGTCGGCCCCGGCGGCGAACGCCTGCCCTGGGACGGTGAGTCGGCCGGTGAGCTGGAGGTCCGCGGCACCTGGATCGCGGGCTCGTACTTCGGCGGCGCCGACGGCGAGGCGATCCGCCCGGCCGACAAGTTCAGCGAGGACGGCTGGCTGAAGACCGGCGACGTCGGCGTGATCAGCCCCGACGGCTACCTCACCCTCACCGACCGCGCCAAGGACGTCATCAAGTCCGGCGGCGAGTGGATCTCGAGCGTCGAGCTCGAGAACGCGATCATGGCGCACCCGGAGGTCGCCGAGGCCGCCGTCGTCGCCGTGCCGGACGAGAAGTGGGGCGAGCGGCCGCTGGCGACCGTCGTCCTCAAGGAGGGCTCGACGGCCGACTACGCTACGCTCAGGGACTTCCTCGCCACCGAGGGCGGGATCGCCAAGTGGCAGCTCCCGGAGCGCTGGGCGATCGTGCCGGCGGTGCCGAAGACGAGCGTCGGCAAGTTCGACAAGAAGGTGATCCGCAAGCAGTACGCGGAGGGCGAGCTGGACGTGACCGAGCTGTAGTTCCGACGGGCGAGAGGGGGGAGCGGTTACGGCCGCTCCCCCTTTCCCGTCGGCTCAGTTGGTGCCGATCTTCGCGAGCAGGTCGACGATCCGGGCCTGCACCTCGTCGCTCGTGGAGCGTTCGGCAAGGAAGAGGACCGTCTCGCCGGAGGACAGCTTCGGCAGCTCCTCCTCGTCGAGCCCGGCGGAGGTGTAGACGACGAGCGGCGTACGGTTCAACTGCCCGTTCGCGCGCAGCCAGTCGATGATCCCGGCGCGGCGACGGCGGACCTGCATCAGGTCCATCACCACCAGGTTCGGCCGGATCTGCGTGGCCAGCGCGACCGCGTCGGTGTCCGCCGCCGCCCGCGCGACCTGCATCCCGCGCCGCTCCAGGGTCGCCGCGAGCGCCTGCGCGATGTCGTCGTTCTCCTCGATGAGCAGCACGCGCGACGGGTGCTGTTCGCTGTCGCGGGGCGCCAGCGCCTTGAGGAGTACGGCGGGATCGGCGCCGTACGCGGCCTCCCGGCCGGCCTGTCCGAGCCCGGCCGCGAGCAGCACGGGCACCTCGGCGGCGACGGCGGCCTGGCGGAGCGACTGGAGGGCCGTACGGGTGATGGGCCCGGTCAGCGGGTCGACGAAGAGCGCGGCCGGGAAGGCGGCGATCTGGGCGTCGACCTCCTCGCGGGAGTGGACGATCACCGGACGGTAGCCGCGGTCGCTCAGCGCCTGCTGGGTGGAGACGTCCGGCGCGGGCCAGACGAGCAGCCGGCGCGGGTTGTCCAGGGGCTCCGGGGGCAGCTCGTCGTCGACGGGCCGCGGCGCCGGCTGGTTGGCGACCTCGACCGCGCCGCCCGGACCGTCGAGCGGCTCGGGCCCCTCGGCGCCCTCGGCGGGAGCTCCTATCGCGTACGCGCGGCCCTCGGGAGCCGGAGGGGCCAGCTTGGGCTGCGGGTGCGGCTTGGCGGCGGGCTCCACGGGTGCCTTGGGGGCGGTCGGGGCCGTCGGGGCCGGGGTGACGGCCGCGGGGGCCGGGCGGTCACCGTCGGGCGGAGTGGCGAGCTTGCGCCGCCGCCCGGAGCCGTTGGTCCCGGCGGGCGGGGTGGTCTGCCCGCTCTGCTGCGCGGCGAACTGCTGGGCGAAGGGCACGCCCTGCCCGAGCGTCCGCACGCTGAACGCCCGCCCGCCCTGCGTCCCGTCCTGCGGCGCTGATACAGGTGCGGGTGCGGGTGCGGGTGCGGGTGCGGGGACCTCCGGCGGCAGCGGTACGGATCCGGTGCCGGTACCGCTCCGGGTCTCCTGCGGCGCGCCCGGGTTGCGGCGGCGGCCGGTCGGCTCGGGCAACGGGTGCGGCTGCGGGGGCGTGTGGTCGGCGTCCGGCACGGACCGTACGGCGTCGTGCTGCCCCTCGTCGCTCACGGACAGGGGCATGGGCATCGACTGCGGTACGGGCTGCGGCTGCGCAGTCTCCGGTTCCGGGGCGCGGTCCGCGTCGGCCGGGGGCAGCGCGAACGGCGTACGCGGTCCGGCCTCGGCGGCCGCGGTCCGCTCCTGCGCCGCGAGCGCCCGGCGCGCGCGCCGTCCCGTGGGCTGCTCGCTGTCCGCCACGGCGGGCAGCGCCCGGGCGAGGGCGGGAGCCTCGGCGGGCACGCCCTGCGCGGGTACGGGCACACCCTGCGGGGGCACGGTGCCGCCGAGCCCGAGCGCGGCACGGCCCTGCGCGCCCTCGGCCGCGGTCACGACGGCGCCCTCGGCGGGGCGCCCGCGACGGCGCCCGGTCGGCTCGACGGCGGCGGGCGCACCGCTCGTCGTGCCCGCGTTCTGGGCGGGGATCAGCTCGGCGTGAGCGGCCGGAGCCTCTTCCGTACGGCCCCGGCGACGCCCGGTCGGCTCCACGGCACGGGCACCGGCACCCGTTCCCTGGGGGGCGACCGAGCTCTCCAGGAAGGCGTCGGTGGACGGCCGTCGGGCGCGCCGCCGTCCGCCGCCGTTGGTGTCCGAGGCCTGCGCGGGCAGCGCGAGCGCCGCACCTGCGGAAGAGGGCGTCTCCGGAGCGGACGGAGTGGACGGAGCGGGCGGCGGGGGCGTGACCGTGCCCTTCCCGGCGCCGAGCGGCACCTCGAGGACGTACGCGCTGCCGCTCATCCCCGGCACCTCGTGCGTCTGCACCACACCGCCGTGCGCGGTCACGATGCCACGGACGATGGGCTGGTGGACGGGGTCGCCGCCGGCGTACGGCCCGCGGACCTCGATCCGTACGACATCGCCGCGCTGCGCGGCGGCCACCACGATCGTGGAGTCGGCGTACCCGGCACCCGGGACGACCCGGGCCTTGCCGGTGGAGTCGACCCCGGCCACGTCCGCGACGAGATGGGCGAGCGCGGTCGCGAGGCGCGCCGCGTCCACCTCGGCCTCGATCGGCGGGGCGTGCACGGCGAACTGGGCGCGCCCCGGCCCGATGAGCTCCACGGCCCCGTCGACGCCGGCCGTCACGACGCCGTCGAGCAGGACGACGGACTTGGCGAGCGACTCGGCCCCGGCGTTCAGCCGCTGGTAGCCGAGGACGTTGTCGACGAGGGTGGTCATCCGGGCGTAGCCGGCGGCCAGGTGGTGCAGGAGCTGGTTGGCCTCGGGCCACAGCTGCCCGGCGTCGTCGGCGGCGAGGGTGGCGAGCTCCGTACGCAGCTCCTCCAGCGGCCCGCGCAGCGACTCGCCGAGGACGGCCGTCAGCTGCTCGTGCCGGGCGGCGAGGGAGGCGTACCGCTCCTTGTCCTGCTCGGCCCGCTCCTCATGGCTCTTCTTCAGCTCGGCGAGTTCGGCGGCGTGCTTCTCGGTGAGAGCGGCCAGCTCGGCCGCGTGCTCGGTGGTGAGCTGCTCGTACGGCCGGCGGTCGGTGAAGGTCATCACCGCGCCGACGAGCTGGTCCCCGTCCCGTACCGGCGCGGTCGTGAGGTCGACCGGCACCTGCGAACCGTTCTTCGCCCACAGCACCTGACCGCGGACCCGGTGCTTGCGCCCCGACTTGAGGGTGTCGGCGAGCGGCGACTCCTCGTACGCGAACGGTTCGCCGTCCGGCCGCGAGTGCAGGATCAGCGGGTGCAGCTCCTTGCCCCCGAGATCGCTGGCCCGGAAGCCGAGGATCTGCGCGGCGGCGGGGTTGACGAGGACGACGCGTCCGTCGGTGTCCGTGCCGACGACTCCCTCGGCGGCGGCGCGCAGGATCATCTCGGTCTGGCGCTGCGAGCGGGCCAGTTCGGCCTCGGTGTCGAGCGTGCCGGTGAGGTCGCGGACGACGAGCATGAGCAGCTCGTCGCCGGTGTAGGAGCTGTACGAGTCGTAGGCCTCGCGCCCGTCCTCCAGGCTGGCGCTGGTCACCTCGACGGCGAATTCGCTGCCGTCCGTACGGCGGGCGATCATCCGGGCCGGTTTCGTACGGCCCCGCTCGTCGGCGGCCTCGGGGCGCCGCATGGAGCCGGGGATCAGCCGCGAGTCGAACCCGGGCAGGAGGTCGAGCAGCCCGCGGCCGACGAGAGCGGTGCCGGGGGTCTCGAACATGCCGAGGGCGATGGTGTTGGCGTTGACGACCGTCCCGTTGCAGTTGACGAGCACGAGGCCGTCGGGGAGAGCGTCAAGTATGGCTGCGAGGCGAGCAGCGCCTCGGGATGGCCTGCTGCTCACGACGACGCTTCCTCCCTGACCCACTGCACCTTGCCCGGCTGGCCGGCCCCATCTTGCCCCTCGGGCCGCAGCCTGTCACTGAGAGGGAGTCTAAAGGCAGCCCCGGCGGTCGCGGGGGGAGGTCGTGTGCCCGCAGCAACATCCGAACGTCATCCACACGTCATCCCCGCACGTGGGGCAGTACGGGCTCCAGGTTCTCCCACCGCTCGATCTCGCATCCGTTGGCCCGGGAGAAGCGGGCGTCGACGGGCCGTCCCTGCCACTTGCCGGTGATGTGTGCGAGGACGGGACCGCCGTGCTGGAGGGAACAGAACCGGTCCTTCCCGACCGGCGCGAACGGGTCCTTGCCCGCCTTCGCGTACCCGGCGAGCCGCTCGCACGCGCCCTCGGCCGCCGGGTGGTCCCCACCGGCCCGGTCGCCGCACTCCAGCCTGAACGTGCCGTCGGCGTTCCGGTGCCCGCTCTTGCTGATCTTGACGGTGAGCGCGTCGGGCGAGGGCGAGCCGAGGAGGGGCAGGGGCGGCAGCGGCCCGAGCCCGCCGAGGCCGGCGGTGGTGGTGGCGAGGGTGGCGAGGACGAGGCGGCGCAGCATACGAACTCCAGGGGAGGAGGGTGGGGCGGTGGGGCCGGTGGCCGGTGGCCGGTGGGCCGGTAAGGCGGTGGGGCCGGTGGGACGGTGGGCGCGGGCCCGGCCCGTCGGGCGGCTGGGCCGGCCGGGCGGGACCCGTCTCCTCTAACGCTCCGTACTGCCGTTCGTTGCGCAAGCGGGGTGCGCCGACGGGCTTTGCTCTCCGCCCCGGAGGCCTAGTACGGTGAGAAGCGATTGGTGACACCAGGCTCGCCTGTGTCATCATCTGCACGCACCAATCGCGCCCGCGCGAGGTGCATGGAGGCGTCGCCTAGTCCGGTCTATGGCGCCGCACTGCTAATGCGGTTTGGGTCTTAAAGCCCATCGAGGGTTCAAATCCCTCCGCCTCCGCCCCACCCCGAAGCCCCGGCCCCCAAGGCCGGGGCTTCGGCCGTTCCGGCTCCGGATGACGGCCTCAGGGGTCACCCGTCCGGCGGTCGCGCCGGGGTGACGGGGAGGCCCCCGAATGGCGTTTTCGCAGGTCAGAGGGGGTCTGGCTAATGGATTTCGCGCTACGGCGCAGGTCATGTAATGTTGTCCACGCAACGCCGACCGGCAAGAAAAAAGCCGAGAAGCACAAGCACTCGTAGCTTAACGGATAGAGCATCTGACTACGGATCAGAAGGTTGCAGGTTCGAATCCTGCCGAGTGCACAGCAGGCAAGAGGCCCCGGACGAGAGTCCGGGGCCTCTTGCGTTTAGGGCCGAACAGGGCGCCGCCGGGTTAGTCTGAAGATCGTTCTTTCATCGAACCGTGGGGGTTTGGGGCATGGCGCTCTTCGGAAACGCACACAAGATCGACCCGGCGCAGGCGCAGCAGGAGTACGCGCGGCTGCTCGGGCAGGGGGAGCAGGTGCACGCCGCGTATCTGCTGATCCGCGACACCATCTTCTTCACCGACCGGCGGCTCGTGCTCGTCGACAAGCAGGGCATCACCGGCAAGAAGGTCGAGTACCACTCGATCCCGTACCGGAGCATCACCCACTTCGCCGTCGAGACCGCCGGCACGTTCGACCTGGACGCCGAGCTGAAGATCTGGATCTCCGGCAACTCGGTCCCCGTCCAGAAGACCTTCACCAAGGGCGTCGACATCTACGAGGTGCAGGCGATCCTGACGCAGTTCGTGGCGCGGTAGGGCCTTCCTCGATCGGGTGAACGTCCCCCGATTTCATGACAATTGAATATGCCATCGGCCTAGCTTCCCTCGTGGAGGTGATGCTCGATGGACGAGCAGAAGGACGCGATCGACATCAACGACTTCGTGTACGCGGCGACGGGCGCGCGTGTACGGAGGCTGACGATGCCGGACGGGACGCATTGGTTCCCGGCCGTTGATGTCGCGAAGCAGTTGGGGTACGTGAACACCCGGCAGGCACTGCTTGTGCATGTGGCGAAAGAGAGCCACATGACACTCGGTGATGTTGCACGAAGCGTCTATGGGGTAGACGCTTCGTGCAACATCGCAGGTCACGGCTTCAAGAAGTCGATGCGTATGGTGAATCTCCAAGGGCTCATCCAGCTCGTCAACGCCTGCACCAAACCCGAGTGCGCCCCCTTCAAAGCCTGGGTCTCCGACGTCATCGCCACCGTCCAGCGGGACGGTTCCTACGCCCTCGAACCGTCTCCCGTGCAGCCCGGATACGTCATGCCCCAGGCCGTCGCCGACATCATCGTGCGGCTCGAGGAGCGGAACCTGCGGATGGACGAGGAGTTCGCCGCTCGCGAGTCCGAGCGCATCTCGCTCATGCGGGAGCAGAACCGCAGTCTCTCCCGTATCGCCGTCTCCCTCGAACGTCTCTCCGTTCCCGCCCAGCGCACCCGGCCCGTCATGACCCCCCAGGAGCTCCTCGCCTCCTGGCAGGCCGACAACCTCGCCGTCACCGGGGACGTGCACGCCGTCGCCGCTTATCTCGCGCCCGCGCTCGTGCGCGGCGGGGCGCGGTATCGGCTGGAGGAGATCGCGCGACGGACCGGGCTCGCGGTCGAGCGCGTGCAGGACTGTGTCGGGTTGCTTGTCGAGCGGGGGTGCGTGAGGGAGAGCGGGTACGCCGGCGACGGGGCGAGGATCTACGTGCTGCCGTAGGAGGTAGGAGACTGGGGTGTAAGACGAGAGCAGGTGGAGCGAGCGCGTGGTGTGGCGGTGTGCCGGGATGCGGTGGAGCGGGGGTGTGCCCGGGCTTCGCTGGGAGGGCGGGCGCGTGTCCACGCTCACGTACGGGCAGCGGCTCGCCTTCCGTGCCGTCGGGCAGCGGCTGTGCGCCGGCGCCCGTGGGAATCCGTGTCCGCTCGCCGCGACCGTTCCCCCGCGCGCCACCGGCGGGCAGTGCCCCGAGTGCGCGCGGCTCGACCGGGCCCACTCGGTCGCCGCCGACACCATCGCCGACGACCCCCGGCCGTACCGCGTGTACCTCGCCTGGTTCGGGCCCGGGATGACCAAGGTCGGGATCACGGCCGAGGAGCGCGGCGCCGCCCGGCTCCTGGAGCAGGGGGCCGTCGCCTTCAGCTGGCTCGGGCGCGGGCCGCTCATGGCCGCCCGGCGGACCGAGGAACTGCTGCGGCACGCCCTCAAGGTGCCCGACCGGATCCCGTACGCCCAGAAGCGCGCCGTACGGCACGCCCTGCCCGCCCCCGACGCCCGCCGGCGCGAGATCGAGGAGCTGTACGGGCGGGCCACCGGGCTCGCGGGCTGGACCGAGACCCTGGAGCGGCTGGAGTTCCGCGCGTACGACCACGCTGAGGCGTTCGGGCTCGACGCCCTGCCCGCCCTCTACGGAACCGTCACCGAGCTCCGCGACGACAGTGTCGTCGCCGGACGTCTCCTCGCCGCCGCCGGGCCCGACCTGCACCTTCTCGACTCCTTGGGGCGCTGTCTCGCCCTCGACACCCGTGTGATGCGTGGCTGGGGGCTCGTCGCGGTGGAGGCCGGCGGTACGCCGTCCGTCACCGTGCCCGTGAGGAAGGCGAACAACGACGTCCAGGACGGGCTGTTCCCGACGTGACGGAGTAAAGACTTGGATCCCTTCCGGCGGCCCTTATGGACACGCCCACCCCGCCCGACGGAGGGTGATCCACATGACCCAGAGCCTGGTGGCGGGCCTCGAACCGCCCTACTACACCGCTGTCTTCACCTCGATCCGCCCCGACGCCCCCGAGGGCTACGCCGAGACCAACGCCCGTATGCGGGACCTCGTCAAGGACGTCCCCGGCTTCCTCGGCTACGAGTCCGCCCGCACGCCCGGCGGCATCGGCATCACCGTCGCCTACTTCCGCGACCTCGACTCCCTCGACGCCTGGCGGGACCACGCCGAGCACCAGGCCGCCAAGCGTCACGGCCGGAAGCACTGGTACGAGAGCTACAGCGTCCACATCGGCAAGGTCGAGCGGAGTTACGGCTTTGACAAGGGATGACCCCCGCGAGTTCGTTCAGCAGCTCGGGATCCCCGGGCTCGTCGACGTCCACACCCACTTCATGCCCCAGAACGTCCTCGACAAGGTCTGGGCCTACTTCGACGCCGTCGGCCCCACGACCGGCATGGAGTGGCCCATCACCTACCGCGAGGAGGAGGACCGACGGGTCGCGATCCTCCGGGAGTTCGGGGTGCTCGCCTTCACCTCGATGCTCTATCCGCACAAGGCCGGCATGGCCCAGTGGCTCAACAGCTGGGCCGCCGACTTTGCCGCCCGTACGCCCGGCTGCCTGCGCACCGCCACCCTCTACCCCGAGGCCGGCGCCACCGGATACGTACGCCACGCGATCGACGGCGGGGCCCGCGTCTTCAAGGTGCACCTTCAGGTCGGCGGGTTCGATCCCAACGATCCGCTCCTGGGCGACAGTTGGGGACTCCTCGCCGACGCCCGCGTGCCCGTCGTCATCCACTGCGGCTCCGGGCCCGCCCCCGGCAGGTTCACCGGGCCCGGGCCCGTCGAGCGGCTCCTCGCCCGCCATCCCCGGCTGCGGCTGATCGTCGCGCACATGGGGATGCCCGAGTACGCCGACTTCCTCGACCTCGCCGAGCGGTACGAAGGCGTCCACCTCGACACCACCATGGCCTTCACCGACTTCACCGAAGCCCTCGCGGCCTTCCCCCTCGCCGAGCTCCCCCGGCTGAGGGCGCTCCAGGACCGCGTTCTCCTCGGCTCCGACTTCCCGAACATCCCCTATCCGTACCTTCACCAGCTCCAGGCACTGGAGCGGCTCGGCCTTGGGGACGACTGGCTGCGCCGGGTGCTGTACGAGAACGGCGCCGCGCTCTTCCCCCAGGTTCCCCAGGTTCCCCAGGTTCCTTAGGTTCCTTAGGTTTCTCAGGGAATTCACAGGTAGGGGAAAGGGAGCTCTCAGTACCTCCGGCCAGCGTGGCCGTATGACTGCGACGAAGCCCCAGGGGCGCGCCACGCGCACCGACATGCTCCGGCCCGACGGCTCCGCCGTCCGCGTTCTCGTCGTGGATGACGAGGCCTCGCTCGCCGAGCTGCTCTCCATGGCCCTGCGCTACGAGGGCTGGCAGGTCGACAGCGCGGGCGACGGGGCCGGGGCGCTGCGCGCGGCACGGGAGTTCCGGCCCGACGCCGTGCTCCTCGACATGATGCTGCCCGACATGGACGGGCTCTCGCTGCTCGGCCGGCTGCGGCGCGAGCTGCCCGACGTGCCCGTGCTGTTCCTGACCGCCAAGGACGCCGTCGAGGACCGGATCGCCGGGCTCACGGCCGGCGGCGACGACTACGTCACCAAGCCGTTCAGTCTGGAGGAGGTCGTCGCGCGGCTGCGCGGGCTGATCCGGCGCTCCGGCGCCGCCCAGGCGCGCAGCGAGTCGCTGCTCGTCGTCGGGGACCTGACCCTGGACGAGGACAGCCACGAGGTCACGCGTGGCGGCGAGTCGATCCACCTCACCGCGACCGAGTTCGAGCTGCTGCGCTACCTCATGCGCAATCCGCGCCGGGTGCTCAGCAAGGCGCAGATCCTCGACCGGGTGTGGTCGTACGACTTCGGCGGCCAGGCCAACGTCGTCGAGCTGTACATCTCCTACCTGCGGCGGAAGATCGACGCCGGGCGCTCCCCGATGATCCACACGCGGCGCGGGGCGGGTTATCTGATCAAGCCGGGGGAGTAGGGCGCCCGATGTTCCGCCGGCCCCGGTCCTCCCGCCGCCTCCGCTCCCCTCGCTCCTGGTCCCTCCGGACCCGGCTCGTCGTCTCCGCCGTCAGCCTGATCGCGATCGTCGCCGCCGTGATCGGGACGGTGACGACGATCGCGTACCGCTCGTACCTCTACGACCAGGCCGATGAGCGGCTGCGGAGCGTCTCGGCCCGCGCCATGGGGCCGCCGCCCTCCCTGCGCTCCCACGAGCCCGACGGTGACCCGCTCGCCTTCGTGCTCGGGCCCGGCGCCCCGCTCGGCACGGTCGGCGCAGTGGTCGTGGACGGCGGCACGCTGGGAACCGCCGAGCGGTCCGTCGAGGTCGAGCAGGACGGGTACGGGCCGAAGGCCACGAGCACCCCGCTCGACGAGGCGCAGCGCGCCGCCCTGGGCGAGGTGGTGCGCGACGGCCGGCCGCACACCGTCGAGCTGCCGGACCTAGGCGACTACCGGGTCGCGTACGTCTCCGGGGGCAACGGCGACGTCCTCGTCGGGCTCCCGCTCGCCGAGCTCCAGGGCTCCCTCTCCACCCTCGTCCTCGTCGAGGTGAGCGTCACCGGCGCCGGTCTCGTCGCCGCGTCGCTCGCCGGCGGCGCGCTGGTCGGGATCGCGCTCCGGCCGTTGCGGCGGGTCGCCGCGACCGCCACCCAGGTCTCCGAACTGCCCCTGCACAGCGGCGAACCGGCCCTCCACCACCGTGTCCCCGAGGCCGATCCGCGGACCGAGGTCGGGCAGGTCGGGGCGGCCATCAACCGGATGCTCGACCATGTCCACTCCGCGCTCCACGCCCGCCAGCAGAGCGAGACCCGGGTACGACAGTTCGTCGCGGACGCCAGCCACGAGCTGCGGACGCCGCTCGCCTCGATCCGCGGGTACGCGGAGCTGACCCGGCGCGGCCGGGAGGAGTGCGGGCCCGACACCCGGCACGCGCTCGGGCGGATCGAGTCCGAGGCGACCCGGATGACGGGGCTCGTGGAGGACCTGCTGCTCCTCGCCCGCCTCGACGCCGGACGCCCGCTCTCGTACGAGAGCACTGATCTCGCTCCCTTGGTCGTGGACGCGCTCTCCGACGCCCGCGCGGCAGGGCAGGACCACAAGTGGCGGCTCGAACTCCCCGATTCGGCCGTGACCGTACGCGGCGACGGTGCGCGCCTCCACCAGGTGCTGGTCAACCTCCTCGGCAACGCCTGTACCCACACCCCGCCCGGCACGACCGTCACGGCACGCGTACGAGCGGAGGACGGCCACGCCCTCGTCGAGATCGAGGACGACGGGCCGGGGATCCCGGCCGAGCTGCTTCCCTGCGTCTTCGAGCGGTTCGCTCGCGGAGACGCCTCCCGGACGCGGCACGCCGACGGCGGCGCGAGCAGTACCGGGCTCGGCCTCGCCATCGTCCGCGCGGTCGCCACGGCCCACGGCGGGGACGTCGATGTCACCAGCGTCCCGGGGCGGACCGTCTTCACGGTCAGGATTCCCCTCGACTCACAGGCAGGGCACAGGCTCATCACACAGCCGTGACAGCCGCCACGGCGAGCGTCTGTGCCATGCGAACCCAAACGATCGCGGGCCCCGCCTCCGGTGTAGGCACCCTCCCCGCCCGGGACCACCTGCCCGTCGGCACGGCCGGGCGGCCCGTCCTCGATGTGGTGATTCCCGTCTACAACGAGGAGAAGGACCTGGAGCCGTGCGTCCTGCGGCTCCACGACCACCTCTCCCGTACCTTCCCGTACGGCTTCCGCATCACCGTCGCCGACAACGCCTCCACCGACCGCACCCCCGAGGTCGCGGCCGGCCTGGCGACGAAGCTGCCCGAGGTGCGGTCCGTACGGCTGGAGCAGAAAGGCCGCGGCCGGGCGCTGCGTACCGTCTGGTCGCACTCCGACGCACCCGTCCTCGCCTACATGGACGTGGACCTGTCCACCGACCTCAACGCCCTGCTCCCGCTCGTCGCGCCGCTCATCTCCGGCCACTCCGACCTGGCGATCGGCTCCCGGCTCGCCCGCGCCTCGCGGGTCGTGCGCGGACCGAAGCGGGAGTTCATCTCGCGGGCATACAACCTGATCCTGCGCGGCTCGCTCGCCGCCCGGTTCTCCGACGCGCAGTGCGGGTTCAAGGCCATACGCGGTGAGGTCGCCGAGCGGCTGCTGCCGATGGTCGAGGACACCGGCTGGTTCTTCGACACCGAGATGCTGGTCCTCGCCGAGCGCGCCGGGCTGCGCATCCACGAGGTGCCCGTGGACTGGGTCGACGATCCCGACTCCACCGTCCACATCGTGAAGACCGCGACCGACGACCTGAAGGGCGTCTGGCGGGTCGGCCGAGCGCTCGCCACCGGCTCGCTGCCGCTCGACCGGCTCGCCCGGCCCTTCGGCGACGACCCGCGCGACCGCCAACTGGCAGGCGTGCCCGGCGGGTTGGCCCGGCAGCTGGTCGGCTTCTGTGTCGTCGGCGCGCTGTCCACCCTCTTCTATCTCCTTCTCTACTCGGCCTTTCGGCTCGGCGTGGGCTCCCAACTCGCCAACGCCGCCGCCCTCCTGGTCTCCGCCGTAGCCAACACCGCCGCCAACCGGCGCCTCACCTTCGGCGTACGGGGACGGGACCGGGTCGTACGCCACCAGGCGCAGGGGCTCGTCGTGTTCGGCATCGGCCTCGCCCTGACCAGCGGCTCGCTCGCCGCGCTCGGCGCTGCCACCGGCGCCCCCGCCCACTCCACCGAACTCGCCGTCCTGATCGTGGCCAACCTCGCCGCGACCGTCCTGCGCTTCCTCCTCTTCCGGCTCTGGGTCTTCCCAGACGCCTCCGCCTCAAGCTCCTCAAGGAACGCCCGATGACCACGACCACGTACGCGGAACCCGCCGCGCCGCCCGGCCGCCCCGCCCGCCTCTGGCGCGGTCGGGCCGGGGACGCGCCCTGGGTGCGCCCCGCGTTCCTCGCCCTCCTCGCCGTCACCACCGCGCTCTACGTCTGGAACCTCAGCGCCTCCGGCTACGCCAACTCCTTCTACTCCGCCGCCGTCCAGGCCGGCAGCGAGAGCTGGAAGGCCTTCTTCTTCGGCTCGCTCGACGCCGCCAACGCCATCACGGTCGACAAGCCGCCGGCCGCTCTCTGGCCGATGGCCCTGTCCGTACGCCTCTTCGGGCTCGGGTCCTGGCAGATCCTGCTGCCCGAGGTGCTGATGGGGGTGGCGACCGTCGCCGTCCTCTACGCGGCGGTACGGCGCCGGTTCGGCGCGGGCGCCGGGCTGATCGCGGGCGCGGTCCTCGCCCTCACCCCGGTCGCGGCGCTGATGTTCCGCTTCAACAACCCGGACGCGCTGCTCGCACTGCTGATGACGGTGGCCGTGTACTGCGTGCTGCGGGCCCTGGAGGACGCGAAGAGCGGCACGAGGTGGCTGGTGTGGGCCGGGGTCGCGTTCGGGTTCGCATTCCTGGCCAAGACGCTCCAGGCGTTCCTGATCCTGCCGCCGCTGGCGCTCGTGTACGCGGTGTGCGCACCGGCCGGGTTCGGCCGCAGGATGGGCCAACTGGCCCTCAGCGGGCTCGCGATGATCGTCTCGGCGGGCTGGTGGGTGGCCCTGGTCGAGCTGTGGCCGGCGTCCTCCCGCCCGTACATCGGAGGCTCGCAGGACAACAGCTTCCTGGAGCTCACCTTCGGCTACAACGGCCTCGGCCGGATCAACGGCAACGAGACCGGAAGCGTGGGCGGTGGTCAGGGACGCGGCTGGGGCGAGACCGGCATCGGGCGGATGTTCAACGACTCGGTCGGCGGCCAGATCTCCTGGCTGCTGCCCGCCGCGCTGATCCTGCTCGTGGCCGGTCTGGTGATCACCTGGCGGGCCCCCAGGACGGACACCGCCCGGTCCGCGTTCCTCGTCTGGGGTGGTTCGCTGCTGATCACGGTGGCCGTGTTCAGCTTCATGGCCGGCATCTTCCACGAGTACTACACCGTCGCCCTGGCCCCGTACATCGCGGTCCTCGTCGGCATGGGCGCGAGCGTCCTGTGGGAGGAGCGCGGGCGGTTCCTCGCCTCGGCGGCCCTCGGGGCGGCGGTCGCGGCGACGGCGGTCTGGGCGTACGTCCTGCTCGGCCGGACGCCCGACTGGCTGCCGTGGCTGCGCTGGACGGTCCTGGTCGCCGGCTCGGTCGCCGCGCTGGGGCTGCTGCTCGCGGGACGGCTCGACCGGCGGATCGGGCTCGGGATCGCGGGGCTCGGTCTGGCGGCGGGGCTCGCGGGGCCGTTCGCGTACACGCTGGAGACGCTGAGCACGGGCCACCAGGGGTCGATCGTGACGGCGGGACCGGCGGGTCCGGCGGGCGGTCGCGGCATGGGCATGGGCATGGGCGGCGGGCCGAGCGGCGGCATGCGGATGGAGGACGGGCAGAGGCCGGGCGGTATGGCTCCGGGTGGTCAGGCACCTGCTGGTCGTGGCCAGATGCCCGGCGGCGCTCCCGGCGGCACCCCTCCCCAGGGCATGGAGCGAGGCGGCCCCGGCGGGATGGGCGGTCTCCTCAACGGCGCCACCGTCGGCGCCCAGGCCAGGGCCGCCCTCCTCGACGGCGCCGACGACTACACCTGGGTCGGCGCGGCCATCGGCGCGCAGAACGCCGCCAGTTACCAGCTCGCCACCGGAAAGCCGGTGATGGCGATCGGCGGCTTCAACGGCAGCGACCCGTCCCCGACCCTCGCGCAGTTCAAGCAGTACGTCGCCCAGGGGAAGATCCACTACTTCATCGGCGGCTCGCAGGGCGGACCCGGCGGCGGCAACTCGGAGATCGCGACCTGGGTCACGGCCACCTTCGAGCAGGTCACCGTCGACGGCGCCACCTTCTACGACCTGACGAAGAAGAAATAGCCGCGAAATAATCGCTATACAGCGTAAGAGAGATCCTTGTACGGTGTACGAGACCGAGTCCCGTACACCGTACAAGGAGTGCTGTCCATGACGGCGACGACCGCCGCGTCCTCACCCCCGGCCGCCACCGGCGGCCACCCGCAGCGCTGGCTGATCCTCGGCGTCATCTGCCTCGCCCAGCTCACCGTGCTGCTCGACAACACCGTCCTCAGCGTCGCCATCCCCTCGCTGACCTCGGAACTCCACGCCTCCACCAGCGACATCCAGTGGATGATCAACGCATACTCGCTCGTCCAGTCCGGCCTGCTGCTCACCGCCGGCAACGCCGCCGACCGCTACGGCCGCAAGAAGCTCCTCGCCGCCGGCCTCGCGCTCTTCGGCCTCGGCTCGCTCGCCGCCGGACTCGCCGACTCCACCGGCCAGCTGATCGCCGCCCGCGCCGGTATGGGCGTCGGCGGCGCGCTTCTCATGACCACCACGCTCGCCGTCGTCATGCAGATCTTCGACGACTCCGAGCGGGTCAAGGCCATCGCGCTCTGGTCCACCGTCAGTTCGCTCGGCTTCGCCGCCGGACCGCTGATCGGTGGCGTGATCCTGAACCACTACTGGTGGGGAATGATCTTCCTCATCAACATCCCGGTGGCGCTGATCGGCCTGGTCGCCGTCCTCAAGCTCGTACCGGAGTCGAAGAATCCGCAGGGCGACCGCCCCGACCTGCTCGGCGCGCTGCTCTCCACCCTCGGTATGGCCGCTGTCGTGTACGCGATCATCACCGGCCCCGAGCACGGCTGGACCTCCGCCGAAGTGCTGGTCCCGGCCGCCATCGGTGCCGTCGTCCTCGGCGCCTTCGCGCTGTGGGAGCTGCGCATCCCGTACCCGATGCTCGACATGCACTTCTTCCGCAACCAGAAGTTCATCGGCGCAATAGGCGGTTCGCTTCTCGTCGTCTTCGGCATGGGCGGCTCGCTCTTCCTCCTCACCCAGCACCTGCAGTTCGTCCTCGGCTACGAGCCGCTGGAGGCCGGCCTGCGGATGGCGCCGCTCGCGCTGACGATCGTCGGTCTCAACCTGACCGGTGTCGGCCCGCGCCTGGTCATGAAGATCGGCACTCCGCCCGCGGTCCTGCTCGGCATGACCCTGGTCTCCGGCGGTCTCACCTCGATCGCCGTCCTCGGCGGCGGTACGGACGGCAGCTACGGGGGGATGCTGCTCGGCCTGGTCCTGATGGGCGCGGGCATCGCCGTCTCCTCCCCGGCCATGGCCAACGCCATCATGAGCGCCATTCCGCCGGAGAAAGCGGGCGTGGGCGCCGGTATCAACGGCACCCTCGCCGAGTTCGGCAACGGCCTGGGCGTCGCCGTCCTCGGCGCCGTCCTCAACGCGCGGTTCGCGGCGCTCGTCGCCGTCACCGCGACCTCGCTGCCCGCGGCGCTCGCTGCGGCCGGCAGCGACGCCGAACGGCAGCAGATCTCCGAATCCTTTGCCTCCGGCCTGCAGACCAGCCAGCTGGTCGGCGCGATCGCCGTCTTCGCCGGTGGTCTGCTGGCGGCGGCGCTGCTCAAGCGCGCGGAGCGGGGAGAGAAGGAGCGGTCCGAGAAGAAGGCGGTCGCTGCATAGCATGGTGACGAACTGCCGACGGTGAACCCACGGAGGAACGCGATGGTCAAGGCCGCCGACCGGGCCAAGAACCCGGCGCGTTCCAGCGTGTGGCTGGAGCAGCCGGCCGCCCGCGCGGGGGGCGGCCCGGCCGGTCTCGACCGCGAACGGATCGTGGCGACCTCGATCCGGATCCTCGACGAGGAGGGCCTGGCCAAGCTGTCGATGCGCAAGCTCGCGGCCGAGCTGGGCGTCACGGCGATGTCCCTGTACTGGTACGTGGACACCAAGGACGACATCATCGAGTACGCCCTCGACGCCTGCTACGGGGAGATCGACCTCGACGCGGTCGACGCCGCCGGGGACTGGCGCGACCGGGTGCGCGTACTCGCCCTGGACTACCGGCGGATGCTGGTGCGCCACCCGTGGATGTCGCCGTGCGCGGGCCAGTACCTGAACATCGGCCCGCACGCGATCGCCGTGTTCGTCAAGATCCAGGAGGCGATCAGGGACACCGGCCTGTCGATCGACCGGCAGCCGAGCGCGATGTCGGCGGTCTTCCAGTTCGTGTACGGGTACGGGACGATCGAGTCCCAGTTCGGGCGCCGGGCGGCCGAGGCGGGCATGTCGCAGGACGACTTCTACGGCGAGGCGATGACCGCGTTCCGCGACGATCCGCAGTTCGTGGACGCGCTCGAACCGATGGCGGAGCTCCTCGACGAACGGGCCTCGCACGGCAGCGTCAGCGAGATCTGGGACCGCGACTTCGACTACGCCCTCGATGTGCTGATCGCGGGCATCGAGGCCATGGCCGCCCGCGGCAAAGCTCGCGGCAAAGCTCGCGGCAAGGAGAACTGACGGAGCGACGGGCCGTCCCTTACCCGCCGCTCCGTACCCGACCCGGCCGCGCCTCCGCTCGGAGCGCGGCCGGGAGCCTTTCACCTCTCCTGGCTGCTGCTGCTCTTCAGCGCGACCTCCTTGATGAACAGCGTCACCAGGAAGGCGAGCAGCGCGAACGGCGCCGAGTAGAGGAAGACGTCCCCGACGCCGTGTCCGTACGCGCTCTCCATGACGGTACGGATCGGGGCCGGCAGCCTGTCCATGTCCGGGATCGAGCCCGCGCCCGCCCCACCGCCCTGGCCGAGCGCACCCGCCGCCTTCGGGCCGAGGGCGGCCATGCCGTCCTGGACGTAGTGCGTGACCCGGTTGGCCATGACCGCGCCGAGCGCCGAGACACCGACCGCACCGCCGAGGGAGCGGAAGAACGTGACGACGGAGGACGCGGCGCCGAGGTCGGCCGGGGCCACCTGGTTCTGCGTGCAGAGCACCAGGTTCTGCATCATCATGCCGAGGCCCAGACCCATGACGCCCATGAAGAGCGCGATGTGCCAGTACGCCGTGTCGTAACGGATCGTGCCGAGCAGCCCGAGCCCGCCGGTCGTCAGCGCACCGCCGCTGACCAGCCAGGCCTTCCAGCGGCCGGTCTTGGTGATGACCATGCCGGAGACGGTCGAGGAGACGAACAGGCCCGCGATCATCGGGATCGTCAGGACGCCGGACATCGTCGGCGACTCGTTCCGGGCCAACTGGAAGTACTGGCTGAAGAACACCGTGCCGGCGAACATCGCGACACCCACGAAGAGCGAGGCGAGCGAGGCGAGGGTGATGGTGCGGTTGCGGAAGAGGCGGAGCGGGATGATCGGCTCGCTCGCCCTCGACTCGACGAGGAGGAAGAGCGCGCCGAGGACGACCGCACCGCCGACCATGGCGGCCGTCTGCCAGGACATCCAGTCGTACTTGTCACCGGCGAAGGTCACCCAGATGAGGAGGAGCGACACGGCGGCGCTGATGAAGAAGGCGCCGGTCCAGTCGACCTTGACCTCGCGACGCTTCACGACAGGGAGCTTCAGGGTCCGCTGGAGGACCAGGAGCGCGATGAGCGCGAAGGGCACGCCGACGTAGAAGCACCAGCGCCAGCCGAGCCAGTCGGTGTCGGTGATGACACCGCCGAGCAGCGGGCCGCCGACCGTGGCGACGGCGAAGGTGGCGCCGAGGTAGCCGCTGTACCGGCCGCGCTCGCGCGGGGCGATCATCGCGGCCAGGATGATCTGCGAGAGCGCGGTCAGTCCGCCGACGCCGATGCCCTGGACGACACGGCAGGCGATGAGCATGCCGGTGTTCTGGGCGAGACCGGCGACGACCGAGCCTGCGACGTAGATGACCAGGGCAATCTGGACCAGCAGCTTCTTGGAGAAGAGGTCCGCGAGCTTGCCCCAGAGGGGGGTGGTGGCGGTCATCGAGAGAAGCGCGGCGGTGACGACCCAGGTGTACGCGGACTGGCCGCCGCCGAGGTCCTTGATGATCTCCGGCAGGGCGTTGGAGACGATCGTCGAGGACAGGATGGCGACGAACATGCCGAGCAGCAGCCCGGAGAGCGCCTCCATGATCTGCCGGTGCGACATGGGCGCACCGTCGGAGCTGTGGCCGCCCGCCTGCGCTGGCGGGGCGGGGGTGGTCGTGGCCATGAACGTCCTTTGCTGTTACGCGCTGGGCTTACGCGTGGTGGGCCCGGCAGTCTCCGAAGGCGTCGCGGAGGCGGGCGAGGAGGGCGGTGAGGAGTTCGACGTCGTCGTCGGACCAGTCCGTGAGGCTGCGGGCGAACGTCTCGGTCACCCGGCGGTCGAGCTCGGCGAGCATGTCGTGGCCGGCGGCGGTGAGCCGCAGGATCCGGGAGCGCTTGTCGGCGGGATCCGGGAGCCGCTCGACCCAGCCGTGCTCCACGGTGTGTGCCACATGCCGGCTGCTGACCGACATGTCGACGGCCATCAGCTCCGCGATGCGGCCCATCCGCATGTCGCCGTGATGCTTCAGGAGCGCCAGTACGGCGGCGGATCCGCCCTGGCACTCGACGGGCAGAGCGCGGGCGAGCCCGCGCTTGACGGCGCCGATGGCGCTCACCTGGCGGGCGAGGTTCTCGTAGCGGTTCGGCGTGTCCACGGGCACTCCCACATCTTGTTGCTTAGGGCAACCATAGAGTTGGATGGTTGCTCCAGGCAAACTAAATCGGTCAAACCGCGCTAAAGAATCGGCAAAGGGGGTGGGAGGGCGGAGGGGGACGGGTGCAACCGCGAGGCCCCGCCCGGTCGTGCCGGGCGGGCGCCTGCGCGTCTCCGGTGACCATGTCGTCGTGGAACGTGCGGACGGGTGAGCGCCCTGTGAAGACCCTCCGCGCCCCACTGGACCCGATGGGGGCCGGGTTCGCTAGGGTCTGGGCCCATGGCACACAACCCCCAAGCACCGTACGGCCAGGGCCCGGCGAACGACGGCGGCTACGACCCCGCCGGCAGCACCCAGATGTTCCGCGCCTTCGTCGACGAGGGCGCCCCGCAGGGCGGCGCCCGCCCGGCGGCGACCCCCCAGTCCTCCGGCCCCCGGGTCGGCCTCATCGTCGGCGTGATCGCGGCGATCGCCGTCCTGGCGGCAGTGGCCTGGCTGGCCTTGGGCTGACGGGGCTGGCGGGGCGGGGTTTCTGAGGCACCCACAGTCCGGGCCCCTCGCGGGCTTCTGGCTCGGCCGCCCTCGTTCCGAGTGTGGCGACCGGAGGCGGCGCGTCAAGGGCGCTCCTCCGTCGCGTCGCTGCGCGATCGGCTCCGCCGACCCTTGACCCGCCGCCTCCGGTCGCCTTTTCACACTCGGAGGGCGGCCGGGGGCGTGGCCACGCGCCAACTCTCGTGCTGCTGGGATGGGTTCGGCGCCTGCGGGCGTGTGGGTGGTTCGCGCGGCAGTGGCATGGGGCGGCCCGGCTCAGCGGCTGACGGCGGGTCGGCGGCCGGGATTCATGCCCCGCTGGTCACCCTGGGTGGGTGGTGCATCAGATCTCCCGAAAGATCAGAGCTGCGCCGAGTGCGGCTTCGGCCGGAACGAAGGGCTCCCCTCGGGCCGTCTTGCGTACCGGCAGTCCGTTCTCCGCAAGCAGCGCACGCACCCGAGCGATGTCGGGGACAGTGACTGTGCAGGCGACCAGCGCCGGGAGCGCGGGCGGTTCCTCACCCGGCAGCAGATCCGCGAGGTCGGCCTTGGTCATGAGGGTGACCGGCCCCTCGGCGGAGATCGGCCTGCCCAGATACCGTTCGTACCGCTCGCGAACCAGGGGGAGTTGTCCGCCAGGTGCGCACAGCACCACCTCGACGAGGTCCTGGGCGCCGTTGGGGTGGTCGAGGCGACGGGTGTGCTGGAATTCAGGGCTCAGGTCGGCGACGACGCCGACCCGGCCTTCCGGCGCTCCGTCGATCTCCAGGTAGCGGACGAGTTCCGTGCGTACGCCGTCGGGGGTCTCGACCGGCCGGCCGACGGTGTTCACCCCGCCGTGTCCGACACCGGCGGCGGTGAGCCGGTCCGCCGCGCCGTCGACGTCCGGCGAGGAGAACATCAGGATGTGCAGCCCCTCGAAGCGATCGCGCCATCCGCCGAGCTGGGCACTGGTCGCCTCGATCCGCGACACGAGCATGGGGAGCTTCTCCGGCGGTGCCTGGAGTGGAACGATCCGGGCGTCGGTTGGGAGACCCGCTGTGTTCCCGGGCTTCACCGGGGTCACCAACTCGACGAAGCTCCGGGACAGGTCGGCGTGGGTGTTCGCTGCCCCGAAGGGCTCCGGCGCCGCCCCCTCGCGGGGTGCCAGCGCCGGCACACTGGGCGGCGGAACGTGAAATCCCAACCGCCGGTAGACGGCTATGGCCTGTGCCATGTCACTGACGACGTGGCCGACGTGATGTAAGCGCGTGATGTCGTGAGGCATGGCCTCACCGTAGGCGACGCCCACCCCCGACTCAGGTCGCCACCATCCCCCGACCGACGCGGTACGCGAACTCGGCACCACCCGCGCCCACAAGGTCGCCGACAAGGTCGACCACAAGGTCGGCTGAGCCGTGACGGCCGGGTCGAAAGCAGGCCCGCACCGTCCCGAACGCGTGTGTCACCGGTTCGGATCGCTCGCCAGGCGGTGGGGGCGGCCAGGAGGGATGCTGGAATTCGCCCGCGATCAGATCGGACCGGGCACGGATTCCGAGGAGGCACCGGGATGCCGACGCTCCCCTGGACCGCCACAGAGGCGGGCTCCGGCACGGCAGGTCCGCTGCCCGACGAGGTGCTGGTCCTCGGATCCCGCCTCGTTCTGCGCAAGGCCTGGGACATTCCCCGCTTCTTCGCGGCGGCTCAGCCCATTCGGCGGCAGGTCCTGGCGGCCGACGGGTGTCTCGGCATGTCGCTGAGGGTCGATCCGTTTGCCAAGACCTTCTGGACGCTGTCCGCCTGGCGTGACCAGGCCGCGTTGGACGCGTTCGTACGAGCCCAGCCGCACGAGCGGACCATGCGGGACTTCAGCGCACGGCTACGTGACCCGGTCATCATCAGCTGGACCGTGCCCGGCAGCGCCCTGCCGTTCGACTGGTCCGATGCGGTCGACCGGATCACCGGACACGCCTCCCGGTGACTCTCGGAAGACCCACCGAGGGTGACCAGCTGCACCACCGCAAGGGACTTGAGGGCCTTCGGTGATCGACGACGCCCCCGCCGCTTCAGAATGTCGCGCCGGACCTGTCACACCGGTGCGGTGCGCTCCGTCAGGGGAGTAGGCGCGCGGGAAGAGCACCCGCAGCCACCCGAGCCGAGGAGCCTCCGATGTCCACCTCATACATCGTCGTCACCGCCGTCGCCGCGTTCATGGTCGGCTTCTCCGCCGTCTCGGTCTTCGCCAAGGCCGCGTTCGTCGTCGAGCCGCTGGCCGAGTACGGCGTCCCCCGCTCCTGGTGGACCTGGCTCGGAGTGGCCAAGGCGGCCGGCGCGGTGGGCCTCGTGGTCGGCCTGTGGGTCCCGGCGATCGGCCTGACGGCGGGGATCGGTACGGTCCTCTACTTCGCCGGAGCCGTCATCACCGTGATCCGCGCCCGCCGGTACCCGCACGTCGCGGCGCCGCTGATGTACGCCGCCCCGGTGGTCGCCGCCCTGGTCCTCGCCTGAGCGCGGTCGGTCACCGCACCAGCAGGTCGATCACGCCCGTCAGGTCCTCCTCGCCGCTGCCCTCGGCCAGGCGGCGGCGCATCAACTCGAAGTAGGGGCTGAGCAGTTCCGGGCTGACACCCTGCTGCTCGGCGGTGCTCAGGAAGGTCGGCGTGCCGGCCACCTGCATGGCGAGGTTGGAGACGACACCCTTGGTGTAGTCGCCGCTCCGCAGCTGGTCGGCGGTCTGGTGAACCGCCGGGGCCATCGCGACGAGCCAGTCGGCGAGCAGCGGGGCGAGCGACGCGGGGTCGATGTCCTCCTTGCGGATCAGGGCGAAGGCGTGCGCGGCCCCTGCGAACATCCCGTACATGGCACTGAGCAGGGCCACGTCGTGCAGGGCCGCGAAGCCCGCGTCCTCGCCGACGTAGGTGGTGCCGGCCGGGACGCCCAGGGTCCCCTGGTGTCGCTCGAACAGCTTTCGCGAGCCGCTGTAGAAGACGTAGCCGCCGGCTTCCGGTACGCCGATCATGGGAGGGACGGCCATGATCCCGCCGTCCAGGTAGCGCGCGCCGCGCTCGCGGGCCCACTCGGCGCGGACACGGGCCTGGGCAGGGGTGCTGGTGGTCAGGTTGACCAGGTCTCTGCCGGCCAGGTCGGTGCCGGTCAGCACCTCGTCGATCGACGCGTCGTCCAGCAGACAGACGACGATCAGGGTGCTTGCCGCCACCGCGTCAGCGGCGCTGTCCGCGACCTTCGCGCCCTCGGCGGCGAGGGCGGCGGCGCGGGCCGGAGTGCGGTTCCAGACGGTGAGCGGGTGGCCGGCGGCAAGCCAGGTACGGGCCAGCGCGGCGCCCATCGCGCCGAGGCCGAGGAGCGTGACGGGGGTCTTCTCAACAGTGTTCTGTGTCATGCCGATCAGGCTGGTCCCAGGCCCGGAAGTGATCAAGTACGCACTTCGGAGTGGGTGGTTACCCTGAGGTGAGCGAGCACGTCAGAGGGGTGGGGCATGACGACGCTGAACCGGCCGGGCACACCAGACGGACACGTCTGCGGGATCGACACCGCGATGGAGGTGATCGGCGGCAAGTGGAAGGTACTGATCCTCTGGGCGCTCCACGAGCACCCGTGCCGCCGCTTCGGCGAGCTGCGCCGACTGCTTCCGGGGGTCACGGAGAAGGTGCTGGCCTCTCACCTGCGCGAGATGGAAGCGGACGGCGTCGTCCACCGCGTCTCCTACGACGAAGTGCCGCCCCGCGTCGAGTACTCGCTGACCGAGGACGGCACGCGCCTCAACGACGCACTCCAGCCCCTGGCCGCCTGGGGACGCGAACGGCCGATCACCTCGCGGACCAGATGATGATGCCCGATCACCTGTCGGTGATTCCGCCACCGTCCACCCCGCCCTTTCGGAGAGCGAGAACGACAAGCAGCGTGAAGGCGGCGACGGCGCTGATCGTACGGGCGTCGTTGAAGAGCTCCCAACGTTGCAGGAGCTTCGCGGTGTCGGGGTCGGGCCCGTTGACCGCCCACTGCTTGATCCTGCCGTTGATCGGCACGTTGCCGAAGCGGGTGATCAGGAAGGACGCGAAGGTGAGCGCGCTTGCCGTCGCGGCCAGGGCGCGGGTCCGGCCGTGGGTGAGGATGGCAAGGGTGAGTGAGCCGAGGGTGGAGACGACCATCGCGCCCTGCACGGTGATCCCGTTGATCTTCATCAGCTCGGCGTGGAAGTCGAACCGCATGTCCTGCGGTACGGCGTCGAAGGTGGGGACGAGGTTGGCGGCGCCGTAGCCGAAGGCGCCGGCGAGCAGGCCGGTGGCGAGCAGGGCGATCCCGTGGACGAGTCGGACGCGCATGCGTCAGGCCTCCTTGGATGGGCGGGTGGCGGGCGGGCACGGTGCGGGACGGGGTCGGGTCACAGGGCCTCGTCCCCGTCGCCGGGCGCGGGAAGGGCGCGTGTGAGCTGGTGCGCGCGGCGCATGCGGCCGTCGTTCGTGAACTCACCGAAGAGGTGCACGTCGGTGGCGGTGGCGCCGCCCTTGCGGGTTCGGGCGTGGATGGTGAGGCGGGCGGCGACGTGGGTGCCGTGGGCGACGGCTTCGTGCACGTCGAACCGCCAGTCGGTCACGTTCCTGCGGACCGGTCGCAGGTGGGCGAGGAGCCGGCCGTGGTCGAGCCGGATGCCGTCGCTGATCTGGACGATGTCCGGTGTGAAGTGGCGCTCCATCACCTCTTCGGGTGGGTCGCCGCGGACCGTGGACGCGGTGAGGGAATCGAAGAACGCGGCGATGAACGCCACGGGGGCGGTGTCGGCGAAGGGCGGCATGGCTCCCCCAGGGGACTCGGGCCGGATGGCGGCTCGGAAGGGGCCGGACCCGGCTAGGATCTCTTACACACCTGTAAGGTATGCGCGTCCATTAATTCTGACAATGGTGTAAGAGATGATGTCCTCAGGGGAAAGCGGTCGCCGGCGCCGGGCGGATGCCGAGCGCAGCAGGGCACTCGTCCTCGACGCCGCGGTCCGCTTGCTGCGACAGCGTCCCGACGCGGGCATGGAGGCCATTGCGAAGGCCGCAGGGGTGACCCGCCAGACCGTTTACGCCCACTTCGCCTCGCGTGACCGCCTCTTGGCAGCCGCCGTCGACCGGATCACCGCGGATGCCGTCGCCGTCCTGGACGCCGCTGTGCTCGACGAAGGGTCGGCCACAGCCGCATTGCTGAGGTTCCTCGACGCGTCGTGGCGGTCGTTCGAGGACAACGCATCGCTCCTCCAAACCGCCGCCGGCACCCCGCCGCCGCAGGCCCGCGACCGCGACGGCGGGGCCCCGGACCCCCACGGACCCGTCACCGAACGCCTCACCCGGCTCGTCGAACGGGGCTGTCGAACGGGCGAGTTCACCACCGACCTCTCGCCGCACTGGCTGGTGTCCGCGATGGTCGCCCTCGGCCACGCCGCAGGCGAAGAGGCGGCATCCGGCCGCATGACGCTCGCCGACGCAGAGGCCGCCGCCCGCCTCAGCATCCTCCGCCTCCTCGGCGCCCGACCGGACCCGGAAGAAACGCCCTAGCTGAGCCGGCCGCACGTGCCCGTGCCGGGCTGTGTGGTGTGCGGGGAGCTCGCGGTTCAGCGTCCTGTTGCGCCGGCACCGTACCGAGCATCACCCCTCGGTCACTTCCACACCGCCGTGACCTTCTGGGTATCGATGTGCATGCCCAGCGGGACCCGCCAGGAGTCCACGCAGACCGTGTACGTCTTGCTCCGCGCCGTTCTTGCCGCGATGGGGGCGGGCAGAGGCTGGGCCGATTCGATCGTCGCCCAGTCGATGCCGAGCGCGCCGATGATGTGCGTGGCGAAGGTGACCGTTCCCGAAGTGGCCGCCGTGCCCCCGGTGTTCCGGAAGGTCAGGGTCACCTGCTCGCACCATCGTGTGTCCGCGTCCGTGAGTACGGGAGCGGAGAGGGTGAGCGTGGCGGGGCCGGCCGGGGAGGTGGTGGGCGGCGGGGCTGGTGTCGTCGTGCCGGGGGGCGGCGCGGTCGCCGTGTGGGGCGGGTTCGTGCCGGGCGTGGCGGGCGGGGTGGTCGTCGTCCCGGGGTGTGGGGCTACCGGGGCCGTGCTCGTACCCGTACCTGTATCCGTACCCGTTTCCGGATCCGTACCGCCACCGGGCGGTGCCGGGGTCGTACCCGGTGGGCGTGGTGAGGGCGACGACGTGCTGGAGGTCGTGCCGCTCGCGGACGCGCTTGGGCCGTCGAGCGGGACCAGCGTGACCGATCCCGTTGGCGCCACCGCGTCCTTCGGGGAGGAGCCCGCGCCGACCGCCGCGTAACCCTCGCCGTCGTTACCGCTGCCGCACGCGGTCAGCGCTCCGCCCAGGCAGAGCGCGACCACCGTCAGAAGGGACCTCTGTCGTCGCCGCATGGCGTCAGTCTGGCTGACGGACCGTCAGCAGGGAAGCCTCAGTCGGCGATCAGGCCCTGTCGCAGCTGCGCCAGCGTCCGCGTGAGGAGACGCGAGACGTGCATCTGCGAGATGCCGACCTCCTCGCCGATCTGCGACTGCGTCATGTTGGCGAAGAACCGCAGCATGATGATCTGCCGTTCCCGGGGCGCGAGTTTGGCGAGCAGCGGCTTCAGCGACTCGCGGTACTCGACGCCTTCCAGCGCCGTGTCCTCGTACCCGAGCCGGTCCGCGAGGGAGCCCTCGCCGCCGTCGTCCTCCGGGGAGGGGGAGTCGAGCGAGGAGGCGGTGTACGCGTTGCCGACCGCGAGGCCGTCGACGACGTCCTCCTCCGACACCCCCAGCACGGCGGCGAGTTCGGGGACGGTGGGCGAGCGGTCGAGCTTCTGGGCGAGCTCGTCGCTGGCCTTGGTGAGGGCCAGGCGCAGCTCCTGGAGGCGGCGCGGGACGCGCACCGACCAGCTCGTGTCGCGGAAGAAGCGCTTGATCTCGCCGACGACCGTCGGCATCGCGAACGTCGGGAACTCCACGCCGCGTTCGCAGTCGAAACGGTCGATGGCCTTGATCAGACCGATCGTCCCGACCTGGACGATGTCCTCCATCGGCTCGTTCCGGGAGCGGAAGCGGGCCGCCGCGTACCGCACGAGCGGCAGGTTGAGCTCGATGAGGGTGTCACGGACGTAGGTCCGCTCCGGGCTGTCCGCGGCGGCTCCGGCGTCGTCCAGGGCGCGCAGCCGGAGGAAGAGGGAGCGGGAGAGCGTACGGGTGTCGAGCGCTTCCGGCGTGACGACAACCGGCGCGGGGGCCTCGACGGTCTCCGCCGACGGCTGGACCGGCATCGGTGCCTGCATCGGTACCGGCGTCGCCGCGGGCGTGAGCGTGAGCACCTTCGAGCTGCCCTGTTCTGCGGACATGCCACCCCCTTGAGGTCGCGGACGGTCGCGGCGGCCACGACCATCGGAGGAACGCAGCCTCCACCTGAATACCGGAGGCGGGGCTGCGGCAAACGCGGTTCCAGCAGAATGTCACATGTCGGCAACACGCTGTAGTGACTTGTCGACACAGCACGCTGTGATATCCGCAGGAAACAAGGGGTGTACGGCATTTGGGGAGCCCGAAACCCGCTCAGAACTACTCCGAACCGGTCTACCCGTTTCAGCTACGCCTCGATCCTGTTTGCGGATCTCAATCGGGCGAAGCTGCGGGCGAGGAGCCTTGACACATGCATCTGCGAGACGCCCAGCTCCTGGCTGATCTGAGACTGCGTCAGATTGCTGTAGTAACGGAGCATCAGGATCCGCTGCTCGCGCTCGGGCAGCTGGACGAGCAGATGCCGTACGAGATCCCGGTGTTCGACGCCGGCCAGCGCCGGGTCCTCGTAGCCGAGCCGGTCGAGCAGTCCGGGCAGCCCGTCGCCCTCCTGGGCGGCCTCCAGGGAGGTGGCGTGGTACGAGCGTCCCGCCTCGATGCAGGCCAGTACCTCGTCCTCGCCGATCTTCAGGCGCTCGGCGATCTCGGCGGTCGTGGGGGAGCGGCCGTGGGCCGTGGTGAGGTCCTCGGTGGCGCCGTTGACCTGGACCCAGAGCTCGTGGAGCCGACGGGGCACGTGGACGGTGCGGACGTTGTCGCGGAAGTACCGCTTGATCTCGCCGACGACAGTGGGCATCGCGAAGGTCGGGAACTGCACGCCGCGGTCCGGGTCGAAGCGATCGATGGCGTTGATCAGGCCGATGGTGCCGACCTGGACGACGTCCTCCATCGGCTCGTTCCGGGAGCGGAAGCGGGCCGCCGCGTACCGCACGAGGGGGAGGTTGGCCTCGATCAGCGCCCCGCGGACGCGGTCGTGTTCCTTCGTGCCCGGCTCGAGCCCCTTGAGCTGGCCGAAGAGCACCTGGGTCAGCGCGCGGGTGTCGGCGCCCCGGCTGGACTGCGGCCGGGTGGACTGCGGGCGATGGGGCTGGGGCTGGTGGTGGGCGCGCGCGGTGTCCGGGCCGCCGGCCTCGTTCTGGGGCGGGACCTGAGGCGCTGTACTGGCCGGCACGTTCACGCCACCCCTTAGCTGGTCAACTACGGTCAACTCATCCGTCAAAAGCGGTCATAGCATCACAAGACATGTCCACTGTGTGCAAGCACCGCATAGCGTCGTGTTGGCGACAAAAAGCCCCCCGCCGTAACGGCGGGGGGCTCGGAAGGCGGAGGGAAGGCGGAGAGGCTAGAACGCGTAGTCCGCGATCACCCACGTGGCGATCTCGCGCCACAGGGCGACACCCGCCTGGTGGGCGGGGTGGTCCAGATAGCGCTGGAGCGCATCGGCGTCCTCGACGGCCGAGTTGATGGCGAAGTCGTAGGCGATGGGGCGCTCGCTGATGTTCCAGCCGCACTCCCAGAAGCCGAGCTCCGGAATCTCCTTCTCCAGCCCGTCGAACGCCGCGGCGGCGGCCACGGCACGCGGGTCGTCCTTCGCGATGCCGTCGTTGAGCTTGAACAGGACCAGATGGCGGATCACAGCAGGACTCCTCGTCGGTGGTTCTAGTTGACGAGTTCGGTCATGAACTCGCCGACGCCCTGTGCGGCGGACGATATGCCCTCGAACCCTACCTGGACGAGATCGGCGGCCCTGTCCGGGGAATTGATGATCGTGTACAGCACAAAGACAACGAGCGCGTAGAGCGCGACCTTCTTCGCTTGCGCCATCTGCCGCGCCCTCCCCTGTCTGCACCCCTGCGTGGACGCGTGAGTCTAACCGAGGCACTTCGGCCGGCTCACGGGGACTTTATGGGCCAAGGGCCCGGAGAACGGGGCCTTTTGCCGCCCCCCGGAAGGGTGACGGTCCGGTTCTCGTCGCGGATACGCCGAAGGGCCCGGTGCGATGCACCGGGCCCTTCGATCGAAGCGGTAGCGGAGGGATTTGAACCCTCGGTGACTTGCGCCACACTCGCTTTCGAGGCGAGCTCCTTCGGCCGCTCGGACACGCTACCGAGAGAGAGCTTAGCCCAAACATGCCGCTGCGATGAAATCCGTATCGCTTCCCGGGTCAGCGCGTGCGGAAGAAGGCCGTGAGCTGCGCCGAGCACTCCTCTGCGAGGACGCCGTGGATCACCTCGGGGCGGTGGTTGAGCCGCCGGTCCCGTACGAGATCCCAGAGCGAACCGGCCGCGCCCGCCTTCTCGTCGAGCGCGCCGAACACCAGCCGGTCGACCCTGGACTGCACGAGCGCGCCGGCGCACATCACGCAGGGCTCCAGGGTCACGACGAGCGTGCAGCCGGTCAGCCGCCACTCCCCGGTCCTCGCCGCGGCCCGGCGCAGGGCCAGGACCTCGGCGTGCGCGGTCGGGTCGCCGGTCGCCTCGCGCTCGTTGTGCCCGACGGCGAGGACCGTGCCGTCCGGGGACAGCACGACCGCGCCGACCGGTACGTCACCGGCCAGCGCGGCCCGGTCGGCCTCGGCGAGAGCGAGCCGCATGGCCCCACGCCAGGGATCCCGTACGGGATCGGGCTCGGGTACGGGGTCTGCGTCTGGATCGGGTACGGGTACGGGATCTGGATCGGATACGGGATCGGGATCGGGATCAGGGACTGGTACTGCTCCGGTCACTAGCGGACGGTCTCCAGAACCTCCGCGGCGCCCAGCGCGTCCGCGATCTCCGCCAGCGCGTCGCTGTCGAGCTCCTGCAGCCGGCTCTCGGACATGCCGAGGTCCGCGAGGATCAGCCGGTCGCCGACCGGCGCGGCGGGGACGGTGTCGGCGGACACGCCCGCCCTGTCGTCCTCGTCGTCGTCCTCCCGGTCGAGAGGCTCGCCGTCCTCCGTGCCGTCGAGGTTGAGGGCTTCCAGGGTGTCGGCGTCGTCCAGGTCGTCCCCGAGGATCTCCTTGGTGAGGATCTCCCCGTACGAGGAGCGGGCGGCGGCCGCCCCGTCCGACACGTAGATGCGAGGGTCGTCCTCGCCCTCGATCCGGAGGATGCCGAACCAGGCGTCCTCCTGTTCGATGAAGACGATCACCGTGTCGTCGTCGACCGAGGCCTCGCGGGCCAGCTCGGTCAGATCCGACAGGGTCTCCACGTCGTCGAGCTCTGTGTCGCTCGCTTCCCACCCGTCTTCGGTGCGCGCGAGCAGTGCGGCGAAGTACACCGTGACTCTCCCACTGATCAGAGGTGTGACGATCCGGCGGCGCGCTTCTGATGCCCCGCCCAATCGGCATCGTGGCAGAAACAGCGGCTTCAGGAGAGGTCTTCGGCTCTTGCGTCGTGCATCAGTCTGATCGAGACGCCCAACGGGTGGGCGCGCGGACCCGGCGCACGGCCCGCGCACAGGCCTGGCGCGCGGGCGGCGCACGCGCCGTCGGCAGGCGCCGCCGCCGTCACCAGCGGAAGGTCCGCATCCGCATGGCCTGGCGCATCCGGGCCGCCCGCGCGCGCCGGGGCTGCACGCGGTCGCGCAGCGCCTTCGCCTCGTGCAGCTCGCGCAGGAACTGGGCGCGGCGCCTGCGGCGCTCCGCGTCCGTCTCCGGCGGTGTCTCAGCGCGCCGTACGTCGGCCGGGTCTTCCGGGTCGGGCATGGGCCACACCACCCCCAGACTGGGTCCTGTGCCCCCACTTTCCCTCCCCGGCATGGGTTGATGCCAGTGCGGGCTACTGTTGGGGCCATGCGTCTCCACGTCGTCGATCACCCGCTGGTCGCCCACAAGCTCACCACGCTGCGCGACAAGCGCACGGACTCCCCGACCTTCCGCCGGCTCGCCGACGAGCTGGTCACCCTGCTCGCCTACGAGGCCACCAGGGACGTGCGGACCGAGCAGGTCGACATCGAGACCCCCGTCACGCCGACGACCGGTGTGAAGCTCTCGTACCCGCGTCCGCTGGTGGTCCCGATCCTCCGCGCCGGCCTCGGCATGCTCGACGGCATGGTCCGGCTCCTGCCGACCGCCGAGGTGGGCTTCCTCGGCATGATCCGCAACGAGGAGACGCTGGAGGCGTCGACCTACGCGACGCGGATGCCGGAGGACCTCTCGGGCCGCCAGGTGTACGTCCTGGACCCGATGCTGGCGACCGGCGGCACGCTCGTCGCGGCGATCAGGGAGCTGATCAAGCGCGGCGCGGACGACGTCACCGCCGTCGTGCTGCTCGCCGCCCCGGAGGGCATCGAGATCATGGAGCGCGAGCTGGCGGGCACGCCGGTGACCGTCGTGACGGCCTCGGTCGACGAGCGCCTCAACGAGCAGGGCTACATCGTGCCGGGGCTCGGCGACGCGGGCGACCGCATGTACGGCACGGCCGGCTAGTACCGGCTAGTACCGGCTAGTACTGGCTAGTACCGGATCTTCAGCACTTCGCGGCGGGCGCGGGCTTGGGGTTGTTCAGAGCGAACAAGGCCGCGTCCGCCGTCGTTTTCGGGTCCAGGGCCTTGAAGGCCGTACCGATGATCAGGTCCACGTCCGCCGTCGCGCGCGCGTCCGTCTTCGTCGTGGCGCCCTTGAGCTGGGTGCCGAGGACCGGGAACGCGCCCTTGGTGGCCCCGGGGGCGCCGAGCAGTACCCCGGCGCCGGCGACCTTCTTGTCGTACGCGGCGGGGGCGTTGCCGACCTTGCCGATGACGAAGCCGCGCTTCTTGAGCTCGTCGGCGGTGGTCTTCGCCAGGCCGCTGCGCGGGGTCGCGTTGTAGACGTTCACCGTGATCTGCGCGGGCTTGGGCAGCGCGGCGACGGGTGCCGTGGTCGCCTTGGCGACCGGCTTGCAGTCGGTGCTCCGGCCGGCCGTCGTCTTCGTGTCGTCGCCGCTGCCGCCGGAGAACACGTCGACGAGCTGCAGCGTTCCCCACCCGGCCGCGCCGAGCACGACCACGGCGGCGCCGGCCGCCAGGATGATCCTGCGTCGGCGCCGAGGGCGTCGCATACGCGGGTAAGTGTCACCCGTGATGCGGTATTTTCCACCCATTCCGGGGGGAGTGAGCATGCTCATGGACGCAGCGTAATGCCGTCGCCCGGGGATGCCTACTGGATGATCATGTGATCGCGTCCGGATGGGCGGGAAGAGCCCCCGAAAGGATCAGTGGCAGGGGTACTGCCGTCAGTCCATCTCCAGGACGCGGGCGTGCAGCACCTGGCGTTGCTGGAGCGCCGCGCGCACCGCGCGGTGCAGCCCGTCCTCGAGGTAGAGGTCGCCCCGCCACTTCACGACGTGCGCGAAGAGGTCGCCGTAGAAGGTGGAGTCCTCGGCGAGCAGCGTCTCCAGGTCCAGCTGGCCCTTGGTGGTGACCAGCTGATCGAGGCGGACCGGGCGCGGCGCGACGTCCGCCCACTGCCGGGTGCTTTCCCGGCCGTGGTCGGGATACGGCCGGCCGTTTCCGATGCGCTTGAAGATCACACGGAAAGCCTACCGGGCAAGCGGCTCCCGGCGCAGCCACGCGGAGCCGGTGCGATGCCGGGGCAAACCGTCACAATTCAGGAACCAGGGGCCCTGTCATGAGCGTGAGCGAGCGGTCTCCGGCCGGTGAGAGCGCGGCGGGGTACGCCTTCTCCGGACCCGCGCTGGAGCTGGGCGCCCTGCTGTGGGACGGGGAATGTCACCCGGACGCGGGTATCCGCATCCCCCTCCCGATGCTCAACCGGCACG
The DNA here is from genome assembly GCF_055563935.1 of Streptomyces sp. NPDC029169. Lineage (NCBI taxonomy): Bacteria > Bacillati > Actinomycetota > Actinomycetes > Kitasatosporales > Streptomycetaceae > Streptomyces > Streptomyces sp. NPDC029169. The sequence continues at coordinate 292,909 of NZ_JBVHXA010000007.1, forward strand.
GTCTGGTCGGCGGCGCGACCGGCACCGGCCAGACGAAGATGCGCCGGAAGCGGTAAGGGGCGGGGCGGGGATTTCCCCCACCCCGCCCCTTCCCGAAACCCTGACGAGACCGGGGGCTCCGCCCCCGAAACCCCCGCAGCGCGGCAGCTGCGCGCCGCGGGGGAGGCACGGGCGGCCGGGGGTGTTGCCCCGAGCCCGCCGGCGCGGCAGCTGCGCGCCGCGAAGGAGGCACTGGGGGCCGGGGCCTCAGGCCCCCCGCCCCGCTGGTCTCCTTACTCCGTGACCTCGTGGTCGTGGCCGTCGTGGAGGCCGCCGCCGCTGCCTGCGTCGCCGTCCGTGGGGACGGAGACGACCGGGCGCCTGAGGGAGCTGATGTCGTGGGCGTAGGTGCCCACGGCGTTGGCGATGACGTCGATGTTGACGTCGAACGCCGTCATGTTGATGTTCGACAGGTTGTCACCGACCGCGTGGTAGTTCACGTCGTACGCGACACCCGCCTCGCCGCCGAACTTCTCCGCCTGCGCCGCCGTCTTGATGCCCTCGGCGCCCGTGAAGGTGCCGCCCGAGGGGATGCCGACCTCGATGAACGGGCCGTAGTCCGAGCGCCCCGTGAAGTCGGTGCCCGCGTGCGGGAGGCCGCGCTTGTCCATGAAGTCGGTGATGTCCCGCTCCAGTTGGGCGGAGCCCTCCGGGCCCGCGCCCGCGCCGACGTTGTCCGAGTTGTCGCCGTCGTACACGAACAGGCCGTAGTTCGGCGAGGCGATCATGTCGAAGTTGAGGTAGAGCTTGACTTCCTTCTTGTCCAGCTCGCTCATGTTCGCGACGTAGTGCTCGGAGCCGAGCAGGCCCACCTCCTCCGCCGACCACCACGCGAAGCGGACCTTGTTGCGGACCTTGGCCTTCGACTCGGCGAGCTCCAGGGCGGTCTGGAGCAGACCGGCGGAGCCGGAGCCGTTGTCGTTGATGCCGGGGCCGGCCGTCACCGAGTCGAGGTGCGCGCCGAGCATCACGGTGTTGGCGGCGTTGCCGCCCTTCGTCTCCGCGATGACGTTGTTGGTAGAGCGGGTCTCCTGGAGCTGGCGGATCTCGAAGGAGAGGTTCACCGGGCCCGCGGCCAGGTCGGCGGCGAGCTTCTCGCCCTCGGCCTGGGGGATGCCGCCCGTCGGGATCTTGCCGGCGGCCGGGTCACCGAGGGTGCCGGAGAGGGCCCCCGCGGTGTTGTTGTAGACGATCGCGCCCACGGCACCCGCCGCGGCCGCGTTCTCCTGCTTGGCGGCGAAGGTGCAGCCACCGCGCTTGATCAGGGCGATCTTGCCGGTGAACGCGCCCGCCGCGAAGTCGCCGGGCTGGCAGCCGTTGCTGCCGTCGGCGTCGACCGGGGCGGCCGCGAGGTCGGCCTTGATGCCGCCGACCGGGGTCGACTTGGTGTACGTCATGGCCGCGATCGAGAGGTCGCGGGGCGCGGGGGAGAGAACGGAGGCCTTCTGGGCCAGGGTCTCGGTGTAGACGAAGCTGAACTTCTGGTACGAGACGTTGTAGCCGGCCTTCTTCATCTGCTGGTACACGTACGCCGCCGAGGCGTCGTGACCGAGCGTGCCGGCCGCGCGGTTGCCGCCGGCCGAGTCTGCTATCGCCTGGAGCTTCTCCAGGTGCTTGTAGGCGCCCTGCGCCGAGGTCTCACGGACCAGCTTCTTCGCCAGTTGCGCGGCGTCCCGCGCGGGCTTGGCCGCGGGGTCCGTGGTGGCGGTGGCGGGGGAAGCGGAGGCCAGCAGGAGCGGGGTGGCAAGTGCGGCTGCGGCCAGTGTGGCCGCGGCTCTGCGAGAGGATGCGTTCACAGAGGTCCTTCCCGGGGTGAACGAGGTAGAGGGGAAGTTAGCGATCTCGGGTGCTCCCTGTGAACAGCTCCGGCACAATTCCTGTCACATTTAGCAGGATTGACATCCGGAGTGTTCAATTCCCTGATGATTTGGCCGCTTTTGCGGCGCGCTTGGCCTCCTGCTTGAAGGCCCGCACCTTGGCGAGGGACTCCGGGCCCGTGATGTCGGCCGCCGAACGGTACGAGCCCTGCTCGCCGTACGGCCCCGCCGCCTCCCGCCAGCCCTCGGGCCGTACGCCGTACTGCTTGCCCAGCAGCGCCAGGAAGATCTGCGCCTTCTGCACCCCGAAACCAGGCAGCGCCTTCAGTCGGGCGAGCAGCTCCTTGCCGGTCTCCACGTCCGCCCAGACGGCCTCGGCGTCACCGCCGTACTCGTCGACGAGGAACTGGCACAGCTGCTGGATCCGCTTGGCCATCGAGCCCGGGTAGCGGTGCACGGCCGGCTTGTCGGAGAGCAGCGCGCCGAAGGCCTCGGGGTCGTACGCGGCGATCTGCCCCGCGTCGAGATCGTCCGCGCCGAGCCGCCGCGCGATCGTGTACGGACCGGAGAAGGCCCACTCCATGGGCACCTGCTGGTCGAGCAGCATGCCGACGAGCGCGGCGAGCGGGGAACGGCCGAGCAACTCGTCGGCCTCGGGCTGCTGGGCGAGGTGGATCTTGGTGGTCATGACCTGATGATCGCGTCCACGTGTCCTCAGTGCACGGCCGGTCACCCTTTCGCGAACCGCGCCAGGGCCGAGAGGACCAGTGGACCCCGTTCCTACCGGGGGCCGAGCCTCGTCGCCGGGGCCTCGCACCATTCCAGGACCGACGGCCACTCCCCGTACCCGGAGTCCGGGGTGAGGTGCGCGCCGCCCGGGACGACGTCCATGTCGAGGCCCAGCGGGATCCCGTAGGGGACGTCGGCGCCCTCGGGGCAGTACGGGTCGCCCTCGGCGTACACGAGCCGGGCCGGGGCCTTGAGCCGTACGGCGGCGGGGTCGAGGCCTTCGGCGAACGCGGCGATCTCCGGGATCGAGGCCGTCACGGCGGGGGACGGCGGGGCGACGAGCAGGACCCGGTCGACATCGAGCCCCTCCGGGTCGAGGGCCGCGGCCCGCAGCCAGAGGAGGACGGAGAGGCTGTGGGCGACGACGACGAACTCGCCGTCGGCGGGGGGCTCCACGTGCTCGCGCAGCGCGGCCAGCCATTCCTCCAGGACCGGCGCGTCCGGCTCGGGCAGCTGCGGATAGCGGACCTCGTGGCCGCGCTCGCGCAGCTGTGTGGCGAGCCAGTGGTGCCAGTGGCCGGGCGGTCGGTGGTTCTGGAAGCCGTGGAGGAGGAGGAAGGTCGCCATGGGGGTGATGGTGCGATGTGGGGCCGCGTCCGGTCCAGACGGTTTCAGGGTGTGGACGGGGCCGGGCGCCGCCGCGGGGCCGTCAGGCGCCCATGTACGCGGGCGGATGACGTGCCGTCAGGGTGTCCCCCTTCTCCACCAGGTCGGACGGCGTGCCCTCGAAGTCGATCCGCGGCGCTCATCTCCCCAGGCTCAGCAGCGCGTTGACCCCGGCCTTCAGCTCGTCGGCGGAGAGCTCGCGCTCGACGGTGAGGTGGTGGACCAGGCTCGGCGAGAACGGGGCGAGCAGCAGGTGGGCGAGGAGCGCGCTGTTGGTCTCGGGCCGGCTCTGGGAGAGCAGCACGGTGACGTGCGTGTGCATAGCGAGGTACGCGCCGCTGGTGTAGGCCGCGCTGGGGGCGGCGGCCTGGGCGGCGAGCAGCAGCTCGCGCTGCTCGATGACCCGGTCGATCAGCGCGTCGAGGAAGGCGTGCAGCCGCTCGTCTGCGGGGGCGCCGGGGCCGAGCGGAGGCGGGCCGCTCATGTACGCCTCCTGGAACTGGCGTTCCCGGTCGTCGAGGAGCGCCCACAGGAGCTGGGCGACATCGCCGAAGCGGCGGTAGACCGTGCCGACGCCGATGCCGCTGGCGTGGGCGACCTGGTTCATGGTGACGCCACCGGGCCCCACCTCGGCGACGATCCGGGCGGCGGCGTCGAGGATCTTGCGCCGGTTCCGCGCGGCGTCGGCCCGCTCGGGCACGGCCCGCCCGGCGGTGGGGAGCAGCGGGATCTCGGGCCCGCCGGAGGGCCCGCCGGCGGGCGTGGTGGGGGGCGTGGCAGCGGGCATCGCGGCCAGACCGATGGGCTGGGGGCGATCGGTCGCCCGGGTTTCCTTCGCGCTCATCATCTCCGCCTGCCCCTTCGTTCCTGGCCCCCTCGGTCGGTCCCGGTCGGTCCCTGAGTCGAGCATAGCGGAGCACTATCCGGTTGTTCTTGGGATCCTCTTGCGAAGTGGAAGGCTATCCGTTTACGCTCGGACCCGTTGAACCGGAAGTGAATCCGCTTAAGGGGAGCTCGTCATGTCCGTCAAGGTCGCTGTCGTCTACTACTCGGCCACCGGGAGCGTGCACCAGCTCGCGCGGGCCGTCGCCGAAGGTGCCGAGAAGGCCGGCGCGGAGGTCCGGCTGCGGCGCGTGACCGAGCTCGCCCCCGACGCCGCCATCGACGGCAACCCGGCGTGGCGCGCCCATGTCGACGCCACCGGGGACGTCGAGGTCGCCACGCTCGACGACCTGGAGTGGGCCGACGCCTACGCGCTCGGCTCGCCGACCCGGTACGGCAACATCGCGGCCCAGCTGAAGCAGTACATCGACACGACCGGGGGCCTGTGGCAGCGCGGCGTCTTCGCGGACAAGCCCGCGACCGCCTTCACCAGCGCCCACAACGTGCACGGGGGCAACGAGTCGACGCTGCTCGCGCTCTACAACACCTTCCACCACTGGGGCTCGGTCATCGTCTCCCCCGGCTTCACCGACCCGGCCGTCTACGCGGCGGGCGGCAACCCCTACGGCACGTCCCACCCCGGCGCGAACGGCGCCCCGGAGGAGGCCGTCCTCGAAGCCGCGCGTTACCAGGGCGCGCGGCTCACGAAGATCGCCAAGCGTCTGAAGGGCCTCGCGGTCGACTGACCTCGGCCGACGCGCCGGCTTCAGGGCCGGGACTCCGCACTGCGGAGTCCCGGCCCTTTGCCGTTCCGGCAAGCGGCGTGGATACCCCCCGGGGTAATTCTGTTAGGGTCACGGAGTCGCTCGGATATACCCCTGGGGGTAATGGAGGAAGGAGTGCGGCCGTGTTCTTCGTGGACACCGTCGAGGTGCCGGGTCTCGGCAACCGCGGCTATCTCGCGGGTGGGACCGCCCACGCCGTCGTGATCGACCCGCCGCGTGACATCGACCGGGTGCTCACCGCCGCCGCTCTGCGCGGTGTGCGGATCACCCATGTGGTCGAGACCCATGTGCACAACGACTATGTGAGCGGCGGCCGGGAGCTGGCCCGGATCACCGGGGCCGCCTATGTGGTCCCGGCCGCGGCCTCCGTCGCGTACGGCCGGATCCCGGTCTCCGACGGGGACAGGCTCGCCGTCGACGACGGGCTCGTCCTGCGGGCGATGGCCACCCCTGGGCACACCCCGCACCACACCTCGTACGTCCTGGAGGAGGCCGGCCGCCCGGCCGCCGTCTTCACCGGCGGCTCGCTGCTCATCGGCACCGTCGGCCGCCCCGATCTCGTCGAGCCCCGGCTGACCGAGCGGCTCGCCCGCGACCAGCACGCCTCCGCGCACCGCCTCGCCGCCGAACTCCCCGCGGACACCGCGGTCCTGCCCACCCACGGCTTCGGCAGCTTCTGCTCCTCAGGCTCCTCCGGCCCCGCCTCGCCCGTTGCCGGGCCCACCACCATCGGTGAGCAGGCGGTGGTGAACGAGGCCCTGGTCAAGGACGCCGAGACCTTCGTCGCCGACCTGCTCTCCGGGCTCGACGACATCCCCGCGTACTACGTCCACATGGGGCCGCTCAACACCATGGGTCCGGCCCCCGTGGACCTCACCCCGCCTCCCGTCGCCGACGCCGAGGGGATCGCGGCGCGACTGGCCGCGGGCGAGTGGGTGGTCGATCTGCGCGGCCGGGTGGCGTTCGCCGAGGGGCATGTGGCCGGCTCGTTCAACATCGAGGCGGGCGGGCAGCTCGCGACCTACCTGGCCTGGCTCATCCCGTGGGGCAAGCCGGTGACCCTGCTCGCGGAGTCGCCCGCCCAACTGGCGGAGGCCCAGCGGGAGCTGGTGCGCGTCGGCATCGACCGCCCGGCCGCCGCCGCGACCGGCGGTCCCGAGGAGTGGGTACGGGAGGGGGAGCGGCCGGAGTCGTACCGCCGCGCGGTCTTCGCGGACCTGGGCGCGGCGGATCACGTACTCGACGTCCGGCGGGACTCCGAGCGCTCCTCGGCAGGCCACATCCCGGGGTCACTCCACGTCCCGCTGCATCAACTCCGTGCCCGGATGGGGGAGATACCCGCCGGCGTGACCGTCTGGGTGCACTGCGCGGGCGGACTGCGGGCGGCGATCGCCGCGTCGATGCTGGCGGCGGCGGGCCATGACGTGGTGGCGGTCGACGACTCGTTCGCGAACGCGCCGGTCCCGCACCGATGCTGATCGCCCTCGCCGCCGGGGCCGTCGTCGGGCTCGCGCTCGGGGCGCTCGGTGGCGGCGGCAGCGTGCTCGCCGTACCCGTACTGATCTATCTGCTCGGTTTCGCACCGCCCGCGGCCGCGACCGCGAGCCTGCTCATCGTCCTTGCGACCTCGGCGACCGCGCTGTACGCGCACGCCCGCGACGGCCATGTGCGGTGGGGGACGGGCGCGTTGTTCGCGGCGGCGGGCCTGGTGCCCGCCGCGCTCGGCGGACTGCTGTCGGCCCGGCTGCCGGAGTGGCTGCTGACCACCGGGTTCGCGCTGGTGGCGGGGGTGGCGGCGGTACGGATGGTGCGGCGGGCTCCCGGGGACGGGGCCGGTGATGCGGACTGCGCGGTACGGCGTGGCTTCCCGGCCGTCGCGGGCGCGGGCGCCGGGCTCGGGGCGGTGACCGGTGTTCTCGGCGTGGGCGGCGGGTTCCTGACCGTACCCGCGCTCGTCCAGGTCGTCGGCCTGCGGATGCGGGCGGCGGTCGGGACCAGCCTGCTGGTGGTCTCCGTCAACGCGCTGGCGGCTCTGCTCGTACGAGGCGGCGCTGCCGGGTCCCTCGATTGGGCGGTGATCGCTCCCTTCGCGGGCGCGGCGATCCTCGGCGCGTGGGACGGCCGGCGGCTCGCGTCCCGGGTGCGGGGCGAGGTGCTGCGCCGCGCGTTCGGCGCCGTGCTGTTGGGGGTATCGACGCTGATGCTGCTCGATGTCGCCCTGTTCTGAGCGGCCCGTTCTGGCTCTAGGCGAGGGAGAGGAAGAGCTTCTCCAGGCGGGCCCGCATCTGCTCGCGGTCCTCGCCGTTCTTCTCCCCGTTCTCCCCGTCCCCGATATCCGTCAGACACTGCTGCAGACCGGTCGCGATGATCGCGAAACCGGCCCGGTCCAGGGCCCGGGAAGCGGCGGCGAGCTGGGTCACGACCTCCTCGCAGTCGCGTCCCTCCTCGATCATCCGGATCACGCCGGAGATCTGGCCCTGCGCCCGGCGCAGCCGGTTCAGTACGGCCTTCAGTTCCGCACCCGCGAGATCCAGTTCCACAAGCACTCCTCCAGAGATACCCCAGGGGGTAATTTACTCCCCCGAACGGGGTCCCGTCGAAGACCAAGGATGACACCGCCATGAACACACCTCCCTCCCTCGACGCCGACCAGGCCCGTGCCCGGCTCGACGAGCTGACGGTCGTCGACGTCCGTACGCCCGGCGAGTACGCCTCCGGCCATGTGCCCGGCGCCCTCAACGTCCCCCTCGACCAGCTCGGCCGCGCGATCCCCGCACTGAAGGAGGCCGCAGGCCGGGGCGAGCTGCTCGTGGTGTGCCAGTCGGGCAACCGTTCCGCCGGCGCCTGCGCCCAGCTCTCCGCGCAGGGCGTGCCCGCGCTGAACCTCACCGGCGGCACCGGCGGCTGGGCCGCGCGCGGCCATGAACTCGCCCGCCCCGAGGGGGTCCAGGGACGTGCCACGTGGGCGATGGAGCGCCAGGTCCGGCTTGCCGCCGGGTCGCTGGTCCTGATCGGCCTGGCGCTGGGCCTGCTCCTGCACCCGGCCTGGCAGCTCCTTTCGGCGGGCGTCGCCGGCGGGCTCGTCTTCTCGGCGCTCACGAACACCTGCGGCATGGCGGTGGTGCTCGGGAAACTCCCGTACAACCGGGGCTCGGCCGGCGGGATCGGGCTGGACGCGACGCTGGAGCGGCTGCGTCAGGGCCGTCAGGACCTGGGCGCGTAGCAGCGGAGGAACATGTCCACCCCGCCCGTGACCAGGCGTTCCGTCAGGTCGTCGCTGGGTTCGGTGCCGTACTGGTCGAAGACCATCTGGGGGAAGACCAGGAGCGAGTAGAGCTGGATGACCGCGACCTCCAGGTCGGGGATCTCCAGCCGGCCCCGGTCCGCGAGGGTGCGCAGGGCGTCGGCGACGGCCGGGTGGTGCCCGGCCGGGCCGTGCTCGCGCCAGGCACGGCCGAGTTCGGGGAAGCGGTGGATCTCGGCGGCGACCAGCGCGCGCAGGGCACGGACCTCGTCGTTGGCGCGGACGGCCCGGACCCAGGCGCGCGCGGCCGTGAGGAACGCGGCGCGCAGGTCCTCGGCGTCGGCGAGGCCGGCGAGGTCCGGGGCGGTGTCGTCGGCGCCCGCGCTCAGGGGCTCGTCGAGCGCGCCCGCGACGACGGCGGTGAAGAGGGCTTCCTTGCTGCCGAAGTGGTTGTAGACGGTCACCTTGGAGACGCCCGCCTCGGCGGCGATGGCGTCCATGCCGACCCCGAAGCCCTCACGGAGGAAGAGGCCGCGGGCGGCGCGCACGATGGCCTCCCGCTTGCGGGCGGCGCGAGGCCCGGTGGGGGTGGGCTTCGTGGTCCGGTCGCTCATGATCCGACCCTACCCGGAGAACTGTACTGTTGAGTTCATCTGAACTGAACAGTACAGTTCAGATATGACGCACACCGAGACGCACGACCACCACTACGCCCACGCCCATGCCCACCCACCGGCCGACCCCCGCCGCTGGAAGGCCCTCGCGCTGATCTGCGTGGCCCAGTTCATGCTGGTCCTCGACGTCACTGTCGTGAACGTCGCGCTCCCGAGCATGGCCGCTGATCTGGACCTCGCCCGCACCTCGCTGACCTGGGTGGTCACCGCGTACACCCTCTGCTTCGGCGGGCTGATGCTTCTCGGCGGCCGGCTCGCGGACGCCCTCGGCGCCCGCCGCGTCCTCCTCACCGGCCTCGCCCTCTTCACGGCCGCGTCGCTGGTCTGCGGGCTCGCGACGAACGCGCCCCTGCTGATCGGCGGCCGGCTCGCCCAGGGCGTCGGCGCCGCGCTGCTCTCCCCGGCCGCGCTCGCCCTCGTCACAACGGGCTTCCACGGCGCCGAGCGCGCCAAGGCCCTCGGCGTCTGGGCGGCCATCGGCGGCACGGGCTCCGCCATCGGCGTCCTGCTCGGCGGGGCGCTGACCGACGGGCCGGGCTGGGCGTGGGTCTTCTACGTCAACGTTCCCGTCGGCCTCGCCCTGCTCGCCGCCCTCCCGAGGACCGTCCCGGCCTCCACCCCGGCCCGTACATCGGCCCGGCTCGACGTCCCCGGCGCGCTCCTGGTCACGGCGGCGACCGGCTCCCTCATCTACGGTCTGGTCCAGGCGGGCGACTCCGGCTGGACGTCCGCGGCGACGCTCCTGCCCCTGCTCGGCTCACTCCTCCTGTACGGGATCTTCGTCGCCGTCGAGCGGGCGAGCCGGGCGCCGCTGATGGACCTGCGGATGTTCACCCGGCGTCCGGTGCTCGCGGGCTCGTTCCTGATGCTGGTCGCGACCGCGCTGCTGATCTCGTTCTTCTTCCTCGGCTCGGTCCAGCTCCAGCGGCTGAACGGCTTCGGCGCGTTCCGCACGGGCCTCGTCTTCCTGCCGGTCGCGATCACCACGGCCGTCGGCGCCCACCTGGGCTCCCGCCTCGTCGGCTCGATCGGCCCGCGCGCCTGCGCGACCGGCGGCACCGCGCTCGCCGCCCTCGGCTGCCTCCCCTTGGCCCTGGTCACCCCGGGCGGCAACGCCTGGACCACCGTCATGCCGGCCCTCTCCGTCGCCGCCCTCGGCCTCGGCGCGGTCTTCGTGACCGCCACCACCACGGCCCTCGGCATGATCGACCACCACGAGGCCGGGCTCGCCTCCGGCATCGTCAACACCTTCCACGAGGTGGGTGGTTCGATCGGCGTCGCCCTGGTCTCCACGCTCGCCGCGAGCAGCATCCAGGGCCAGGGGACGAGCGGCTTCACGTCCGCCTTCGTCCTCTGCACCGCCCTGGCCACGGCGACAGCCCTGGCCGCCCCCGCCCTCGTACCGCGCGGGAAGCCGCAGATGACGGGCGGCCCGCACGTTCACTGAGCGGGCTCAGCGAGCCAGTCGGGCGGCCTTCATCCGCAGGTAGTGGCGTTCCGGGAGGCTGAGGGTGCGGCGGGCCGCCTCGTAGTAGGCCTCGCGGGCCGCGTCGCGGTCGCCGGTGCGTTCGAGGAGGTGGGCGCGGACGGCGGAGAGGCGGTGGTGGTCCTTCAGGCGGGGCTCCAGGGTGGCGAGTTCGGCGAGGCCCGCCGCCGGGCCGTGGACCATCGCGAGGGCGACCACGCGGCTCAGTTCGGCCATCGGGTCGGGCCAGTCGGCGATCAGGACGTCGTACAGGGCGAGGATCTGCGGCCAGTCCGTGTCCTCGGGCCTGCCGGCCTCGTCGTGGAGCGCGGCGATCGCCGCCTGGAGCGCGTACTTGCCCGGCGGGCCCTCGGTCAGGGCCTCCTCCACCAGGGCCGTTCCCTCGTCGATCGCGGCCCGGTCCCAGAGCGTCCGGTCCTGTTCGTCGAGCGGGATCAGCTCGCCGTGCGGACCCGTGCGGGCGGCGGCGCGGGCCTCCGTGAGCAGCATCAGGGCGAGGAGGCCGGTCACCGTGGCCTCGCGCGGCAGCAGTCTGCGCACGGCCCGGGTCAGGCGGATCGCCTCGCGGGCCAGGTCGGCGCGGTGGAGGGCGGGGCCGGAGGTGGCGGTGTAGCCCTCGTTGAAGATCAGGTACAGCACCTGGAGGACGGCGGGCAGCCGGGCGTCCCGGTCGGCAGGGCTCGGCGGCCGGAAGTGGTGGTGCCGCAGCTTCGCCTTCGCCCGGCTGATCCGCTGGGCGATCGTCGCCTCCGGTACGAGATGGGCCCGGGCGATCTCCGCCGTGGTGAGGCCGCCGACCGCGCGCAGCGTCAGTGCGACCCGGGCGGCGGGCGCGAGCTCCGGGTCGCAGCAGAGGAAGAGCAGCGTCAGGGTGTCGTCGTCCGACGGTGCGGCTCGGGTCTCGCGCGGTTCGAGGCGCGCGGCCGTCTCCTCGCGCCGGGCCCTCGCCTCGTCCGCCCGCAGCTGGTCCGTGAGCCTCCGCGAGGCCACCCGGATGAGCCAGCCGCGCGGATTGGCGGGCGTCCCGGTCCCGGGCCACTGCCGGGCGGCGGCCAGCAGGGCCTCCTGTACGGCGTCCTCGGCGGCGTCGAAGTGTCCGTACCGGCGTACGAGCGCGCCGAGGACCTGCGGCGCGTGGCGGCGCAGCAGGTCCTCGACGGTCTCGACGGTCTCCTCTCCGGCCATGTGCGGGCTCAGGCGAAGAGCTCGGACTCGGGGCGCTCGTCGATCTGCCGGATCACGACCGGGTACTCCGGTGCCCCGGCGGGCTGCGGGCAGCGGGCGACGCGCGCCGCGATCTCGGTGACCCGTTCCAGGCTCACGCAGTCGAGCACCCAGTAGCCGGCGAGCAGCTCCTTCGTCTCGCTGTACGGCCCGTCGGTGACCACCGGAAAGCCGTCCTTGTCGACGGACACGAACCGGGTCCGCGCCGGCTCGACGAGCCCCTGCGCGTCGACCAGCTCGCCCGACTCGGCGAGGTCGTTGTTGATCGCCCCCATGTGCTCGAACATCGCCTTCAGGTCCTGCTCGCTCCAGGCGGGGCTCTGCGCGGAACCCTTGCCGCCCATGGCGTCGTAGTCGGCCTGGGATCCCTGCACCATGACGAGGTACTTCATGAGCTGCTCCTCTTCGTTTCCTTGGCGTCTGCCTTTCACAGGGGACGTCGGAGCCGGGTACCGATTCTCGACACCTCGCCGGGAGCCAGCCCGGATTTCTCGTGGATTCCACCCGGGGGAAGCAGGAACGGGCCCGCCCTGGGCCACGTGCGTACGGTGTCAGCCGCCGGACAGCTCCCGCTCCAGAGGGGTACGGAAACGGGGCGTCACCCGGACGTCCCCGACCCAGCCGCGCAGCCGCGCCGCCTCCGCCTCGACGGCCGCCTTCGCCTCGGCGCCCAGGCCCTCCTCGCTCAGGTACCGGATCGCGATCTCGCCGTCGGGGCGCTGGGCCCAGCCGCCGACGACGCGGCCGTTCCACCACACCGTCGGGCCGATGTTGCCGCTGCGGTCGAAGAGCGCGGCCTTGTGCGCGGGGTCGGTGTACCAGTCGCGGTACTGCCAGCCCATCGCCGTCGGGTCCAGGCCGGGGAGCAGCGCCGCGAACGGCTCGGGGGCGGCCCCTACGGGTTCGAGGTCGTCCGGCAGGACATGGCCGGTGCCCTCCGCCAGGTCCACGGGCTCGGCGCCGATCGCCGCGAGCGCCTTGCGGACGTCGGTGACCTTCCATCCGGTCCACCACTTCAGGTCCGCCTCGGTCGCGGGACCACAGGCCGCCAGCCACTGCCGTACGAGGTCGGCGTGGGCGTCCTCGTCGGTCGGGTCGGGCCGCTGAGGGATGATCGCCCAGCGAAAGCGGCTGGAGGTCCACGCCCCCTGCGGGCGGCCGCGCGCGATCCGGCCCTCCATGCCGAGGACCCGCAGCAGCCGGCTGGAGAGCGCCTGCGGCCCCTCCTGGCGGGTGCCGACCCCGTACACGTACTGCGCGCGCAGCCGCGGGACCGCCTCGCCCAGCTCGGCCCCGGTGGCCTCGCCCCGTACCGTCAGCTCGGCCAGGACCTGCCGCTCGGTCTCGACGAGCCAGGCCTCGTCGTACGCGCTGCCCTTGCGCAGGTCCTTGAGCAGCATGGCGCGTTCGCGGGCGGCGACGTCCCGGGTGGTGGAGGCGTGGACGGCGGGGACGAGGGTGGTCGGGAAGACGAAGAGCGTGTGCCGCATGCCGTGCATCCGGGTCAGGGTCCGGTCCTCGTACATGGCCCGCTCAAGGCCGGCCACCGGGCCCTGGCCCCCGGCCAGCCGCGCCCCCACGGCGAGGAACACGCTCGCCGGGTCGGTCGCGTGCAGGGCCACCAGGGACCCGGCCACCTCTTCCGCGCTCGCTGCCCGCGCGGCCCCGGCCAGCCGGTGACGTACGGCCAGCCGGGCCCTGCGTTCGTCCGCCTCGATACGGCGCCGTGTGCTCTTCCCCATACGAGCAAGCATGGCGCAGGCGGGGGTAGGCGGCCCGGCGCCTCCGCCCGCACCCTGGCCGCGCGCGCGGCCGCCCGTCAGCCCGCCGCGCGGTCCCCGACCGGACGGCGGCGCAGCGACGGGTCCGTCATGACCGGCGGGCGCCAGGCCCCGTCCGCCTGGTAGAGGTTCGTCCCCGGCGGGATGATCTCGTCGATCCGGTCGAGGACCTCGTCGTCGAGGACGAGCGGCGCGCCCTTCAGGAGCCCCTCCAACTGCTCCCCGGTCCGCGGCCCGATGATCACGGACGTCACCGCCGGGTGCGCCGCCACGAAGGCGATCGCGAGCTCGGGCAACGAGCAGCCGATCTCCTCGGCCAGGGCGACGAGTTGCTCGACGGCGTCGAGCTTGGCGGCGTTGCCCGGGAGCGCCGGGTCGAAGCGGTGCGGGGTGATGGCCGGGCGCCCGCTGGTCAGATCGACCGGCCGGCCCTTGCGGTACTTCCCGTTGAGGAACCCGGACGCCAGCGGACTCCAGGTCAGCACCCCCATCCCGTACCGCTGCGCCACCGGCAGCACCGCGTTCTCCACGCCGCGCGCGAGCAGCGAGTACGGCGGCTGCTCGGTCCGGAAGCGGCGCAGCCCGCGCCGTTCCGCGACGGCGTGCGCCTCGACGATCTCCTCGGCAGGGAAGGTGGAGCAGCCGAACGCCCGGATCTTGCCCTGGGCCTGGAGGTCGCCGAGGACGGAGAGCGTCTCCTCGATGTCCGTACGGTGGTCGGGCCGATGGACCTGGTAGAGGTCGATCCAGTCGGTGCCGAGGCGCGTCAGGCTGTCCTCGACGGCCCGGGTGAGCCAGCGCCGCGAGAGCCCGCCGCGGGCCGGCCCGTCGCCCATGGGGAAGTACCCCTTGGTGGCGAGGACGGTCTCGGCGCGGCGCTTCGGGTCGCGCAGCGCCTTGCCGACGATCTCCTCGGACTCGCCCATGGAGTACATGTCGGCCGTGTCGACGAAGTTGACACCCTGGTCGAGGGCGGCATGGATGATCCGTACGGAGTCCGTGTGGTCGGGGTTGCCGACGGCGCCGAACATCATCGTGCCGAGGCAGTACGTGCTGACTTCTATCCCGGTCCCGCCGAGTACGCGATATCGCATGCGGCGCACTCTAGGAGTTGGAGCCGACTCCAGCGCAAGACCCCGAAACGAAGCCCAGGATCAGGCGATGGAGGACCTCGGGCCGCTCCCGATGCCGCGCGGCCTCGCCGACAGGGTTGCGCGCATGCGCCCTGCCTCTTCTCTCCGTCGTCGTGCCCTGGGCGGACCAGCTCTACGCCGAGTACGGCTCCTGGCAGCGGGTCATCGACGCGTCGATGCGCACCAGTTACGCCGTCGACCGCGAACTTCCGTTCCGTAGGCGAGCGTCTGGGAGCCGTACCAGTTCGCGGTGACCGACGCGGGCCGGGTCACCGTTTCCTCGGCGGGCCGCGTCCGGATCACACTGGACGTCTCCCCGACCGTCCTCGGGACGTTCCCGCAGTACAAGGTCGAGGCGGTGGAGTGCCTGCCCGGCTCCGCCGGGGGCGAGGGTCTCCTGGGCACGGACGACGAGAACCTCGGCGGATACGTACGAACGGTCTCGATCTGCTGATAAGGCCCGGCGGGATGTCAGCGGCATGGGGTTGAGTGGTGTCCGTGGATCACTCCCGCCTCCTGGCCACCGTGTGGAAGATGCTCGACGAGAGAGCGCCCGGCGACGCGGCGACCGTCCTCGATGTGCCCGACGGCACCACTCTCGCGGAGCTCGCCGCCGCGATCGGCGGGCGGGCGGGCCGGTCCCGGAACATGGTCTCCGGCGGTTTCACCGACCCCTCGCTCACCGAGCGCACCGGGCTGCCCCTCGTCGAGCCCTTCGGGGAGGAGCTGCTGGATCTGCGGGGGTGGGCCTACTGGTCCCACTGGATCGGCTGCGGCGAGGTCGTCGCCCCCGAGGGAGCCCGCCTGGTCGTCGTGGTCGCGTCCCGCGAGGACGCTGCGGTCTACGGGCTCCCGAAGGACGCGTCGTGGGCCGAAAAGCTGTGCATCGTCACCGGATGGGAGCCGATACCCCGGCCGGCCGTCGACTGGACGGCCGCCGAAGCCGCCTTGGGCACGGCGCTGCCGAGCGACTACAAGGAGGTCGTCGACCTGTTCGGCGTGGGCAGCTTCGACTGGTACCTGGACCTCCTCGTCCCCGGCGTCGTGGGCATGGACCTCGTGAAGTGGGCCGAGAACGACGCGAAGCTCGCCGTCGACCTGTCCCCCACGCCGCCCACCCGGCCCCCCACGGACTGCTGCGCTTCGGCACGTCGGAGCAGGAGACCGACTTCGTCTGGCAGACGGGCGCCGCCGACCCCGACGACTGGCCGGTGCTCGTACGGCACGACTTCGAGAGCTGGGAACGGTTCGACTGCGGCTTCGGCGAGTTCGTCCTGCGCATGCTCACGGACGTAGGGCTCGGCTTCCCTCCGAGCCGCCTCGCCGCCCACACGTTCCTGAGCTTCGACATGTCCTGAGGAAGGGCCCCACCGCGAACGGTGAGACCCTTCGAACACCTCGTCATCCGGACGCGACGTCGCCCGCCGGACGGCGGCCGCCGAGCCGGACCCGTGGTCGGCGAGCTCGCGGGTCTCGCCGTTGGTCAGTGAGACGGCCGGGACAGGCGTGGCGGCTCTACTTGTCGGTGGGTGCGTTGCTGACCGCGAACATGCTGCGTCCGGCGCACGGGTGGTCTGCGAACCGGGAGGATGAGCCCCCGCCCAAGCTCACCTCGTCGCCCTCTCTCGCGAAGACCTTTCCGCGCGCGTCGTAGACGACGGCCTTACCGTCCTCGACCCGGGCCGTCCATCCGTGCCCCCAGTTGAGGGCAACGGTTCCTCCGTCGGTTTCCGACTTCACGGCTATGCAGTTCTTGTCCGTGACCACCAGCGTTCCCGGAAGGAGCGCCAGCAGACCGGCCGTGGGGTCGTCCTTTCCGCGCAGGATCATCCGAGGCGGCGTCTCGGAGTTCTTGGCCATGCCGGTCGTCTCCCCCTTGGCGGGGACCGTCCTCGGTGTCTGGTCCGCCGGGGGTTCGTCGGCGAGCGACCCGCAGCCGGTGACCCCCGCCAGCAGCAGGACTCCCGCCACGGCCGCTACGCCACGGCGCACGGTCTTTCTCGTCCGCATGTCGAGCTGGGCTGTCATCGCATCCCGTCCGTTCGCCAGGCACACGACTGGTGTGCGCTCCACGATGGGACGGCGGTGCCGCGGCACGGGTTCCGTACGGCGGCACGGCCGCATATCAGCCGACTTCCAGCGACACGCCCCACGTGTTCAGGACGGTGCTGATCGGCAAGTAGTTGACCCACCGTGAGCACAGGATGCCCGAGGCGTCGGGGGCCACCGAACCGCACGAGTAGGTCATGGGGCCCGCCGTGGTGTCCGCGCTGATGAGGATTCCCCTGGCCTGCACGCCGCCGGACACTGTCTTGAACATCGGGCCGCCGCTGTCGCCCTGGCCGCCCATGATCTGACCGGCCGGGGCCGCGACCTGGATGACGCCGACCCTCACCCCGTTCTCGTCCACGTAGACGTCGGAGTCGTCGTAGACGGTGCCGCAGTGCTCGCCCGTGCTGGCACCCGAGGAGCACACCGGGTCGCCCGGCCAGTTGGAATACCAGCTCTTCACCAGCGATGTGGAGGTGGAGGAGTGGCCGCCACGGAAGATGCGCGGCGTGGTGGCGGGCGAGTCGGACGGGTCGATCAGCATCGAGTCGATGCTGTCGATCGTCGTGACGGACGCCCCGCCGGGGGCGATGGTCTGCCCGACCCCGTCCCGCACGGCCAGGTTTCCGGAGCGGTCGCAGTGGCTCGCGCTGAGGAGTTTGCCCGTGGACCCGGCCAGCACGGCGAAACCGGTGGAACACAGGCCGCTGTTGTTGGCGGTGCGGATGCCGCCCTTCCACGGCGGGGCGTCGTTGCCCCGGGAGAACAGGGCGTCGCCGGCGACCCTCTCGACGCCGAGTTTCAGCGCGACGTGCAGCCGGGTGCGGGCGGCTTCGGCTTCGGCGCGGGAGTACTTCGCCCCGGTGCGGATCGTGACCGTGACGCCGTAGGGGCGGGTGCCGGCGTAGGCGGTGACGTCGGCCGGGGGCGTGCCCTTCCACAGGACGGTGATCGCCCGGCCTGGGTAGTCGGTTTCCTGGCGGGCGAATCCGCGGGCCGCCCCCAGCTCGTGGAGGCGTTCCGCGACGACGGGTATGACGTCGTCGGCCGGGGCGGTGGCATCGAGCCCGGCGGGAAGCGGTCCGGGCTTCACGGTCCAGGCGGAGCGGTCGGGGGCCGTGTAGCGGTGGGCCGTCTTCTGCCCGGGCTGCGAGGGCGTGGGGCCGTCGGGCTGAGGCGCAGCAGCGCCAGGGGTGATCCCCAGCGCGAGCGTCAGCGCGGCCGCGCCGAGCGTTACGGGTAGGAGTCTGCGTTTCACGTGTCCTCCGTGTCAGCACGGACCGAGGAGAACGACGCCCCCCGGTGTGATCTTCGGCACCCCGCGTCGCCTGTTTTCGCGCCAACACGGCCGGCCGGTTACATCCCGGCTGACCGTCAGCGCGCACAGGGTCCATGGCTGTCCGCTCCGCGTAACTGAGACGGAGAACGTCGAAGGGCCCCACCGCAAGCGGTGGGGCCCTTCGACATCGTGCCCGGTGAGGCACTGGCGGAGGATACGAGATTCGAACTCGTGAGGGGTTGCCCCCAACACGCTTTCCAAGCGTGCGCCCTAGGCCACTAGGCGAATCCTCCGCCGCAAACAATACAAGACGCTGAGGGGTGCTCGCGAACGTGATCCAGAAGAGCCTCCCGCGACCGAGACCGGGGGCTCGAGCGGGTCCCGGGATCGGGTACCCTTGGCGGAGCCCCTCACGTGGCGCTATCTGACTGAACTCCCCCAGGGCCGGAAGGCAGCAAGGGTAGGTCGGCTCTGGCGGGTGCGTGGGGGGCGCTTGCGTTCCCGGGGGATTTCGCGGAGTGCCCGGGTTGTCGGTGGGCGCCTATAACCTCGTATACGTGTCGTCTCTCGCGCTGTACCGCCGCTACCGCCCCGAGTCCTTCGCCGAGGTCATCGGGCAGGAGCATGTCACCGACCCGTTGCAGCAGGCCCTGCGGAACAACCGGGTCAATCACGCGTACCTGTTCAGCGGGCCCCGCGGCTGCGGCAAGACGACCAGTGCGCGCATCCTTGCGCGCTGTCTGAACTGTGAGCAGGGGCCTACCCCGACGCCCTGTGGTGAGTGTCAGTCCTGTCGGGACCTTGCTCGTAACGGGCCCGGATCCATCGACGTCATCGAGATCGACGCCGCGTCCCACGGTGGCGTGGACGACGCCCGTGACCTGCGGGAGAAGGCCTTCTTCGGGCCCGCCGCCAGCCGGTACAAGATCTACATCATCGACGAAGCGCACATGGTCACCTCGGCGGGCTTCAATGCCCTGCTGAAGGTCGTCGAGGAGCCGCCGGAGCATCTGAAGTTCATCTTCGCCACGACCGAGCCCGAGAAGGTCATCGGGACCATTCGGTCGCGGACCCATCACTATCCGTTCCGGCTCGTGCCCCCGGGCACCCTGCGGGACTACCTGGGCGAGGTCTGCGGGCGCGAGGGCATTCCCGTCGAGGACGGCGTGCTGCCGCTCGTCGTGCGCGCCGGTGCCGGGTCCGTGCGTGACTCGATGTCCGTGATGGACCAGCTGCTCGCCGGGGCTGCTGATGATGGTGTGACATATGCCATGGCGACCTCTCTTCTCGGCTATACGGACGGCTCCCTGCTCGATTCTGTTGTCGACGCCTTCGTCGCCGGTGACGGCGCTGCCGCGTTCGAGGTCGTCGACCGGGTCGTCGAGGGCGGAAACGATCCTCGGCGGTTCGTCGCCGACCTCCTTGAGCGGCTGCGCGACCTCGTGATCCTCGCCGCTGTGCCGGACGCCGCCGAGAAGGGGCTCATCGACGCCCCGGTGGACGTCATCGAGCGCATGCAGGCGCAGGCGTCCGTGTTCGGTGCGGCCGAGCTCAGCCGGGCGGCCGACCTCGTCAACACCGGGCTGACCGAGATGCGCGGCGCCACCTCGCCGCGGCTCCAGCTGGAGCTGATCTGCGCGCGCGTGCTGCTGCCCGCCGCCTTCGACGACGAGCGGTCGCTCCAGGCCCGGATCGACCGGCTCGAGCGCGGCGCCGCCTCCGCGCCCGTACCCGCGCCCGTCTTCACGACCGGTTCGCCCGCGCCCGCCATGGGGTACGTCCCCGGGCCCGACGCCCATACGCCGATGGCCCCGCCCCCGCCCCCGGCCCCGCAGCCTCCCGTCCAGCAGGCCCCGGCCCCGCAGGCGCCTGCCGCGGAAGGCCCTCGGCCCGGCGCCTGGCCCGGTGCCGCGGCCCCCGGCGCTCCCGCCCCCGGCGCCTGGCCGGATGCCTCGACGCCGGCCCCCGCCCCCGCGCCCACCCCGGCCGCGCCCGCACCCACCCCCACTCCCGCCGCCCCCGTCGGCGACATGGCCCAGGGCGCCGCCCAAGTGCGGAACATGTGGCCGTCGATCCTCGACGCCGTCAAGAACCGGCGCCGCTTCACGTGGATCCTGCTCAGTCAGAACGCCCAGGTCGCCGGGTTCGACGGCACCACCCTCCAGCTCGGCTTCCTCAACGCCGGCGCCCGCGACAACTTCGCGAGCAGCGGCAGCGAGGACGTCCTGCGCCAGGTCCTGGCCGACCAGTTCAACGTGCAGTGGAAGATCGAGGCGATCATCGACCCCTCGGGCGGTGCCAACCCGCCGCCCGCCGCGACCGGCTTCGGCGGCGGACGCCCGCCCCAGGCCCCCGCTCCGGCCGCGCCCCAGCAGCAGTGGGCACCCTCGCAGCAGCAGGCACCGCAGACTCCGCAAGGCCACCAGGCACCGCCCGCCCCACCCGTCCAGCAGGCGCCCGCACCCGCCCCCGTACAGCAGACGCAGCACCACACCCCCGCGCCCGTCGCGCCCGAGGACGACGTGCCCGAGGAGGACGACCCGGACCTCGTCGACTCCGCGCTCTCCGGCCACGAGCTGATCGTGCGCGAGCTCGGAGCCACCGTTGTGGAGGAATACACGAACGAGTAGGGCGGTCTCGCTCAGCGGCCCGCACAAAGATCACGGCCGGTCGCGGGCTACCCTGGCTGGCGTGAAGGTCCTCGTCATCGGCGGCGGCGCCCGCGAACACGCCCTGTGCCGCTCTCTCTCCCTCGATCCCGACGTCACCGCTCTGCACTGCGCGCCCGGCAACGCCGGAATCGCGGAGGTCGCCGAGCTGCACCCCGTCGACCAGCTGGACGGCGACGCCGTCGCCCGCCTGGCCACCGGCCTGGAGGCCGATCTGGTCGTCGTCGGCCCGGAGGCCCCGCTCGTCGCGGGCGTCGCCGACGCCGTCCGCGCGGTCGGCATCCCCTGCTTCGGCCCGTCCGAGCAGGCGGCGCAGCTGGAGGGCTCCAAGGCGTTCGCCAAGGACGTCATGGCCGGGGCCGGCGTCCCGACCGCCCGCAGCTACGTCTGCACCACCCCGGAGGAGATCGACGAGGCGCTCGACGCCTTCGGCGCTCCGTACGTCGTCAAGGACGACGGTCTCGCGGCCGGCAAGGGCGTCGTCGTCACCTCCGACCTGGAGGAGGCGAAGGCCCACGCCCTCGCCTGCGACCGCGTGGTCATCGAGGAGTACCTGGACGGCCCCGAGGTCTCCCTCTTCGCGATCACCGACGGCGTGACCGTCCTCCCCCTCCAGCCCGCGCAGGACTTCAAGCGCGCGCTCGACGGCGACGAGGGCCCGAACACCGGTGGCATGGGCGCCTACTCCCCGCTGCCCTGGGCCGACCCCAAGCTGGTCGACGAGGTCATGGACACCGTCCTCCAGCCGACGGTCGACGAGCTGCGCCGCCGCGGCACCCCGTTCCAGGGCCTGCTGTACGCGGGTCTGGCGATCACCAGCCGTGGCGTACGGGTCATCGAGTTCAACGCCCGCTTCGGCGACCCGGAGACCCAGGTCGTCCTGGCCCGGCTCCGCACCCCGTTGGCGAGCGTCCTGCTGAACGCCGCCAACGGCACCCTCGACACCGAGCCGCCGCTGAACTGGCACGAGGACGCCGCCGTGACCGTGGTCGTCGCCTCGCACAACTACCCGGGGACCCCGCGCACGGGTGACCCGATCGAGGGCCTGGACGAGGTCGCGGCGCACGATGCCCCGCACGCGTACGTCCTGCACGCCGGGACCAAGCGGGAGGGCGACGCGATCGTGAGCGCCGGCGGGCGTGTCCTGTCGGTCACCGCGACCGGAAAGGACCTGGCGCAGGCCCGCGAGCGGGCGTACAAGGCGGTCGGCCGCATCCGTCTGGACGGCTCGCAGCACCGTACGGACATCGCGCGCAAGGCCGCGGGGGAGTGAACCTCTAACCGCCCCGAACCGTCATCACCTTTACCCAAAGCCATTCCATCGAGTGACGGCTGGGCCATCCGGATGACGCCCGCCCACGCCCCAACTAGGGTGCGGCGGAGGCGTTCCGGCACTTGGCCCACCGGCATTGCGATGTCAGTGGCGGGTGCCACAGTGGGGGAGTGAGCAACACCGCCACGGGCAGTCCCGACCAGGGCAGGAGGGGGTGATGTACCGCGTGTCCGGTACCGGTTCCGTTGCCGGCGAGGAGATGGGTGCGCGCGCCGCGCGCACCCGGGCCGTCGGCGTCCTCCGCGTCCGCGGCAGGGCGCTGGGCGTCGCGCTGCTCCCCGCCGCCGCGGCCGTGATCCTGTACGCGGGAGGGGTCACCGGTCACATGACCGGGCCCGGCTGGGACACCGCCCGCTGGGTCACCACCGTGCTCGCGCTCGTCGTCCTGCTCGCCGCCGGGGCCGTCGCCCTGGTGATCGCGCGCTCCCGGCCCGCCGTCACCCCCACCGTCGAGCTCTCCGAGACGGCCGCCCCCGATCTGTACCGCATGGTGCGGGACCTGGCCGACCGGCTCGGAGTCCCCGCGCCCTCGGCGATAGCCCTGACGCCGGACTGCGACAGCTGGCTCGAGGACCGTACGCATCCGGCGCACGGCTCGTACGGCTCGCACGGCTCCGGTCGTACGGCGGGACTCCGGCGCTCCACCGACGCTCCGGTCCTGGTCATAGGCTCGCCCTTCCTGTGGTGGATGCGCGTCGGCGAGCTGCGCGCGGTCCTCGCCCCCGTCGTCGCCGGTACGGCTCCGGCCGCGCACCCCGACATAGCGGCGGCCCGCCGCTTCGTGCAGGGCCTGGACGCCGCCGTCGCCGCTCCCCGCCGCCCCGGGCTCGACCCGGTGAGCAGGCTCGGCGCGCACGTGGTCGCGCGGGTCGCCCGCGTGCTGCTGCGGCTCAGCCGCGGACACGCCGCCGAGATGGAGCGGGGCGTCGCCGTGGCGGGCTCCGAGCGTGCACAGGCTGTGGACTACGGAATCCGGATCGTCGCCCAGGAGCAGGTCGGCCTCGCCTACGCGGGCTGGGACCGGCTGCTCACCCGCGTCGCGCTGCCCGCCTGGCGGATGGGCCGCTGGCCGTCGAGCCTCGACGTGGGCGTGGTCTCGGCCCTCACCGAGCTCTCCCGCCGCGACCGCCTCGCCGAGGGCTTCGCCTCCCGGCTCGGCGAGCGCCCGGCCTGCGACCTGCTCGAAGAGCCCGGCGCGGTCGACGAGGCCGCCTCGCTGCTGGCCGCCCGGCTCTTCCACGGCGGCCCGGCGGAGGCCGGCCCGGACTGGTCCCCGGTGGACTGGAGCCAGTACCCGGAGGAGGTCGTGGACCGCAAGTGGCGCAGCGACGCGGCCCGCCTCCACCAGGTCCTCGACGAACTGGGCGTCCTCCCGGCCGGCTCCGGCGCCCGGTCGGGTACCGGGGGCGTGACGGCCGACGGCCCGACGCTGACCCGCGTCATGACCCACCTGTCGGCCCCGACCGCCACGGTCGCGGCGCCCACCCCGGAGGCCACGGAGGCGGCGCCCACCCCAGAGCCCACGGACAAGCCCCCCGCCCCCGACACCCCGGACCCGTCCGCCCTGGTCCCGTCCGCCCCGGACCCGTCCGACCTCCCCCGCCCCAACCCCACCGCCGACACGCTCGCCGCCGCCCTCACCGCCCGCGTCGCGCGCGAGGAGGCCGCAGCGCCCGCAGCGCCCACCCCCGCGCCGCACAGCGCCGCCCTCGGCGGCGGCGACACGCTGCCGCTCTTCCCGCTGCAGCCGCCGCGGACCGGGCGTGATCTGCTCGCCGACCACGTGACGGCGATGGTCTGCTGCGCCGCCGTCGACACCGCAGGCGCCGCCCCCGGCCTCGACTGGCTCGACGGCCCCGCGCTCCTCGTCGGCGGCGTGCGGAACACCGATCTGACCGCCCGCGTCCTCGCTCTCGTCGAGGACGGCGACCCCGGGCCCCTGAGTACCTGGCTCACCGAGACCGGCGTCCGCCCCGAGAAGCCCGTCCGCCTCGTGTAGCTCTCCCGGCCCCCGGAAGCCCACCGTCCGTTCACGTCAATTCGCGACGAACGGTGACGGAGTGCGTGCGTTATGTGATGTGCTGGAGACCGGCACTGACAGCAGCACATGACAGCGCATGTGCGTACGACGGCAGACGGCACGCGGGGGAGTCGAGGGAGGGGCGCGGTATGGGGGCGGAGCAGATCAGGCGGTGGGAATCGGGCGCGTTCGCCCACGCCGTCACGGACCCCTTCGGCCAGGGCCCCCTGCCCTGGCTGCGCGGATCGGAGAACTACTTCGACGACACGGGCCAGGTCGTCCCTTGGTACGCCGACGAGACACTGGCCCGCGGCGGCAGCGGCGGCCCGCGCACCGCCGACGACGTACGGAGCCAGATCAAGGGGTTCGCGTCCAACGGGGCCGTCGCCCCCGGCGAGGCGATCGATTTCCACATCACCGTGGACCCGCCCCAGCAGTTCTCGGTCGACATCTACCGGATCGGTCACTACGCCGGCGAGGGCGCCACCAAGATCACCACCAGCCCCCGGCTCTCCGGCATCGTCCAGCCCGCCCCGCTCACCGCCGACCGCACCGTCTCCTGTCACCACTGGTGGCAGTCCTGGCGCCTGCAGATCCCGTCCCACTGGTCGATCGGCGCGTACGTCGCCGTGCTCACCACCGCCGACGGCTACCGCTCCCACATCCCCTTCACCGTCCGCGACAACCACCCCGCCGACCTCCTCCTCGTCCTCCCGGACATCACCTGGCAGGCGTACAACCTCTACCCCGAGGACGGCCGGACGGGCGCCAGCCTCTACCACGCGTGGGACGAGCAGGGCCGGCTCCTCGGCGAGGTGGACGCGGCGACCACCGTCTCCTTCGACCGCCCCTACGCGGGCGCGGGCCTCCCCCTCCACGTCGGCCACGCCTACGACTTCATCCGCTGGGCCGAGCGGTACGGCTACGACCTCGCCTACGCCGAAACCCGCGATCTGCACGCCGGCCGCGTCGACCCCGCCCGCTACCGCGGCCTGGTCTTCCCCGGCCACGACGAGTACTGGTCCGTCCCCATGCGCCGGACCGTCGAACTCGCCCGCGACCAGGGCACCTCCCTCGTCTTCCTCTCCGCCAACACCATGTACTGGCAGGTGGAGCTGGGCCCCTCCCCGTCCGGCGTCCCCGACCGGCTCCTCACCTGCCGCAAGCGCCGCGGCCCCGGCCGTCCCGCGCTCTGGCGCGAGGTCGACCGCCCGGAGCAGCAGCTGCTCGGCATCCAGTACGCGGGACGGGTGCCGGAGCCGCACCCCCTGGTCGTACGGAACGCGGACCACTGGCTCTGGGAGGCCACCGGCGCCGGGGACGGGGACGAGATCCCCGGCCTGGTCGCGGGCGAGGCGGACCGCTACTTCCCGCGCACCGCGCTCCCCGAGCACCAGGGCCGCATCCTGCTCGCCCACTCGCCCTACCGGGACAGCGAGGGGGCGCTCCGCCACCAGGAGACGAGCCTCTACCGGGCCCCGTCCGGAGCGTGGGTCTTCGCCTCCGGCACCTTCGCCTGGTCGCCCGCCCTGGACCGGCCGGGCCATGTCGACCAGCGGATCCAGCGCGCCACCGCGAATCTCCTCGACCGCATCTGTAAGAGGGACTGACCAGGACGAGCGACCGGACCAGGAAGAGCGATGGGACCAGGGCGTTCGAGGGGCCGCTCGCCGAGTGCCCCGCGCGGTGCGAGAGAATCGAACTGTTCCTGGATCAACCTACGCGGAGGAACCGTGTCCGGATTCGTAGAAAAGCCCGAGCCTGTCCAGGTCCCGGGCCTGACCCACCTCCACACGGGCAAGGTGCGTGACCTCTACCAGAACGAGGCGGGCGACCTCGTGATGGTGGCCAGTGACCGCATGTCCGCGTACGACTGGGTGCTGCCGACCGAGATCCCCGACAAGGGCCGGGTGCTCACCAAGCTCTCCCTGTGGTGGTTCGACCGGCTCGCCGACCTGGTCCCCAACCACGTCCTGTCCACCGAGATCCCGGCCGGCGCCCCCGCCGACTGGGAGGGCCGCACCCTCATCTGCAAGTCGCTGACCATGGTGCCGGTCGAGTGCGTGGCCCGCGGCTATCTGACAGGCTCCGGCCTGGTCGAGTACAACGAGTCCCGTACGGTCTGCGGCCTCGCGCTCCCCGAGGGCCTGTCCGACGGCTCCGAGCTGCCCGCGCCGATCTTCACCCCGGCCACCAAGGCCGCGGTCGGCGACCACGACGAGAACGTGCCGTACGAGGAGGTCGCCCGCCAGGTCGGTGCCGAGACCGCCGCCCTGCTGCGCCAGACGACCCTCGCCGTCTACGGCCGGGCCCGGGACATCGCCCGCGACCGGGGCATCATCCTCGCCGACACCAAGTTCGAGTTCGGCTTCGAGTCCGCCGAGGGCGGCGAGACGCTGATCCTCGCCGACGAGGTCCTCACCCCGGACTCGTCCCGCTTCTGGCCGGCCGACCAGTGGCAGCCGGGCCGCGCCCAGCCCTCGTACGACAAGCAGTTCGTCCGCGACTGGCTGACCTCCCCGGCCTCCGGCTGGGACCGCAGGAGCGAGCAGCCGCCGCCCGCGCTCCCGCAGGAGATCGTGGACGCGACGCGCGCCAAGTACATCGAGGCGTACGAGCTGCTGACCGGCCACACCTGGCAGTAGAACGACACGAAGAAACCCCCGGTCGGATCGACCGGGGGTTTCTCTCTGTGGAGCGGACGACGAGATTCGAACTCGCGACCCTCACCTTGGCAAGGTGATGCTCTACCAACTGAGCCACGTCCGCATGCGCCGTAGCGCGGAGCCAACTATACCCAACCTTTCTCCCGCGCGAGACACACCGCCGTGTGACGGTTCTCGGCGCCGAGCGTCGCGGCGGCGGAGGAAAGGTGGTTCCGGACCGTCCCCGGGGAGAGCGAGGCCCCCTCGGCGATCTCCGCGACCGGGGCGCCGTCGGCCGCGAGTTCGAGCACCTCGGCCTCCCGCGCGGTCAACGGGGAGTCCCCGGCGGCGATCGCGTCGGCCGCCAACTCCGGGTCCACATAACGGTGTCCGGCATGCACGGTACGGATGAGCTCGGCCGGCCGCTGGGCGCTGACGGTCTTCGGGACGAAGCCCCGCACCCCCGCCGCGAGCGCCCGCTCGAGGTGCCCGGGGCGGCCGTGACCGGTCACGATCACGCTGCGGCAGCCGGTCAGCGCGTCCCGCAGGGATGTGGCGACCCTCACACCGTGGGTCAGGCCCCCGGAACACCAGCAGACACGACGAAGGCCCGGTTCCTGAGAACCGGGCCTTCGATCAACGAGCGGACGACGAGATTCGAACTCGCGACCCTCACCTTGGCAAGGTGATGCTCTACCAACTGAGCCACGTCCGCATTGCTGCCGCTCAGCTCTCACTGGGCGGTGCGAGCACCACTGTACCTGATCCACCGGAGTGGCCGGTAATGCGATGCAGAGCGGGTGACAGGAATTGCACACTGCGCCTTCCCCCTGGAAGGGGGGTGTTCTGCTACTGAACTACACCCGCACGCTGCGTGAGGTCCGGCCCTGCGGCCTCGCCCCTCGGCGTGATCCAGACTCTAGCCGATCAGCAGGGGTGCAATGCAACTCCGTTGCCGACGCGCAGTCAGGCCGGTGGCTCAACTGGCCTCGCGGAACGCCTCGTAGACCCGCTTCGGGATGCGACCGCGGGCCGGCACGTCCATCTTGTTGGACTGGGCCCAGGCGCGGACCGCCGCCGGGTCGGGTGCCAGGGCGGTGTGCTTGTACGAAGCCACGGAGCCGCCCGCCTTGGCGGAGGCGGCCTTGCCCGTCAGCTTCCGGCCGGCCTCGAGGTAGGGCGCGAGCGCCTTGCGCAGTTTCTCTGCATTGGCGGGATTCAGGTCGATCTCGTACATCTTCCCGTCCAGGCCGAACGCAACCGTTTCCGCCGCTTCTCCGCCATCGATGTCGTCGAAGAGAGTGACCACTACTCGCTGAGCCACGGATATCGGTCCTTTCCTGCGGTCCGCCGTGTCCTGTCGGTGTACGGAACACCTCTGACGTGCGGCGACACCGACTGTGCGGCTGGTCCGGGGCAATGCTGCTTTCCTCTGTATTCCTTTGTACAGCGGTTCGCGTCACATTGTGAAGCCAAGCCAATTGCATCAGCGTGTCCCACCGCAATGGGCCGCGCAATATTTCAGTTGAATTTTCCGTGGGGATCTTCGGAGATCTTCGGGAGGCTTTGTAGGGTCCTCCAGTCCTCTACCCGCGTAGAATTTGGAGGCAGGTACGCTGAGGGAACCGCCCACGCAACACACCACCGGGAGTGCCAGTGGCACGCGTCGTAGTCGACGTCATGCTCAAGCCGGAGATCCTCGACCCTCAGGGGCAGGCGGTGCAGCGTGCACTGCCCCGCCTCGGATTCGAAGGAATCGCCGACGTCCGCCAGGGAAAGCGCTTCGAGCTGGAGGTGGAAGGACCGGTCGACGAGGCCGCCCTCGCCCGCATCCATGAGATGGCCGAAACCTTCCTCGCCAACACCGTGATCGAGGACTTCACCGTCAAGGTCGAGTCCACGGAGACCGCCGGGGCCTCGTCGTGACCGCACGCATCGGCGTCGTCACGTTCCCCGGAACGCTCGACGACCAGGACGCGCTCCGCGCAGTCCGCGTGGCGGGCGCCGAGCCCGTCTCGCTCTGGCACCGCGACAAGGACCTCAAGCAGGTCGACGCCGTGGTCCTGGCCGGCGGCTTCTCCTACGGCGACTACCTGCGGGCCGGAGCCATCTCCCGCTTCTCGCCGGTCATGGAGACGATCATCGAGCAGGCGAAGGCGGGCATGCCCGTCCTCGGTATCTGCAACGGCTTCCAGATCCTCACCGAGGCCCATCTGCTGCCGGGAGCGATGCTCCGCAACAACCACCTGCACTTCATCTGCCGCGACCAGAAGCTGCGGGTGGAGAACGCGGACACCGCCTGGACCGCCGACTACGAGCAGGGCCAGGAGATCCAGGTCCCGCTCAAGAACATGGACGGCCGGTACGTCGCCGACGAGCGCGTGCTCGACGAGCTGGAGGCCGAGGGGCGGGTCGCCTTCCGCTACCTGGGCCTGAACCCCAACGGCTCGCTCCGTGACATCGCGGGCATCACCAACGCCGCGGGCAACGTGGTCGGCCTGATGCCGCACCCCGAGCACGCCGTCGAGCCGCTGATCGGTACGGGCCGTACCGACGGCCTCGGTTTCTTCACCTCGATCCTCAAGAAGCTGGTCAACGCCTGATGACTCTGGACACGGTCAAGCACGCGACCGAGACGCCGGACAGCGAGCAGCCCTGGAAGGAGCTCGGCCTCAAGGAGGACGAGTACGCGCGCATCCGCGAGATCCTCGGCCGCCGTCCCACCGGTGCCGAGCTCGCCATGTACTCCGTCATGTGGTCCGAGCACTGCTCGTACAAGAGCAGCAAGGTCCACCTGAAGCAGTTCGGCGAGAAGGTCCCGCAGAACGACGCCATGCTCGTCGGCATCGGCGAGAACGCGGGCGTCGTGGACGTCGGCCAGGGTTACGCGGTCACCTTCAAGGTCGAGTCGCACAACCACCCGTCGTACATCGAGCCCTACCAGGGCGCGGCCACCGGCGTCGGCGGCATCGTCCGCGACATCCTCGCCATGGGCGCCCGCCCGGTCGCGGTCGTGGACCCGCTGCGCTTCGGCGCGGCCGACCACCCCGACACCAAGCGTGTCCTCCCCGGAGTCGTCGCGGGCATCGGCGGCTACGGCAACTGCCTGGGCCTGCCGAACATCGGCGGCGAGGTCGTCTTCGACGAGTGCTACCAGGGCAACCCGCTCGTCAACGCCGGCTGCATCGGCGTGATGAAGCACGAGGACATCCACCTGGCCAAGGCCTCCGGCCCCGGCAACAAGGTGATCCTCTACGGCGCCCGGACCGGCGGCGACGGCATCGGCGGTGTGTCCGTCCTCGCGTCCGAGACCTTCGACGACACGAAGCCCACCAAGCGCCCCGCGGTCCAGGTCGGCGACCCCTTCCAGGAGAAGCTCCTCATCGAGTGCACCCTGGAGATCTTCAAGGAGAAGCTGGTCGCGGGTATCCAGGACCTGGGTGGCGCCGGCCTCTCCTGCGCCACGTCCGAGCTGGCCTCCGCCGGCTCCGGCGGCATGCGCGTCGAGCTCGACCGGGTCCACCTGCGCGATGCGACGCTCTCGCCTGAGGAGATCCTCATGAGCGAGTCGCAGGAGCGCATGTGCGCGATCGTGGAGCCCGCGCACGTCGACCGCTTCCTGGAGATCTGCGAGAAGTGGGACGTCATCGCCACCGTCATCGGTGAGGTGACCGAGGGCGAGCGCCTGGAGATCTTCTGGCACGGCGAGCAGATCGTGGACGTGCCGCCGCGGTCCGTGGCCCACGAGGGTCCGACCTACCACCGGCCGTACGCGCGCCCGGAGTGGCAGGACGCGCTCCAGGCCGACGACGCGAACAAGCTGCCCCGGCC
Organism: Streptomyces sp. NPDC029169; assembly: GCF_055563935.1. NCBI lineage: Bacteria > Bacillati > Actinomycetota > Actinomycetes > Kitasatosporales > Streptomycetaceae > Streptomyces > Streptomyces sp. NPDC029169. The sequence continues at coordinate 323,195 of NZ_JBVHXA010000007.1, forward strand.
GCAGACCGGTGAGGAGCTGAAGGACCAGGTCCTGAAGCTGGTCTCCTCCCCGAACCAGGCGTCGAAGTCCTGGATCACGGACCAGTACGACCGGTTCGTGCAGGGCAACACCGTCCTCGCCCAGCCCGAGGACGCGGGCATGGTCCGTATCGACGAGGAGACCAACCTCGGCGTGGCCATGGCGACCGACGGCAACGGCCGGTACGCGAAGCTCGACCCGTACACCGGTGCGCAGCTCGCGCTCGCGGAGGCGTACCGCAACGTCGCCGCCTCCGGCGCCAAGCCGCTCGCCATCTCGGACTGCCTGAACTTCGGTTCGCCCGAGGACCCGGCCGTGATGTGGCAGTTCGCCGAGGCCACCCGTGGTCTCGCGGACGGCTGCCTCCAGCTCGGCACCCCGGTGACCGGCGGCAACGTCTCGCTGTACAACCAGACCGGCGAGGTCGCCATCCACCCGACGCCGGTCGTGGCCGTGCTCGGTGTGATCGACGACGTCAACCGCCGTACGCCGATCGCCTTCGCGGAAGAGGGCCAGCTCCTCTACCTGCTCGGCGATACGCGTGAGGAGTTCGGCGGCTCGGCCTGGTCCGAGGTGATCCACCAGCACCTCGGCGGTCTGCCGCCGGCCGTGGACCTCGACCGGGAGAAGCTGCTCGGCGAGATCCTGATCTCCGCCTCCCGCGACGGCATGATCGACGCGGCGCACGACCTGTCCGACGGCGGTCTGGTCCAGGCGGTCGTCGAGTCCTGCCTGCGCGGCGGCACGGGCGCGCGCCTGATCGTGCCAGAGGGCCTGGACGCGTTCACGTACCTCTTCAGCGAGTCGGCCGGCCGTGCGGTCGTCGCCGTCCCGCGCAGCGAGGAGCTCCGCTTCACCGACATGTGCGGTGCACGCGGTCTTCCCGCGACCCGGATCGGTGTCGTGGACGGCGAAGAGGTCGACGTGCAGGGCCAGTTCAGCATCTCCCTGGAGGAGCTGCGCGCGGCCCACGAGGCGACGATCCCGGGCCTGCTGGCCTGACGTACGTACCGCTGTACGGCAGCCCCCGCCTTCGGGCGGGGGCTGTTCGCGTCTAGCTGTTCGCGTCTACGTGATGTTCACTCCGCTTCACTCCGCCTTGCCCCAGAAGGCGTCCCCCTCGTCGATGTCCTCGACGCACTCGTCGACGTCGGTGATCTTGCCTCCGACGATCGTGAAGAAGAGCCCGCCTCGCATCTCGATGCCACGGTCCCCGCGCTCGGCGTACCACTTGTGCGTGGAGATGACGTGTCCGCGGCCGTCCGGGTAGATGCCCGCCGGCTCCACGCGCAGGGAGCCGCCGGACAGGTCGAGCACCTGGCGGAAGTGGGCCAGAACGTTCTCCCGGCCCTTGAAGTGCCCGGACGCCTGGCTCTCGCCCGGTGAGTGGTACGTACAGTCGGCCGTCATCATGTCGGCGAGGGTCACCATGTCTCCCTTGCCGAACGCCTCGTAGCACTGGCGCACCACGGCGCTGTCAGGGTGCATACCCATGGTCGTTCCGCCCTTCTCGTGCGCGGCCGATCGGTGCTGGTCGTCTCTTCCAGTCTCCGACTACCCTCGCCCCCATGCCACCGGCCAAGAAGCGCACCCGCAGTTACGACTCCGTCAAGATCCGCGCCGCCGTGCTCGCCCAGTTCGGGAACGTACGGGAGGCGGTGGCCACGCTCACTCCCGAGCAGCTCGACGGGCCGACGCGGCTGGGGGAGTGGACCGTACGGGAGCTGGCGGCGCACATCGCCTCGATGCTCGACTCCGTGCCGCGCTGCCTGGCTGCGCAGGAGCCCGCGAAGCAGGAACTCGTCCTGCTCGACTGGCCCTTCGTGACCGCGTCCGCGGCGGCGCGTATCGACGAGCAGACCCGGGGGATCGAGGCGTCCGACCTGGCCGGGCATTATGAGCGGACCCTGGAGGCGTACGAGAAGAGCGTCGCGGGCACTTCCGACGACCGGCTCCTGCCGATCAGCTTCGGGGCGATGCGCCTCGCCGACTTCCTGGTCACCCGTACCGTCGAACTCGTCGTCCACACCGACGACCTGAACGCGGCGACCGGTCTGGACATCCCGTACGACCGCCAGGCCCTGGCCGCATGTACGCGTGTGCTCGCGGACGCGCTGGCGGTGAAGGCCCCGGGAGGCGCGGTCGAGGTGCGGATCCCGCCGTTCGCCGTGGTCCAGTGCGTGGAGGGTCCCCGGCACACCCGGGGCACCCCGCCCAACGTCGTCGAGACGGACCCGCTGACCTGGATCCGGCTGGCGACCGGCCGCGCGCGCTGGGCCGAGGAGCTGGACGCGGCGCGGATCAGCGCGAGCGGCGAGCGGGCGGACCTCGCCGCGCTGCTGCCGATCATGGGCTGACTGCCCGCTGACTGCCCGCTGACTGCCCGCTGACTGCCCGGAGTCGTACGGAACCGTCCGGCCCGGAGCCGTAAGGAACCGTCCGGCGCGCCCGCCCGTCCCACCGGCATGCAGAAGCCGCGCATCACCACAGCTGCCGCCGCTCTGGCCTCGCTCCTGGCCCTCGCCGCCTGCGGCACCGAGAAGGCCGGATCGGACCCCGGTGCGGGCACGGTCGCCCCGGACGTGCCCGTCGTCGGTGCGGACTGGTCCGTCGAGAGCGTCACCGTCGCCGGGAAGACAACCCGCGCCCCCGCCGGCACGCACGTCGACATCGACAGCGGCGGCAAGGTCAAGGGCAACAGCGGCTGCAACCACTTCGGCGCCACCGTCGACGTCAAGGGCGACAGCGTCACCGTGACGATGGCCGAGACGACCGAGATGGCGTGCGAGGGCGACGTCCAGGCCTTTGAGGACACCTTCCACAAGGTCTTCTCCGGCACCCTCAAGGCGAAGGTGGCGAACGACCGGCTGACTCTCACCGCCCCCGACGGCAGGGCGACCCTCACCCTGTCGAACATTCCGCCCGCGCCGCTGCACGGCACCACCTGGACCGTCGACTCCCTGCTCTCCGGCGACACGGCCGCCTCCCTGCCGAAGGGCAGCGAGGGCAAGGCGCACTTCGTCATCGACAAGGACGGCCGGGTCCGCGGCAACCTGGGCTGCAACCGGTTCACGGCCACCGCGAAGGTCACCGCCGAGACCCTCACCGTCACGGGACCGGTCGTGACCACCAGGATGATCTGCTCCGAGCCGCAGATGGACCTGGAGACGAAGCTGTACGAGCTCCTCGACGGCCCTCTGTCGTACGAGCTGAGCGACCGCGCCCTCACCCTCACGGGCGCCGACGGCGAGGGCTTCGCCGCGACCGCCACCGCACCGGCCGCCAAGGGCTAGGGACGGGTGGCGGTGCGAAGTGCGTCACACCGAGCGGCGCCCGCCCATGCCGTACGAGCGTGCGCTTGCCACCGCCCGGTCGCCCGGGACCCTGTTCCCGCCTAGGGAGAAGGGCATCTACGCACGTCAGTGGATCAGTTCGTGTGATCACACCACTCGGATGCCCTCTGGATTTCCCCAATTCGGACCAGTGGTCGACCTCCCCTACACTCGGAGACGTGCCACGTGGTGACGGTCGACTCAATCATGATCTGCTCCCCGGCGAGAAAGGCCCCCAGGACGCGTGTGGCGTCTTCGGTGTCTGGGCTCCGGGTGAAGAGGTCGCCAAGCTCACTTACTTCGGGCTTTACGCCCTCCAGCATCGGGGCCAGGAATCCGCGGGTATCGCGGTCAGCAACGGCTCCCAGATCCTCGTCTTCAAGGACATGGGCCTCGTGTCCCAGGTCTTCGACGAGACCTCTCTCGGTTCCCTCCAGGGTCATATCGCGGTCGGTCACGCCCGCTACTCGACCACCGGTGCCTCGACGTGGGAGAACGCGCAGCCGACGTTCCGGGCGACCGCCCACGGCTCCATCGCGCTCGGCCACAACGGCAACCTGGTGAACACGGCCCAGCTCGCCGAGATGGTCGCCGACCTGCCGAAGCAGGAGGGCCGCTCCACCCGTGTGGCGGCCACCAACGACACCGACCTGCTCACGGCGCTCCTCGCCGCCCAGGTCGACGAGGACGGCAAGCCGCTCACGATCGAGGACGGCGCCGCGAAGGTCCTCCCGCAGGTGAAGGGCGCGTTCTCCCTCGTCTTCATGGACGAGCACACCCTCTACGCGGCCCGTGACCCGCAGGGCATCCGCCCACTGGTCCTCGGCCGTCTCGAGCGCGGCTGGGTCGTCGCCTCGGAGTCCGCCGCCCTCGACATCTGCGGCGCCAGCTACGTCCGCGAGGTCGAGCCCGGCGAGATGATCGCGATCGACGAGAACGGCATCCGCACCTCGCGATTCGCGGAAGCGAAGCCCAAGGGCTGTGTCTTCGAGTACGTGTACCTGGCCCGCCCGGACACGGACATCGCCGGCCGCAACGTCTACCTCTCCCGCGTGGAGATGGGCCGCCGCCTCGCCAAGGAGGCCCCGGTCGAGGCGGACCTGGTCATAGCGACGCCGGAGTCCGGCACTCCGGCCGCGATCGGCTACGCCGAGGCCTCCGGCATCCCCTTCGGCGCCGGCCTGGTGAAGAACGCCTACGTCGGCCGCACCTTCATCCAGCCGTCCCAGACCATCCGCCAGCTGGGCATCCGGCTGAAGCTGAACCCCCTGAAGGAAGTCATCAAGGGGAAGAAGCTCGTGGTCGTCGACGACTCGATCGTCCGCGGCAACACCCAGCGCGCCCTCGTCCGGATGCTCCGCGAGGCCGGCGCCGCCGAGGTCCACATCCGGATCTCCTCCCCGCCCGTGAAGTGGCCGTGCTTCTTCGGCATCGACTTCGCGACCCGCGCGGAGCTGATCGCCAACGGCATGACGGTCGACGAGATCGGCAAGTCGCTCGGCGCGGACTCGCTCTCGTACATCTCCCTCGACGGGATGATCGAGGCGACCACCATCCAGAAGCCGAACCTCTGCCGTGCGTGCTTCGACGGCGAGTACCCGATGGAGCTCCCGGACCCCGAGCTGCTCGGCAAGCAGCTCCTGGAGACCGAGCTGGCCGCCGGTCCGGCCGCCACCGCGGCCGCCGACGCGCTGCGCCGCCCGTAAGACCCGCTGCACACACGCAGTACGACACGAAAGTTCTTCAGCATGTCTACTGAGTCCTTTGAGCGTGCTCCGCACGCGGGCACTGGTGCCAGCTACGCGTCCGCGGGCGTCGACATCGAGGCGGGTGACCGCGCCGTCGAGCTCATGAAGCAGTGGGTGAAGAAGACGCAGCGCCCCGAGGTCCTCGGTGGCCTGGGCGGCTTCGCCGGCCTCTTCGACGCCTCCGCCCTCAAGCGCTACGAGCGTCCGCTGCTCGCCTCCGCCACCGACGGTGTCGGCACGAAGGTCGACATCGCCCGGCAGATGGGCGTGTACGACACGATCGGCCACGACCTGGTCGCGATGGTCATGGACGACATCGTCGTCTGCGGCGCCGAGCCGCTCTTCATGACCGACTACATCTGTGTCGGCAAGGTCCACCCCGAGCGGGTCGCCGCGATCGTCAAGGGCATCGCCGAGGGCTGCGTCCTGGCCGGTACCGCCCTGGTCGGCGGCGAGACCGCCGAGCACCCCGGTCTCCTCGGCCCGGACGACTTCGATGTCGCCGGCGCCGGTACGGGCGTGGTGGAGGCCGACCGGCTCCTCGGCCCCGATCGCATCCGTACGGGTGACGCCGTCATCGCGATGGAGTCCTCCGGGCTTCACTCCAACGGGTACTCGCTCGTCCGGCACGTGGTCTTCGACCGCGCCGGCATGACCCTCGACCAGCACGTCGAGGAGCTCGGCCGGACCCTGGGCGAGGAGCTCCTGGAGCCTACGAAGATCTACTCGCTGGACTGCCTGGCGCTCACCAGGACCGCCGAGATCCACGCCTTCAGCCACATCACCGGTGGTGGCCTGGCCGCCAACCTGGCGCGGGTGATCCCGGACGGGCTGCACGCCACGGTCGACCGTTCGACCTGGGCCCCGGGCGCGATCTTCGACCTGGTCGGCAAGGCCGGGCAGGTCGAGCGGCTCGAGCTGGAGAAGACCCTGAACATGGGTGTCGGCATGATGGCCGTCGTCCCGGCCGAGTCCGTCGAGGTCGCCCTGGCGACCCTGGAGGACCGGGGCGTCGAGGCCTGGGTCGCGGGCGAGATCACCGAGCGCGGCGACCGCACCACCGGCGCGGAGCTGGTCGGCGACTACGCGGTCTGATGCTTCGAGGGTGCTTCGAGGGGTGGGTGGGCGATGCCCGCCCACCCCTCAGCACGTGGGAACGCACAGAAACCCGGTCCGGGTAGCCCCGGACCGGGTTCGCTATTGAGCAGCGCTCTTCAAGAGGTCAAGCGCGACGCTGGGACGACGCGTCGGGACCGGACTCGTCGTCCTCGTCCTCGTCGTCCGTGTTGTAGAGATCCGCGTACTGCGCGTACGGGTCGTCTTCCTCGTCGTCGTCCTCGAACGGCTCGCCATTCGGCGGCTGGCTCGAAGTCGAAGCGCCCAGCTCGTTGGCCAGACGCGACAGGTCAGTCCCGCCGCTGCTGTACTTCAGCTGGCGGGCGACCTTGGTCTGCTTGGCCTTTGCCCGGCCGCGCCCCATGGCTCGACCCCCTCGGTGACGGGGCTCGGCGGCCCCAGAGTCTTGACACGCGTTCATGATTCGGAACGGGCTCTCGGTGGAGAGACCGGTCCGTAGGGCTTCAACGGTACCTGCTTCCGTGGCCATACGGTACGCCGCACGCATCACATGACCCGGTACAGAACCATCGAGGTGCCCTGTCCTCGCTGGTCAATCGCGATTTTAACCTCTTCTTGAGGGCCGACCCGCCGACCGGGGTGAGTCATCTCTCGATTGGGGTGAACCTACAAAGTTCACCCCTGGGAGCGCCCCAGCCGGTCCGGCCCTGGGCCGGCCCAGGACCGGACCTCAAGATTCGGCCACGGCTCAGCCGCGGCGGGCGTCCGCCATCCGCTGCTCGGCGATCCGGTCGGCGGCCGCGGCCGGCGGAATGCCGTCCGCCTTCGCACGCGCGAAGATTTCGAGGGTGGTGTCGAAGATCTTCGTGGCCTTCGCCTTGCACCGGTCGAAGTCGAAGCCGTGCAGCTCGTCGGCGACCTGGATGACGCCGCCGGCGTTGACGACGTAGTCGGGCGCGTAGAGGATCCCGCGGTCCGCGAGGTCCTTCTCGACACCGGGGTGCGCGAGCTGGTTGTTGGCCGCGCCGCAGACGATCTTCGCGGTGAGGACCGGCACGGTCGCGTCGTTCAGGGCGCCGCCGAGCGCGCACGGGGCGTAGATGTCCAGGCCCTCGACGCGGATCAGGGCGTCGGTGTCCGCGACGACCGTGACCTGCGGGAACTTATCGGTGATCCGGCGTACGGACTCCTCGCGCACATCGGTGATGTACACCTGGGCGCCGTCCTCGAGCAGGTGCTCGACGAGGTAGTGGCCGACCTTGCCGACGCCCGCGACGCCGACCTTGCGGTCGCGCAGCGTGGGGTCGCCCCAGAGGGTCTGCGCGGAGGCGCGCATGCCCTGGAAGACGCCGAAGGCGGTGAGGACCGAGGAGTCGCCGGCGCCGCCGTTCTCGGGGGAGCGGCCGGTGGTCCACTGGTTGGTGCGGGCCACGACGTCCATGTCGGCGACGTAGGTGCCGACGTCGCACGCCGTCACGTAGCGGCCGCCGAGGGAGGCGACCATGCGCCCGTAGGCGAGCAGCAGCTCCTCCGTCTTGATCTTCTCGGGGTCCCCGATGATCACGGCCTTGCCGCCGCCGTGGTCCAGGCCGGCCATGGCGTTCTTGTACGACATGCCCCGGGAGAGGTTCAGCGCGTCGGCGACGGCCTCGGCCTCGGAGGCGTACGGGTAGAACCGGGTGCCGCCGAGGGCGGGGCCCAGGGCGGTGGAGTGGAGGGCGATGACGGCCTTGAGGCCGGAGGCGCGGTCCTGGCAGAGCACGACTTGCTCGTGGCCACCCTGCTCCGAGTGGAACAGAGTGTGCAGTACGTCAGCAGGAACGCCGGTCACATCGGTCACGGTGGTGACTCCCAAGTACGAAGCGGCGGTTGGTTCCGGGCCTGCCTGCGGGTGGTGGCGGGACCGGTTCGGCAAGAGAGTAAGTCCTACGCGGGCGTAGATCCGCCTCAGTGCTGAGGATCACCCCCTGGCGGAGTATCGCCGTGGAAGGATCGCGACATGTCGGTCGCCTCTTCGGTCATTGTCCCGTACGCCTCCTATCTGCGGGTCTATGAGCCCCTGGGGGCCTTCCCGGAGCCGGAGCGGGGGCACTGGGCGCAGTACGCGCGGCGGGCGGAGAAGCCGACCGCGCAGGACGAACTGCGGCGCTCGCTCGCGGACTTGCTGCCGACCCCGCCGATTCCGGTGCCGGTGCACGAGAGTGGGGACGCGTTCGTCGCGTACGTGGACGGGGTGGTCGTGGTCTGTCCCTGGCGGACCCGGCTGCGGGGCTGGCTGGCCCTGGAGGAGCTGGGGCAGGCGCGGGAGGCCGAGCCGGGGCGTTCGCTGCCCGGGCCGGTGCTCGACGCGATGCTGCCGCCGGTGGTGCGCGCCCAGGTGGCGGCGGACCACGAGCGCTGGCGGGAGCGGAACCCGGACGCCCGCCCGTGGATCCGTACGGCGGTCTGGCAGGTCCCCGTGCGCTGGTTCACGCTCTTCGCGGACGAGGAGCGGGAGTACGTGCCGGGGGAGCCGGAGCGGGGCGAGGCGCCGGTGTTCCGGTACCGGACGCCGATGGTGCAGGCGCGGCGGCGGCTCGCACGGGCGCTGCGGACGCTGCGGGAGTCGATCGACGAGGGTCCGATGACGGAAGGCCTGGTCGAGGTCGGCCGGTGGCTGGAGGAGTTCCATCCGCGGGCGCTCGTGGAGCTGGACTACGGCGGTCTGGTGCACGCGGTGCCGGCGGAACGGCTGGCGGAGGACCGGTCGGCGGCCGACATGGCGGAGGGGATCGCGGCGCTGCGGGACGGCGACGGGGAGGGTGCGAGCGCGGCGTACGGCCGGCTGGCGGAGCGGTGGCGGCGGATCCGCAACCTGCAGTTTGCCAATTGACCATCGACAGGACACGTCCGCCTGATGTAAATGATCATTGAGCGTCGCAGGGCTTCGGTGTGCCTGGTGAGGACGTCGGTGAGTTCGTAGCGGGACGTAGGTCCCGATCCGGGCCTTTGGCTCAAGCGTGACGGATAGCACTTACTGCGCCCTTGCGCCCATCGCCCACCCTCGTGCCAAAATAGGACAAGGAGTCCGGGGAGGGTTCCTTCCGTCCAACTATGGGCGGAACGCTCAGCATTGCACTCTATGGGGGGTCTGACGACTCCTGATCGCTCTGTGACTGATCGTCACAGTGGCGTGACTGTCCGTTATGGCATGGTCTCGTGACTTCCGCCGTGGATGAACACCTGCGAGGGCAATTCCATCGGTTTGGCCGACGTGGCTGGACGGATGGTGTAGTTGTAGTGCCGAGGACAAGCCGTTCGTCCTATAACCGACTCGGCTCGCGTCCGCCATTTCGGGCAACGCGGGTCAAGGTGCAGAATTTAGAGGAAAGAACCGAGAAGGTTCGGTTCTCCCGAGGAGGCCGCTCATGACCGCTCGCACCCCTGATGCCGAGCCGCTGCTGACCCCCGCCGAGGTTGCCACGATGTTCCGCGTGGACCCGAAGACGGTGACCCGTTGGGCCAAGGCAGGGAAGCTCACGTCCATCCGCACCCTGGGTGGACACCGCCGGTACCGCGAGGCTGAGGTCCGCGCCCTGCTGGCGGGTATTCCGCAGCAGCGCAGCGAGGCCTGAGGTACGCGCAACACCCCGCTTTACCCTGCATGACCGGGCATTTCCGGGTCCCCCAACCTGGTTCGCCCACACCCCAAGCTCTGCCGACGGGCGCCTGCCCCAACAGGCTCTTCGTCATCGATCGCGCTGGACTCCGCCGGGTCCAGCGCGATCTTTTTTGTGCCGGCTCATGCGCCCCGGAGGGCGGTGCAATTGCACATATTAAATGGGGCCGGTGTAGGAAGGGCATAAGCGGAGGAGTTCGTAAAACTCGTTCGGTGACTCCCGTCACACTGGCGAAGCCTTGCCAAGGAACAGCCTGCCCCTCTCCGGGCGGCCCCCAACCCGCCGTTGGTCATGGGCTGGTGGGACTTTCGTCCTCGGTCCGCTCGACCTCCAGAGTGAGCTTCAGGAGGCGGTGACAGACCGGGCAGTGGCGGGTGATGTGCCTCTGGCGGGACGCGGCCGCCAGATGGGCGCGCAGCAGCGCGCGTATCTCGTGTCTCGACTGTCGTTCCGGTCGAGCCGGTCGTGCTTCGGACGCCGCGGCCATGCGCGACCACCTCCGGTGTGGGCCCCCGTTTCCCTGATGTCTGGGGTACCGGGGTCCGCCCGACGCCGTCAATACACCGGGAGGCAACGAAGAAGGCCCACGTCTTTCGACGTGGGCCTTCTTGAAAGCGATCCTGACGGGACTTGAACCCGCGACCTCCACCTTGACAGGGTGGCGAGCTAACCAACTGCTCCACAGGACCATGTTTCGCGGCCCTCAGCGGGGCTGCGAAGAAGACTGTACAGCAGGTCAGAGGCTCTGGTCGAACCGGCGCAAGGCGACACCCCACACCGGCCCGGACTCCTACGGTGCCAGCGCGTCGATCGCCTTCACGATCCGCTTGTCCGAGACCGGATAGGCCGTGCCCAGCGCGTGCGCGAAGTAGCTGACCCGGAGCTCCTCGATCATCCAGCGGATGTCGGTGACCTCCTTCGGGACCGGCCGCCCCTTGGGGAGCTGCTCGAGCAGCCAGGCGTACTCGTCCAGCATCTCGCGGACCTTCTCCATCCGGGTGGTGTCCCGCTGCACGCCGGTCGGCATCTGCTGGAGCCGGCGGTCCACGGCCACCAGGTAGCGCATCAGGTCCGGGAGGCGCCCTAGCCCCGTCCGGGTGACGAAGCCCGCCGGCATCAGCCAGGCCAGCTGCTCGCGCACGTCCGTCAGGTTGTCGATGAGCGCGAGGCTGTTCGTGGCCTTCAGGCGGCGCTCGCAGGCCTGCCAGGCGGCCAGGATCTGCTCGACCTGGCCCACCGTCCGGACGGTCGTGTCGACGAGGTCGGCGCGGACCTTGTCGTACAGCTTCCGGAACGACTCCTCGTCCCAGACCGGCCCGCCGTGGTCGGCGATCAGCTTGTCCGCGGCGGCGGTCGCGCAGTCGTCGAAGAGCGCCTGGATCGAGCCGTGCGGGTTACGGGACAGGGCGAGCTTCTGCTGGTTGGTGAGCTTGTCCGAGGCGAACTTCGCCGGGTTCACCGGGATGTTCAGCAGGATCAGCTTCCGCGTGCCCTGCCACATCGCCCGCTCCTGCTCGGCCTCCGTGTCGAAGAGCCGTACGGAGACGGTGTCGCCCGCGTCCACCAGCGCCGGGTACGCCTTGACCGGCTGGCCGGCCCGCCGGGTCTCGAAGACCTTCGTCAGCGTGCCGATGGTCCACTCCGTGAGCCCCGTGCGCTCCAGGGACTGCCCGGAGCCGTCCGGGCCCGCCGTGGCGGCCGCGGCGGCCTTGGAGAGGGCCTGGCGGGCCTTGGGGCGCAGCTTGAGCTTCAGCGCCTCCAGGTCCTTGTCCTCGGCCAGCTTGCGGCGCCGCTCGTCGACGATCCGGAAGGTGATCTTCAGGTGGTCGGGGATGCGGGAGAGGTCGAAGTCGTCTGGGGAGACCGGGACGCCGACCATCCGGTGCAGTTCGCGAGCCAGGGCCGTCGTCAGCGGCTCCTGCACCGGCACGACGGCGTCCAGGAAGCGGGTCGCGAAGTTCGGCGCGGGCACGTAGTTGCGGCGGATCGGCTTGGGGAGGGAGCGGATCAGCTCGGTGACGACCTCGGCGCGCAGGCCCGGGATCTGCCAGTCGAAGCCCTCGTCCGTGACCTGGTTGAGGACCTGGAGCGGGATGTGGACGGTCACACCGTCGGCGTCCGCGCCCGGCTCGAACTGGTACGTCACCCGGAACTTCAGCGGCCCCTGCCGCCACGAGTCCGGGTAGTCGGCCTTGGTGACCCCGGCGGCCTTCTCGTTGATGAGCATCTCGCGCTCGAAGTCGAGGAACTCCGGTTCCTCGTGCCGCTTGTGCTTCCACCACGAGTCGAAGTGGGTGCCGGACACGACGTGTTCGGGCACCCGCTTGTCGTAGAAGTCGAAGAGCGTCTCGTCGTCGACGAGGATGTCCCGGCGGCGGGCGCGGTGCTCCAACTCCTCGACCTCGGTGAGGAGTTTGCGGTTGTCGGCGAAGAACTTGTGGTGCGTGCGCCAGTCGCCCTCGACGAGCGCGTTGCGGATGAACAGGTCGCGGGAGACCTCGGGGTCGATCCGCCCGTAGTTCACCTTGCGGTCGGTGACGATCGGCACGCCGTAGAGCGTGACCTTCTCGATCGCCATCACGGCCGCCTGGTCCTTCTCCCAGTGCGGCTCGCTGTACGTCTTCTTGATCAGGTGCTGGGCGAGCGGCTCGATCCACTCGGGCTCGATCTTCGCGTTGACCCGGGCCCACAGCCGGGAGGTCTCCACCAGCTCGGCGGACATGATGAAGCGCGGGGGCTTCTTGAAGAGCGCCGAGCCCGGGAAGACCGCGAACTTGGCGCTGCGGGCGCCCAGATACTCGTTCTTCGCGCCCTCCTTCACGTCCTTCATGCCGATGTGGCTCAGGAGCCCGGCGAGGAGGGAGGTGTGGACGGACTGCTCCGGCGCGTCCTCCTCGTTGAGGTGGATGCCCATCTGCTTGGCGACCGTACGCAGCTGCGCGTAGATGTCCTGCCACTCGCGGATGCGGAGGAAGTTCAGGTACTCCTGCTTGCACATCCGGCGGAAGGAGCTGGAACCGCGCTCCTTCTGCTGCTCGCGGATGTACCGCCAGAGGTTGAGGAAGGCGAGGAAGTCGCTCGTCTCGTCCTTGAAGCGGGCGTGCTGCTGGTCGGCCTGCGCCTGCTTCTCGGCGGGCCGCTCGCGCGGGTCCTGGATGGAGAGCGCGGCGGCGATCACCATGACTTCCCGTACACAGCCGTTCTTGTCGGCCTCCAGGACCATGCGGGCCAGGCGGGGGTCGACGGGGAGCTGGGCGAGCTTCCGGCCCTGCTGCGTCAGCCGCTTCTTCGGGTCCTTCTCGCTGGGGTCGATCGCCCCCAGCTCCTGGAGGAGCTGCACGCCGTCGCGGATGTTGCGGTGGTCCGGCGGGTCGATGAAGGGGAACTTCTCGATCTCGCCGAGGCCGGCCGCGGTCATCTGGAGGATGACGGAGGCCAGGTTCGTCCGGAGGATCTCGGCGTCCGTGAACTCCGGGCGGGCTTCAAAATCCTCCTGGCTGTACAGCCGGATGCAGATGCCGTCGGACGTACGGCCGCAGCGGCCCTTGCGCTGGTTGGCGCTGGCCTGGCTGACCGGCTCGATCGGGAGGCGCTGGACCTTGGTGCGGTGGGAGTAGCGGGAGATGCGGGCGGTGCCCGGATCGATCACGTACTTGATGCCCGGCACGGTCAGCGAGGTCTCGGCCACGTTGGTGGCGAGGACGATCCGGCGACCCGGGTGCGGCTGGAAGACGCGGTGCTGCTCGGCGTGGCTCAGGCGGGCGTAGAGGGGGAGTACCTCGGTGTTGCGCAGCTGCTTCTTCAGCAGCGCGTCCGCGGTGTCGCGGATCTCGCGCTCGCCGGAGAGGAAGACGAGGATGTCGCCGGGGCCCTCGGACTGGAGCTCGTCGACGGCGTCGCAGATGGCGGTGATCTGGTCGCGGTCCGACTCCTCGGAGTCCTCCTCCAGGAGGGGCCGGTAGCGGACCTCGACGGGGTACGTCCGGCCGCTGACCTCGACGATCGGCGCGTCGCCGAAGTGGCGGGAGAAGCGCTCGGGGTCGATGGTCGCGGAGGTGATGACGACCTTGAGATCGGGGCGCTTGGGCAGCAGCTGGGCCAGATAGCCGAGCAGGAAGTCGATGTTGAGGGACCGCTCGTGCGCCTCGTCGATGATGATCGTGTCGTAGGCGCGCAGCTCGCGGTCCGTCTGGATCTCGGCGAGCAGGATGCCGTCCGTCATCAGCTTCACGAAGGTCGCGTCGGGGTTCACCTGGTCGGTGAAGCGGACCTTCCAGCCGACCGCCTCGCCGAGGGGGGTCTTCAGCTCCTCCGCGACGCGCTCGGCGACCGTACGGGCCGCGATCCGGCGGGGCTGGGTGTGGCCGATCATGCCCCGGACGCCCCGGCCGAGCTCCAGACAGATCTTGGGGATCTGCGTCGTCTTACCGGAGCCCGTCTCACCGGCGACGATCACGACCTGGTGGTCGCGTATCGCCTCCAGGATGTGGTCCTTCTTCTGCGAGACCGGGAGCTGCTCGGGGTACGTGACCACGGGCACGCGGGAGGCCCGCCCGTCGACGCGCTCCTTGGCCTTGCCGGCCTCGGCGGCGATCTCGTCCAGGACGGCCTCACGGGCCTCGGGCTTGCGGATGCGGCGGGCGCCCTCGAGGCGGCGGCCGAGCCGGTGGGCGTCCCGCAGCGAGACCTCGGCCAGGACGGACTGGAGGGCGGCGAAGGAAGTAGACATACGGAACCCAGGATCGCACCCCGGGCGGAGAACGGGCGAACTGATTTCTGTCACGTACGGCCAGGTACGGCCAGGTACGGCCCGTAATATTTCGGGCACGTCGAGCTGAGAGGTACCCACCATGTCCCGCACCGCCCGCGCGCTCACGGCGCTCGCCGCGCCGGCGGGCGTGTAGCGGGCCGAGCGCCGTCGCCGTCCGCCCCCTCTCGCGTCACGTCCAGGAGCTTTTCCGCATGTCCAAGTCCAAGCCGATCATGATCGTCTCCGGGGTGGCGGTCGCCGCCGCGCTGCTCGGAGTCGTCTCGTACACCGCGACCAGGCCCGCGTCCGGGTCTTCCGGATCGTCGGCCGTCGCGGAGGTCTCCGCCGACCCGTCCGCCGGCGTCTACCCCGAGCTGGAGGCGTACGCCCGCCGGGACGCCGCCGACAAGCTGGCCATGGGGCGGGCCGACGCGCCCGTCGTCCTGATCGAGTACGCCGACTTCAAGTGCGGCTACTGCGGGCAGTTCGCCCGCGACACCGAGCCCGAGCTGGTGAAGAAGTACGTCGAGAACGGCACCCTGCGCATCGAGTGGCGGAACTTCCCGATCTTCGGCGAGGAGTCGGAGGCGGCGGCCCGGGCCTCATGGGCGGCGGGGCAGCAGGGCCGGTTCTGGGAGTTCCACAAGGCCGCGTACGCCGAGGGCGTGAAGGAGAAGGGCTTCGGTACGGAGCGGCTGGCGGCCCTCGCGAAGGAGGCGGGCGTCCCGGACCTGGCGCGGTTCGCGAAGGACGCGGACAGCGCGGCGGCCCGGGCGGCGGTGAGCAAGGACCAGGAGCAGGGGTACTCGCTGGGCGCGACCTCGACGCCGTCGTTCCTGGTCAACGGGCGGCCGATCGCGGGGGCGCAGCCGGTCGAGACGTTCACGGAGGCGATCGAGGCGGCGGCGAGGACGGCGAAGCCGGGGAAGTCGGGGAAGGGGACCCGGTGACCTCCGACATCGGCTATCTGGCGGCGTTCCTCGGCGGCCTCCTCGCCCTGCTCAGCCCGTGCAGCGCCCTGCTGCTCCCGGCCTTCTTCGCGTACTCGATCGACTCGACGAGCCGGCTGCTCGCCCGTACCGGCATCTTCTACGCGGGTCTGGCGACCACCCTCGTCCCGCTCGGCGCGGCCGGTTCGTTCGCCGGGCGGCTCTTCTACGGCCACCGGGATCTGCTGGTGGCCGTCGGCGGCTGGACGATCATCGTGCTCGGCGTGCTCCAGATCCTCGGGATGGGCTTCGCCTCGCGCCGTATCGCCGAGGTCAGCGGCCGGATCCGCCCTACGACGGCGGTCTCCGTCTACGCCCTCGGCCTGGTCTACGGCCTCGCCGGCTTCTGCGCGGGCCCGATCCTGGGCAGCGTGCTGACGGTGGCGGCGCTGAGCGGCAGCCCGGCGTACGGCGGTCTGCTGCTCGCGGTGTACGGGCTGGGGATGGCGGTGCCGCTGTTCCTGCTTGCGCTGCTCTGGGAGCGGTACGAGCTGGGCAGGCGCCGCTGGCTGCGCGGCCGCGTGCTCCGGGCCGGCCGCTTCGAGCTGCACACGACGTCGCTGCTGTCGGGGCTGTTCTTCGTCGTGCTCGGCACGGTGTTCCTGGTCTTCGACGGCACGACGGCGCTGCCGGGGCTGCTGTCGGTGGACGACTCGTTCGCGGTGGAGGAGCGGGTGGCGTCGGTGGGCCGGTCGGTGCCGGACTGGGCGCTGCTGGTGGCGGTCGTCGCGGTGGTGGCCGTGGTGCTCGCGGTCCGGGGGTGGCGGGGCCGGGGCCGTCGGGAGGCCTGAGGGTACGGGCCGGGGGCGCGCGGGATCACTCGCGTACCCCGCCCCGTACCCTTCGCGCACACGAAAAAGGCCCCGTTCTCGCGAACGGGGCCTTCTCTCTGTGGCTGGGGCCGGGGTCGAACCGGCGACCTATCGCTTTTCAGGCGATCGCTCGTACCAACTGAGCTACCCAGCCACGAGACTGTTTCCAGCCTCAGCGATCCTGACGGGACTTGAACCCGCGACCTCCACCTTGACAGGGTGGCGAGCTAACCAACTGCTCCACAGGACCTTGCAATGTGCGAGCACTAGTCTCGCACACAGTGATGCGTGCCCCCAACGGGATTCGAACCCGTGCTACCGCCTTGAAAGGGCGGCGTCCTGGGCCACTAGACGATGAGGGCTAAGGGCCCACCTGGGCGCTTCTCAGCGCGTCGGGGACGTGAGAAGCATATGGGATGCCGGCCGCTATCGCCAAAACGGTTTACGCCGGGGGCCGGGCCGTCGCTCGTGGTCAGCCCAGGCGTCAGCCCCAGCCCAGTTCGTGCAGGCGTTCGTCGTCGATGCCGAAGTGGTGGGCGATCTCGTGGACCACGGTCACGGCGACCTCGTGGACCACGTCGTCCGCGCTCTCGCAGTAGCGCAGGGTGGGGCCCATGTAGATCGAGATGCGGTCCGGCAGGACGCCGGCGTACCACTCCCCGCGCTCGGTGAGGGGCGTGCCCTCGTAGAGCCCGAGGAGCTCCGGGTCGGAGGGGCCGGGTTCGTCCTCCACGAACACGGCCACGTTGTCCATGACCCGCGTGAGTTCCGGCGGGATCGTGTCCAGGGCCTGGGCCACCAGCTCTTCGAACGTGTCGCGTGTCATCTCCAGCACACCGCCATTGTCCGTGACGGCGGCGCGGTTGCGGGGGCCGCAGGGCCGAAATGATCCCGCGGTTCTGGCGCTGCGGGGGTCTTGGTCCCCGGGGGCGTGTCCCTTGCGGTGCCAAGGGAGTTGGGCAGCGAGACACGTTCTCCTGCCCGTCCTTCCCGTCCATCCCGCCCTTTTGTGTCCTGGAGGTACTCTCCGTGCGCCATTTGCCCGCCCGTGTGAGATGGGTCGCGACCGCGTTGGCGGTCGCCGCCTGTGCAGGTCTGAGCGGCTGCATGAGTGTGAGCGACGAGGGCGCGAAGCCGGCGCCCGGCAAGTCCGCGGGAAAGCAGGGCGTGGCGGCCGAGTCCGGCGACGGCGTCGGGGCCTCTTCGGGCGGGCATGCCGGATCCGGCCGGGACACGTCCGGGAAGACCGGTCCGGACGCGGACGGCGCGGGCGAGGAATCGCCGGTGCCCAGCGGGGAGCCGTCGGCCTCCGGGAAGCCCACGGCGGACGTGCCGGCGGGCGGGGCCTCCGGGGACAGGCCGCAGCCGGGTCAGGCGCCCGGAGGGACGGCCGGTGGCGGCGCGGGCGGGCCGAGCGCGCCGGGCGGGGAGCCCACCCCGTCGGCCGACCCGCCGGAGCCGACGCCCACCCCGAGCGTGGAGCCGACCCCGAGCCCGACTCCGGAGCCCACTCCGGAGCCGTCCGACACGCCGTCCTCGACCCCGGGGGCGGACACCCACATGGGGGCCATGAGGGCGGCGGACGGGCCGGGGAAGCAGGCGGAGCCGGAGGCATCACCGCAGGTCGGGCCCGCGTGAGGGGGTCCGGTTTGCCATAGGTGGGGGAGGGTGCGTATGGTGGTAGATCGTTTGATCCCATTGCCCGGCGCCGACACAGAAGAGCGCCGTGTGGCGCGTACTCTCCCTAGCCGTGGCTGGACCGCATTGAGGCGGTCGATTTGCGAATTTCACGGAGTTGACGGGCGCGTGCCGAGACTCCGGAAGGTTTCGCATTTCGCATGTCCATTTTCAGTTCTGACCACGCCGTCATGCCCGAGAACGACGAGATCGTCGAGGCCGTAGAGGCCACCGAGATCGTCGAGACCGAGGCGCCGGACTCCGTCGAGGAGTCCGCCGAGCCCACCATCACCTTCGCCGACCTCGGCCTGCCCGAGGGCGTCGTGCGCAAGCTCGCGCAGAACGGCGTGACCACCCCCTTCCCGATCCAGGCGGCGACCATCCCGGACGCCCTGGCCGGCAAGGACATCCTCGGCCGCGGCCGTACGGGCTCCGGCAAGACCCTCTCCTTCGGTCTGCCGACCCTGGCGCAGCTGGCCGGCGGGCACACCGAGAAGAAGAAGCCCCGCGCGGTCATCCTCACCCCGACCCGTGAGCTCGCGATGCAGGTCGCGGACGCCCTCCAGCCCTACGGCGACGTGCTCGGCCTGAAGATCAAGGTCGTCTGCGGCGGTACGTCGATGGGCAACCAGATCTACGCCCTGGAGCGCGGCGTCGACATCCTCGTCGCCACCCCGGGCCGCCTGCGCGACATCATCAACCGTGGCGCCTGCTCCCTGGAGAACGTCCAGGTGGCCGTCCTCGACGAGGCCGACCAGATGTCCGACCTGGGCTTCCTGCCCGAGGTCACCGAGCTGCTCGACCAGGTCCCCGAGGGCGGCCAGCGCATGCTCTTCTCCGCCACCATGGAGAACGAGATCGGCACGCTGGTCAAGCGCTACCTGCACAACCCGGTGAGCCACGAGGTCGACAGCGCCCAGGGCAACGTCACGACCATGACGCACCACGTCCTCGTCGTGAAGCCGAAGGACAAGGCGCCGGTCACGGCCGCCATCGCCGCCCGCAAGGGCCGCACGATCATCTTCGTCCGCACCCAGCTGGGCGCCGACCGCATCGCCGAGCAGCTCGTCGAGGCCGGCGTGAAGGCGGACGCGCTGCACGGCGGCATGACGCAGGGTGCCCGTACCCGCGTGCTCGCCGACTTCAAGGACGGCTACGTCAACGCGCTGGTCGCCACCGACGTCGCCGCCCGCGGTATCCACGTCGACGGCATCGACCTGGTCCTGAACGTGGACCCGGCCGGTGACCACAAGGACTACCTGCACCGCTCGGGCCGTACGGCTCGCGCCGGCCGCTCGGGTGTGGTCGTGTCTCTGGCCCTCCCGCACCAGCGTCGCCAGATCTTCCGCCTGATGGAGGACGCGGGCGTCGACGCCTCGCGTCACATCGTGGGCGGCGCGGGCGCGTTCGACCCGGAGGTCGCCGAGATCACCGGTGCGCGTTCGCTCACCGAGGTCCAGGCCGACTCCGCGAACAACGCGGCCAAGCAGGCCGAGCGTGAGGTCGCCGACCTCACCAAGCAGCTGGAGCGCCTGACCCGCCGCGCCGCCGAGCTCCGCGAGGAGGCCGACCGCCTGGTCGCCC
This sequence comes from Streptomyces sp. NPDC029169, assembly GCF_055563935.1. NCBI lineage: Bacteria > Bacillati > Actinomycetota > Actinomycetes > Kitasatosporales > Streptomycetaceae > Streptomyces > Streptomyces sp. NPDC029169. Next base: position 342,842 of record NZ_JBVHXA010000007.1, read on the forward strand.
GTTCCGCGCGCGAGCGGGGCGAGGACCCGGAGGCCGCGATCGCCGAGGTGACGGAGGCCGCCGAGGCCGAGGTCGCTGCGGCTGTGGTCGCGTCGGAGCCGGTACGCGAGGAGCGCCGCGAGGAGCGCCCGGCGTTCCGCGACGAGCGGGGCAACTACGAGCGCCGCGACCGCGGCGGCGACCGTGGCGGCTTCCGCCGCGACGACCGCCGTGACGACCGTGGTGGCCGTTCCTTCGAGCGTCGTGACAACGACCGTCCGTCGGGTGGCTTCCGTCGTGACAACGACCGTCCGTCGGGTGGCTTCCGCCGCGACAACGACCGTCCCTCCGGCGGTTTCCGCCGCGACGACCGTCCGTCGGGTGGCTTCAACCGTGACGACCGTGGCGGCTTCCGCCGCGACGACCGCCGTGACGACCGTGGTGGCCGTTCCTTCGAGCGTCGTGACAACGACCGTCCGTCGGGTGGCTTCCAC